>NZ_JSBN01000012.1 GCF_000797515.1 Sphingomonas sp. Ant H11
AGGGGAGGGGCGTGGCGCGAGCAGTGCGCGCGATAAAGAAACTGCTCCCCCAGCCCCTCCCGCAAGCGGGAGGGAGGAAGAAAGGGCCTGGCCCGCGTTCATCGCACCAGATCCGGGATCCGCTCGAAAATGCCGATCGTGAAATCGGTGAGCAGCCCCAGGATCAAGCTGCCGAACACCAGGATCGAGACACCCACCACGATCAGTTTGGGTACGAACGACAGCGTCTGTTCGTTGATCGAGGTCGCCGCCTGGATCATGCCGGTGATGAGCCCGGCGAGCAGCGCCGGGATCAGGATCGGCGCGGAGGCGAGCGCCAGCACCCACATCGTCTGGTTGGCGACGGTCAGGAAATAGTCCGCGTCCATCAGAAACGCTCCTTTCCGTTCGCCCTGAGCCGGTCGAAGGGCAGCGCGCCACGGCGACTTCGGCAGGTGCTGCGCGCGGGCTTCGACAAGCTCAGCCCGAACGGTCGTGTGCTGCGCATCGCTTCAACTCACGAACGAATTGGCAAGACTACCCATCGTCAGCGCCCAGCCATCGACCAGCACGAACAGCAGCAGCTTGAACGGCATCGAGATGATCGTGGGCGACAGCATCATCATGCCGAGCGACATCAGCACCGTCGCCACCACCAGATCGATCACGATGAAGGGCAGGAATACCAGGAACCCGATCTGGAACGCGGTCTTCAGCTCGCTGGTGACGAAGGCGGGCAGCAGCACCGAAAAGGGAATGTCATTGGCCTGTTTGTACGGCCCGCTCTTGGCGATGCCGGCAAACATGGTGATGTCCTTCTTGCGGGTCTGCTTGGTCATGAAGGTGTGCAGCGGGATCGCGGCGGCCTTGATCATGTCGGTCGCGCCGATCTTGCTTTCGGCATAAGGCTGGATCGCGGTCGCGTTGATCTGGGTGATCGTCGGGGCCATCACGAAGAAGGACAGGAAGAGGGACAGGCCGATCAGCACCTGGTTGGGCGGCGTCTGTTGCAAGCCCATCGCCTGCCGCACGATCGCCAGCACGATGATGATGCGCGTGAAGCTGGTCATCATCAGCAGGATGCCCGGGAGGATCGTCAGCAGCCCCATCACGATCAGGATCTGCAAGCTCAGCGCCATCGGCGCATTGCCGCCGCCAAGATCCTTCAGCGCGCGATCGGCGGCGTCGCCGGCCCCTGGGGTCGGCACCGCGATCGGGGCGGCCTGGGCGAAGGCAGGGTGCGCGACCAGGATCGCGAAAACCACGCCGAGCAGCATCAGCGCCAGCTTGCCCCAAGGCAGCACGCGCGCCACCGATGGCTTGATCAGCGCCGGGCCCGAGCCTTTGCGAATGACCTTGACGCTCACCGTGCGTCCCCACCGCGATCGACCAACGCGACGCCGGTGCGGCTGACCGAGACGAGCAGCTTGCGCCCCTCGAAATCGATCACCGCCAGCCGGACGCTGGGCGAGATCATCATGGTCTCGGTGACCTTGAGCAGCCGATTGGCAGGCTGACCCGGCAGCCGCGATTCGAGCCGACGCCAGGCATAGAGGCACCCGATCATCAGGCCGCACACCAGCGGCAGTAGCACGACGAGCTTGAGGATATAGGACCACATCATGGCGATCAGGCCCGCTTCTCGGGGCTGACCAATTCGGTCATACGCACGCCGAAGCTGTCGCCGACCATCACCACTTCGCCGCGCCCGATCAGCGTGCCGTTGACCAGCACGTCGAGCAGTTCATTGGCTTGGCGGTCGAGCTCGATCACGCTGCTTTCGCCAAGCGCGAGCAATTCGCGCAACGTGAGCGAAGTCGAACCGATTTCGACTGTCAGCTTGACATCGACGTCCTGCAGCAGCCGGAAATTGGCGGCCAGGCTGGCATCGACGGGGAATCCGCCACTCAAGTCGGTCATTGCAATTCACCCCCGAAAGCACGGTCTAGGTCGTAGGAAATATGCGTGAGCTTGATCGCGGCCTTGCCGTTAGACGTACCGACAGTCCCCGCGCCGAGCCGATCGCGGCCGACCATCACCGGCACGTCGCCACCGACCGAAATCGGGATCACGTCGCCCGCCTTCAGTTCCATCAATAGGCTCAGCGACACCATCGGTTCCGCCAGTACGGATCGGATCGGGAAGCGCACGTCCATCACCGCACGGGTGAGGCCGTTGCGCCACGCCGGGTCAGGCTCGGCGGTCTTGCCATGCACCTTGCCGGTCAAGGACGGGCCGTGTGGCTTCAACGCGGTGACGGGATAGAGCAGGTCGAGGAACACGGGCTTGGCGGTCCCGGAGGCGATGCCGAAGCGCGTGATGACGACGGCGTCATCGGCGTCGAGATCGGTAATCAGCGCCGGATTCGCCTCGACCCGGCCGGGGGTGAACTCGATGCGGGCGAGCGGCTCCCATGCCGCGCGCATCGGCTCGGCCAGCATCCGGCCGAGCTGGGCGATCATCGCCTCGGCGGCGGGGGTGAATTCGGCGGGCAAGGTGGCCGGAGCCGCTCCGGTGCCGCCAAAAAACAGATCGAGCAATTCCATCACGAAACGCCCGTCGAGCACCGCCAGCGCTTGGCCGGCAGCGGGTGTCCCAGCCGCCGTCATCGCCATTGGCAGCCATGCGGTCAGGCCGTCGGGGCGTTCGACCCGGTAATCGGCCAGGCGTTGGACGACCAGCGGTTCGGCCCAGGTGCGGCATTCGCGGCGCAGCAACGGCTCGAACACCGCGCGCACGCCGCGCGCGAGCCGCGCGGACAAATGCTGCACCGTGTGCAGGTCGCCGAACGGATTGAGGTTGGCCGTCCCCAGCGTGGCATGGTCTGCCGTCCGCCGGGGCCGCTCCCGCCTGTCGCTCGCGCTGTGAAGGCCTTCGTTAACCATGCCTCACTGAACAACGAAATTGGTAAAGTAAACGTTACCGACGCCTCCAAAGCCTTCTTTTTCCTTGAGCGTATCGTTGATCGCTTTGGCGATGCGACGCTGCAAAACCTTCTTGCCGTCGCTGGTGAACACCTGCTCCTCGGTGGTGTCGCCGAGCGCCATCAGGATTGCCGATCGCACCGCGATTTCGTTGGTCTTGATGTTCTCGATCACCGAATCGTCATAAGGCGTGGAGACGGCGACCCCGACCTGCACGAAATGGACGCTGTCCTGCAGGTTGGAGGTAAACTCCTTGTCCATGGCGTAATAATTCGAGGCATATTTGTCGCCGCCGACCCCGATCGGTGGCTTGGTGCCGCCTTTGGCTCCCTCGGCACCCTCACCGGTGCCGACGCGCTTCTGCTCGGCCTTGGGGACCAGCCGTGGGCCGGTTGGCTCGGGTGCGGCCTTGCTGCCGCCAAGCAGCCCGGCATGCATGGCGAACACCGCGCCGCCGACGCTGCCGCCGACGAGCACAAGCCCGCCGACGATGAGCAGCAGGATCTTCATCATGCCGCCCTTCTTCTTGGGCGCTTCCTTGGGGGCGTCACTCATGGGTACTGTCCTTCATCTTCAAGCGAGGCGGTGGTCGACGGGATCGTCAGTGGCTTCGGAGCGCGCGCGGGGCGGCGTTCGCGAAGGTTGCGGGGTTGGGCGCGGCTGCGGGGCGGCACCGTTGCCGCCGCCCGCGCTATCGGTGGTCACGCTGGTATCGCCGATGCGAACGCCGCGCGCGGAGGCCAGTTCGGTCAAGCGCGGCTGCGCCTCGGCGATCAGCGCGCGGGTGGCTTCATGCTGGGCGGTGAAGCGAACATGGACGCGGTCGCCATCCTGGCGCACCGCGACGTCAACGCTTCCCAGTGCGTCGGGGGTAAGCTTTATGCGCGTGTCATGCGCATTGGCATCGTCGCGGAGCGTTTCGATGCGATCGATCATGTGCTGCAAGCCCTGATCCTGCCTCAGGTCGAGGGGCGTGGCGTCGGTTTTGCCGGTTGCCGACACGCTTGCCGGACCCGCAAATCGACCGTCGATGCCGGGCTGAGGGCGACTGAGAGTGTGGCAGTGTCGCCCTCATTGCGGGCTGCGGGCTTGTCGCGCCAGGACGTCGCCGCCGCGATTGCCGCCGCGAAGACTTGACCGGCGGGTTGCGGCGTCGTGCTGACGGTGATGGCTGGCACTGCGGCGTCGCGCCGGGCGACCCGGATCGGCGGATCCGAACGATCAACCCGCGGGGGTGATTGCGGCACCGCTGGCGGCGTGATCGCGCTCGACGCGGCAACGATCGGGAGGGGTGCCGCAGGTGCGGAAACAGCGGCAGGCACCAAGGGCCCTGCGTCGCCCGGCAGCGGCGTTGCCACGGGTGCGGTTGCCGTTGAAACGATGGGGAGCGGTTGGGCTGTGGTTATGAGCTCGGGCCGAGACGGCTCAGGCTGGCGGATCGCGTCGACGCGATCGGAATTTGGCAGTGTGATCGAAACGGGCGGGGTGTCGACCCTTGCTGGCGCGTTTGACGGTGCCGCAGCGACGAGCTCGCTCCCGGCGGCGGGGATGGTCTGAACGATCGCGGCCGAATGGACGGCAGGTGGCGATACCGTATGGCCGACTATGGTGGCATCCGCGTCTGCGGCGTTTGCGATATCTGAGGTGACGGGCGCTTGGGCCCCCGTCGATGGCAGCGTCGACGGGCGGGTGGGCGTTGCCAGCGACGATATTGCGGTCGTGACAATTGGCGAGGGTGCGGACCTGAGGCTCGTCACCGATATCGCGCGCTGAGCCGCGGCGGGCGAGGCCACGGTTGCCACGCTCTGCAGACCTGAATCGAGTTCAGCGTCGTTACCGGTCGCCGGTGCAAACGCGATAGCGGGCGCGACCAGCGGCGACCCCGGATTTGGGACAAGCGCTATCGTCGCATCGTTTGCGTCGACGCGAACGGCCTGGGGCAAGCTGTTGTCTGCGTGCGCTGGCTGCGCGCGCGCCGTCGCCGGGCGTGCCCGCGATGTCGCCGTCGCGTCGCGCGCTTCCAGAAAAGCGCTCAGGGTTTGGACGCGTGCTCCGGTCGCCCGAGGCGGGGCGGAAAGGGATATCGATGGTTTTGCGGCTCCGGCCGTGGAAGTCCCGGTGTCCGGCGACAATGGCTGCGGCTTCTCGGCCAAGACGGTCGGTGCGGGTGTCGCGTCCCTTACGACCACCACCGGGACGATTGGCTCGATCGATGCGGCGAGGGGCGCAAGCGGAGCCGCCCCGCTTTGTGAGGGCACCGGCAGGGGGCTATTGTCCTGCGACAGTGCCTGCGGCTTCTCGGCCAAGACGGTCGGCGCGGGCGTCGCGTCCGCTACGACCACGGCCGGGACGACTGGCTCGATCGATGCGGCGAGAGGCGCAAGCGGAGCCGCCCCGCTTTGTACGGCGGCAGGCCGCTTGTGGCTCGACCGGTCGATCGCGGGAAGCGGTGCCGCCGTTGCTGAGGCGGTCACGTTTGCGGAGGCCACTGCTGCTGCGGAAGCGCCGGTCAGCAGGCCTTGCCCTTTGTCCCGCCAGCGCGTCGTCGACGGAGGGAGCGGATCTTTGGCGGTGGCCGTCGGGCGATGCGATGCGCCATCGTTTACGATGGCGACAAGCGTGGTGTTTGGCGCAACCGCGGGCACCGCGAAGCGGGCGCGCCGCTATCTGTCCCACCCTGCGCCGCCACAAGCACGACGGCTGGCATAGGTGCGGCGATCTTCGCGGAAGCGACTGGTACCGTCGTAGACGGCCCGGCGGCAAGGGACGTTCCTTCAGCATCGATCACAGCGGATTCGAGCCGGCTGCCATCGTACGTCGTTTGCAACGCCGCGTTTTGCGCGGACATGGCCTTCGGGACTGCGGCTGGGAGTCGAGCGGGCAGAGCGGCTTTGATCTGGACGGCCGATGCGGCTCCCGAAACCGTCGGATCGGTTCGTGAAGGAGCCCAATTCCGAACGGCGCTCGGCCTGTCGGTTTCGGACGCGCCGACCGTGGCCAGGAGGGGCTGGGGCAATCCTTTGCCGTCTACGGCAGCCGCTTGCCGCGTCAGGATCGTCGAGGTGCTTCCGGGCACCGTAGTCGTGGCATCGCGTGCCTCGAGGATCGCGCCGAGCGCTTTCTCGAAACCACCGGGCGTGGAGCCCCCGTGGCCGGGGGCTTGTCCGTGGCCTGGGGCAAGTGCGGATGGCGCAGACGATAGGGGCAACGGATCGATCATGCAGGCTCCAACGGGAATCGATCGCAACTCCCGATCGACGTTGTCAGAGCTTCAGCAAGGATCGTGCCGAATTTTTCGCGTTGGCGGCGCTGCCTCCATGGCGCGGATCGCCTTGACCACGGCCTCGGCTTCGGCGCGGGCGATCAATTTTTCGATCGCGCTTTGGTCTCGGCGCGCCTCACGCGTCGCTTCGCTGGCGCGCGCGGCGGTTGCCTGGGCCGCACGCAAGCGCCCTTCGGCAGCTTCGGCCGATTGGTGGAGGCGCTCGCGAAAATGCGCTGCAGCGACCAGCGAAAAGCCAGCCACCGGGGCCGCTGCAGGCGTAGGGGAGACGTTCGCGGTTAGCTGCGCAATGCGGGACCTGAGCATTTGTTCGCTGGCGGCACGATCGTGCGCGCGTGCCTCCTCGGCCTGGACCAGGCCAAGCTGGAGCGTCCGCACCCGCAGAATGCGGTCGAGCTTGGAGGGCTTAGCCATCGCCGAACACGCCGATCAGCTCGGCGGCGGCGTCGGGCAGCGAGACCATCTCGTCGGGGTCCTGCTTGATATATTCGAGCACCGCCGGATGGCAGGCGATGGCGGCGTCGATCGCCGGATCGGCACCCGAGCGATACGCCCCCATCAGCACCAGATCGCGATTTTCCTCATAGGTGGCGAGGTGGCGGCGCAGCACGCGCGCGGCCATCTGGTGCGGCTTGTCGACAATGTCGTTCATCACGCGGCTGACCGAGGGACCGATGTCGATCGCCGGATAAACGCCGCGTTCGGCCAGCGCACGGTTGAGCACGATATGCCCATCGAGGATCGAGCGCGCGCTGTCGACGACGGGATCGTTGCCGTCATCGCCATCGGCGAGCACGGTATAGATGGCGGTGATCGATCCGCCCGATGCGACGTCGGTCCCCGCGCGTTCGATCAGATTGGGCAGCATTGCGATTGCGGAGGGCGGATAGCCGCGCGCGCTGGCCGGTTCGCCCAGCGCGAGGCCGATTTCACGCCCGGCATGCGCGACGCGGGTGAGCGAATCCATGATGAGCAGCACCTTCTTGCCCTCGGCACGAAAGGCTTCGGCAATGGCATGGGTGCGCAAGGCACCGCGAATGCGCAGCACCGGCGAATGGTTGGCGGGCACGGCGATCACAACGGCGCGTTTGCGCGCTTCGCCCGCGACTTTGGTTTCGAGGAAATCGGCGACTTCGCGGCTGCGTTCGCCGATCAGGCCAATGACGATGACATCGGCCTGCGCCGCGCGCACGATCATGCCGAGCAGTACCGATTTGCCGACGCCCGACCCGGCCATGATGCCGATACGTTGCCCCTGGCCAACCGTCAGCAACCCGTTAATCGCGCGCACGCCGACATCGAGCGGGTGCAGCACGCGGCCCCGGTCGAGCGGCGATTGCAATTTGCCCGCAAGCGGCCAGCGCGCCGCGCCGCGGATCGGCCCCAGCCCGTCGATCGGCTTGCCTGCGCCATCGACCACGCGGCCGAGCAACGCGGCACCGACCTCGGCCTCGCCCGGAGGTCCGAGCGGGCGTACCGGCGCTTGCGGGAGCAAGGCCGCCGGGCCGCCGAGGTTCATCAACAGCGTGCGGCCATTGCGGAAGCCAATCACTTCGGCTTCGACACCAGATTGCCGGTCGCCGACCTGGCACACCGTGCCGACCGGCAGCGTCAGGCCGACCGCCTCCATCAGCAGCCCGTCAAACGATGCCAGCCGCCCGGACACCTTGGGTCGCGGCGCGAAATCGGGCAGGCCGAGCGCGTCGAGATAGTCGCCGGTGAAGCGGTTCAGCATGGCCCTGTCCCACGCCCTTTACCGTCACCCCGGACTCGTTCCGGGGTCCACGGTGCGACAGGCGAAGATCGTCGTTGTGGAGAGGTGGACCCCGGAACAGGTCCGGGGTGACGGTGGGGGCGAAGGTTCATGCCCCCGGCACCGCAACATGATCGATCGCTTGCGCCAATTGTTCGAGCCACAAGTCCGGCCCGTCCTCGACGATGGTCGATGCGCTTTCGAGCACGAACGACCCACGCGCCACGCTCGCATCGCCGACCGCGAAGATTTGGTGGGGCAGCTTGCCTTCGAGCAAAGCGACATCGTCGGGGTGAACGCGCAGCATCGCCGATTCGGTGGCATCGGTGAGCAGGTCGGCTGCGGCCTCGATCCGCTGGGCCAGCCGTTCGGACGAAATGCCGACATCGCCGACCAGCCGCGTGACCAGGAACAGCACCGTTTCGCGCAAGCGCCGCGCAACCGCTTCGCGGTCGATCCGGTCGTTCGATTGCAGCGCCTGGGTGAGCGATTCGAGCAGGGCGCGGTCGCGTTCCGCCAGTGCCGTCATTTCCGCACGCGCGGCGTCGCCGCCTTCGACATAGCCGATCGCATATCCCGCTTCATGCGCGACCGCGACCGGGTCGACAAAGGGCTGTGTCGGCGGGGCCGGGTTGGCATCGAACGGGTCCCAGCCGGCGGTCGGATTGGTGCCGGGGGCGGCGGGCGAGAAATGCCGCGGGCGCTCGCCCTCGCTGTCGTGGGGCGAGAAAGAGACCGGGCCGCGCTCGGCCCGCTCGCGCAAATCGGCGGCAGCGAAGCCTGCAACACGCGGCGCGAAGGCGGCCTGCAGCGCTTCGGCCACGCCCCGGCTGCGCGCGGAAAATCCGGCGGTGAATTCAGACATAATCGTCTTCACCCGCGCCCATCTGGATGGTGCCGTCCTTGGCGAGGTTGCGTGCGATCTGGATGATCACCTTCTGCGCGTCGAGCACTTCGCTGAGCTTCATCGGTCCGCGTGCTTCCATCTCGTCGCGAATGCCGTCGGCGGCGCGGCTCGACATGCAACCCAGGAAGCGCCCGCGAATGCTTTCGTCTACGCCCTTGAGCGCGCGCGTCAGAATGTCGCTGTCGATATTGCGGATGAGCGTACCCAGATTCTTGTCGTCGAGTTCGAGCAGATTTTCGAACACGAACATCGCTTCCTCGATCGCCTTGGCGACGTCGCGGTCGATCTTGAACAATTTCGGCATGACACGCAGCTCGGTTGCCTTGCGCCCGCTCGACAGGATCTTGGCGGCATCGCGCGTTCCGCCCAGCGTCACCCCGGCCGATGCCTGTGCGGCACCGGCGCGGTTGGCGAGCATCGTGCGCAGCGTTTCGACCGCTTCGGGCGTGATCGGCCCCAGCCGCGCAAGCCGGTGCAAGATGTCAGGCTGTGCCGCATCGGGCATCAGTTCGAGCACTTGTGCGCCAACGCTGGGTTCCAGATTGGCGATCAGCACGGCGGCGATCTGCGGATGTTCCTTCTCGATCATCGCGGCGATTTCGCTGGCGTCGAGCCAGTCGAGCAAATCGAGCTGGCAAGCATCTTCAGCGGGGACGATCCGTGCGAGCACGCTATCGGCCTTTTCCTGCCCCAATGCGCGCGTCATCACCGCTTCGATCCGCGGACGCGGGTCGAAGCCGATCGCGGTGCGCTCGCGCGCCTTGCCGACGAAATCGTCGAGCGCATATTCGACCTCGACCTCGCTGACATCAGCGACCGCAAACATCGCCTTGCCAAGCTGCCGCACTTCTTCGGGGTCGAGCTTTTGCAGGATCGCGGCGGCTTCTTCCTCGCCGACCAGCATCATCAACACGGCGGCACGTTCGACGCCGGTAAAGGTGCGCATGGGAGCGTTCATGACTTGATCATGTCCCGAACAGCGAGCGCGGCGCGCGCCGGATTGTCGCGGGTGAAGCCGCGCACCATGCCGATGCGATCGTCATAGTTGCGGGCACTTTCCAGCGCGTCGATGCTGACGGGCTGGTCGGTTGGCGGCGGCGGAGCTTGTCCGCCACCCTGCGCTTCACTCAGCAGATCGCGACCCAGCGCCGGGCGATCCTGCGGCGCGACCGGTTCGGGGTCCCTCTTCATCAAGCTCTTGGCGAGCGGGCGGACGCCGAGGAACAACACCAGCAATGCGATCACCAGTGCCGTTGCGTTGCGCGCGACCACCGGCAGCCAGCCTGCTTCATACCAGGGCTGCTTGTCGTCCAGCGCGGTCCCGCCAGCGAATTTGCGGCTGATCACGGTGACGCGGTCGCCCCGGCTGGGGTTGAAGCCCACCGCCGTCTGGACGAGCTGGGTGACTTGCTGGATCTCCATGGTGCCGCGCGGCTTGCCGGTTTCGGGGTCGCGCAGCAGCACCGCGACCGACAGCCGCGTGATCGTGCCGGGCGCGGTGCGGCTGACCGACACTTCCTTGCCGAGATCATAAGCGCGCGAATATTGGTCGCTCGCCTTCATCGCATCGCTGACCGCTCCGGCAGCGGCCGCCACCACCGGTGCAGCGGCACCGGGGGTTGAGACACCCGAGCCTGCGGGCGGTGCCGGGGTTGGTGTTGCGGCGGGTTGCGGGGCGGACAGGGTCGATGCGGGCGGCGGCGTGTTGGACAGCGCGCCCGGAATGCCGCCGGGGGCTTGCGCGTCCTTGCCGTTGCCGGTCCACTGGCCCTGTTCGACGCGGAGCGCGCCTTGTTTGTCATAGCTTTCGCGCGTCGCCTGGGTTTCGTTCAAGTCGACATCGGCCTGAATTTCGGCGGTGAAATTGCCGGCGCCGATCAGCGGGGTGAGCAATTGCACGACCTGGGCGCGGTACTTTTCTTCGACACGCCGCTGGAAGGCGATGCGTTCGTCGCTGGCTATGCCGAGCTGGCTTTGGTTGGCACCCTTGGTGAGCAATCCGCCCATCTGGTCGACGATGGTGACGCCTTCGGGCTTCATGCCTGGCACCGAGGAGGCGACGAGGTTGACGATCGAGGACACTTGCGCGTCGCCGAGCGAACGGCCCGGTTGCAGTTTCACGATCACCGAGGCGGACGGCGCGGCATTGTCGCGCACGAACACCGATTGTTCGGGCGTGGCGAGGTGGACGCGGGCTTCGGCAACGGCGTCAATCTCCTGGATCGACCGTGCGAGTTCGGTCTCGCGTGCCTGGCGCAGGCGTTCGCCTTCGACGGCGCGCGACACGCCCATCGGAAGATTGTCGAGGATCTGATATCCGCCAGGCGCGGCCTTGGGCAGGCCTTGCCCTGCAAGCAGAATGCGCGCGCGCGAATAATCGTCCTCCGCGACCGTCAGCGCGCCGGTGCCGGGGTCGATCCGCGACGTGATGTTGGCCTGTTGCAACGCCGCCGTCACCGACGCCTTGTCGCTATCGGCAAGGCCGGAGAACAGCGTCTTTTGCGTCGGCGTGGCGAGCATCATCCAGGCGAGCGCGGCGGCGGCGATCAAGCCTACGAGCAGGACCATCGGCAAGCTGCGCCGGACCGCCGGCTGCGCGAGCAGACCCTGGATCTGCTGCAAGGGGTTGGCGAAGCGTTCGGGCACCAGGGCGGCGACACCGGACTGCGGGGCGGGGGTGAGGGCGTTGCTCATCTATCTTAGACCGGCATGCTCATAATGTCCTTGTATGCGGACAACAGTTTGTTGCGGACTTGCAGCGTTGCTTCGAAACCGACCGAGGCTTGCTGACGCGCCATCATCACCTTGGCGATGTCGATCGTCTCACCGCGTTCATAGGCTTCGGACAGTTTGCCGGCCTCAACCTGGCCCTGGTTCACGCTCTTCAGCGCGTCTTCCATGGTCGCGGCGAAGCTCGCGGGCTTCGATGCAGCCGCCGGGGCGGCTCCCGATGTGGCTCCAGCCCGCGCCAGCGCCTGGTTGCGTTCGAGGATCTGCGCGCGCAGCGCCATCACCCGGTCGACGCCCATCGCGCCGCCACCGCCAATGCCGTCGATGCTCATGCCCAGGCCGTCCGGTTGGTGGCGGGCACGATGTCATCGCCCTGTTCGCGCGCTTTGGCGAGGCGGTAGCGCAGCGTACGCTCCGAGATGCCAAGCCGCTTGGCGGTTTCGGTGCGGCTGCCGTTGCACGCCGCGAGCGTTTCGCGGATCGCCTGGAATTCGTGCATCTGGACGATGTTGCCGAGCGTCGCGGGCTGCCCCGGCTGGTCGTTGGCGGCGCGGGCGGCGGGGCGATCGAACACAATGTGTTCGGCCGAAATCGTGTCGCCACCGGCGAACAGCAACGCGCGCTGCACGACGTTTTCCAGCTCGCGGACATTGCCCGGCCAATCGTGGCGCGTCAGCAACTGGATCGCGGACTGGTCGGGCCACGGGATCGTCGTGCGATTGCCGGCGTGGCGCAGGATCAGCGTTGCGGCGAGTGCCGGCACATCCTGCGGGCGATCGGCCAGCGGCTTGGTGGTGAGCGGGAAGACCGAGAGGCGGTAATAAAGATCGGCGCGGAAACGCCCAGCCGCGACTTCATCCTGCAGATCGCGATTGGCGCAAGCGATGACGCGCACGTCGATCGCCTGCGGCGTGGTTGCGCCGATCGGGACGATCTCGCGCTCCTGCAGCGCGCGCAGCAGCTTGGCCTGCAGTTGCAGCGGCAGTTCGGCGATTTCGTCGAGCAGCAGCGTGCCGCCATTGGCCGCGCGGAAAAAACCTTCCCCGCCCGACGACGCGCCCGTAAACGCGCCCTTCTGGTGGCCGAACAGCAATGCCTCCAGCATCGTCTCGGGCAGGGCAGCGCAGTTGATCGCGACGAACGGCCCGTTGGCGCGCGCCGATTTCAAGTGGATCGAGCGCGCCAGTACTTCCTTGCCGGTGCCGGTCGGGCCGTTGATGAGAACGGTGATGTCGGCCGCAGCAACGCGATCGGCAAGCGTGTGGAGCGCCAGGCTCTCGGGATCGGCTGCGGTTGGCATTTCAGGTTCGGCGAGCAGCGCGCGGACGAAGCCCGCGCCCACCGCCGCATCGGCACCCGAAAAGGCGATGCGAGCGGGCTGGCCGTCACGCGAGGGTACAATGTAGCGCCCTTCCGTGCCGATCACGACGGTGCGCGCCGCGGCGGGCGGAGTCTCGCCCTCGGCCACGAGATAGAGGTCCGCGTTGCGTAGCTTGCCGTCTTCGAAGCTGCCGATTGCGAAGCCTTGCGTACGCAAGGTCGAAACCAGCGCATAATGCTGGCGGAGTATCGCGGCGGATGGGACGATGGATCGCATGAAATTCCCCCTGGTCGAGCGGAGGAATGCCCTACCCGTGGTAAACGACCCGTTAAGGACGTTGCAAAGCGGCAATATTTTTCCGGCGGCAACCGGTCGTCGCCGCAACATTGTGTGCAGGGGTGTCGGTGGGGATAAAATAGCGTGGTTTGCAAAAGTGCTTAATCACGGGCGCGGTCGGTCGTTACCTGTGATGGCGGCTCGGCTCTCCGATAGGGGGCGGCGGGATTGCCGAACCACGATGGAGACACATCATGACTGTTATCGGAACCAACGTCGCCGCGCTGCGCGCGACCAATGCGTCGAACACCGCCAGCGCTGCGCTGGCAACCAGCATCGAGCGTCTGTCGACCGGCAAGCGCATCAACTCGGCCAAGGACGACGCGGCCGGCCTCGCCATCGCCTCCTCGCTGACCTCGCAGATCAAGGGCCAGAACCAGGCGATCCGCAACGCCAATGACGGCATCGCGCTGTCGCAGACGGCGGACGGCGCGCTCGGCGAAGTCACCAACATCCTGCAGCGTGTTCGTGAGCTTGCCGTTCAGTCGGCATCGGGCACCTATGCAGCGGGCGATCGTACCAACCTGCAGGCGGAAGTCACGCAGCTGACCGGTCAGCTGAGCGACATTCAGAGCAAGACCAATTTCAACGGCGTGTCGCTGCTCGGCACCACGGCCGCGACCGTGAAGATCCAGACGGGTTCGTCGGCAACCGACACGGTTTCGCTCGCTGTTGGCGGACTGGATCTGTCCGGCGTGACGGGTTCGGACATTTCGACCGCAGCCGGTGCAACCACCGCGCTTGGCGCGCTCGATACCGCGCTCGCGGCTGTCAACACGACGCGGGCAACGCTGGGTGCGGGCCAGAGCCGCCTGAGCTCGGTGGTCAACAACCTGACGACCAACGTCGCCAACCTGACCGACGCCCGCAGCCGCATCGAGGACGTCGACTTCTCGACCGAGACGACCAGCCTCGCCAAGGCGCAGATCCTCAGCCAGGCCTCGACCGCGCTGCTCGCTCAGGCGAACCAGTCGCAGCAGGGCGTGCTGAAGCTGCTCGGCTAAGACGGACCGGCCCTGGCACCCGACCCCCTATACAGGTGTCGGGGCCGACCGGGATCTCTCGCGTGTGCGAGACGGTCCAACGAAAACCCCGGCGGTCCGTGAGGGTCGCCGGGGTTTTTCCTTTCAGGGTGTCGGGAAAAAACCTGTAGCGGGAAGGCGCGCGACACTGCGCCGTCCCCGGACAGTTTCAGGAGCCCGCAGCGATTGGCGCGACAGGAACCCCCTGTCGTACACCCGGTGGACGGCGCGAAGCAGATCGTGCGCATCGCTGAAAAAGCCACCGGCGGCGGCCAGAAAGGGCTGTCGCTGGAACGGTCGGCGCTCGAGCAGCGCGACGGTGCGATAGGACGGCACCGTTTTCTCGCCCGCGACATGGCAGCAGCGGCACCAGTGTTGCGCAAGCCGGGCGGGTCGAGCGTGAGGGCGTGCATCGCCTTATGGAACGGCTGCCCGGTCACCACTTCGATGACCGCGTCGACGATAATCCAGCTCTCGAGAACATAGTCGAATTTCGCATCCGGCTCGAAATAAAGGTCACCGCTGGCGAACCGCTTTACAGCCTCCGCAGTCGGAACGTCCCGCGTGCGCAGCGTCGGATCTATTGCCGCCGCCGGAAGGAACATTTTCGGCAAGCCGCTGCTGTTGGACAACAATCGGCGTAACGTCAGCCGCGCCCCTGTATCCGCGCGATAGTAAGGGAGCCATCGTGCAATCGGTGCGTCGAGGTAGAGCAGGCGACGGGTGTTGACGTGCCGCCGGGCATCTTGCTGACGTTGGTCGAGAAGGCGCTCGTCCACGGCCGTTAGGCGACCGGTGACGCCTTTGTCCTGACGATCCTCCGTACAGACCGACGCCTTCGCGTCCTCGATATGGTGACCCCGCCGAGCCGGGAATCGGGGAGGCGGCGCGATCGGATCGGGTACCGGCCTTGCCTATATCCGCGCCCGCATCAGCGAAGCGTTCGGTGGCAGGACGACAGTGACGACCGGACCGATGGGTGGGAGCAGGTGGCGCACCACGATCGTGATGGCGGCTTCGCCATGAAACTGTTGCTGGTCGAGGACGAGGCCGCCGCCGCGCGGCGGTTGACGCGGTTCGTAACCGCGCATTTTGATGGGCGCGTCGATATCGTTCATGTCATCGACCCGCCTCGGCCGTCGAGCGGCTGCGGAGCAATGATTGGGATGACGATACGGGTCGCGTGTCGGCTTCTCGCTTGGCGTGGTCAGCGCCTTTGTGTTGGCGAAGCTGGTCTTGCGCCGCCGCAATTGCGTGACCAACCGGATGCTTGCCGCAATCATCCGGGATATCGGCGCAACGTCTGCCGAATGCTTCCAGGGCGCGCGGCCGCGCCCGCAGCATTGACCGGGTGGGCGATCGTGCCCTTGCCACCGCCGAGCGAGATCGTCGTGACGTTGCTGATGCGAACGCCCGCCGTGCCGGGCACTTCGATCGCACTGGCCAGTACGATCGACGGATCCGCCGTGAAGTTCGCATAGACACCCATTCCAACGGCTTCGTGGCGGCGGACATGATCCGCAACCTTGTACGCCGCCCAGCCGCGGTTGGAATCCCCGCGCCACGCACTCTGGCTCGGCGGATCGTAGGGCAGCTCGTTCTGGTAGAAGAAGGTCCGCCCGTTCTCGCCGTTCCACACGGTCTGCCAGCCCTGGAAATGTTCGACGAACAGGCCGTAGCAGGTCACCTCATCGCCGTTGACGACGAGGCCATGATCACCCCGGCTTTCGGTCCAGCCGGTGTGGACCTGGCCGCTATCGCTGTCACCATGATCGGCGCGCCAGATCCACAGGTGATCGCAGATGACGTGCCCGCTATTGATCTCGAGACACGTCCCGACATTGCCGACTGCCGCCCCGCCGACGCGGAAAAACACATCTGCCAGCAGCGTGGGATTGGCCCGATGATCGCGATTTGCGCCCTTCGGCCCCACTTCCATGAGAACCGGCGATAGTTGCGGCCCGGCGTCGATCAGCAGGCCGGCAACGGACACGCCGGGCACGTCGGCGATCAGCATCGCCGCATTGCCCGCTTCGCTCAGCAGCGTTGCCAGCCCCAGCCCCAGCACGACGGTGTCGGCCCGGGGCACGCGGATCGGCTCGCGTAGCCGGTATACCCCCGGCGTGAGCAACAGGTGGCCGCCGCCGGCGAGCGCGCGGTTGATCGCCTCGATCGGCGTTGTCGGATCCGCGATCAGGAAGTCCCCCAGCGGTACGCTGCGGCCCGCCGGTCGGCCTCGCCACGAAACCCCCGTCGCGTCCCGACGAAGCGCCGGAACGAACACCGCCCAGCCGCCATCCGGCCGTACATGGAGAAACGGCTTCTCGCGAAGAACGGGCACGCTCGGCAGAGTGGTATAAGGCGGCTCGGGAAAGCTGCTTGGCGGGGCTCCGGTGACCCCCATGAACATCATGTTCCAATTGGCTCCCTGCCAGCCGCCAAGCTGCGAGCTGCGGGTAAACCATTGTTGCTGCGTGCCCGAGCGGACAACGCCCTCGACATGGCAATCGGCCATGAAACCGCCGCTCGACCAGCCGCCATCGTCAAGCGCGAGATCGCCAGCGAGATGCATGCGCCGATAGGGTGCGGCCTGCGACACGGCCCAACGATCGGCGCGATCCGGCGGCCGGACCGCCATATTCTCGACCGACCGCCAGAAATTCACCAGCGCCATGCCCTTTGCCCAATCGGCTTCGGCATGAACATGGCCGCTGACGATCACGTCGTCGGGATGGAGGCCCAGGCCTGCAACCTGGGTGAAGAAACCGACATTGAGGTCGAGGTTATGCGTGCCAGGCTTGAGCAGGATGGCGTAGCGGCGATCGGTGAAATGCGCGCGTTCCTGCTCCGCAAACCAGGTGTCGATCTGGCGTTGCGCACCTGGCATTCCTGGGTCGACGATCAGGACATGTTGGCCGAGGTCCGGTTCGTGCAAGCTCCGTCGGCCCTGTGCCGCCACCGAATGCGCGCCGATCGCGGCCATGCCCGCCAGAACCGCGCGGCGTGTCGTTCCTCTCGTCAACCCGTTGTCCCTTTCAATGCAGGATCTTACCGTCGCCGCTACCTAAGCGATCCCCGTCGCCATTGGCCATCCCTGTCGATCCTGTCGCCTCCGCGATGTTTCGGGTGGTTTCCAGCACCATCGCGTTCTAAGCCATCATCGGAGCGGACCGAAGGGAAGCGATCCGAGAGGGATGGGGTAGCGCGTTGACGGTCGTCATGATCCTGCTCGCGCAGGCGGTCAGCCTGGCTGCGACCAACTATTCGGTGGACGTGCCGATGCGCCCGCCCGCGCGGCGACCTGCCTTTGCCGACGGGTTCACCCGCACGATCGACCAGCGCCGCTGGCGCTTCGATACCGAGCGCAACCGGCAGGGCTGGGCCAATCACGAAAAGCAATATTACGCCGCCGACCGCCGCGAAAATGCCCGGATCGAGCATGGCACGCTGGTGATCGAGGCACGGCGTGAGGCGCTGCGCTCCAAAGCCGATTGGGGTGGGCAGGACTATAGCGCAGCCAAGCTCGTCAGCCGCGCGGCGTTCGGCTACGGTTTTTACGAGATCCGCGCCAAGCTGCCCTGTGGCCGCGGCACCTGGCCGGCGATTTGGTTATTGCCCCAAAGCGGCACCTGGCCCGACATGGGCGAGATCGACGTAATGGAAATGGTCGGCTGGCAGCCGCTGGTGGTGCATGCCACGCTCCACTCCGCCGCCTTCAATCACACACTCGGGACGCAGCGCGGTGCCGAGACGCGCCTCGCGAGCGCATGTACCGCTTATCATCGCTACCAGCTCGACTGGCAGCCGCACGCGATCACCATCGGTGTGGATGGTCATGGGTATATGCGCGTCGTGGACGATCAGCCCGGTGGACATGCGGCGTGGCCGTTTACCGTGCCGTACCATTTGATCCTCAATCTGGCCGTGGGCGGGGATTGGGGTGGAGCGAAGGGGATCGACGATGCCGCGCTACCGCAGCGCATGTCGGTCGATTACGTGCGCTACTGGCCCGCGCGATGACGGCACCTTCGTTGAGCGTGCACCGCGTCGGGCGCGAGGCGCAGCCGGTGGTGGTGATCGACGATTTTACGGCTGATCCTGACGCGTTGCGCGCGGTTGCGCTTGCATCGACCTTCGGCCCCGCCGTGGAGCATTATCCGGGGATCCGCGCAGCTCTCCCCAAGGCATATCTCCCCGCGCAACTGGCGGTCCTGGCCGATGTGCTGGGGCCGCTATTGGGCCGCTCGGGCGCAGTCGAGGTGGTCGATGCCAGCTTTTCGATCGTGACGACCCCACCCGAGAAGCTCGATGTCCGTCAACGCGTTCCACACTGCGATGCCTTTCGGGCGGACCGTATTGCGCTGGTCCATTATCTTGCGCCCGAAGGCGGCGACGGCACCGCCTTCTTTCGCCATCGATCGACGGGATTCGAGACGATCGACGAGGAGCGCGCGCCGATCTTCTTCGGTCAGCTCGACGCGGAGTTCCGCTATGGCGGGGTGCCGCCTGCGCGCTATGTGGCGGGCGACACGCCGCTGTTCGAACGCACTATGGCGGTGGAGGCGCGTTACAACCGCGCGCTCGTTTACCCAAGCTACCTCCTCCACAGCGGCGCGATCGGCCCGGAGGCGGTGCTGTCGAGCGACCCCGCACTGGGGCGGCTGACGGTCACCGCCTTCCTGTCCGTCGGTTAGGGCTTCATCGTCGCCGCCGTCACCGTGGCGGTCGAGACCAGCGCGCGATCGCGGGCATCGTGCGCCAGCGCGACGCGGTAACGACCACCCGTGACGCGCCAGCCGGGCAAAGTCGGGTCATAATCCGCCAGGATACGCGGTTCGGCCACCAGCGTGACGCGGGCCGACTCGCCCGGCTTCAGCGTGACGCGTCGGAATGCGGCAAGCCGCATCGGTGCCGACGCTCCATCCCTGCTCACATACATTTGCGGCACGTCCGCCCCGGCAACGCGCCCGGTATTCACCACCTCGAAGCTGATGCTGAGCTTCGCGCCGCCCTTCACCACCGGGTTGCGGTACGCGAAACTGGTGTAGCTGAGCCCGTGGCCGAACGGGAATAACGGCGTGGCGCGGGTCTTTTCATACCAGCGATAACCGACGTCGGCCCCTTCGGAATATTCGATCGGGAAGCTTGCCAATTGATGGTCGCTGGCATGACCCGGATCGGCGGCGGCCTGCGCCTCGGCGGCGGTCAGCCGATCGAGGCCGACCGGTGGGCGCGG
>NZ_JSBN01000120.1 GCF_000797515.1 Sphingomonas sp. Ant H11
ACGCGGCTGCGTCCGCAAACGCCGCCGGGGACCGCCAATGCTATGTTCGGGAAGGTGGGTCATGATGGCAGCGGAATGCGCCCCCATGCCGTAAAAAGTCCCCGGCGATCGCACCCCATTTCCGTGAAGAATCCATAAAGCGCAGCGATCGAAAGCCCCCGCTCCGCCCGCGATTGACAATGCTGCAGTGCGGGAGCAATCGCCCGACGTCGGCCGAATCGCCGACACTCAGGATCAAACAAGCAAATGCCAAGCGACAGTAGTCGACAATATGCGCCGTCGGGGGCGCCCGGCCGAGCCTGATCCGATCAGTCTCGCCCCGGGGTGGCCGTCGACGGCCGCCCGTGTGAGGTGAGACAATGCGTGAGATGCCCCAGATTGCCCGGGGTGTGCGGCCCTTTTCGCGCTTCTGGCGCGTCACGACGCCAAGCTGGGCCGACGCCATCGCTTTCCTGCTGCTTGCCGGTCTCGGCGTGCTCATCGTGCGCGGGGCGGAGGGCGTCGCGCAGCCGCTGTCGCAGCTCCGGCTCGACCCGGTCGCGCTCGATCCGTGGAACCTGCCCGCTTATGCTCTCCGCACCACGCTGCGCATGTTTGCAGCGCTTGCGGCATCGCTCGTCTTCACCTTCGTCGTCGCCACCCTCGCCGCCAAGAGCAAGCGCGCCGAGATGGTCATCGTGCCTGCGCTCGACATCCTGCAATCGGTGCCGATCCTCGGCTTCCTGACCTTCACCGTCACCTTCTTCATGGGCCTCTTCCCCGGCCAGCAATTGGGCGTCGAACTGGCGGCAATCTTCGCCATCTTCACCAGCCAGGCGTGGAACATGGCGTTCAGCTTCTACCAGTCGCTGCGCTCGGTGCCGAGCGACCTGGAGGAAGTCTCGCGCGGTTTCGCGCTGTCGCCGTGGCGGCGCTTCATCCGCCTCGAACTGCCCTTCGCCACGCCGTCCTTGGTGTGGAACGCGATGATGTCGATGTCGGGCGGCTGGTTCTTCGTCGTCGCGTCCGAGGCGATCAGCGTCGGCAATACCCGGATCATGCTGCCCGGCATCGGATCGTGGCTGGCGCTCGCAATCGACCGGCAGGATTTCCGCGCGGTTGGCTGGGCGGTCGCGGCGATGGCGGTGGTGATCCTGCTCTACGATCAGCTCGTCTTCCGCCCCGTCGTCGCCTGGGCCGATCGCTTCCGCTTCGAACAGACCGCCTCGCAGGACGGCCCGCAAAGCTGGGCCTATGATCTGTTCCGCCGCACCAAGCTGCTGCCCGTGCTGTTCGCCCCCTTCACCGCGCTCGGTCGCTTGCTGATGGCGATCGACCGCCGCCCGGCCCGCGCCGAACGCTCGCACCGCCGCGAAGCGCGCAGCCCGCTCGGCCAGATCCTGTGGCTCGCTTTGGTCGCCGCCGCTTTGCTCGCCGCCGCCTGGCTGGTGATCGGCTATGTCGCCGGTCACCTCGCCTGGCACGATGCGTTCACCGCCTTCGGCCTCGGCCTCATCACCATGGCGCGCGTGCTGGTGCTGATCGCTTTGGCCAGCCTGGTGTGGGTGCCGATCGGCGTGTGGATCGGCCTGCGTCCGCGCTGGGCCGAGCGGCTGCAGCCGGTCGCGCAGTTCCTCGCCGCCTTCCCCGCCAACGTGCTGTTCCCCTTCGCCGTCATCGCGATCGTCCACTGGCACCTCAACATCGACATCTGGCTGTCGCCGCTGATGGTGCTGGGCACGCAGTGGTACATCTTGTTCAACGTCATCGCCGGCGCCAGCGCCATCCCCAACGACCTGCGCGAGGCGGCAGGCATGTTCCGCGTGCGCAGCTGGCAATGGTGGCGCACGCTCGCCATCCCCGGCATTTTCCCTTATTATGTCACCGGCGCGCTCACCGCATCGGGCGGATCGTGGAATGCCAGCATTGTCGCCGAGGCGGTGTCCTGGGGCAGCGAGCGGCTCGAGGCGCATGGCCTCGGCACCTATATCGCCAAGGCCACCACCGCCGGGGATTTCCCGCGCGTGACGCTCGGCATCGCGGTGATGTCGATCTTCGTGATCGGCTTCAACCGCTTCCTGTGGCGCCCGCTTTATGCCTATGCCGACCGCCGCCTGCGCCTCGCCTGACCTTCGACCTTCAAGAGACTGGACCCGGACCATGGCCACCCTCGCCCGCACCGCCACCGCAAACACGCTGCTGAAAGTCGAACACCTCACTCACCGCTACGGCAAGGCCGGCAGCGGCGGGCTGCTCGTGCTCGACGATGTCGACCTGACGCTGCGCGAAAATGAAGTGGTCGGGCTGCTCGGCCGCTCCGGCTCGGGCAAATCGACGCTGCTGCGCTCGATCGCGGGGCTGATCGAACCCGACGAAGGTGCGATCGATTTCGTGCCCGACGAGAACGGCGCCGCCCCCAGCGTCAGCATGGTGTTCCAGACCTTCGCGCTCTTCCCCTGGCTGACCGTCCTCCAGAACGTCGAGCTCGGCCTGGAGGCACAGCGCGTCCCCGCCGAGGAACGCCGCACCCGCGCGCTCGCCGCGATCGATTTGATCGGGCTCGACGGTTTCGAAAAACGCCTATCCCAAGGAACTGTCGGGCGGCATGCGCCAGCGCGTCGGCCTGGCCCGCGCGATCGTCGTCAACCCGTCGCTGCTGCTGATGGACGAGCCCTTCTCCGCGCTCGACGTGCTCACCGCCGAGACGCTGCGTACCGATCTGCTCGATCTGTGGGCGGAAGGACGCATGCCGATCAAGTCGATCCTGATCGTCACGCACAATATCGAGGAAGCCGTGCTGATGTGCGACCGCATCCTCGTCTTCTCGTCCAACCCCGGCCGCGTCGCCGCCGAGATCAAGGTCGATCTGCCGCAACCGCGCGACCGGCTCGACCCGCCGTTCCGCGCGCTGGTCGATGACATTTATGCCCGCATGACCGCGCGCGCCGCGCCCGAACCGGCGCGCGACGGCGTGTTCCCCGGCACCGGCATCCAGATGGTGCTGCCGCGCGTCTCGACCAACTCGCTTGCCGGTCTGATCGAGGAAGTCGATGCCAGCCCGTTCAACGGCCGCGCGGCGATGGCCGACCTTGCCGACCAACTCCAGCTCGAAATCGACGATCTGTTCCCGATGGCGGAAACGCTGCAATTGCTGCGCTTCGCCGAATTGCAGGGTGCCAACATCCAGCTCACCCCCTCGGCGCGCCGCTATGCCGAGGCCGATGTCGACACGCGCAAGGCGCTGTTCGCACAAGCCCTGCTCGCGCACGTCCCGCTCGCGCAGCACATCAAGCGCATCCTCGACGAACGCGCCGGCCACGCCGCCCCGGCGCGCCGCTTCCGCGACGAACTCGAAGACCATATGTCGCCCGATTATGCCGAGGAAACGCTGCGCACGGTCACCCTGTGGGGCCGCTATGCCGAAGTCTTCGCCTATGACGAGGATGACGACCGCTTCTCGCTGGATGACGCGGTGTAAATAACGGCGTGCGCAATCAAGAATGCGGACAGTCGCCGGTTCGGTCGTGACGTGCCGCGCGACGTGCGATACGGAATGCCCATGCAGGTGAAGCACTCGGCCAATCAGGATGGCATCGGCGTGGACACGATCGTCGATGCCGCGCTCGACATCATCGTTCGCCAGGGCCTGTCCGAGCTGACGCTGCGCCCGCTTGCCGTGAAGATCGGCATGAGCGTCTCGGTCATTTCGGCGCGCATGGGCAGCAAGGAGCAATTGATCGACCGCGTAATCGAAGAAGCGGCCGCGCGCGATGGCCGTTTCTTCGCGCATTGGCTGGATCTTGCGGCCGCCGTGCCGACGGGCCCGCGCGGGCGTGCCACGCTTACCGACATCGCGTTTCGCGACTGGCTCGACACCGGTCGCAGCCAGGCATTGCTGCTGATCGAACTGGTGCATGACCGTGCCCTGCAGGCGACGGCGTCGCCATTGCTCGACGCATGGCTGGACCGTGCCGGGGCGTTCTGGTCGACGCTGGTGTTCGGATCACCGGGGCTGGCGGATCTGGCGCTGGGCTATATTCTCGACGAAGCCGGTTTCGCGCTCGGCGCAGGCGCAAACCCGGCATACACCTTGCTGCGGCTCCATTGCTTGCACCGCTTTGCCGACGGACTGTTTCCCCGACCGGTCGATGACGATGCGGCCGACGCGATCCCTCGACTGATCGCCGCGCTCGAATCGCGCGATCAGCCGACCACCGATCTCGACGACCCGAAGCGCCGCCGCATTGCCGACAGCGCCGCGCAGGTGATCGTCTCGCAGGGCATCGACATGGTCACGCACCGTTCGGTCGCGCTGGCGGCGGGCGTTCCCGCCTCGACCGTGGTCTATCATTTCGGCGCGCGCGGCGCGCTGGTGGTGGCTGGGCTGAACGCGGTCATCCAACGCTTCCACCTCTATCGAGACCGCGCACGCGCTGCGAATGTCGCGCCCAATGACGACAGCAGCGCGCGCGACCTGATCAAGGCGACATCGATGATCGCATTGGCCAGCGTGCGCGAGCCGAGCCTGGTCCCGCACGCACTCGATATGCGGCGGCGGCGCGGGGAGAATATCCGCGCGGTCGATCTGGAATCGCTGGGGATTGTCGATTCCCCGGGCTTTGATCGCGCGACCGGGCAAGTCATCTCGATCGCCCTGTTCGGGATGCAAATGATTGCGATGGCGCGCAAGCTGCCCGAGCGGGATTATTATCTCCGCGCTTTCGCGGCGCTGTCGGCATGGCGCACCACCCCAGCGGACTGATCGCCCGACCGTCATCGAAACGGCACATCCCCGCGCTACCGCGGCACTGTGGATGTTCAGCGTGCATGACCGAAGCGTACCCGCGCGCGCGCAATTGTTGGCGCTGTCGCTGCCGACCTTCGTGTTTGCGGGATATGACCTCACCCGCCACAGTTTCCTCGCCCCGTATTTGTCGTGTGAGCTTGGGCTGACCATCGGCGTGGTGGGGTGGCTGGTCACCCTTGCCAACTTCGCCTCGATCCCGGCAGAGGTGATGATGGGGGTGTTGTGCGATCGTGGATCGGCGCGAATCGGGCATCGCGCGCCGTGGATGCTGGGCGGCACCGTAGTGATCGTGCTCGCTGCAACGATGCTGCTGCAGGCAACGCGGTCGACCGGGGTGGGCACCATCGCTTTGGCGCTGACCGGGCTGGTGATGGGCTGGGCGGTCTGCAACGTCACCCATGGGGCCTGGGCGTTGGAGGTCTCCGCCAATGCGATCGGACGTGCCCGCGTCTTTGGGCTGCGGACGCTGTTCGGCATTGCCGGGGGCATCGGCTTTTCCCTGATCGGCGTCGCCCAGACCGGGCTGTTGCGGTCGCCGGTTATCGCGATGCTGCTGGTGATCATCGTCGCGACGCCAATAACCCACGGGTTTCTGATCGCGCTGGTCCCTGATCGCCAAGCCAGGGCGCGCGCGTGGCGATGGCGCACGGTGCTCGATCCGTTGCGCATTCCCTATGCCAGCCCGCAAAATCGGCGGCTTGCGGCGCTGTTCGCGCTCAACGGCGCACATACCGCGATCACCAGCACGGGGTATCTGTATATCACCGGGTCCGGCCTTGGCCTGCGCGCTTGGGGGCCGACCGGGGTTCTGGTGCAGGCGCTATGCGCGGCGCTTGGCATTGTCGTCGCGATCCGCCTGAGGCGGCATCTGTCTGCGCCTGTCCTGTTGCGCATTACCTTATGGGCCAATCTGCTGATGGCCGCCGCACTGATCGCCTTGCCGCCGCATCAGCCGGTGCCATTGATGCTGTGGAGCGTCCTGTTCGGGCTTTTCTCAGCGGTCGATTTCATGGCGCTGCGCGTCCTCCTCGGCGGTCGGCTGGACGCTGATGGCGGCCCGGATGCAGGCGAGGCACGGGCTGCCGCTTATTATGCGGGCTTCCATCTTCCCTTCAATCTTTGCGGCGCGCTTGCCACGGGTGTGCTGTTCCTAGGGTATAAGCTGCTGGGTTTCGATCCAAATACCGCGCGCGGCACTGCACAGGCGTTTGCGCCGGTTATCCTGTGCCCGGCTTTGGCCGAAATCGGCCTGATGGCCGTATCGCTTGGAATTCTGGCGAGATTTGTCGGATCGGTGCCCGTGTGGGGGCAGCATCGCCGTCGGCATTGATCTCAGCATTAACTGAACAAGTGTAATTTTCTTGTCATTGACCCTCGCTAATGGACCGCCATGCCCGCAGCCGAATCGGCGCGCACATTTGGGGGAATACACTATGCATACGCTCTCACTTTCCAGACTCTTGGCCAGCGCCGCGATCATCCTGTGCGCCGGGACCGTTACTGAACAAGCGTTCGCGCAAGACGCGACGACGGGCACCGGTACCAGCGCGAGCCAAGGTACGCGCACGGCACCGGCCGACGGGCTGGAAGACATCGTCGTCACCGCGCAGCGCCGCCGCGAAAAGGCGCAGGACGTGCCGATCGCGATCACTTCGGTCAGCGGTGCCGCGTTCGAAAAGACCGGCTATATCTCGCTGACGACCTGCAATATGTCGTGCCGGGCGTGCAATATGACCCGACCCAGGGTGCCGCCTTCCAGATCCGCGGTGTCGGCAGCACGTCGTTCGACTTTTCCAATTCCAAGTCGGTCAACGTCGTCGTCGATGACGTCGTCATGGACGCGCAGCGCGACAACGGCTTGACCGGCCTGACCGACGTGGCGCGTGTCGACGTGCTGATGGGCCCGCAAGGCACGCTGTTCGGCAAAAACTCGACTTCGGGCGTGATCGCAATCACCACCAACCGCCCCGAATTCGGCAAGCTCAGCGGCAATTTCTACGGCAGCTATGGCGAACGCAACGACCGCATCGTCAACGGCACCGTCAACGTTCCGCTCGGCGACGATGCCGCGCTGCGCGTGTCGGCGTTCGAACAGGGGCAGGACGGCAAGGGCCGCTATGTCGTGCTCAACCGTAACCTTGGCCGGGTCGATGAATATGGCGTGCGCGCGAAGCTGCGCTACCAGCCGCTGGAGCAGCTCGAATTCGTCCTGGCCGGCGAATATACCCGGCATTACGATACGTCGGTGCGCATCCCGGTGGGCGGCCCGGCCGGATCGGTCTATGCGCCGTCGGCCGCAATCACTGCGCAAATGATCGCGCTCGGCGTCACGCCCGGGCCGCAAAACGCCAGCAATGCCGACAGCTATCTCGGATCGATCGCCACGACCAACAAGGGCGGCTCGCTCCACGTCACCTATCAGATCGGGCGGAACACGCTGACCTCGATCACCGCCTATCGCGAAACGGCCTATGGCAACGACACCCCGGCGGACCTGCTGCCGAACACGATCTCGTCCTACATTCCGTTCAACATCGGCCGGCTGACGACCAACAAGTTCAGCCAGGAAGTGCATTTCGCCTCGCCGACCGGGCAGTTTTTCGAATATCTGATCGGCGGCTTCTACAACAAGCTCAATGCGCGGCAGACGCAGGTGCAATGGGGCACGCTGGGCGCGCCGCTGATCTCGGCTGCCGGCGTTCCCGCGCCGACGCTGTATGCGCTGACCGGTGCCAATGATCCGATCACCGGCAAGCTGCTCGGCAATACCGTGCTGTTCAACGCCCGCAACGAGACGGCGGCGGTGTTCGGCCAGACCAAATTCACCTTCACCCCGCAACTGAGCCTTACGCTGGGCGGGCGCTACAATTATGATTGGAACGGGCAGACGCTCGGCTACATCAACATCGATCCGATGACGATCGCGGCTATACGCCAAACTTCATCGCGACCAGCAACGCGCCGACCGCCGACTTCCGCACGGGCTCCAAAAAGGGTGGGCGCTTTACCTACCGGATCGCGCCGCAATTCACGATCAGCCCCGACGTGATGGTCTATGCGTCCTATTCGACCGGCTACAAGCCCGGCGGCGTCGCCTTTGTCGGCAACAAATATGATCCGTACAATCCGGAATCGGTGAAAAGCTGGGAAGTCGGCGTGAAGTCCGAATTTCTCAACCGCCGCGTTCGCCTGAACTTCGATCTCTATTCGTCGAAATACACCAATTTCCAGGCGACGATCCTCACCCCGGTCAGCACCGGCGTCGGCGGCTTCATCCTCGCCTCGGCGATCGGCAACGCGCCGGGCCTGCGCTCGCGCGGGTTCGAAGCGTCGCTGGCGGTGAAGCCGACGCGCGACTTCTCGATCGGCGGCGCGGTGACCTTCACCGACGCCAAGTTCACCGATTATGTCGCCAGCCCGACCGCCAATTACACCGGCACGCGGCTGACCAACGCGCCGCGCTGGTCCGCCACGATCAACGCCGATTACGGCACCGAGGTCAGTGCGGACCTGAAGGTGAAGGCGCATGTCGATTACGCCTATCGCAGCGATTCGCAGACGGTGACAGGCGCACAGCTTGGGGACTTGCTGGCCCCGGCGGTGAGCAATGCCGATGGCACCAAGACGCCCAATTCCAGCTATGCCTTCGTGCCGGCTTATGGCCTGGTCAACACCCGCTTCAGCTTGGCCAAGGTGAACGACACGGTCGAGGTCGGCGTCTATGCGCGCAACCTGTTCAACACCTATTTCTCCACCGGGTGGCAGATCTACGGCGCGCTCGGCCTGCTGCATTACACGTCGCCTAACGCCTATCGCACCGTTGGCGGCTACGCGAAGTTCAAATTTTGATCCTGCCGGGGCCGATGCGCAACCGCGCGTCGGCCCTGCCCCTCTTCCGCTATAGAAAGATATTGGCATGAAGAAGATCGCTCTCGGTCTCGGCCTTGCCGCGACCTGCGCCGTAACCGCGCTCGCCACCGTCGGTGCCAAGGACCGCCCCGCCGAACTGCGGCTGAACCAGATCCAGGTGCTGGGCACGCACAACAGCTATTCGCAGGGTGTCGACAAGCATTTGCTGGCGATGGCCGATGCGGCGATCGGGCCGCAACTCGCCATCTTCACCAGCCGCATGACCGGTGAGATGAAACGCTCGTGGGAGGAATATCATCCCAATCCCGGCAGCCTGAGCGACGGGCTGACCTATCGCTTCCCCTCGCTGACCGCGCAGCTCGACGCCGGGGTGCGCAGCCTTGAGCTCGACATCAACCACGATCCCGAAGGCGGGCGCTACGCCCATCCGGCGGGCTATGCCGCGCTGAAGGCGAAGGGCATTGCCGATAGCGAGATCGAGCCGCGCGATGCGACCGACATGGACAAGCCCGGCCTCAAGGTCTTCCACATCGCCGATTTCGACGTGCGGTCGAGCTGCAATCTGTTCCGCACCTGCCTGACCCAGCTCCGCCGCTGGTCCGACGCGCACCCGAACCATGCACCGATCTTCATCCTGGTCGAGGCCAAGAGCGACGCCCTCCCGATCTTCCCGGGATCGACCGCCCCGCTGAAATTCGACCGCGCGGCGTTCGACGAAATGGACCGCACAATCTTCGACGTGATCGGACGCGACCATATGGTCACCCCCGACCAGGTGCGCGGTACCTATCCGACGCTCGAAGCGGGTGTGCTGGCGCAGCATTGGCCAACGCTCAGCCAATCGCGCGGTAAGTTCGTGTTCCTGCTGCTGACCGCGCTCGATCCAGCGGCGCTGGCCGCCTATCATGAAGGGCACCCCAATCTGGAGGGGCGCGCGGCCTTCCTGCGCGCGACGCCGGGGCAAAGCTATGCCGCGTTCCTGCTGATGGACAATGCCACGCTGCGCGCTAAGGAAATCCCCGAGCGCGTCGCGCAAGGCTATCTGGTGCGTGCACGCGCCGACATCGAAACCTATGAGGCCAAGGTCAACGATCTGTCACGCGCCAATCAGGCGTTCCGCAGCGGCGCACAGGTCGTCTCGACCGATTTCTACAAGCCCGGCAATGGCTATGGCACCAATTATGTCGTTCGTTTGCCCGGCGGTGGCGAAGCGCGCTGTAATCCGGTGAATGCCCCGAAGGATTGCGCGCTCAACCGCTGAGCCGCAAAATGTGACGGCGCGCGCTTGCGTCATCGGCCAGCTTTGGTATAGGCCGACCGATGACGCTCCTGCTCGCTCAGCAAAACGATTTGACCACGCTCGACTCCGCCGCGCGGCTACGCCGCCTGCAACCGCGCACCGGGCTGGATTTTTCGTCCAACGATTATCTCGGCCTCGCCCGCGCGCAGCGCTTACGCAACGCGGTGGCGGCGGCGCTGGCGCGCGGGGTTTCGATCGGGTCGGGCGGGTCGCGGCTGCTGCGCGGCAACGATCCCGAGCATGAAGCGCTCGAAGCCGAGGCCGCGGCCTTTTTCGGCAGTGAAGCGGCGCTGTTCTTCTCCAGCGGCTATGCCGCCAATGCCGCCTTGCTGTCCACGCTGCCGCAGCGCGGCGACCTGATCGTCCATGATGCGCTGATCCATGCCAGCGCGCATGAAGGCATGCGCCTCGCCCGCGCCGAAAGCGTCGCCACGCCGCATAATGACGCGGGCGCGGTCGATCAGGCGATTGCCGAGTGGCGGCGGCGCGGCGGCACGGGTCGGGCGTGGATCGCGGTCGAAAGCCTCTACAGCATGGATGGCGACCGCGCCCCGCTCGCAGAT
>NZ_JSBN01000121.1 GCF_000797515.1 Sphingomonas sp. Ant H11
CCACCCGAGGGAATGGGTCCGCCGCCCGATGGCATGGGACCGCCCCCTGGGGGCTTTGGCGGCCCCGGCGGCCCTGGAGGTCCGGGAGGGCCGGGCGGCCCTGGTGGCGGCGGCGGTGACAACAGTCTGCGCCTGCAATTCTCGGCCTTCCATAGCTGGTACTTCCGCGACCGGCTGGTGCTGCGTGACGACAGCGCGACGATCGACTTGCTCGACGGCGGGTCGACCGGCACCGGCGGTCAGCCGCGCCACGCGGTGCAAGTCGACGCCGGTATCATCGACAATGGCGTTGGGCTGCGCCTGAGCGGCAACTGGAAGAGTGCGACGACGGTCACCACCACCGCAGACGCGGCCGGATCGCTGCATTTCTCGGCGCTGGCGACCTTCGATCTGCGGATCTTCGCCAATCTTGAACAACGCTTTCCGGGTCAAGCCTGGGCGCGGGCAACGCGGGTCAGCCTGGCGATCGGCAATATGCTCGACACCCGCCAGACCGTTCGCGACGCAAATGGGGCCACGCCGCTGCTGTACCAGCCGGACCTACTCGATCCGCTTGGTCGCACCGTCAGCCTGTCGCTGCGCCGTCTGTTCTGACGCTCCCGGACCGCAAAATCCGCGGGGCAAAATCTTCTTCAACAACTACAAGCAACGTATCGGTAAATTCTACAAGGCTTGTAACATTACGAAACAATCTGTGTCTATAATAATACCATCCGTCGGATAACTTTCTATAAAAATCTTCGAAATAGCCATTGTTATCTAACCTTCATAAGAACTCTTCACCGAATTATTGACAGCGAACGATACAACGTTCCGCTGCGCAGTTCAAAAAAGGGAAGACAATGCGCAAAGCTCTTATGTATAGTGCTGCTATGGCGGGGCTCAGCTTGCCGACGCTCGCAGCAGCCCAATCGACCGGGTCGATCGATGCCGAAACCGACATCGTCGTCAGTGGCAAACGCGCGACGGGCATTAACGGCATCGAAATTCCCGACACGCCCAAGGCAAAGGCGGTGCTGACGCAGGACTTCATCGCCCACCGCGTTCCGGGCCAGTCGATCCTCGACACGATCAACCAGATCCCCGGCGTCAATTTCACCAATAGCGATCCCTATGGTGCGTCGGGCGGGCAGCTCCGCATTCGCGGCTTCGACGGCGCGCGCGTGTCGCTGACCTTCGACGGCATTCCGCTCAACGATTCCGGCAATTACGCGATCTATTCAAACCAGCAGCTCGACCCCGAATTGATCGAGCAGGTCAACGTCAATTTCGGCACCACCGATGTCGATTCGCCGACCGCGAGCGCATCGGGCGGCACGGTCAACTATCGCTCGCTCACCCCAACCGACAAGATGGGCGCAACCGCGATCTATTCGCACGGCACCTATGACATGAACCGCGTGTTCGGCCTGTTCAACACGGGTGTATTCACCGCGTTCGGGACCAAGGCGTGGTTCTCGGCGAGCAAGGAAACATACGACCAGTATCGCGGCTATGGCAGCCTCGACAAAAAGCAGTTCAACGGGAAACTGTACCAACCGCTGGGCAGCAATGGCGACTTCATCTCGATCGCGGGCCATTACAACGAGAATCGCAACAGTTCGTACAGCAACCCGTCGCTGTCCAATATCCGTTCGGTGCTGGGCACCTCGGTCGTGCCGTCGACGATCAGCCCCTCCAACCCCTACACGCTGTCGCTCAGCAAGAGCCAGTATGACGCGCTGTATAACAACACCTCCTCCGCCTTCCTGTACGATGCGAGTTGCTCACTTCCCTCGGCAAGCGGCGTCAACGGCACCAGCCAGAGCGACAAATCGGCCTGCTCGAACGTGGCCGCGACCGCGATCAACCCGTCCAATACCGGCAACGTGCGGATCAACTCGCGCATCACGCTGACGCCCAAGCTGACGCTGACCTTCGACGGTGCCTATAGCTTCACGCGCGCCAATGGCGGCGGGTCTTCGGTGCTGGCCGAAAGCAACGCCAATGCCACCAACGCTGGCGGGACTGCGGCGGCTTCGGGTATCTATAGCTATCAGTTCCAGCGCTTGGGCGCGGGCACGGCGAGCGGGGTCGACATTAACGGCGATGGCGACACGCTGGATTATGTGCGGGTCTATTCGCCCTCGAACACGCGGACGCAGCGCTTCACCGCGATTGCCAATTTGCGATACGAGTTCGACGCCGACAATGCGGTGCGCTTCGCCTATACGTGGGACCGCGCACGCCATCGCCAGACCGGCGAAATGAGCCTGCTCGATGCGACCGGCCAGCCCTATAATGTGTTCAGCGCGATCGACGGCGTGAGCGATTATGCCGTGGTCGATGCGGCCGGCAACGTGCTGCAGAAGCGCAACCGGCTGTCTTATGCGATCCTGCATCAGCTTTCGGGCGAATATCGCGGGTCGTTTCTGAACGAGAAGCTGAAGGTCGCGCTGGGCGTGCGTGCGCCGTTCTTCCGCCGCAACCTGACCAATTATTGCTACACCATCCCCGGCAGCACCAGCGATGCCTATTGCACGTCGCAGACCGCGGCGCAGGTAGCCGCCAATGCAACCACGGCGACCTATGGCCTGCCGTACAACAACCGGGTGAAGACCTATAATGCGGTGCTGCCCAATATCGGCCTGACCTACGCGATCACCCCGCACCTCAGCACCTTTGCCAGCTATTCCAAGGGTTTTTCGGCACCGCGCACCGACAATCTGTATGCCTTTGACGATGTGAAGATCAAACCGACCGGTGCGGTGAAGCCCGAAAAGACCGACACGGTCGACCTTGGCCTGCGCTACACCACCGCCTTGATCCAGGCGCAGGTGGCGGGCTGGTACACCTATTACGACAATCGCATCATCTCGACCACGACCGAGCTCGAGGGTGGCGGCACGCTGACCACCGATCGCAACGTCGGCGCGGTAAAGAGCAAGGGCGTGGATGCCAGCATCGGCATCGCCCCCGTGCAGCATCTGTCGATCTATGGCTTCGGCTCGTTCATCGATGCGCGGTTGCAAAGCGATGTCATCAACCCGAGCACCAGTCTCGTCACCGCCAACACTGCCGGCAAATTCGTCGTCGAGACGCCGAAATGGCAATATGGCGGGCGCGTGCAAGTCGATTTCGACCCGATCGCAATCGGGCTGCAGGTCAAGCATGTCGGCCGCCGCTATGCGACCGACGTCAACGACGTGATCGCCCCCGGATACACCACGGTCGATCTCGACGCGCGGATCGGGCTGAAACAGCTTGGGCTGCCGCAGACCTATTTCCAGCTCAACGTCGCCAACCTGTTCAACGAACGCTATTTCAGCAATCTGACGACCGGCACCGACTCCACCAGCACGACGCGCTACACCTTCGGGTCGCCGCGCACCTTCGTGGCCTCGATCCACTTCGGCTTCTGATGCGGCGGCGGGGCGGATCGCACCGTGCGGCCCGCCCCGCATCTGCCTGGCTTCAGGCCACCCGCGCCTCCACACGCGGCAGAAACAAATACCCCCGGTTGCGCACCGTACGGATGATCTCGTCGCCGCCATTGACCGACAGCTTGCGCCGCAAGCGGCTGACATGGACGTCGATCGTGCGGTCATTGCAATGGGGATTATCCCGTCCGGTCAGATCCGCGAGATTTTCGCGCGAGTGGACGACTTGCGGATCGCGCAGAAAGATGGCGAGCATGCGATATTCGGTTTCGGTCACAGCGACGATTGCTCCGCCCGGCGCGGTGAGTTTGCGGCGGCGCGAATCGAAGGTCCAGCCGGCGAACGCGAAACAATCGGTCGGCGCGGGGGCTGCATGACCGACACTGATCGCCCCGCCGCGTGCCGCCGTCCCCGCGCGACGGCGCAAGACCGAGCGAATGCGCGCCATGATCTCGCGCGGCGTGGAGGGTTTCAGGACATAATCGTCGGCCCCCATCTCCAGCGCGACGATCCGGTCGATCTCGCTCGAGATGGCGGACAGCATGATGATGCCGGGCCCGTCGGCATCGTGCATCAGCGAGCGCAGGATCGAGAGCCCGTCCTCGCCCGGCATCATGATGTCGAGCACAATCAGGTCGCATTCGCGCCGCTCCAACCGGTCGCGCAGGGCAGCACCATTGGCGACGGCCTCGGCCCCGAAGCCGTTTTCGACGAGAAATTCGGTGAGCAGCTCGCGCACGCCGGGATCGTCATCGACGATGACGATTCGGGCTCCGCTTGTGCTGGAGATTGCAGTATTGGCGCTAACTGTCATGGTCGAGAAACTCCGAAAGGGAACACGCTGCGGCGACGAACTGCGCCCCGCGCATGGGCTGCGTTCTTTTCCGCCCTGTTTCCGGCCATGTCCCCCATGTTACAAAGCGAGGCCGCTGCGCATCCGCCCGCCCGAACATGCCCTGACGGACATATCCCGGACACATCGCAGTCGCACCGCCGCGCGATGACCCCGGCCACCCCGCCTCCGTCCGACGCGCCAACTTTGCTGATCGTCGATGACGACCATGCCATTCGCAACTTGTTGACCGAAAGCCTCGGCCAGCACGGCTATCGCGTGGAAACCGCAGCCAGCGCACAGGAAATGGACATGGCGCTTGCCCGCCACCCGATTGCGCTCATCCTGCTCGATATCATGATGCCGGGGGAGGACGGCATTTCCGCCTGCCGCCGCATCGCCTTGCGCGGCGGCCCCCCGATCGTGTTTCTCAGCGCCCTCGGCGATGAACCGGACCGGATCCTCGGCCTCGAAATCGGGGCCAGCCATTACCTCACCAAACCGTGCAGCGCGCGCGAAGTGCTGGCGACGGTGCGCGCGGCGCTGCGTGCCCGCGACGGTGCCGCCGAAGAACCGCGCCACTATCGCTTCCTCGATTGGCGGGTCGATTTCGCGGCGCGCGAGTTGATCGACGGCAGCGGCATGCTGGTCGATTTGACCGACGGCGAATTTTCGGTGCTGCGCGCTTTCGTCCGTCGCCCGCGCCGGGTGCTGACGCGCGATGCGCTGCTGGAGGATGCGCGCGGCCCCGATAGCGAGGCCTATGATCGCGCGATCGACGTGCAGGTCAGCCGCCTGCGCCGCAAATTGCGGGCGCGCGACGACGAGATCATCCGCACCATCCGCAACGAGGGCTATTATTTCGTCCCCAGCGTGACCCGCACATGACCGCCGACCGAACCGTCGACCTGCGGCGCTCCTGGCCGCTGTTCCTGCGCATCTTCAGCTTAATGCTGGGGACGGTGATCCTCGTCCAGTTGCTCAATTTCGGTGCGTTTCTGCTGATGCCGCCGCCCGCGCCCGTCATCTATACGACCAGCCGCATCGCGATGGTCGCGCAGTCCGGTCGTGATCCGACCAAGCGCCTGGCGATCGAGGAGACCGGCACCCCACCCGGACCGAGCCACGACGCCCGCGATCTGGCGCTGGGCCACCTGATCGCGACCGATCTGCACCTTCCCGAAACAGCAGTCGTCGTGCAATCCAATCAACGGATGGGGCCGACCATCATCGGTGCGTTTCACCCGCCCCCGCCGATGGGCATGGCAGACGAGCGTCGACGCCACCGCGCGATGGATGACGCATTGTTCGGCGATTTCAGGGTTTATGTTCAGCAGCCCGATGGTCGTTGGCATGTGATCACGCCGACCGACCGCATGCTGAGCCCATGGCGCATGCGCTTCGTCCTGTGGTTTGTGCTGGCGGCGGTCGGCATTGCCCCGCTGGCCTGGGCGATGTCGCGCCGGATCGCAAAGCCGATCGCGCTGTTCGCGGCGGCCGCCGATCGGCTCGGTCGCGATCCCCGCGCCGCACCGCTCACCTTGTCGGGCCCATCCGAAATCGCCGAAGCGGCGGCGAGCTTCAACCAGATGCAGGAACGCCTCAACCGCTATGTCGAGGATCGCACGACGTTGATCGCTGCAGTGGCGCACGATCTGCGCACCCCGCTGATGCGGCTGTCGCTACGTCTGGAAAAAGCCCCCGACGCGATCCGCCTCGCCGGGGAAGACGATATTCGCGAAATGAGCGAGCGGATCGGCGCGGCGATGGCCTTTGTCCGCGAAATGACCCGCCACGTCCGCCGCCAGCGGCTCGACTTGCGCTCGCTGGCCGAAAGTGTCGCGACCGACGCGGCCGATCGCGGCGGCGACGTTACGCTCCTGCCGGGACCAGCGATCAGCATGGAGGGCGACGCCCCGTCGCTAAAGGCGCTGCTCACCAATCTCGTGACCAACGCCGTGCATTATGGCGGCAGCGCACAGATCGCGCTGCGCCGCGAGCGCGATGTCGCGATCGTCGAAGTCAGCGACAACGGGCCGGGCATGGTGCCGTCGGACCTGGTCCGCGCGTTCGAACCGTTCTTCCGCGCGGAACGATCGCGCAATCGCGACACTGGCGGCACCGGCCTTGGCCTCGCCAGCGTGCGCGCGGTGGCCCGTGCGCATGGCGGCGAGGCCAAGGTCGAGAACCGACCGACCGGCGGGCTGCTCGCGCGGGTGACGCTGCCGGTCTGAGCAACCGCTCCGCGCGAGGCCCCGGTTCAGCGCAGCAAACGCCACCAATGCTGCGCGACGAACAACATTGCGCGCAGCATCATTGGAACGTCGCCCCGTCAGCCAGCACTTTTGGACGGGCTGAACCCCTGCTGCTCCAGGAACTGGTTGAGCCCGGTCACGAGTTCCAGCGCCGCCGTCGTGGTCAAGGCGACGCGCCCGACGACGACCCGCTCCAGCGCGGGCTGCGGACGACTATGATCGCAACGCGCGCTTTCCAGCGTCAGCACGATCACGCCATTGAGGTTGGCCAGCCCCGAATAGCCGGTCGCGAAAATCTCGGGCGCAAACGGGTTGTCGATATAGGGGGGCTGCTCGGGGAGCTGCGGCGGAGGAACGAGCGGACTCTTGATGGCAACAAACATGGCAAGCCTTTCACTACATGCGCGCCGGATGGGGACAGCGCGCAACGGTCTGGTGCGCTCCCCAAATGTCCATCAAATGTCCCGCACTTGGCGGCCCTGACATACGGCGACCCGCCAAGCGCGCCGATCGCCGCCGCGCGACCATATGTTTTGCGGCCGACGTATCGGCGCGCGTGTCGGCAAAATCCGAACATCCACCGGACACATCCCCTGCCTAGCCCCGCCGCTGGTTGGAGATGCACTGATGTTGTTTGTGTTGGGCGTTGGCCCGATCGTTATAGCTTCCGCTGGCGTCGCTGTTACGCCTCCCCCCCTCCAAACGCCGCCACCGCCACACCCTGCTGCGATAGCGCGCACGATCGCGTCGCTTCAGGTCGAGGGCGCACAGCGGTTCGAGGCGGAAACCGTGCTGTCCTACACCAAGCTGCGGGTCGGCCAGGCCTTCAGCAACGAAACGCTCGATCAGGCGATCAAGGACCTCTACGCCAGCGACCTGTTCGCCGACGTGTCGATCAGCGGTGCCGAAACCGGCGCGATCGTGCTGCGGGTGCGCGAAAACCCGATCATCAACCGCGTGCTGTTCGAGGGCAACAAACGGTTGAAGGAGGACAAGATCGCCAAGGAGGTAAAACTCGCCCCGCGCCAGATCTTCACCCGCACCGCCGTGCGCCAGGATGTTGCGCGGATCGTCGAGCTCTATCGCCGCCAGGGCCGCTTCGCCGCCGTGATCGAACCCAAGATGGTGTCGCTCGACCAGAACCGCGTCGATCTCGTCTTCGAAATCAGCGAGGGACCAAAATCGCAGGTCCGCCAGATCAATATCCTCGGCAATACCATCTTCCCCGACAGCAAGCTGCGCGAACAGATGGCAACCAAGGCCGTTCGCCTGAAGACCATGCTGAGTTCCAACACCAGCTACGATCAGGACCGGCTTGCCTATGACCAGCAGAAGCTTCGGCAATTTTACCTGACCGAGGGCTATGCCGACTTCAAGGTCATCTCTGCGGTGGCCGAGCTGACGCCGGACAAGAAGGACTTCATCATCACCTACGTGATCGAGGAGGGCAAACGCTACACATTCGGGGATGTGACCGTCGACAGCGACATTCGCGACTTCGATAACAAGCGTGTCGCCGCCAACCTCGGCATCACCAAGGGCGAGTGGTATAACGCAAAGCGCGTCGAAACCGCGGTGGACTCGCTTAGCGCCGCAGCCGGTGCGCTCGGCTACGCATTTGCCGACGTCAATCCCGATTTCCAGCGCGACAAGGACACGCTGACGATGGGGATCAATTTCCACATCGCCGAGGCCAAGCGCACCTTCGTCGAACGCGTCGATATCAACGGCAACACCCAGACGCAGGACAAGATCATCCGACGCGAGATCCGGCTGGCCGAAGGCGACGCCTTCAGCAATTTCCAGGTCAAGCGTTCGCAGGATCGCATCAATTCGCTCGGCTATTTCCAGGACAAGTTCGAGATCAAGCAGACCGAGGGCTCCGCGCCTGATCGGGTCGTGCTGACCGCCGACCTGCAGGAAAAATCGACCGGCGAGCTGTCGCTGTCGGCGGGCTATTCGAGCCTTGAGAAGTTCATCATCCAGGCGTCGATCACGCAACGCAATTTTCGCGGCAAGGGCCAGGAGTTGCGCGCGAGCGTGAGTTACTCGACCTATTCCAAATCGGTCGAACTGGGCTTTACCGAACCGTATCTGTTCAACACCAACATCGCGCTCGGCGGCGACATCTTCCGGCGCGACTATCGGTCGTACAACACGATCGGCGACAGCACGACGACCACGTACAAGCAGGTATCGACCGGGTTTCAGATCCGCGCAGGGCTCCCGCTCAACGAATATTGGACCGCGTCGGCCCGCTATGGCCTTAGCTACGAGCAAGTGTCGCTCGACCAGGCGACCTATTACACCAACGGCGTCTGCGACGTCGCGCTGGCGGGTTCCTATCTCTGCGACGCGATCGGCAATCGCTGGACATCCTCGATCGGCTATTCGTTCATTTTCGACAGCCTCAACAACCGCCTCCACCCGACCAAGCTCGCGCCTGTCGATCAGCCAGGACTTTGCCGGGGTGGGCGGCGACACGCGCTATCTGCGGTCGACCATCGTCGCGGCGAAATATTGGGGGCTGGGCTCGGGCTTCGTGCTCAACGCGCAGGCCGAAGGCGGCCATATCATGGGCATCGGGCAGGATGTGCGGCTGACCGACCGCTTCTTCCTGGGCGACCCGCAATTGCGCGGCTTCGACATTCGCGGGGTCGGGCCGCGTGTCATCCGCCAATATTATGACACGTCGACCGTCCCCGCGACGCTGACCGCAGCCAGCAACAACACCTCCGAAGCGCTTGGCGGCGACACCTATTATCGCGGACGCCTCGAACTCGAACTGCCGCTTGGCGCGGGGATGCGCGAAATGGGCCTGCGTCCGTCCATCTATGCCGATATCGGCGCGGTGTTCGGTGGCGTAAAGACCCCGACGCTGGCCGACAGTTGCGCCGCCGCGATCATCGCCGGTGTCGCCTGCACCACCTCGACCCGGCAATATACCAATAGCAGCGGCGCGTTGCTGTACCTCGATTCGAGCGGCAACACGACCACCACCAATACCGGTACGCCTTATACCTATGCGTTGAGCGCCTATCGCGAGAGCTATGCCGGCAACAGCCCCAAGCCGCGCGTCTCGATCGGCATTGGCGTCAACTGGAATTCCCCGTTCGGCCCGCTCCGCATCGATCTCGCCAAGGCGCTCCTCAAGCAAAGCGGCGACGATACCAAGCTGCTCACCTTCAACGTCGGCGGCCAATTCTAAAGCCGCAATACCAAACCGGAGCGCCCGTCACAGACGCTCCGGTCCGTTGCCTCAGAACTTCAGCGACACGCCGGTGAAGAACGCCCGGCCATACGGGTCATAGGTCGACGGATAGGTGTTCGCCTGCTGCTGATTGCTGCCCAGGATCGGCGGCTGGCGATCGAACAGGTTGTTAACGCCCAGCGTCCAGGTGAACTTCTTCATCACGTCGAACGACAGCGTCGTATCGACATAATGATAGGCCTTGATGTGATCGACCGAATAGCTTCCCGAGTCATCATCCACTGGCGACAGATAGCGATAGAGCACCGAGAACGTCACCGGCCCCGAGGTGAGCGTCGTGCGCGCCGATAGACGCCATTTCGCGTAAGGGTCGCCGCAATTGACGCCGAACTTGCCCGCGCAGCTGACGTTGAGATCGGGCAGCGACGCCACCGGATTGATGTCGAACGCCAGCAGACGCGTGCCGCTCAAGCGGAACGACAGGCTGCTATTCTCCGCGCCGATCTTGAGCGGCACCGAATAGCGCGCCTCAAAATCGATCCCGCGCGTCTTCGCCCCGCCGGTATTGGCCAGCAGGTTGACCGCGCCCGTGATCGCATAGCTGTTGGCATCACGCGGCAGCAGCGAACAATAGGAACTGTTATACGCGACATAGCCGTTCCCGGCATTGCCGTAGCAAGCCGTGATGATGTTCGCCGTGCCCGGGGTGGAGATATAGTTCGCGATGTTGATGCGATAATAATCGACGGTCAGCGAGAAGCGCTTCAGGAAGCGCGGCTGCAGCACCGCGCCGACCGTATAGGTATTGGCCGTTTCCTCGCGCAGATTGCTGTTGCCGCCGGTGACCGAGTCGATCTGCGATCCGTTGTTGAAATCCGTTCCGAGCGCGCTGGCCCCAACGCCCGTCGCCAGGCAGCTTGCCTTGAGGTTGGCGTTCTCGATCGCGGCCTTTAGCGTGCACGGGTCGGTTGCGGTCGGGAAATCCTGGGAGGTGCCGCTATACAGATTGGCCACGGTCGGTGCCCGCACCGCGCGCGAAAACTGCCCGCGCAGGCTGATGTCGCGGATCGGCGACCAGACGAGCCCGCCCGAGAAGGTGCTCACCGATTTGGCTGCGGTGGAATAATAGGAATAGCGATACGCGCCATTGGCAACCAGGCTGTGGATGAACGGCTTGTCCGCCAGCAGCGGCACTTCGATTTCACCGTATAGCTCTTTGACGTTGTATCCGCCCGACAAGCCCTGGCTGCCGTTAAACCCGACCACGTCCCCCGACGACAGCGCTGCATCGGGATTGTAGCTGCCATATTCGTCGCGATATTCGGTACCGATCGCAATCCCCGCCGGGCCTGCGCCAAGGTCGAACAGATTGTCGTTGGTAATCGCCGCGCTCGCCACCTTCTCGGTGATTTCGCTGACGTTGCGCGTGTCGATCGAAATGAAGGCTGCGGCCGCGCTGCTGATATTGCCCGCGCCATAAATGTTGAGCGGGACGCAGCCGTTGCTGGTATCCGAACAGACCAAATTGCCCGACGAATCATAGGTGGTCTTCAGCGCCTGCAACACACGCTTGCGCGATATGTTGCCGGTCTGCGTTTCGACCTGACGGGTGTGCGAATAGCTAAAATAGGCGTCATATTTCCAGTTGCCGGTAATCTCGCCTTTGGCACCGAACACGCCGCGATAGGCGGTGTTGTCGTCGCTCGAAATGCGATCGCCCACCTCGGTCATGCGGCGATAGATCGTCGCCGTCGTATAACCATCGCCATCGGTGTCCGCCGCCTTCAGCAACGCTTGCGAAGAGGATGAGAGGAACGACGAATCATTGTCGATCTGTACCGATCCGGTGAACGGCGTCGGTGCGAGCTGGTTCTTCACCTTGTTGTGGATGTACTGACCCTCGGCATAGAGCGTCAGGTGGTCGCTCACGTCATAATGCGCCTGGCCGCTGGTGAGAAAACGCTCCTGCGGCACCTGCAGATAGTTGTACGGCGCATAATTGTACGCGTCGGTCTTGGAGCTATAGGTCGAATAGCTGCCGTCGGTATTGAACTTGCGGCTGACGCCGCCAATGGCAAAGCGTGTGCCGGGAATCGAACCCGACCCCCCTGCGGAAAGGCCGCCCGCCCCATCATCGACCATGGCCTGATTCGAATAGCCGCGATCGCTCTGCAAAATCGGGTTACGCTTTGTGTAATCGACGTACAGCGTCACGTTGCCGCGACCGCCATCGAAATTGTGTCCGAGCAGCAGATTGACGTCGGCCGTCCCACCATCGCCCTGGCCGGTAATCCGATAATTGGCGTTGGCCTGGACGCCCGAGAAATTTTGCTTGAGGAGGAAATTAACCACACCCGAGACCGCGTCCGACCCATAGACCGCTGAACGTCCCCCGGTAACAAGATCGACCCGCTCGATCAGCCCGGTCGGGATGGTGTTTAGATCGACGATCTGGCTGGCGTCGTAGGAAATATAGCGTCGCCCATTGACGAGCACCAAGGTGCGCGTCGCGCCCAGTCCACGCAGGTCGGCCGTGGTCACGCCGCCACCGGGATTGTTCGAGGCAGCCGTGGTGCTCGGAACAAACTGCGGCAGATCCTTCAAGATGTTCTCAACGTTGATCTGGCCGCTCAGCGCGATCTCCTGGCTGGAAATGACCGAGATGGGCGATGCCTGCTGGAGTTCCGGGCGAGCAATGCGCGACCCGGTGACGACAATATCGACCGGGGCGTCGGCAGCGATCGCCTGATCCGTATTCGCCGCCGTCTCGGAACTTGTGCTTTGAGCTTGGGCGAACGCGGGCGTGACCACCGCCAAGGTGGTAGAAAGAAGTTTTGCAATGAGGGTGATGCGCATGGGCAAATCCAGACAAATCGGGTTGAACTCCGAATGACAAATTCGGATTTCACGAACGTCATCTGAATCTCATTGTCACATCAACAAGAAATGGCCGCATCGGACAATCAATGTCTCCTCGGTTACGTCAAAGTCACAATTTATTACATAATGTTTATCATTCTTTATTATTGTTTACATTCATTGCGACGACACGTAATTATTAAAATATTGAAGAATCGCGACCCCCTCGCAAAGCGCATATGCGGTAACGCACATTGGCATTTCACAAGCGCTTTGTCGGAGGCTTCGTATTAAAGAGCCCGCATGCACATTTTGCTCGCCGAAGACGACACCGAGACCGCGCGCTTTATCGCCGAGGGACTGACTGCGCTCGGTCACAAAGTGACGCAGGTCGCAACCGGGCCCCTGGCATTGCAGGCGGCGAGCGATGCCACCTTCGACGCAGTGATCCTGGACCGGATGTTACCAGGCCTGGACGGGCTGGAAGTGCTTCGCGACTTGCGCGCCATCCCGAACCGGGTCCCGGTATTGGTGCTGACCGCGCTGGGTGGCATTGCCGACCGCGTCGACGGGCTCGATGCCGGAGCCGACGATTATCTGGTCAAGCCCTTCGCCTTTGTCGAACTCGCCGCCAGGCTCAATGCGCTCGCACGACGCGTGCCCGGCCCCGAGCAGGCGACGCGGATCGAGGTTGGCGAAATCGCGCTCGATCTGCTGCGGCGCGAGGTAACGCGGTGCGGCAAGCCGGTACATCTCCAGCCGCGCGAATTTGCCCTGCTCGAACAGTTGATGCGCCATGCGGGGCGCGTGGTCACGCGAACGATGTTTCTGGAGCGCGTGTGGGGTTTTCATTTCGATCCACAAACCAACATCGTGGAAAGCCACCTCAGCCGCCTGCGCACGAAACTGCGCGAGGGCTTCGGCGGTGACGATCCGATCGAGACGATCCGCGGCTCCGGCTATCGGATGCGCGCCGATGCGTAGAGCCAAGGCAAGCGCGGCGTATCGTATTGCCTTTACCTATTCGACGGCGTTCACCCTTGCCATCCTGCTGCTCGGCATCGCGATTTACATTGCCGCAGACGCGCAATTTCGCCGCCAGCAGGACGCCGCGTTGGTCGACGAAGCGACCGCTCTCGCGCATGAATTCAATGAAGGCGACTTACCCGAAATCCGTCGCGCCATCGCCAGACGCGAAGGCGGCAACACCATCAACGTTTATGGCTATGCGATGTTCGATCGGAACGGCCACCGCGTCGGTGGCGGCTTGAACGCCCGAAAGCCGCCAGCCGGACTGCAGGACATCGTGTTTGTCGATCCGGTCGAGGGGGCCGATCGCGCGCGTGCCTATGCTACCGATCTGACCGGCGGCTTCCGCCTGGTCGTGGCGCGCGACAGCGAGAGCATGGACGGAATCGATCGCACTATCGTGCTGATCTTCGGCGGTGCGTTCGTTCTGGTCATCGGCCTTAGCGTCATCGGCGCCTTGTTGCTCGGCGGCTATCTCCAGCGGCGGCTCGATGGCATTAGCGGCGTCGCGCGCGCCATCATGGCGGGGGACATGGCACAGCGCGTGCCGATCTCCCAGCGTCGCGACGAATTCGATGCCGTTGGATCAGCGCTCAACACCATGCTCGACCGGATCGGGCAGTTGATGGACAATCTGCGCCAGGTATCCAGCGACGTGGCACATGACCTGCGCACGCCATTGCTGCGCCTGCGCAACCAGCTCGAACAGGTCGGCCGGGTTGAGGGGGCGGCGGAACGCGCGATCGAACAGGGCGATGCCGTGCTGGCGCTGTTCGCCGCCCTGCTGCGCATAGCCGAGGTCGAGGGCGGTGCGCTGGCGCGCGGCTTCGTCGTGACCGACCTGACGCTGCTGGTGACCGAAATCGCCGAAAGTTATGCGCCGGCCTTTGCCGATGGCGGGCGCACCCTCTGCTGGTCAATCGCACCCGGCATCAAAGTGTTGGGCGACCGCGAATTGATAGCGCAAGCCCTGATCAACCTGCTCGACAACGCGTTGTTGCACACACCGGCCCGCACGCAGGTGACCGTCTCGCTCGGCGGCGACGCGCACGCCGCGACGGTATCGGTCGCCGATACCGGGCCGGGAGTGCCGCCCGGCGACCATGCCCGTATCCTCAACCGTTTCGCGCGTGGGGAGGCCAGCCGCACTACGCCCGGCAACGGGCTCGGGCTCAGCCTGGTCGCGGCGGTGACGGCCGCGCATGGCGGCACCGTCGCGGTCACCGACAATGCACCGGGCTTGCGCGTAACCCTACGATTGCCACGCGTGAGCGCGGCTTAGCCTTTGGCGACGCCGGCGGTCACCAGTTCCTGGCGTGCAGCATCAAACGCCGCGCGAAATTCCGGCTTCGCCAGCAAGCGTTCGGCGATGAGCACCCCCAGCATTTGCCCCGCGCTCACATCGCTGCGGAAATGCTGTTCGCACACGATCCGGCTCTGGCCATAGCGTGCGGCACGCGCCAGCAGCGCGTCGGCCTTTTCGGGCACCAGTCGCGCCAGCGTTTCACCCATCGAAAACGCCATCGAGGTATGCCCGCTCGGATAGCTCGACAGCGGATCGTCATTGCGCTTGCAACTCTTCAGCGCGGGATCGACGATATAGGGGCGCGGGCGCTTGAAATGATCCTTTCCGCGATCGACCGCCGCCTTCTCGCTCGCGCGTACCTGCGCCAGCAGCGCGGCAGTCGCGGGCAGCCGGTCGAGATCGAATTTGGGGCCAAGCACGCCCGCGAAGATCGTCGCGTTCTTGGTATCGCCGTCGAGTCGGGCATCGGCTTCATCGACAGCCGTGCGCGCCGCGCCCGCCGCACGCAATTCGGCGAGTTCGGCCAGTGCCTGCAGGCTGTTGGCCGCTGGCGGCGGCGGGAGGACGAGCGCGGGATCGAGATCCCGCGCCTCGAGCAAGGGCACCACTTTGGGCGCGGGTGCCGCAGCGACGCAGAGCGCAACTGCGGCGAGAAGGGCCCGCTTCATCAGAAGGTGTAGGTGATCTGGCCGGTGATCGCGCGGCCTGGCTGGTAATAATATTGGTCGAAGTTGAGCGGGCTGACGACACCAATGCCAGCGGTGTTCTTGCCCGTCCCAATCTGCGTCACCTTTTGCGAATTGAGCAGGTCGGTGACGTCAACGCCAACACGGATGCGCCCGAAATCGTAGCTCGTGGCCAGATTGACCGTGTTGTACGGCGAAATGCGATAGGTATTGGCAAGGTCCGCATATTGCGGCCCAGTCCATTTATCGGTCAGCGAGAATTTGATCGGCCCGTTCTTGTAGAGCACACCGCCTGCTGCGGTGGACATCGGGGCCTTGCCGATGATCGTGCGCGGGACGACCTTGCCCGTCACCGGATCGGTATAGACGGTGGTTTTGGCATAGTTGCGCGAGGCGTTGGCGAACACGGCGAGGCCGTTGCCAAAGGCATAGGTCACCTGCCCCTCGACGCCCTTGTACAACGCGCCGCCGATGTTGGTGAAGATCGTGCCGAGCCCTTGACCCGACGTATCGGTATAGCTGTAGAATTTGTTGGTGAAGTTGATGACATAGACATCGGCGTCGAGCGACAGATGGCCGCCGTGGTACACCGCGCCCGCCTGATAGTTGGTCGACTTCTGCGGCACCGCATTCGAGAACGTTGTGTTGGCAACGTAGAGCTGACTCAGCGGCGGAGCGAGGAAGCCCTTGGCATATTGGCCATAAATCGAAAAATTGCTGGTCGGCTGATAATTGATCGTCACGAACGGCAAATCGGCGGTGTAGTCATTGGAATTGCGCTGCGCATAGCGCGTCGTTTGATTGTACAGCGCGTCGATCTTGCGGCCGAAATCAACATGCTTGAAGCCAGGCGTGATTTTCAGCCCCTCGATCGGGCGCAACTCAAGCTCGACGAATTCCTCGGTATGATTGCCGCGCGATTTCTGGTCGAACTTCACGTAGAGCGGTGTCGCCGCCCCCGGGTTGAGACCCGTAGCCGGTGCGATGACCGCTTTTTCGACATAGTTGAAGCCGCCGGTATTGAGATCGACGTCGGTCTGCTGGCGATAGGTGTGGCTGAATTCGAGCCATGCGCCGGCCGTGATCGTGGCGAACGATGCGAGATCGATCCGCACCTTGGCGATATCGCCAAAGACCCGATATTTGTTGGTCTTGGTGTAGCCCGGAATGTCACCGACAATCTTGGTTTTACCGTCCGATGCGATCGTATTGTAGACCGTGCCCGGAACGGTCGTCACGTCATTGGCCGAGAGCGTCTCGTTGTCATAATAATAAGTATACGTGCGGTTCTCGAACACTGCTCCGGGCGCGAGGTTCGCTTCCAGCTTGATGATTTCGAAATCCGTCGTCTTATCGGTATGATTGTAACCATAATATTGGGAGGACTTCGGATCGTTGTTCAACCCGTAATATTTACCATAAAGCGACTGTTGATACAGTGTCGAGCCGTCGCTGTCGGCCTGGTTGAAGCGGTTCTTGTTATAGGTCGCGATGAAGGTCAGCTTCACGTCCGGCCCAACCGGGACGACAACTTTGCCGAACAGATTGTAATTCTGGTACTTCGAATAGCTCGTACGTCCGTCACTATGGACGTACTGACCGCTGAACACCGCCTGCGCGCCATTGGCAAAGGTGCCGGTCTGCAACAGGCCCCGCGCAAGATAGGTGTTGAAGCTGCCATAGCTGCCGACGATCTGGCCGCCAAAGTCGTCGCGCGTTGCGCGGCTGAACAGGTTGAAGGTGCCGCCGAAAGTCGCCTGGCCGAGATTGCTGGCGTTGCCGGGGCCGCGATCGACGATCAGCGTTTCGATCGTGTTCGACGGGAAGAACGTGGTCGAATGGTGCGTCGGGTCGTTGGTGTCGCCGAACGGTACGCCATCATAGGTGACGTTATATTCGCCATCCTGGAAGCCGCGGAGCTGCGCCTTGGATTCGGACAGGCCGATGCCGTTATTGCCGCCGAAATTGGAAACACTCGGCGTGATCAGCGCGATCTGGTTGAAGTCGACCGTAGCGGGCAGCGAATCCTCGATGAACGAGCGCGACACGATCGCCTGTGGCTGCGTCGTCTTCAGCGATGCCGTGACCGGGGCGAGCTCATTGGCCTTGGTCGCGGTGACGACAATGTCGGAGCCTTCGGCGATATCCGTCTTGGGGGCGGGTTCGGCCCGCTGCTCCGCCGCAACGGCGGGCGCGGTTTCGGCAGCAGCGGCGGTGGCGCAAAACGAGGCGGCAAGCGCAAACGCGCTTACGCCGAGCAGGCGCGTGTGCGCCTCGGTGCGAATCGACATGATTTTTGTTTCCCCAACTCGGTGTCCGTCCCGGTGAGGGATGCGCTATGGATTAGCCATGACAGTTTCGTTGCAAGTTCGCGTCAATTTCGAGATTGAGAAATTGTAACGAAACGCGTCAACGGACTGAGAGTGGGCTGAGGCGCACTGCGCTCGGCTCCGCGCCCGGCGCGATCGGCGACAAGGCGCGCCACGGCGGCACCCGATCGGCGCGCGCCGCGCCAAACCGGGTAAGACACGCCATGAAGCTTGGCGAAAACATCGCGTCCTTTGGTTCCTTGACGCACGAGCCCGGCGGCCGATCGAACCCGTCGGCCGTCACCAACCTGATCGGCCCCGTCGGATCGGCCAGCCGCAAATCGGCAATCGACTGCACCTCCAACTGGTTGACCACGATCGCCTCGGCGCGAAGCGCATTGGTCAGCGCATCCGCCCCTTTTTGCGGCGATGCGTCGTCGGTCAGCACCGTCGGCCCGTTGCGCGCGACGTACAGCATCGGCGGCGCGGGCGGATTTGCCATGCCCAACGACTGCGCCATCACCGCCGCCGCGCGACCCTCGGCATAAGCCTGGGCAGCTATCCTCGTTTCGAACACCGATTGCCGCACACCCCCGTCATAATAGACGCGGTCGCCCACCTTCACCTGCTGGAAAAACACCGGCATTGCCGCCGAGGCGATCGCCGCGCCAGCGATGCACTGCTGGGCCTCCGCCTTGGGCAGGGTGCGCGCCATCATCTTGATCGGCGCATAATAGAAATCGCCGCTTTCGGCATCGACGAAGCCGATAAAGGCATCGGCGCTGGCATCGGAGGCCAGCGCATCGATCATCGGGCAGCCCTTTGCCGGGTCGCCATCGACACACAAAGCGGCGAGCACCTTGCGTTTCAGGGGAGCAAGCCCCGCGATCGACCCCGTAATCACCGCCTGCCATTGCGGGTTGCGATTTACGATATCGCTCTCGCTGCCCGGCGCATAGGCCTGGCGCAGCGCGGCAAACGCCTGATCGGTGCCGACCGCAAGAAACAGCGCCTGCAATCCGCCAGTGCTGACCCCGGTAATGGTGCGGGCGCGGGGAAACTGATCGGGATGGGCGCTGCGCAACCGGTCTAGAAAGCCGACGCCGAACGCCCCCCATTGCCCGCCGCCCGACAGCAGCAGCACGGCATCTCCCGGCGGCGCGG
>NZ_JSBN01000122.1 GCF_000797515.1 Sphingomonas sp. Ant H11
TCCACCCCGGCGAACGCCGGGGCCCAGTCGCGAGCGGGGAATCATTGCGTGCAGCACCCGCCACAACCGCCATCTCTCCTGGGCCCCGCTTTCGCCGGGGTGGAGGGAGGGGGCAACAATCGTCGCCCCCGGCCAACTCGCCAGCCATTATGCGCCGCGCAAAGCGCTCCGCCTCAACGCGACCGAAGCGACGGACGGAGACTATCTGATCGGCTTCGGCACAATCGCGGGCGACACCAACCTGTCGCCCACCGCCAACCTCATCGAAGCCGCCGCCAAGCTGTTCGACGCGCTCTACCAGGCCGACGCATCACCGAGCACGACCATAGCGATCGCGCCAATCCCGAACGACGGCATCGGCGAAGCCATTAACGACCGTCTGCGGCGCGCGGCGCACCGCGACACCTGAGACCCTCCGCGTCCTCCGCGCCTCTGCGCGAACAAACCTTCTGTTCGCGCAGAGATCGCAGAGAAGAACCCTTAAGCGCTCACCGCCGCCTTCGACCGCGCGGCGAAGCTCTTGCGCAGCTTGGCCAGCTTGGGCGGGATCACCGCCAGGCAATAGGGGTTCCGCTGGCCTTCGCCTTCCCAATATTGCTGGTGGTAATCCTCGGCCGGATACCATTCGCCCATCGGCTCGATCGTGGTGACGATCGGGGCCGGCCAGTCCGCCGCCGCGCGCGCCTTGGCCGCCTCGGCCTCGGCGCGCTGCGCATCATCCGCCGGGAAGATCGCCGAGCGATATTGCGTGCCGACATCGTTGCCCTGGCGGTTGAGCTGCGTCGGATCGTGCGTTGCAAAGAACATGTCGAGGATGTCGCCATAGGACACCTGATCGGTATCGAAAGTCACGCGGATCGCCTCGGCATGGCCGGTATCGCCCCCGCACACCTGCTTGTAGGTCGGATGCGGAACGCTGCCGCCGATATAACCGCTTTCGACGCGCTCCACGCCGATCACGTCCTTGAACACCGCCTCGGTGCACCAGAAACATCCGCCTGCCAGGGTTGCGACTTCGCTTGCCATCATTCGCTCCTCGTTTAGGGCTGCAAGATAGGGACGCGGGGCCCGGACAAAAAGAGCGAGGGTAGAATGCTGGACGGATCGGTGCTGGTAACGGGCGGAGCGGGCTATATCGGCAGCCATGCAGTGCTCGCACTGCTGGACGCGGGACACCGCGTGGTGGTGTATGACAATCTCAGCACCGGCTTCGACTGGCTGGTCGATCCACGCGCGACTTTGGTGCGCGGCGAGATCGAGGATGATGCGCTGGTCCGCGCGACGCTGCGCGACCATCAGGTGCAGGCGGTGATGCACTTCGCCGGATCGATCATCGTGCCCGAATCGGTCAGCAATCCGCTCAAATATTATCGCAACAACACCGTCGCCAGCCGCGCGCTGATCGAAAGCGCGGTCGTCTCGGGCGTCAAGCACTTCATCTTTTCCTCAACCGCCGCGACCTATGGCACGCCGGTGCGCGTGCCGATCGCCGAGAGCGACCCGACCGTGCCAATCAACCCCTATGGCACCTCCAAGCTGATGACCGAGGCGATGCTGCGCGACGTCGCCGCCGCGCATCCGATGAACTATGCCGCCTTGCGCTATTTCAACGTGGCGGGTGCCGATCCGCAGCAGCGCGCCGGCCAGTCGACGATCGGTGCCACCCACCTCATCAAGATCGCGGTCGAGGCGGCGCTGGGCAAGCGCGAGACGGTCGGAGTCTATGGCACCGATTATGACACGCCCGATGGCACGGGCGTGCGCGACTATATCCATGTCAGCGATCTGGCGGCGGCGCATGTCGCGGCGCTCGACCTGCTGATCGCCGAACCCGCCAAGAGCCACACGCTCAACGCGGGCTATGGCAAGGGCTTCTCGGTGCTCGAAGTGCTCGATGCGGTCGACCGCGTGACCAACCGCAAGCTCAACCGCGTCATCGAGGGCCGCCGCGCGGGCGATGCGGGAGAACTGGTCGCCGACAATCGCGCGATCCTGGCGACGCTCGACTGGACGCCCCAGCGTGCCGATCTCGATCTCATCGTGCGCGATGCGCTGGCGTGGGAACGCAAGTTGGGCGATCGCTAGACCGCCGCGCGCACCCACGAATTTTTTGGGGGTAGTCGCACTACCGTCCGCGACCTAGGCCAAGGCATGGAGATGCCGGGGAAAGACGCCTTTTGGGCGCTCACCGAAAAGGAAAAGCAGACGCTTCGTCTGATCGTGCGCGGTCACGATGCGAAGTCGGTCGCGCGCAACCTTGGCCTGTCGGTCCATACAATCAACGAGCGCCTGCGCGATGCGCGGCGGAAGATGGCGGTTTCGAGCAGCCGCGAGGCCGCACGCCTGTTGCTCGACGCCGAGGGCGGCGCGGGGTTTCTGCCCCCCGATTTCTTAGGGACGTGCGAATCGGGGACGACGCAACCGCCCCCCACGACGATCAGGACGGCACGCCGGTCGTCGGCGCGGGGCGCACCTACCGCCCCTCCTCCCGTCTGATCGGAGTCGTTCTCATGACGCTTGTCCTGTCCCTCCTGGTGCTTGTCGCGCTGCCGCAGAGCCCCACGACCGCGCCGCCAACCGCGACCATTGCACCGGCACATGCCGAGGCGGTGGCGGCGGCGCTCAACTGGCTCGACCTTGTCGACCATTATGACTGGGACGCGAGCTATCGCGGCACCGGCCCGGCGTTCCGCAAGCAGAACACGTTGCAGGTCTGGTCGCGGACCTCGCAGCAGGTTCGCGTGCCGCTTGGCGCGGTGATCTCGCGGGGATTCGTCAGCGAGGAGGACGTCCCGGCACCGCCGGCCGGCTATACGATGGTCAAATTCCGCACCAGCTTCGCCAACAAGGCCGACGCGATCGAAACGGTCACGCTCGATCGATGTCGATGGCCGCTGGCAGATCGTCGGGGTAACCATCGGCTGATGGTGCGCTCCCCCTCCCGCACGCGGGAGGGGGACACGGCATCAGATCGTCTTGCTGATCCCGAACAGGAAGCCGCGGCGCGCACCGAATTGCGGTGCGCCCACGCCCACGCCCGACCCATCGCGGATTTCATAGACGCGGTCGGCCACGTTGATGATGTCGGCACGGATCGTCACGCCCGGCCCCTTGAACTCATGGCTCGCGGTCAGGTTGAACACCGCATAGGGCGTCAGCTTGCCGCCATTGGGCACGTCGCCATCCTTGCGCAGGCCAGACCCGTAAATCATGCTGCCGCCCACGCGGCTGTCGCGCAGAAAGCCCTGATCGAACCGGTACGACACGCCCGCCGACCCGGTATAGGTCTGGTCGTGGTCGAGATAGATGTAGTTCTTCGCAATATAGGCCAGGTCATCGGGCGAAAAATTGAACTGGCCCGACGCGATCGAAAACCCTTTGGCCTTGGCGTAGGAAAAATTGGCATAAGCCAACAACGGGCCGTGCTGATAGGAAATATTGCCTTCGATCCCGTCGATCCGCCCGCGCGCATAATTGAACGGCGTCAGGATGATCGGCGCACCGAACTGGCCTTCGTCGACCAGATTTTTCGAGCGCCGGTGGTACGCGTCGATCCCGAGCGTGACCCGCCCGATCTTCTGTTCGGCACCGATATCGAAATAGTCCTGCCGCTCGGCAAAGGGCACGGTGGCGAGCGGCGGGTTGACGCCGTCATCGCCCGGTGCCTGCGCACTGGTGCCGCGATACTTCAACACGCTGTTGGTGGCGACATTGGAGAAGGGCGCAGGCGAGAAATAGCGCGCGTAGCCGGCATGGAGCGTCAGCCCCTTGGACGGTGTGAGCACGGCATTAATGCGCGGCGAGAACTGCGATTCGGAACGATAGCCGTCATAATGGTCGAAGCGCCCACCGAAATTGACGATCAACGGCGCGGCGATCTTCCATTCGTCCTGCAGATAGACGCTGTAGGTCATTTCGGTCTTGGCACCATTGTCGACGACCGTGATCGGCTGGCCGATTTGCGCGCCTGTGCCATCCACCGGGAACACCTGGCTCGAGGTCTGGCTGTTGCTGCGGTCGCGCGACACGATCACGCCGCCGCGCAGGGTATGCGCATCGCTGGCGCGGTACACACCCTCGACCTGACCGCCAAAGGTGAAGTCCTGCTTGAACGCCTTTTGCGCGATGCCGTTGAACAGCAATTCGCCGAGCGTATCGGGTGTGTAGCGCAAGCTGGAATAGCGCGCGAACAGCGATGCCTGCAGCGTGACCGGGCCGGCATCGTGCAACAGGCTGGCAAGGCCAAAGGCAGTGCGCTCGTGCTGCCGCTCATCGAGAGTGTCGCTGAGAAAATTGGTAACGCCGCCAACGTTATAGCCGTGGCTGGGGGTGAGGCCGCGCGGATTGGGAATCTGGAAGCTCTGGTCGGAATAGCCGCCCATGAACGACACGCGATTGTTCTCGTTCAGCGTGTGGTCGACATAGACGAAGCCCTGATATTGGTCGGTGTCGTCGTGCAGCGGGGTGCGGCCGCCATCGACCGCCTCGATCCCGATATTGCTGTGCTTGTAGCTGCCGGTAACGAAATAATTGGTTTTGCCCGTCGAGCCGCCATAGTCGAAGCTCGGCTGGATGGTGTCGTTGGTGCCGCCATAAAGCGACACTTCGCCACCATTTTTGAAGCCATTCTTGGTGGTGATGTCGATGATGCCCGCCGTGCGCAGCCCATATTGCGCGGGCAGCGCGCCGGTGCGCAGATCGAACCGCTCGACCAGGCGCGGGCTCAGCGTCTGCCCGAACACGGCGACGCCTTCGGGCAGGATCGTGCCGTTGATACGATATTGCAGGTTGTTATGGTCATCGCGCACATGGAACTGGCCGCCGCCATCCTGCACCACGCCCGGCAATTGCAGCAGGATCTGGTTGAGCTGCTGATTGTCACCGCCGGGCAAGGCGCGAATCGTCTCGCTGGTGATGGTGTAGGTCGTCGCACCGAGGCTAGGCTGGATCGAGCGCGCGCGGCATCAAGCCGCCCGGTCACGACGATATCCGGTCCGCCGTTGGTCTTGTCGGTCGCGGCACCCGGCGCATCCGCCGTCGCAGCCGGAGCGGCTACCGTATCGGCATAAGCAGTGGCAGGCACGAAAAACAACAGAGCGGCGCTGGACAACAAGGTGGCTCGAAACATGCGGGGGACGGCCTTTCAGAGAACGATGCTGCAGTGCGATAGATGTTATGTAATACTATATCAAGGTCAATTCGTCGTCTCCCGGAAACGATTCGACCGTGTGGGCGGGTGCGCCGTACAAGATTGCTGCGCGATGAATGAAGCGGCGGAACTTACGGCCGCTGAGCGCGGGTGTCCGCCCCCAATTTGCGGCCAAGCGCCCACCAGCCGAGCGCCCAAATCGTACCGAACACCCAGCCGCCAACGACGTCGCTCGGCCAATGCACGTGCAGATAGAGACGGCTGACCCCGATCAGCACCACCAGCACCGCCGTTGCCGCGAGAATATAGACACGCGCCGCGTGTCCATGCACCGTCTGCACCAGCAGCAACGCCAAGGTGAGGTAGACGATCGCGCTGTTGGCGGCATGGCCGCTCGGGAAGCTGGCCGAGGACACCGCAACGAGCCGTTCGTCGAGCGGCGGTCGCACCCGCGCGACCAGCCCCTTGATCAGCGTCACCGCGATCGACCCCGACGTCGTCCCGACCACCACCAGCACCAGCGTCAACCAGCGCCGCTGCACCGCAAGAAAGCCGCCCGCCAGCACCACCGCCAGCAACAGCACAGTGCCGCCGCCCAATGCCGTTACGTCCACCATTATCTGGGTCATCACTGTCGCTCCCTGCGGGTGGAACGCCGTAGCACCGTTTTGGATACCGCAAACACGACCCATTTGCGCTCCATTCTGCGACTCGCGACGAATCAGCCGGGCAGGATCAGCGCTTCGTCCAGATAGTCGAGCAACGCCCGCACGCGCGGGGCAAGACGGTCCTGCGCCGAATAGAGGGCATGGATATCCTCGCCATCGCCCGGATTATAGGCGGCCAACACTTCGACCAACCGCCCGCCGCGTAAATCCTCCGCGACGTGAAAGCGGGAGAGGCGCGCGATCCCGCCACCGGCCACCGCCATCAGGCGGACGACATCGCCCGAATTGCCGAGAAAACAACTTTCAACCACGCGGTGCACGACACGCTGGCCAAGCCGAAATGGCCAGCCATCGACCGATCGCCGAAAGCTGAACTGCAGGCAGCGATGCGTATCGAGATCGTCTGGCGTTTGCGGCATGCCATAATGCGCGAGATAGGACGGGCTGGCGACCAGCAGCATCTTGCTGTGCCCAAGCTTCTTCGCGCGCAAGCGGGTGTCGCGCAGCGGCCCGATCCGGATCGCAATGTCGGCGCGTTCCTCCACCAGATCGACGAGTGCATCCGACAAAGCGAGATCGACCAGGACATGGGGATAGCGCGCCGTGAAGGCGGGCAGCAGCGGCAGCAGGCACTGCGTACCGAACGGCACCGACGCATTGACTCGCAGCGTCCCGCGCGGGGTCTGCGTCTCGCGCCCCAGGCCGCTTTCCACCTCGGCCATGTCCGCGACCAGCCGCGCCATGCGCTCGCGATAGGTTTCGCCTTCGACGGTCAAGGCAAGCGAGCGCGTCGTCCGGCGCAGCAGCACGACGCCCAGCCGCGCCTCGAGCCGGGCGACGCTGCGGCTGACCGCCGACGGAGTCAGCCGTAGCTCTTTGGCAGCGGCGGCAAAACGGCCCGCGCGCGCCGCCGCCAGGAAAACCTCGATATCGCCAAGCCGGTTGTCCATCGGTTTTCATGATATCGAATCACTTCTGAAATGTAATCCCACATTCTAATCACGAATGTACGGTCGCCTTACGTTTGCAGCATCCACAACAAACGCAAGGAAATGACGATGGACCTGCAACTCAACGGCAAGACGGCGATCGTGACAGGGTCGACCGCCGGGATCGGTCTTGCGATCGCCAAGCGGCTCGCGGCGGAAGGGGTCGCCGTGATTGTCAGCGGGCGCGACCAGGCCAAGCTCGACGCGGCAGTCGCGGAAGTCGCCGCGCTCGGCACGGTGCGCGGCGTGCTCGCCGACGTCGCCACGGCCGAGGGTGCCGCAACATTGATTGCCGCCGCGCCCGAGGTCGATATTCTGGTCAACAATCTCGGCATTTACGAAGCGAAACCGTTCGTCGAGGTCAGCGATGCGGAATGGCATCGCTTTTTCGAAGTCAACGTGGTCAGCGGCATCCGCCTCGCCCGGCATTATTTCCCGCGCATGCTGGCGCGCGATTGGGGCCGCGTGATCTTCATCGCCAGCGAGAGCGGCCTGCTGCCCCCCGCCGAGATGATCCATTACGGCATGACCAAGACCGCGCAATTGTCGATTGCGCGCGGCCTGGCCGAACAAACGCGCGGAACCGGGGTGACCGTGAATTCGGTGTTGCCAGGGCCGACCCGCTCCGAAGGGATCGTCGATTTCATCCAGTCGGTGGTCGAGAATAAGGACGCCTCAGCGGCCGAGCAGGAGGTCGAATTCTTCGAGAAGCTGCGTCCGCTCTCGTTGATCCGCCGCCTGATCGACGCCGACGAAATCGGCTCGATCGTGACCTATCTGGCCAGCCCGCTCGCCGCCGTTACCAACGGTGCGGCGATCCGCGCCGAAGGCGGGATCATTCCGACGATCGCATAACGTCCAGCCCCGCTGCCGGTGGCGTTTGCCGCCGACAGCGGGGCAGCGATGCAAGGAACTGCGACCGATCTTTGGGAATGGTGGGCCCGTCGGGACTCGAACCCGAGACCTACAGATTAAAAGTCCGTTGCTCTACCAACTGAGCTACGGGCCCACTCGGCGCTTGCGTTAGGAGCGCGTTCGGGCGCGGTCAACCCAGGGGTTGCGGCTTGTTCAGCCGCGCATGAAGCTGCCGGACGGTCCGGCCCGCTACCGGATCGCGCCAATTGGGGGCGATCGTGCGTAATGGATCAAGCACAAAGCCGCGCTCGCGAAAGGCGATATGCGGCACGGTCAGCCCTGCCGTCGACCACATTCCCCCCGACCACAGCACGATGTCGAGGTCGATCACCCGCGCGCCCAACGCGCGCCACGCCGCCGCCCGAACGCGCGTTCGATCGCTTTCAATCGAGCGAGCATCTGCGGCGGCGTCAGCGCACTCTCCAGCAGCACCGCCGCATTGGCGAAGCGCCGGATCGACGGCCCGAGCGGCGCGCTACCGATAATCGGGGACGTTGCGACTACGCCGTCCAGCGCGGCGATCGCCGCGCGCACTTCGGCGACCGGGCCGCCGTGGCGGCCACACCGGTTGGACCCGAGGGCGATGGCATAGGTTGAGCTTTGCACCGAAACACGCCTATCGCACCTTGATGAACTTCGCACCCAGCCCAATCCCCGAAACCGAACCCCCACGCGATTGCCCGCGCTGCCCGCGCCTCGTCGCCCTGCGCGAAAGCCTGCAGGCCGAGCATCCCGATTGGTGGAACGGCCCCGTCACCGCCTTTGGCGACCCTGCCGCCTGGCTCGGCATCATCGGCCTCGCGCCCGCGCAATATGGCGCGAATCGCACTGGCCGCCCGTTCACCGGGGATCGCTCCGCGCCCTTGCTGTTCGGCACGCTCGCCAAATTCGGCCTCGCCACCGGCGAGTATGAAGGCAAGCCCGACGATACGCTGGCGCTCGACGGCGCGATGATCCTCGACGCGGTCAAATGCCTGCCGCCCGAGAACAAGCCGACGCCCGAGGAAATCCGCACCTGCCGCCCCTTCCTGGAGGGGCAGGCGGCGGCACTCCCGCACGCGCGCATCTTAGTGGCGCTGGGCCAGACCGCGCACCAGTCAGCGGTCAAGATGCTCGGCGGCAAGCTGCCCAAATGCCGCTTCGGCCACCTTGCCGAACACCGCATGCCCGATGGCCGTATCCTGATCGATAGCTATCACTGTTCCAGCTACAATCAGAATACCGGGCGGCTGACGACCGAGATGTTCGAAGCAGTGTTCGCGCGGGCGCTGGAACTGCGGGACTCGCAGTAACGGCGTTTTTGCGGTTATGATCCGGCCTTCTGAACGGAGGCTTTCAATGCGGATTGTCCCTTTGATGGTGTTGGCACCCATGATGATCGCGGCCGCGCCCGAGGCCCGAACGGCTGCGGTCAAGCCGATGTGTCAACATTACGGTGCCATCGTGGCTAGTGACACGCTCCCCACCGCCAGCATTCGCCCGCTTGGGCAAGAACCGCCCGCGCAGCAAATCGCGGCGGTGCTGCGCACGGTCGATGGCTGCCAGAAACCGCTGGTGGTGCGCGCCGAAGTGGGGACGCCGCGCCGCTGACGCGTTTCAGCCGAGGAAATTGCTCAGCACATCGGGGTGGAACGCCCAGCCGGCAAAGCCGCACACCCCCATAAACAGACCGAAGCTGCCGAACACCCACCCGGCCACGAGCAACCAGAAACTCTCGGCCAGCGCCGCCACCGCCGCCATCGAAATGGCGGTGGCGATCAGCGCCTCGCTCGCGTCGAACTGGTCGTCATGGACGTTCAGCGCGTCATAGCGGTCAGCCAAGCCCTGCGCCTGCTTGGCCAGCACCGGCACTTCGGCGCGATATTTGGTGATGTCGCGGTCAAGCCCGGCGATCGCGCTGGCCGCTGCCGCCCGCGCGGCGGGTGTGGTCGAGAGCACCACCAACTCGGCGCGCGCGGTTTCGTTGATGTGGATCTTGGTCTTGGTCGCTTGATACTGCGCCCAGTGATCGACCGAATCGGCTTTGGCCTGCGCCATGTTCTGGACGATGTTGCCGTCCTTGATGTTGCCCAGCCCCATGAACACCGACAGGATGACGACGGTCATCGCCACCCAGCGGTTGAGCCGCTTGTCCTTGGCTTCGGCGCTGACTTCGATTTCCATGGACAGATCCTAGCGCATGACGGTGGAAGCTCAGATGTCCTGCACCAACCGCCCGTAAAGCTCGGGCCGCCGGTCGCGGAAGAAGCCGAAGGCGGCGCGGTGGCGCTTGATGCGGTCGAGGTCGAGCGTGGCCACGATCACCCCGGTCTCCTCGCGGCCCAGTTCGGCCAGAATGTCGCCGCGCTCGTCGGTGATGAAGCTGGTGCCGTAGAAGGTCTGGCCATGCTCCACGCCAATGCGGTTGGCGGCAACCACGGGCACGACGTTGGACACCGCATGCCCCACCATCGCGCGGCGCCACAGCCGCGCGGTGTCGAGTGAGGTGTCATGCGGCTCGCTGCCGATCGCGGTCGGGAAGAACAGCACTTGCGACCCCATCAGCATCAGCGCGCGCGCGGTTTCGGGATACCATTGGTCCCAGCAGATGCCGACGCCTAGCGTCGTGGCATCTGGCCCCGGCCACACCTTGAAGCCGGTATTGCCCGGCCGGAAATAGAATTTCTCCTCATAGCCCGGGCCGTCCGGGATATGGCTCTTGCGATACACGCCCTGCACCGCGCCATCGGGCCCGATCATCGCCAGCGAATTGTAATGGTGCGGGCCATCGGCCTCGAAGAAGCTGGTCGGGATCGTCACGCCCAGCTCGCGCGCCAGGCGCTGCATCGCCAGCACCGCTTTGTGCTCGCTTACCGGCTTGGCGTTCGCGAACAGTCCTTCATCCTCGATCCGGCAGAAATATTCGCCCTCGAACAGTTCGGGCGGCAGGATCACTTGCGCGCCCTTGCCCGCCGCCTCGCGCACGAGTTCGGAGACATGGGCGATGTTGGCGTCCAGATCGGACGTGAAGGCGAGCTGCAGCGCGGCGACGGTGATTTCGGTCATGCCGCGCCATATAGGGGAGTGGGTGCGGGGCTGCCACTGTTCAAACGCACCGCCATCTCGCTTCCGCGCGCACGACCTGTTAGCCCTCTGTTATGCCAAGCCCTTCTCACGATCGCCCCGACGACGCGCCCCCCGCAAACATATTGGCCGCCCTTGGCCCCGGCCTCGTTACGGGTGCCGCCGATGACGATCCCAGCGGCATTGCCACCTACAGCCAGATCGGTGCGCAATTTGGCTATGGCCTCGCCTGGACGATGCTGTTCAGCTACCCGCTGATGGTGGTGACGCAGGAGATCGCGGCGCGCATCGGCCTCGTCACCGGCTGCGGCATCGCGCAGAATCTGCGGCGGCATTATTCTCCCTATCTGCTGCGCGCGGTCGTGCTGCTGCTGCTGGTCGCCAATGTCATCAATCTCGGTGCCGATCTCGGCGCGATGGGGGCGGCGTTGCGTCTGCTGCTTGGCGGACCGGAGCTGGTTTATACGATCGCCTTCGGCGTCGTGTGTATCGTCCTGGAAACCTTCGTCAGTTACCCACGCTATGCCGCAATCCTGAAATGGGCGACGCTGTCGCTTTTCGCCTATGTCGCGGTGGTGTTTGCAGCGCAGGTGCCGTGGTCGATCGCGCTGAAAAGCACCGTACTGCCAGGCATGACGTGGGACGCCGACCATGCGATGGCGCTGGTCGCGATCCTCGGCACCACGATTTCGCCGTACCTCTTCTTCTGGCAAAGCGGGCAGGAGGTGGAGGAAATGCACCGCCGCAATGCCAAGCCCTTGTGCATCACCCCCCGCGCGGCCGGCCCGGAGCTCGCGCGCGTGCGCAACGACACGGTAATCGGGATGGGCTTTTCCAACCTGATCGCAATCTTCATTATCTTCGCCACCGCCGCCACGCTCAACGCGCACGGGGTGACCGATATCAAGACCTCGTCGCAGGCCGCCGAAGCGCTGCGCCCGATCGCCGGGGTGTTTACCTTCGCGCTGTTCGCCGTTGGGATCATCGCGACGGGGATGCTGGCCGTGCCGGTGCTGGCTGGGTCGGCTGCGTACGGCGTGTCCGAGATGCTGGGCTGGACCTCGGGCCTGCGCCGCAAACCGCGCGAGGCGCGTGCCTTTTACGCGACCATCGCCGCTGCCACGTTGGGCGGGGTCGCGCTCAACTTCACCGCGATCGACCCGATCAAGGCGCTTTACTGGAGCGCGGTGGTCAACGGCGTGCTGGCCGCGCCGCTGATGGCGGTGATGATGCTGATCGCCACCAACCGCCGCATCATGGGCCGGCTGACGCTGCCCTGGCCGATGATCGTCATCGGCTGGATCGCCACCGCCGTGATGGCAGTGGCGTCGCTGGCGTTTTTCGTTTTGCAATAAGAGGGAGGCCCCACGACCATCGTACCCCTGTCCGTTCGTTTCGAGCGTAGTCGAGAAACCTGTCACAGGTCGCGCAGGTTTCTCGACTACGCTCGAAACGAACGGGTAGAGTGGCGGCGCGCGGAGCCCAATGCCCCCCGTTACGCCGGCAGTTGCTGCGAAATGCAGTGGAAGCTCCCGCCCCCGGTCAGGATTGCGTCCGCCCGCAAGCCCACCGCCGCGCGATCCGGAAACAGCGCCTGCACCGCCGCCACCGCAGCATCGTCGTTGGGCGCACCGTAGAGCGGCACCACGACGGCGGCATTGCCAATGTAGAAGTTCATATAGCTGGCGGGCACGATCTCGTCGTCGCGAAGCACGCGACCGGGCGACGGGATCCGCACCAGCTCGATGCCGTCCTTGGCGGATGCGGCTTGCGCGGCGCGCTGATAGACCAGCCAATTGGGGTCATTCTCCGCCGCCTCCGGGATCACCAACACCCCCGGCGCAACGAAACGCGCCAGATTGTCGACATGCCCGTCGGTATGGTCGTGCATCAACCCGTCGCCCAGCCATAGCACGTCGACCAGCCCGAGATCGTCGCGCAGGCGCTGCTCGATCTCGCTCCTGGTCAAGGACGGGTTGCGATTGGGGTTGAGCAGGCATTGCTCGGTCGTCACCACCAGCCGGTGCCATCGCCGTCGATCGCGCCGCCCTCCAGCACCCAGTCGCAGCTTTCGACCGGCAGTTTCTTGCGCGCGGCCAGCCGCCGCCCGATATCGTCGTCGCCCGGCAAATCATATTTGCCGCCCCAGCCGTTGAAGCCAAAGTCACGTGCGCTGCCGTCGGACAGCACGATCGGCCCGGTGTCGCGCAACCAGATGTCGCCGAACGGCTCGACCACGACGCTCGCGACATCGCCCGCCAGCCGCTCGGCGGCCGCTGCCGCCGCATCGTTGGCGGCGACGAGCAGCACGCGCTCGCCGCGCCCCC
>NZ_JSBN01000123.1 GCF_000797515.1 Sphingomonas sp. Ant H11
TCGCTCGCCTTCTCGGCAGCGGTCGCCGTGGCGCGGGTCTGGCCGCGCGCGGCGAGCGCCGCCTCGATCTGGGCGGAACGCGCGGAGAAATGCTGCCGCACGTCTTCGGGGACGCCCTCGATCTCGAACATGCCGTCGTGTGCGATGGCGAGCGAATAGCCGAGTCGCGCAGCTCGGCTGCGATCTCCATATGGTAGATCGCGCCTGCGTCCTTCTGGAGCGCGTAGAGGTCGCGCGCGTCGAGGCTGCGCCAGGTGCCAGCATCGTCCTGGGTCATGTTGAGGATGACGTTGTGGGTGTGGAGGTGCGGTGCGGGGAGGCCGGTCTCGGTCTCGCGCGCGGTGACGTGAAGGAACTGCGCGATGGCGAGCCTGCCCGTGCGCACCCGGTCGATGTGCTCGCCGCTTCGGATGCGGGTGACGCCGGTATGGTGCTCGACCCAGCCCATCGTCACATCGACGGCGCGGGCATGGGCGTCGAGAATACGGCGGTCACCGGCCAGCAGCGCCATGGTCGAGACCGACTTGGGCGCGCTTAAGGTGAGGTCGTAGCCGGGGACGTGTTCGCGCACGCCGCCCCGGATGGTGCCGAGCAGCCTGCCGTCGGGCAGCTCGCCCTTGAGGCGTGTGACGAACTCGCCTGAGTCCACGTCGCCGTGCAGGCCGAGCGCGGGGGCGGCTTCTCCGCGCCATTGCCCGGTCCCGCCCCGGCTCCAATAATCGTCGGCCTCGTAATAGCTGCCGGCTGCGGCTGCGTCGCTGATCTTGTCGAGCGAGGCGACCATCAGAACGGTCCTGCGAACGACAGCCAATCCGGGCTGTCCTCGCTGCGGGGTCGGGGGGCGGCGTGGCGGTGTCGGGGGGCGGTGCGCGGGGTCGAGGCTGCGGGCACGAAGCCGGGGGGCGATGACGGGCAGCGGCGCGCCGGGGTCGATCGTGACCTTGGCGATCGGATAGCCGGACAGGCGCAGGAACGCCTCGCCGATCTGCAATCCGGTCACCTCGCGTCGAGTACCAGCGACTTGCGCTCGCGGTTGGTGGCGAGCGACCCGCCCTCCTTGTCGCCTGACTGGTCGCTCGAACTTCCGGACTTTGCGGTGGAAGAACGTTGGCGAAAACCCGGTCGTCCAGCGGCACTCCGATCAAGCGAACGGGCGCACGAAAAAACTTGGGGCCATTCTCAGGGGCATTTCTCACAAAGAGCCTGTAAACAACGCTTCTAGATCAAAGTTTTAGACTCCGAATATGGTAGGGTCATCGCCCACCACGCCCTGCAGGGCTATTTCAGCACCAACGGCAAGCCGGCGGCGACGAACACCACCGAATCGACGGTGCGCGCGATCGCCTGGTTGATCGTGCCCGCCATGTCGCGAAAGCGGCGCGCGAGCGCATTGTCGGGCACGATGCCGAGGCCGACTTCATTGGATACGAGCAGGATCTTGCCCGGCGCAGCGGCGATAGCAGCGGTGAGGTCGTCGATTGCCGAGGCCAGATCAGCCTCCGCGAACAACAGGTTGGAAGCCCATAGCGTCAGGCAATCGATCAGCAGGACGGTTTCGGGGCGACTGTGCGCGGCAATAGCCTCGGCCAGCGCGAGCGGTGCCTCGAGCGTTTGCCAGCGCGCCCCCCGTTCGGCGCGATGCCGCGCGATGCGATCGTCCATCTCGCTATCGAGCGCTTGCGCGGTGGCCACATAGAGCAGCGTCCCCGGGAGGTCTTCCGCCTGGCGCTGGCCAAAGGCGCTCTTGCCCGAGCGCGCGCCGCCCAGGATCAATTGTGTCCGTGTGAATGCAATCGACATCGCTTTGGCGGTTCCAACAGAGTCCCGTTGCCCTATAGCGCGGACGCGGCACTCTGCACCGTTCGATCGAGCGCGGGTAGGACCAGACGACAGGATAATACGCGCTTGCGGGAATGGACGATACATGGCGGTCGGCTTGCGGAAGCGCAGCTCCATTATCGCGACGCGCCGACACCGTGGCTGGATCTATCGACCGGGATCAATCCGTGCCCCTGGCCGGGGGCCGACGCGCTGACCTTCGACTGGACGCGCTTGCCGGACGACGCCGCGCTTCATGCGCTTGAAACGACCGCCATGCGCTATTTCGCGGCGCGGGGGCCGCAGGTTCTGGCGCTGCCCGGCACCGAATTCGGCTTGCGCGGTTTAGCGACGCTTGGCCTGCCCGCGCCCTTCCGCCATGTCTGGCCGGGCTATCGCACCCATGCCGAAGCGCTGCCGGGAAGCGTCCCCGTATCCTTCGACGCCGCGATCGAGCTGGCCGGACAGGGCGGCACGATCGTGCTGGCCAACCCGTCCAACCCCGATGGGCGCTTGCTTGCGCCTGCCGATCTGATGGGGCTGGCGCGGCGGCTGGCGCGCAGCGGCGGGTGGCTGGTGGTCGATGAGGCGTTCATCGATGCGGAGGACGGCGGCAGCATCGTGCCGTTGCTCGACGGGAACGAGCCGGTGCTGGTGACGCGTTCGTTCGGCAAGTTCTTCGGTCTGGCGGGCGTGCGCCTGGGCTTTGCCGTGGGGCCGCCCGCAATAATCGCGCGCTGGCGCGAGACCGTCGGCAGTTGGCCGCTGTCCGCCGCTGCGATCGCGATCGGCACGGCGGCTTATGGTGATAGTGGTTGGATCGCCAGCGCCCGCGCTGCCCTGTTCGAGCGTGTAGCGGCGCTGGATCGCGTGTTGCGCCGCCACGGACTGGAGCCGATCGGCGCTTCGCCGCAGTTCCGGCTGGTGCAGTGTGAGGCGAGCGCGTTGTTCGACCGCCTGGCGCGTACCGGCATTCTGACGCGACCCTTCGACTATGATCCGCGCTGGTTGCGGCTGGGTGTGCCAGCGTCGCGCGGAGATCTCGCGCGCCTCGATAGGGCTCTGGCCGGTGGCTGAACCGGTCGCGCTGGTGGCGCTGGCCCTCGATGCGGCGATCGGGTGGCCCGCATGGCTGTACCGGCGGATCGGTCACCCGATCGGCCTGTTCGCCCGGATGCTCGACGCGTGTGAGCAGGCATGGAACCGTCCCAACCGTTCCTTTGCGTCGCGCCGGACGCTGGGGGTTCTCACGATGGCGCTGCTGATCGGGACGGTCGGTGGGGCGAGCTGGTTGCTGCAACGGGCAGTGTTGGAGGGGTTTGGCCCGGTCGGGTGGCTGGCCTGCGCGTTGCTGGCCTTTCCGGCGCTGGCGCAGCGGAGCCTGGATGACCATGTCCGTGCGGTTGCCCTGGCGCTCGAGCAACGGGACTTGCCCACCGCGCGTACTGCCGTTGCGCAGATCGTGGGGCGCGATCCAGATGCTCTCGATGCCGCCGGGGTCAGCCGTGCCGCGATCGAAAGCCTGTCCGAAAGCTTTTGCGACGGCGTTGCCGCGCCGCTCTTCTGGTTGCTGGTTTTGGGGTTGCCGGGCGTGTGGATGTACAAGGCGATCAACACAGCCGACAGCATGATCGGCCACCGCGAGGAGCGTTGGCGCGCCTTCGGTTGGGCGGCAGCGCGGATCGACGATGCGGTAAACCTGATCCCCGCGCGCCTTGCCGGGATGGTAATTTGCCTTGCCGCCGGCAAAGGCTGGCGGACGATGGCACGCGATGCGGGCAAGCATGCTTCCCCTAATGCCGGGTGGACCGAGGCGGCGATGGCGGGGGCGCTCGATCTGCGTCTGGTCGGCCCGGTCGCTTATGACGGCGTATTGTACGACAAGCCCTGGATCGGCGCGCGCGGCCGCAGCGATGCGGGGGCCGCCGACATTCGCCGGGCACTGGCGATCTATCGCCGGGCGTGCCTGTTGCTGTGGGGAATTGCAGGGGGGCTGGTATGGGCGCTGTAATGCTGCAGGGGACGGGTTCGGACGTCGGCAAATCGGTGCTGGTGGCGGGGCTGTGCCGCGCGCTTGCCAATCGCGGGCTGCGCGTGCGGCCGTTCAAGCCGCAGAACATGTCGAACAACGCTGCCGTCACTGCCGATGGCGGCGAGATCGGGCGGGCACAGGCGACCCAGGCGATCGCCTGCCGTACCGAGCCGACCACCGACATGAATCCGGTGCTGCTGAAGCCGCAAGCCGATCATACATCGCAATTGATCGTGCACGGTCAGGTGCGCGGCACCTTGCGCCCGGGCAATTTCCGCCAGGCGCGCGGGGCCCTGCTGGAGGATGTGCTGGCGAGCTACCACCGGCTGCGCGCCGAATGCGACGTGGTGGTGGTGGAGGGGGCCGGGTCGCCTGCCGAGATCAACCTGCGTGCCGGGGATATCGCCAATATGGGCTTTGCGCGCGCGGCCGGAGTGCCGGTGGTCTTGGTCGGTGACATCGATCGCGGTGGCGTGATTGCGGCGATCGTCGGCACGCGCGCGGTGATCGACCCCGACGACGCGGCGATGATCCGGGGATTTCTGATCAACAAGTTTCGCGGCGATCCGGCCCTGTTCGAGGACGGTTATCGCCTGATCGAGCAACTGGCGGGCTGGCGAGGCTTTGGCGTGGTGCCGTGGCTTGCTCCAGCGGCGCGCTTGCCGAGCGAGGATGCGGTCATTCTCGAACGCCCGATCGTCAGCGAACAACAGCGAATCGTCATCGCTTGCCCGATCACGCCGCGCATCGCCAATTTCGACGATCTCGATCCGCTGAAGCTGGAGCCGGGCGTGGAGGTGCGGATGATCGCGCCCGGCCAGCCGATCCCGGCTGAGGCTGCTTTGGTGGTGTTGGCCGGGTCGAAGGCGACCATCGCGACCTTGCTTTCCTACGCGCCGAAGGATGGGACATCGATATTCTGGCGCACTACCGGCGCGGTGGCCATGTGCTGGGCCTGTGCGGCGGGTATCAAATGCTGGGCGACACGATCAGCGATCCACACGGGTCGAAGGTCCGTCCGGCCGCGTGGCCGGGCTGGGCCTGTTGAAGGTCGATACCGTTCTTGCCGGGCGCAAGACATTGGAGCGGGTGAATGGCACTGCGCTTGGTACGCCGTTCCAGGGCTACGAAATTCATATGGGCGAAACCACGGGCCCCGATACCGCTCGCCCGGTTGCCCGCATGGCCGATGGACGGAGCGACGGTGCGATCAGCGCCGACGGGCGCATCGCGGGCAGCTACGTCCATGGTCTGCTCGATCTTGCCGGTCAGCGCGCGGCATGGCTCGCGCGCATCGGGGGGACGGGCCGTGGCATCGACCAGCACGCTGCGGTTGACCGGGCCCTGGACGAGATTGCCGCTTTGCTCGAAATCCATCTCGACATCGACGCGCTGGTCGCGATGTCACAGATGGCGCAGGACTAAGATCGCGACCAGTAACCCGGTTTCGACGAGTTCGATCCCCGCGCGTGGCAATCGCCCGAAACACCACCCAGCGTTCGCCGCAACCACAGGCCCCACAGGCCGATCAACGGCAGCACGAGCAGGATCGCGGGCACCGCCACGGCGCTCGCCGCGAGCAGGGCGGACCACCCGACGATGTGCGATATGCGCACATGCTCGACGAAGCGCGCGCCAAGCCCTGCATGCAGCGGCGGCAGCCACAGCGCCCACACCAGCGGCCCGATGCGCGCGGCAAAGGGCAGCAGGATCAACGCAGGGAAAACATCGCCCGCCGCGATCAGGGCGTGGACCAGCACCAGCTTGGCGAGCAATTGCAGCACGATCACGACCACGCCGAAGCTGCCGACATGCGGATCCGCCATCACCGCCAGCAAGCGGGCGCGATCCTTGTGCGCAGCCCCGCAGCCATCGGCGAGGTCCGCCAGCCCATCGAGATGCAGCGCCCGGTCACCCCC
>NZ_JSBN01000124.1 GCF_000797515.1 Sphingomonas sp. Ant H11
GCGGCCGCGCGCGGTGCCGGGGGTGGTGATGTTCATCGCGCTCTACATGCTGTTCTTTTCGGTCACGCCGGCCAAATATCGCCTGAGCAAATGCCCGAAATGGCCGGGCGCGCTGTTCACCAGCGCGTGGTGGGTGACGATCACTGCGTTGCTGCCGGTGATCCTGTCGCGCTCAGCAGCTACAGCCTGACCTATGGCAGTCTGGCGGGGGTGATCGTGGCGCTGTTGTTCTTCTTTCTGGTGGGGCTTGGCATTGTCGTCGGGGCGCATTTGAACGCGGCACTGGCGGAACCCCCCGAACCGGGAGTAGAGAGCGCTCACGGAATCAAGGAGTCTATACCGGCGTGATGGAATTGATGGCAGGCAAACGCGGGCTGATCATGGGCCTCGCCAACGATCGCTCGCTCGCCTGGGGCATTGCCAAGAAGCTCAGCGAAGCGGGGGCCGAGCTTGCCTTCAGCTACCAAGGCGAGGCGATGGAGAAGCGCGTGCGGCCGCTCGCCGAGCAGCTTGGCGTCGCGCGCTTGTTCGATTGCGACGTGTCGGACATGGCTGCGCTGGATGCGACCTTTGCCGAACTGGCGAAGGAATGGCCGACGATCGACTTCGTCGTCCACGCGATCGGCTTTTCGGACAAGACGCAGCTGCGCGGGCGCTATTGCGACACGACGCTCGACAATTTCCTGATGACGATGAACATCAGCGTCTACAGCTTCACCGCAGTCGCGCAGCGCGCGGCGGCGATGATGCCCAATGGCGGATCGATGCTGACGCTCACCTATTACGGTGCCGAAAAGGTGGTGCCGCATTACAACGTGATGGGCGTGGCCAAATCGGCGTTGGAAACGAGCGTCAAATATCTCGCGGTCGATCTCGGTCGCGACAAGATCCGCGTCAATGCGATCTCGGCCGGGCCGATCACGACGCTGGCCGCCAAGGGCATCGGGGATTTCAACCTGATCCTGAAGTGGAACGAGCTCAATGCGCCGCTCAAGCGCAACGTGACGATCGAGGATGTTGGCGGCTCGGCGCTGTACCTGTTGAGCGACTTAGCGAGCGGTGTGACCGGCGAGACGCACCATGTCGATGCGGGCTATCACGTGATCGGCATGAAGGCAGAAGACGCGCCGGACATCGCGCTGGCGTAAAGCTCCCTCTCCGTTGGGAGAGGGAAGGGGCCCGCGCCGCAGGCGTGGGAAGGGTGAGGGCGACCGCCATGATTGATCTAGCAGGCGTGGGTGTATCACCCTCACCCTCCCATGCTGCGCATGGGCCCCTCCCTCTCCCGTTGGGAGAGGGAAAGTGAGCTTTAACAGCTTCGGACACCTCTTGCGCTTCACCACCTGGGGCGAATCACACGGGCCCGCGATCGGCGCGGTGGTCGATGGGTGCCCGCCGGGGATCGCTTTGTCCGAGGCCGATGTGCAGCCGTGGCTCGACCAGCGTCGCCCCGGCACCTCGCGCTTCACCACGCAGCGGCAGGAGCCCGACCAGGTCCGCATCCTGTCGGGGGTGTTCGAGGGGCGCACGACGGGCACGCCGATCAGCCTGATGATCGAGAATGTCGATCAACGATCGAAGGATTATTCGGAAGTCGCCAAGGCCTATCGTCCCGGCCATGCCGATTATGCCTATGACGCCAAATACGGTTTCCGCGATTATCGCGGCGGCGGGCGGTCCTCGGCGCGCGAAACCGCGTCGCGCGTGGCGGCGGGTGCGGTGGCGCGGCTGGTGATCCCCGAGGTCGGCATCATCGCCTGGGTCGAGGCGATTGGCGGCGACGCGATCGACCCGGCCAATTTCGATGCCGCAGAGATTGGCCGCAACCCGTTCTTCTGCCCCGACCCGCACGCGGCGGCGCGTTGGGAGGGGCTGGTTGATGCTGCGCGCAAGGCGGGCTCTTCGCTCGGCGCGGTGGTGGCGTGTGCGGCGACCGGTGTGCCGGCGGGCTGGGGTGCGCCGCTATACGCCAAGCTCGATGCCGAGCTGGCGGCGGCGTGCATGGGCATCAATGCGGTGAAGGGCGTCGAAATCGGCGATGGCTTCGCGGCGGCGCGCTTGCGCGGCGAGGACAATGCCGATGCGATGCGACCCGGCGCGGAGGGGCCGCAATTCCTGGCCAACCATGCCGGGGGCATTGCCGGGGGCATTTCCACCGGACAGCCCGTGACGCTGCGCGTTGCGTTCAAGCCGACCAGTTCGATCCTGACTCCGGTCGAGACGATCGACCGCGACGGCACCGCCACCGAGATCATGACCAAGGGCCGACATGACCCGTGCGTTGGTATTCGTGGTGTGCCGGTGGTGGAGGCGATGGTTGCTTTAGTATTGGCGGACCATAAGCTGCTGCATCGGGGTCAATGCGGCTAAAGCGGACCAGTTGTGGTGTGCGCGGGACAAAAGGAGCGACTGATCGACTGCCAGCGCGTTGTTAAGTCCGACCCATTTGGTGGTCACTGATTTTAAAGGACCAGAACCAATGCGTATTGCAACCTTGACCGGCATTGCCGCTTTGACCCTTTCGACTGCAGCCTTGGCACAAACCACAACGCCCGCACCGGGCGCGCCAACCAGCACGGTTCCCGCGACCCCTTCGACCACGCCGGGCACACCCGCGCCGACCACGACCACTCTGGCAACGCCGACTGCGGATCCGGCCACCACTCCGGCGGACCCGATGGCCAGCCCGACCTCTACCACGCCGGATTCGACGATGACGACGCAGACTCCAACGGACTCGGCCACACCGACCACGAAAAGTCGAAAAAGCGCCCGATGTAATCAACCGCGATACTGCGGTTTCGGATCCCGGCCTTGCGCGAGCGAGGCCGGGATTTTTTGGCTGTAGCTTTTGCGTGAAAGCGGCTTTGCCCGTACAGGCCGCGCCGACCATGACCATTTCTTTCCCGTCCGCGATCGGACTCGATTTTGGCACTACCAATTCGGTGGTCGCCCTCGCCCGTCAGCCCGGCGTGGCCGATATGCTCCAGCTCGATGGCCCGGCCGCGCCAAGCGCGGTGTTCCGCTCCGCCCTGTGCCTGTGGGAAGAAGAGGGCGAGCCGCAGGGCCTGGCGAGCGAAGCGGGGCCATGGGCGATCGAGGAATATCTCGCCTTTCCGCAAGGCAGCCGCTTCCTGCAATCGTTCAAGTCGGTCGCCGCCAATGCGAGCTTCGAATATGCCAGCGTATTCGAGCGGCGGTTTCGCTTTGAGGATCTGGGGCGTCTGTTCCTCGGTAAGATGGCGGCGCGCGCGCGCGGCGCGCTGAACGGCAAGACGTCGCGGCTGGTGGTGGGGCGTCCGGTCGAATTTGCGGGCAGTCGCCCTGACGAAGCGCTGGCGCGGACGCGCTATGATGCGATGTTCGGCCACCTCGCCGAGGAAATCCATTATGTCTACGAGCCGATCGGCGCAGCGTTCAGCTATGCATCGCGCATCACCGACCCGGCGACGATTCTGGTCGCGGATTTCGGCGGGGGCACGAGCGATTTCTCGGTCGTGCGGATCGAGGCCCCCGGAGCGGTACGCCGTTGTACCCCGCTCGGCCATGCCGGTGTCGGTGTTGCGGGTGACCGGTTCGATTTTCGCATTGTCGATCATCTCGTCATGCCGCTGCTGGGCAAGGGCGGGTCGTATCGGTCGTTCGACAAGGTGCTCGATATTCCCGGCGGCTATTTCACCGATTTCGCCGACTGGTCACGGCTGGCGCTGATGCGCAACCGCCGCACGATGGCCGAACTCGACAAGCTACGCCGTGTCGCGCTCGATCCCGAGGCGATCGGGCGGATGATCGCGATCATCGATCAGGAATTGGGCTATCAACTGTACGATGCGGTCGGTGCGCTGAAGCGTGCGTTGTCGCAGAGCGACGTGGCCGAGTTCCGCTTTGCGGGCGCGGGCCTCTCGATCGCGGCGGAGGTGCGGCGCGATGCGTTCGAGGCGTGGATCGCCCCCGACATCGCGCAGATGGAGCAAGCGGTCGACCAGGCATTGGCGCGCGCCGAAACCGACGCGAGCGCCATCGACCGTGTGTTCCTGACTGGCGGCACCTCGCTCACCCCGCGCGTGCGACGGCTGTTCGTCGAACGCTTAGGGAGGAGCGCATCGCCGCCGGTGGCGAACTGACCTCGATCGCGCATGGCCTGGCGCTGATCGGCCAGCAGGACGATATCGCCGCCTGGGCGGCGTGACCGTCAGCGCTTGACGGTAAACGCTCCGATCCCGGCCAGCGCTATCGATCCCGTCGGCAGCGCGGGCGCGTCGAACGACAGGCGCAGGAAACGCGCCGGACGCGGGTGGTCGAAGGTCAGGCGCTGCGTGGCGAGCGCATACGCGATATTGGCAAGCTCGCCGCTGCCCGCCGCTTCCCAGTGCGTGCCATCGACACTGGTTTCGCAACGATAGTCGCGCGGCGGGGACACATCCTTGGCGATGGTGCGCGAGGGCGAGATGCTGACCCCGGCCAGCGCAACCACTTGCCCCATGTCGATCGTGACGCTGACGGGGGTGCCCGGCGTCGGGGCCGGGGTGGTCCAGCGGGTCGCGGCATCGTCGTCGAGCAGCGCTTCTGCACCCGGCGCGGTGGCAGCGACGATGTGCCAGCCCTTGGTCGACAGGATCGTCGGGTCGCTCGACCGCGCCGGGGCGACGGCGACGGGTTGAACCTGGCGGAACAACGCGATCTCGCTGATTGCCGGGCAAGCGGGCGCTTCCAGGATACGCAGCCGCAGCCGCCGCGCGGTGATGGGCGCGGGCAAGCGGATGATGCGTTGTGCGCCGATGCATTCATGCTCGGCGAACGTTTTTCCATACGCCGTCCACCTCGGCATCGACCGCGAAGCGCGTGACGCGCACGCCAAGCGGCAGATATTCGCGGATGCGGATCAGGTCGAAGCTGCGCGTCGGCGGCAGATCGAGCGTCAGCGACGGGGTCTGGTCGGCATCGGGCGTCGACCAATAGCTGTCGCGATTGCCATCGAGCACGCGCGCGGCGCTGAACGCCGCCCCGCGCTCAGCACTGGCATGGGCGACCGCGCCCTTGGCGAGATCATGGGCATAGGTCGCGGCTTGCGCATCGCCGAACGAGCGCAGCACCGCGACATCGGTATCGGCCAGGCGGCCGCGCCGGTCGGGCGGCAGGTTGAGGTTGAGATTGGTGCCGCGCCCGACCGATTCATCGAACAGCTTGAGCAAGCGCTCGGGCGTCTTGACCTTGGCGTCCTCATCGGCGTGGTAGAACCAGCCGGGGCGGATCGACACGTCGGTTTCGGCGGGCCACCACAGGGCAGCGCCGCGCACGCCGCTATTGCCCTCGGACTGGACATAAGGGTGGTTGGGCATGGTCGGCCAGCACGGATCGCCCGCCACGCCATCCTCATTGCCGACCCAGCGGATTTCGGCACCGAGCGGATCGAAGGTGCAGGCCATGGGCTGATATTTGTGGACCAAAGCGATCGTGGTCGGCCAGTCGTAATAAGCCGGGGCATCGATCTTTCGCGTCTCGCGCGCGCCGCCATAATAGCCGTCGCCGCCATTGGCCCCGTCGAACCAGAATTCGAACAATTCGCCATAGCGCGTGCACAGCTCGACGATCTGCTTGCGGAAATAGTCGAGATAGGCCGGGCGGCCATAGTCTGGATGATGCCGGTCCCAGGGCGAGAGATAGAGGCCGAAGGCGAGGCCGGCGCGGCGGGTGGCCGCTGCCATCTCGCCGACGATGTCGCCCTTGCCGTTCTTGTACGGCGTGTTGCGGATGCAGCGTTCGGTCAGCAGCGTCGGCCACAGGCAGAAACCGTCATGATGCTTGGCGGTGAGGATGATGCCGGTCATCCCCGCAGCCTTCGCCGCGCCTACGATCTGGTCGGGCGAGAAATCGGTCGGGTTGAACAGTTTCGGGTCTTCATCGCCATAGCCCCATTCCTTGTCGGTGAAGGTGTTGATGGAGAAATGGACGAAGGCATATTGCTGGCGCGTGTGCCAGGCGAGCTGGCGCGGCGAGGGGGTCGCGCCCCATGGCTTTGGCGCACCGCTGGGCGCGGTCTTGGCCAAAGCGGGCGTGGCAAGCGTGGGCAGAGCGGTGGCGGCAAGGCCGGAGGCGATCACGCCGCGGCGCGAGGGATGGGTCATCTGGGGCTCCGGGATCAGGCCGAATGGCCGAAGGATGGCGGGCGATCGGCGCGTGCGGCACCGAAGCTGGGGTTGGGCGTGGCCGACATGGTGAAGCGCAGCGTGCCGCCGCCGCTCAGCGTGCGGTGGTCGATCCAGCTCTTGCTCCACGGCTTGCCGTTCCACGTGACGGCCGCGACGTAGGGCGTGTCGGCGCGGTTGCCGGGTGCTTCGATTGTGAGGGTACGGCCCGTGCCGACGCGCACCGTCGCGCGTTCGAACAAGGGCGAGCCGAACACATAGGCCGCCTCGACCGGGTCGACCGGATAGAAACCGAGCGCCGAGAAGACGAACCACGCGCTCATCTGGCCGCAATCGTCGTTGCCGATGATGCCGTCGGGCGCGTTGCGGTACATTTCGGTGCACAAACGTCGCACCATCGCCTGCGTCTTCCACGGCTGGCCGACATAGGCATAGAGATAGGCGGCGTGCTGGTCGGGTTCGTTGCCATGCGCATATTGGCCGACCAGCCCGGAAATGTCGGGCGGGGCATTGTCGGGCAGCGTCGAGGGGGCGGAGAAGAAGGCGTCGAGCTTGGCCGCGAACGCGGCATCGCCGCCGACATACGCGATCCGGCCATAGAGGTCGTGTTGGTTGAGGAAGGTGGCCTGCCAGCCATTGGCCTCCGTATAATCGCGCCACCACGGCTTTGGCATATGGCCGAGTTGGACCGGGTCATAGGGCGTCCACCATGTGCCATCGGCGAAGCGCGGGCGGGCGAAACCGGTGTCGCGGTCGATGACATTGCGCCAATTGCCCGACCGCTTGAGCAGCCGGTCGGCATCGGCGCTGGCCCCGGCGGCGCGGGCGAGGTGTGAGGAGGCCCAATCGTCATAGGCATATTCCTGCGTGCGGCTGACGCTTTCGAACACCTGGTCGGCCGGGACATAGCCCATCTTGTCATAGGCTTCGCGACCGAGACTATTGTCCTTGTCGGGCGCCTTGAAATCGAAGCTGCGCCTGGCGATGGCGGGCCAGGCGGCCGCATAATCGGCGGGGATGCCCTTGGCTTGCGCCTCGGCCAGCGGGACGACGCCGTGCCAGCCGATCATCGTGCCGGTTTCCTTGCCCTGCAACGGCCACACCAACGGGCCGTAGGGCGATTGCTGGGTCTGGCGAATGAGGTCGTCGATCAGGCTCTTGGTCCGGTCGGGCGCAACCAGCGTCAATAGCGGGTGCAACGCGCGATAGGTATCCCATAGCGACCAGGTGCTGTAGGCGGCACCGCCCCGCGGCACGGTGTGGACCTGTCCGTCGAGGCCGACATAGCGTCCATCGACATCCGAGAAGAGCGTGGGGGCAAGCTGCGCGTGATAGAGCGCCGAGGCCATGATGGTACGCTGGTCGGTGCTGCCGCCCTCGACCTGCACCACGCCGAGCGCCTCCGCCCAACGCTGACGAGCGGCACCGAGCGTGCGGTCAAAGTCCCAATGCGGTGCTTCGGCGGCGAGGTTGCGCGCGCGCCCGCGACATCGACGCCCGAGATGCCACAGCGCAGCAGGATTGGAGCCGCCCCGGCGTCGTTCCAGTGCAGCGCCATTTTCAGACGCTTGCCGGAGACCTGCGTGGTGCCCGCAGGTTGCTCGGCATCGCCATCGCCGTAGAAGGTGACGCGGTCGGGCCGCCGCGCGCATTGCAGCGCAAAGTGGATGCGCCGCCCCTTGGCCCAGCGGAACACGCGGCGGCTGCCGGTGATGGTGCCGTCCGCGTCGATCGACAGGCTCGCCTCATCGACCAAGGGCGCATGGTCCGAGGTGTCGAGGATGAGGTGCGACAGATCGATCAGCACATGCCCCGGCCCCTTAGGATAGGTATAGCGGTGCCAGCCGGTGCGATCGGTCGTGGTCAGTTCGGCGTGCACGCCCGATTCGAGCGTGACGCGATAGGAGCCGGGCTCGGCGATTTCGTTGGAATAGCGCTGGCGATAGCCCGCATCGGGGTTGTCGAGCGGTCCGGCTATGAGCTTGACCGGCCCGGTGCTCGGCACGACCAGCACGTCGAGCATGTCGCCGATCCCGGTGCCCGACAAATGCGTGTGGCTGAAGCCCATGATCGAGCTGTCGCCATGGTGATAGCCCGAACAGGTTGCCCAGCGCTCGACATCGGTATCGGGGCCGAGCTGGACCCTGCCGAAGGGCAAGGTCGGGCCGGGATAGGTATGGCCGTCGCCGCCGGTGCCGACGAACAGATTGGGAGCGGTCGCGGTCGGGCGTGCGTCGAGCCGCCACGGCACCGCGCTGGCGAACAAGGCAAGGGTAGAGCTGCTGAGCAGGGTACGGCGATCAATGGTCACAGCGTGTCTTCCAGCAAGGCAGGGCGGGTATTGGCGAGGCGCACGATCAATTCCCCGAACAGGCCATTGGCCCAGGCGAACCACGCTCGGGTGAATTTGCGAGCGTCGTCCTGATCGAAGGTTTCGTGGATGAAGCCGGTATCGGCATCGGTCTCGCGCACCGTCTTGAGGCAGGCGCGGATCACTGCGGGGTCGTCGCTCGACAGCGCGCGCACGATCAGCGACATCGGCCAGATCTGGCGCAATCCGGCATGCGGGCCGCCAATGCCTTCGCCGGCTTGCCCCTTGAAGAAATAAGGGTTGTCCGGGCCCCAGGCAGCGGCCTGGGTGCGCTGCCACAGCGGATCGCTCTGGGCGACGCAGCCGAGATAGGCGAGGCCGGAGAGCGAGGGGACGTTGGCATCGTCCATGAAGATCGCATTGCCGAAGCGTCAACCTCATAAGCCCATACTTCGCGCCCGTCGCGCAGCCGCATCCGGCCATATTGGGCAAGCGCGCGCTCGACCTCGGCAGCGAGCGCGGTGGCGTCCTGCGCGAGCGCGGTATCGCCGCGCGCGCCTGCGCCACCACCGCCAGCTCGCGCAAAGCGCCGACCGCGAACAAATTGGCGGGGATGAGGTACGGGTAGAGACACGCATCGTCCGACGGGCGGAAGCCGCAATGGATCAGCCCGACCGGGCGCGAGGGATTGCCATAGCCGTCGAGCGGCTGGGTTTCGGTATTGCGATCGGATTCGCGTAGGAAGCGGTAGGGGCCGGGGCCATGCTTGCGCTGCTGTTCGCGGAAGGTGGCGATGCTGAGCCGCGCCGCCGCCGCCCAGCGCGCGTCGAACGGCGCGGGATCTTTCGTCGCCTGCCAATAGCCGTGCGCGAGCCGCATCGGATAGCAGAGCGAATCGATCTCCCATTTGCGCTCGGCGACGCCGGGCTTCATCTCGGTCTTGTCGTGCTGTGCCCAGCCGAGATTGGTCTTGGCCGACGGATCTTCCATGAAGGCATTGGCATAAGGGTCGATCAGGATCGAGCGCGCCTGTCGCGCGATCAGCCCGTGAAACAGCGTGCGCAAAGCGGGATCGTCGCGGACGAGATGGAGATAGGGCGCGAGCTGCGCCGAGGAATCGCGCAGCCACAGGCAGGGGATGTCGCCGGTGATGACGAACGCATCTGGCGCGCCGTCGACCGTGCTCATCCGCACCGTGGTGTCGAGCGTGTTGGGATAGCAATTGGCGAACATCCAGCGCAGCTGGGGTCGCCGATCTTGGCCGAGACGCGCGCGATCTCGCGCTCGACCGCGCGGCTGGTGAACAGCCGTTCCTTGACCGGCGGGCGCTTGCTGGGGAGTGGCGCTGCGGCGAGCGCGGGCGAGGCG
>NZ_JSBN01000125.1 GCF_000797515.1 Sphingomonas sp. Ant H11
CTGCGCCGCCGCGCCGTGTTGCTGGGCGCCGGCATCGGCTGCCTCGGCCTCACGATCGCGCTGCCGCCGCTGCCCCGACTGGTCTGGAACGCGAGCGCCAGCGCGCCGATCGGCCTCTATTCCGTATCGCCCGGCGCGGTGCTCAAACGTGGCGACATGGTGATTGCGTGGCCACCGGCCGAAGCGCGGCACCTGGCCGCGAGCCGCCGCTATCTGCCCTCCAACGTGCCCCTAGTGAAGCGCGTCGCCGGCATTGCCGGAGACACGATCTGCGCGGTGGATCGTGTGGTGACGGTCAACGGCCGACCGGTAGCTATTCGCCGTGCCGCCGATGCAGTTGGCCGTCCGCTGCCCGCTTGGCAGGAGTGCATCCGGCTCGGACCGGGCATGGTCTTCCTGCTCATGGCCGAGACCCCGGACTCGTTCGACGGGCGCTATTTCGGTGCAACGCTGGCGCAGGATGTGATCGGCAAGGCGACCCCGTTGTGGCTACGTTGAAACCGCTCGCGCTTGTCGTCGCGCTGCTGGTCACGACCCCCGCCGCCGCCGATCCGGTCGATCGCTGGCGGGCAGAGATCGCCGAGGCGTCTGCGCGGTTCGGCGTCCCGGTGGCCTGGATCGAGCGGGTTATGCGCGCCGAAAGCGGTGGCCAGACCATGCTTGGCGGGCGTCCAATCACGTCCCGCGCGGGTGCGATTGGCCTGATGCAGTTGATGCCGGCGACCTGGGCGGCGATGCGCGCGGCGCACGGCCTGGGCGGCAATCCCCATGATCCGCACGATAATATTCTCGCAGGCACGGCCTATCTGCGCGCGATGTATGACCGTTTCGGTTATCCTGGATTGTTCGCCGCCTACAATGCCGGTCCTGGCCGTTATGCCGCGCATCTGGCGTCGGACCGTGCGCTTCCGGGCGAAACCCGCGCCTATCTTGCCGAGGTCACGGGCGACCGGCCGAGGGTAACCGGCACCGCGCCCCGACTGTCGACCAGCATGTTTGTTGCCCTCACGACCGCAACGCAGCCTTCCGGTCAAACGGATGCCGACGCGCGGACACCGAGCCTGTTCGTCGCCTTAACCTCGACTTCTCCCTAGCCGAGAATCAGGGGTGCATTAGTGCGGGCGACTGCCGAGGAACCTCTTCGTGTTCGCGCGGCCTTCCGCAGCCTCAACAGCCTGTCCGGCATGGGCGCACTCGTCACCTCGAACCGAACCATCGCGGCAGGCGGCGATGATCTTGCGGGCTTCATCGAGATTGGCGGCGAAATACTGTGTGCCGCGCGGCGCCGCGATCGCAGCCGGGACGAGTCCCGAACCTACGCTCGACGGAGTCGGCGGATCGATGACGGGCCGCAGAACGAACCCGATCGCCAATCCTGCGATCAGCACGACAGAAGAAATGACGATGGATTTACGCTGTACCATGACGACGAAACTCGGCTGACGGTCAACCGTATCATACCAGATTCACTGACTTTTCGCAAAATGCAGATACCGCACAATCGGATGAAGAAGGGTCCAAGGCGGCACGCAATGATCGGCAGCGCGCTGCGGTGAGGTGGGAGGGCTCGTCTCGGCAAGGCCCAGCATGACGGGCGCCGAAGCGGCTGTGCAAGGCCGGCGGCCCCTCCAATTTTGCCGCGAGATAGAGCGTGCTTCGCACGCGCTTTTGTTCGTTCATGCGCAACAAAATCGGTTCCTCCGCCGCCGCTGCGCGGCGCTTCCGGCTTCGCCTCCAGCGGCCCTGACAGCCGCTCCGCCACCCGTCTTTGGAGGGCTGTCCTCAATGAGGAGGATTTCAAGCGAAGGAGGCGATCATGACCATGTTTCAACCCATTGGTGCGGCGTCGGACCGCGTGGTGGCGACGCTCGTGGCAGGGCTCGAAATCGAGTTCGGACGGGGCGCGGGCGAGGCACTGGCGCAGCGGTTTCTGGAGGCCGAGGAGAGCGATTTCCTGTGGGATGCGAGGGCGTCGGAACGTTGGCTCGGGGCGTATGAGAGCATCGACGAAGAGAATTTCGAACTCGATCGGGTAGCGATCGTCGGGCGGTTGGATGGCCGCTGGTTCGTCGCGGTGAGCATCGTCGATGGCGATGGCAACGCGCATGGATTGATGGGGCGGCGCAGCTTCAGGAACGAAGCACAGGCGCGTGAAGCATTCGCAGTCACGCATTGATCGTAGCGTCGGAAACGCCGGGACAGGGTGCCGGACAGGCATCGTGTCGCCGCTCTTTTGCCTCGGCTTGGACGAGATGGCTGGGCTGCAGGATAGCGGAAACAGGCGACAGGAGCGGGTCAGAATGGAGGGCGGCGTAATGCCGCTGTAATTGGGCAGGCGAGCCCAGCGGCAGTATCGTGTGCGGAGACCGAACGGCGAACGAGGTCGCCTGCGGTCAAGCGCAGGAGAAAAGCGATGGAGTATTTTGCCGGACTGGATGTGTCGATCGACGAGACCGCGATCTGCGTGGTCAGCGATGGTGGCGAAACGATGCTGGAAACGTCGGTCCCGACCGACCCGGCCGCGATCGCCACCGCGCTCAAACCTTACGCAGAGCGACTGCGTAGGGCGGGCCACGAAGCGGGCGCTTTGTCGCCTTGGTTGCACCCCGAGCTGTTGGCGGTGGGCGTTCCCGCGGTGTGTCTCGAAACCCGCCACGTCCGTGCCGCGATGAGCGCGCAACGCAACAAGACCGATGCGAAAGACGCGCTCGGGCTGGCACATATCATGCGCACCGGGTGGTTCCGCCAGGCGCATATCAAGACCGAAGCCTGCTACCGGATACGACTGTTGCTGGTCCAACGCCGCAACCTGAAACGCAAGTTCCTCGACCTTGAGAACACCATCCGCCACTCGTTGAAGGCGTTCGGCATCCGGCTCGGCAAGGTCGGGCGCGGCGGATTCGAGCAGGCGGTGCGCGAGGCCGTCGTCGAGGACGCGATGACGGTCGGTCTGATGGACTGCATGTTGCGCGCGCGGGCCGCTTTGTGGGCGGAATACCTCGTCTTGAACAAGCTTGTGGTGCAGCTCGCCATGGCCGACGATCTGTGTCGCCGCTTCATGGCGATCCCTGGCGTGGGGCCGGTCACGGCGCTGAGTTTTAGCGCCGCCATCGACGATCCGACCCGCTTCAAACGATCGCGTGACGTCGCCGCCTACTTCGGCCTGACCTCGAAACGGTGG
>NZ_JSBN01000126.1 GCF_000797515.1 Sphingomonas sp. Ant H11
GCCCGCGCTCCCCAAAGGCACGGTCGTCAATATAGCCAAGATCGGCCAGCTTTTGGGCCAGCGCGGCAGGGTCAGCGTCTTCGCCTTCCCATCCACGCTCACGAACCTTCCGCAAAAGGTAGGCGGTCAACCGGCCCCGCGTCGTCGCGAAACGTTCGACATAGCGCAGCGCAAGGCGCTCCAATGCCGCTGCATCCAATGCGGGCGCAATGCGTATCTCTTTGGGATTTGACGGGTTACGGATGGGATCGCGCATGACGCCATCATTGTGCCACAGTCGAACCGGATTTTGAACGCTTGGCATAAGCAGGGGTGCATGCCGAAGGAATTAGAGGCGCAGCGGCCGCGTGCCGTTGCGATCAAGGGCACAAAGACACATGACTATCGATGTTTCGGGCGATCTTTTGGGCGATGCAGAAGTGCGAACCGTCGCAGTGGAAACACCCAAGGCGATCGCGACACCGACCGAGGACACACTGGCGCGACGGTTCGCCGATTTCGACACGCTGGGCGAAGCGCTCGATTATGCGGCAAGCGGACAACGCGGGCTGAATTTTCACGATGCGCGGGGGTCGCTGACGCGGCCCTACCGGTTCGCCGAGCTGCGCGACGATGCGCTGGCGATGGCGCGCCGACTGATCGCAGCAGGGATCGAGCCCGCCCAGCGGATCGCGATCGTCGCCGAGACCAGCCCGGAATTCGCCGCCCTGTTCTTCGGCGTTATCTATGCAGGGGCCTGGCCCGTGCCTTTGCCGCTGCCGACATCGTTCGGCGGGCGTGATTCCTATATCGAGCAGCTGCGCGTTCAATTGACGAGCTGCGATCCGGTGATGCTCATCTATCCCCCGGAACTATCTCAAATGGCGGGCGATGCAGCGGGATTGGCCGGAGTCGCAGGCATGGATTGGTCCACCTTTGCCACCCGTGCAGCGCCTGATGTGGCCCTGCCCCAGCCGCGCGGCGACGACATCGCCTATCTGCAATATTCAAGCGGGTCGACACGCTTCCCGCATGGCGTGGCGATTACGCACCGCGCCCTGCTCAACAACCTCGCAGCGCACGCCCATGGCATGCAGCTGATCGAGAGTGACCGCTGCGTGTCGTGGCTGCCCTGGTATCACGACATGGGCCTGGTCGGCTGTTTCCTGTCGCCCGTCGCCAATCAGGTTTCGACCGATTATCTGAAGACCGAGGACTTCGCGCGCCGTCCGCTCGCGTGGCTGGACATGATCAGCCGTAACCCCGGCACTTCGGTCAGCTATTCGCCAACCTTCGGCTACGACATTTGCGCCCGCCGCATGTCGAGCCAGACCAAGGCGTCCGACCGCTTCGACCTGTCGCGCTGGCGCATCGCGGGCAATGGTGCCGACATGATCCGGCCCGACGTGATGCAGAGCTTCGTCGATTCCTTCAGCGACGCCGGTTTCAAGGCCAGCGCCTTCCTGCCGAGCTATGGTTTGGCCGAGGCGACGCTGGCGGTGTCGATCATGCCGCCGACCGAGGGCATTCGCGTCGAACTGGTCGAGGAAACCCAATTGTCGGGCGTCCCCGTCGGGCAGGACCGGCCACAGCGGTTCCGCGCGATCGTCAATTGCGGCAAGCCCGTGCGCGACATGAAGGTCGAGATTCGCGAAGAAGACGGCACGCCGCTGCCCGAACGCGCGATTGGCAAGGTGTGGTGCTCGGGGCCGTCGGTGATGGTCGGCTATTTCCGCGACGAGGCGTCGACCAATGCCTGCCTGGTCGATGGCTGGCTCGACACCGGCGATATGGGCTATCTCAGCGACGGTTATGTCTACATCGTCGGCCGCGCCAAGGACATGATCATCATCAACGGCCGCAACCACTGGCCGCAGGATATTGAATGGGCGGTCGAGCAACTGCCCGGCTTCAAGGCGGGCGACATCGCGGCCTTCGCCATCACCACCCCCGGTGGGGAAGAAACCCCCGCCGTTCTTGTACAGTGCCGCAGCTCGGACGATGCCGAGCGCCTGCGCCTGCGCGATGAGATCCGCGAACGGGTGCGTTCGGTTACCGGGATGAACTGCGTGATCGAACTGATCCCGCCGCGCACATTGCCGCGCACCAGCTCGGGCAAGCTCAGCCGGGCGAAGCACGCAACCTGTATCTGAACGGCGATATCAAGCCCTACGATCTGGCGGCGTAACGGCCCGCAAAAAAAGTCGGGCGGCTATAACGATCCGCTAACGCTGCTTGCGGTAGTGTCGGTGTCGTGAGCACCGACAGCACCTCTCAATTCGCAACGCCGCGGATCGACGGCCGGGCATTGCTCGGCCTTTACGACCCGGCGGACACCACCGACTGGGGCCCGATTCGCGCGGCCCAGCTTCATGCCGGTGGGCAATTGGCGCTGTTCCTGCTTGGGGCGAATGTCGTCGGTGCAGCGCTCGTCACGCTGATCCTCGCCCATATCGCCCCGTTATGGGCACTGGCAAGTTGGGCGACGGTGGTCGCCGCCGTATCGGTGGCGGTTACCTTTCGCCGTCTCGCCGCGCGCCAGCGGGCGGGCAACGCGGCGGGATTGCGCGATGTACGCGATACCGTGCTGGAAGGCATCGCGCTCGCCGCAGTCTGGTCGGTGCCGCCGCTCGCACTCGGCATGCGGGCCGATGCCGGGACAGCGCTTGGATTGTGGATCGTTCTATCGCTGTTGATGACCGCGTCCGCCACCGCAATGGCTGCGCTGCCGCTGGCGACGCTCAGCTTTCTCGGTATTTTGGGTTCGGCGATTGCGGCGATGCTGTTTTTTGTCGGGGGGCCGCTCTTTGCCGCAGCGGTGCTGCTGTTTACCGCTTTGCTGATGATCGGCTGTTTCAGTCGCGCGCGCGCCCTGGTGCTGATCCGCGCGGGCGAAATTTCGCTGGCGGAGCGTGATGAAACCGTCAGCCTGTTGCTGCGGGAAGCGGAAGACCATGGCGCAGACTGGCTTTGGGAAACCGATGCCGGTCGCCGGGTGGTCCGCGCATCGTCCCGCTTTGCGCATTCGGTCGGGCTCGATCCGGTCTCGATCAACGGCAAGTCGCTGCTGCAGGTGCTCGCCGGGCCGACTTGGGAAGCAGGAAATTTCTCGGCTGGGCTGCGCCAACTGTCCGACAACCTGAAGGGACGTGAGCCGTTTCGCGGCGTTTTGCTGCCGGTGTTGGTCGGCGACACCGAACGCTGGTTCGAGATCGCCGCCAATCCGCGCCATGACGAACGCGGGGCGTTTATCGGCTTTCGTGGCGTTGGATCGGACGTCACCGAACAGCGGGCATCGGCCGACAAGATCAACCGGATGGCACGGCTCGACACCTTGACTGGCCTCCCCAACCGCTTGCTCATCAACGAAGCGTTGGTGCGTGCCATGGCGGATGCGGAAAAATGGGGCAGCCGCTGCGCCTTCATGATGATCGATCTCGATCGCTTCAAGGCGGTCAACGACACGCTCGGCCACCCGGTCGGAGACCGGTTGCTCAGTCGCGTTTCGGAACGACTCGCGAGTTTGATGAGCGACAACGAAATTATCGGCCGCCTGGGCGGCGACGAATTCGCCGTCGTCGTCCGCGACGCCAGCGACACGTTGCGCCTCGAACGCCTTGCCCAGATGATCGTGGACACGCTGTCGCGCCCGTATGAGATCGATCAGCACACGCTCTACACCGGGGCCAGTGTCGGCTTGGCGACCGGACCACGCGACGGGCGGACCGCTGAAATGTTGATCCGCTCCGCCGATCTGGCGCTGTATCGTTCCAAGGACGCGGGCGGAGGCAAGTTCACCAGCTATGAACCGCAATTGCACGTCGCGGCCGAAGAGCGCCGCTTGCTCGAACAGGCGTTGCGCAAGGCGCTGAGCAATAACGAGCTCCATCTCAACTACCAGCCGGTGGTAAACTCCGACACCGGGCTCCTGACCGGCTTCGAAGCTCTCGTACGCTGGACGCACCCGGAACTGGGCGTCATTTCGCCCGCAAAATTCATCCCGCTCGCCGAAGATGCGCGCCTGATCGCCCCGATCGGGGAGTGGGTCTTGCGCACGGCTTGTGCCGAAGCTGCCGGCTGGCCGGGCGAGACGCGGGTCGCGGTCAACGTGTCGCCCGAGCAACTGCACAACCCCGGCTTCGTGTCGATTGTCGCCTCGCTTTGGCCAATAGCGGCCTGCCTGCCCACCGCCTCGAACTCGAAGTCACCGAAAGCGTCTTCATGCGCGACGACACCGGTGCCGTGAAGGTGCTGGAACGGATTTTGGCGCTCGGCGTGCGGCTCAGCCTCGACGATTTCGGGACAGGCTATTCGTCGCTCGGTTACCTCAGCCGCACGCGCTTCTCGACCATCAAGATCGACCGGAGCTTTGTTATCGGTGCAGCCAAGGGTGTGGCCGAGCCGATCGCGATTATCCGTGCGGTCGTGGTGCTTGCGCAGAGCCTGGGCATGACGACCACCGCGGAAGGCGTAGAAACGGCCGACCAGCATCGCATGGTTCAAGATCTGGGCTGTACCAAGGTGCAGGGCTATTATTTCAGCCGCCCCCTGCCCGTCGCCGAAGCCCGCGCGCTCGCCCATCGTGACGGCCACGAACGCGCCGTTGCATGAGGCATCTTGCGGACTACGCAACCGCTCGCTAAACGGCCCGTCTGATAGGGGTGTAGCTCAGTTGGTTAGAGCGTCGGTCTCCAAAACCGAAGGCCCTCGGTTCGAGTCCGAGCTCCCCTGCCACCTTCCATGCCATAGCAGCTTTGGACAATTCCCGACACTCTTGAGAACTTTCGCCGCGTTAAGCGACTGATATCGCGATTCGGTTTTACAGTAGAATCGTGTTATGCCTCCCACAACTTCGGGGGAGGTTCTTATGGCATCGGGCATCCGGACTTTCGGAATTGACGTTTCCCACTGGAACGGCAAGGTTTCGTGGGATGTGGTGCTGAAACCGGACGCGCCGGTTACGGTCCATTTCGCCTACGTAAAGGCGAGCCAACTGTATCTTGGCGCATCGGGGCATGCCGTCCATCAAAAAGACAGCGAATTTGATGAAAATTGGGCGGCGCTGAAACACCATGGGCTGAAACGCGGCGCTTATCATTATTGTATGCCGGAGTTCACCGCGCAGGACATGGCCGATCTGTTTCTGAGCGTCTACCATCCCAGCAAGGGTGATCTTCTGCCGACGCTGGATGTGGAGGACGAGTATGTCCGCGCCATTCAGGCGGGCACCAAAACCCGGTCGCAACTGGTCGCGCAGATCGTTGAATTCGGCAAAATCCTGGTGACGGCGACGGGGCACCAGCCGTTCCTGTACATCCGCAAGGACATCGCCGATTTCCTGGGCAACCCACCGGAATTTGCCGCGTTTCCGCTCTGGCTCGCCAATTATAACCATCCGCCGACGCCGCCGGTGCCGAAACCGTGGACCGCCTATACGCTGTGGCAATATTCCGAGCAGGGCCACCTCGCGGGCGTACCGGGCAATTGCGATCTCGATTATCTGAACGGCCCGCCCACCTTGCTCGACTCGTTCGTGATCTGACGCGAATGCGGCGGCGATGGCGGTTCCGATCTTCAGGCCGTTGTCGCCCAATCGTGAGGCGAGTTGATTTCGCCTGCCGCCCGCGCTAATGCTTGTCTATTCCGAAATCGGGAATTCTCGTCATCGGGCCTTGGCAGGCCCGGACGGCGGGCCCATGTCCTGATCTTGGCCAAGAAAACATGAGTGCACAGCCCGTGGCGAAGACGACCCCCCTCGAATTCATCCGACAGGTTCAGGCCGAGACCAAGAAGGTCGTGTGGCCGACCCGGCGCGAGACGATCATGACCGGCGTGATGGTCGTCATCATGACGACGCTGCTCGGCCTGTTCTTCTTCGTGGTCGACACCGGCTTCGAGGCGATCGTCAAGCTGCTGCTCAGCCTCGCCAAATAATCTAGGTAAACGAACACATGGCACGCTGGTACATCATCCACGCTTATTCGGGTTTCGAGGGCAAGGTCCGCGATTCGATCATGGCCGAAGCGACCCGCATGGGGCTCGAGCAACTGGTCGAGCAGATCGAGGTTCCGACCGAAACCGTCACCGAGGCGCGCCGCGGCAAGAAGATCTCGGTCGAGCGCAAGTTCATGCCGGGCTATGTGCTCGCCAAGCTCAACATGAACGACGACGTCTATCACCTCGTCAAGAACACCCCCAAGGTGACCGGCTTCCTTGGCCCGAACGGCAAACCGCAGGCGATCCCCGAGGCGGAAGCTGCGCGGATGCTCAACACCAAGGAAGAAGCCGCCGCTGCGCCCAAGCAGAAGATCAAGGTCGATTTCGAAATCGGCGATTCGGTCAAGGTGCTCGACGGCCCGTTCGCGAGCTTCAACGGCATTGTCGAGGAACTCGATTTCGACCGCAGCCGCGTCAAGGTGTCGGTGTCGATCTTCGGTCGCGCCACCCCGGTCGAGCTGGAATTCGAACAGGTCGAACGCAGCAAATAAGCGTTTTTGCCGGGCGCGGCGTCGCAACCGCCGCGCCCGCATTTTACAAAAAGCTGGCGCGCCATGCGCCACGCTTTAGGACCGTCCTTCACGCCCGCCGATTACGGCGGCTGACCGAGAGGGACCATGTCGATCCACCCCGCCCCCACGCCCGCGCACGGCCCCAGCCCCTTTTACTACCATCTCTATTTCCAGGTGCTCACCGCGATCGTGCTCGGCGCGCTGGTGGGACATTTCTGGCCAACGACGGGCGAAGCGCTGAAACCGCTGGGCGACGGCTTCATCAAGCTGGTCAAGATGGTGATCGCGCCGGTGATCTTCCTGAGCCTGGTCAGCGGCATCGCCGGCATGCGCGAGTTGAAGTCGGTGGGGCGCGTCGCGCTCAAGGCGTTCGGTTATTTCCTGTTTTTCTCGACGCTGGCGCTGATCCTTGGTCTGGTGGTCGCCAATGTCGTCCACCCGGGCGCGGGCATGAACATCAATCCGTCAACGCTCGATGCCGGTTCGGTGGCCGGTTATGCGCATCAGGCGCATGAAACGACCTTTGTCGGCTTCCTGATGTCGATCATCCCTAATACGATGGTCTCGGCGCTGACCGAAGGATCGATCCTGCAGACGCTGTTCGTGGCGGTGCTGTTCGGCATCGCGCTGACTTTGGTCGGCGAAGCGGCCGAGCCGGTGCTCGATCTGATCGAGCGGCTCGCCCTGATCGTGTTCCGCATCGTCGGCATCCTGATGCGCGCGGCCCCGGTCGGCGCGTTCGGCGCGATCGCCTTCACCGTCGGCAAATATGGCGCGAGCAGCCTGATCAATCTCGGCGGGCTGGTCGCGACCTTCTATTTCACCTCGATCGTATTCGTGCTGGTCATTCTCGGCGCAGTGGCGCGGCTACACGGTTTCTCGATCCTGCGCTTGCTCGCCTATTTGAAGGCCGAGTTGCTGCTGGTGCTCGGCACCTCTTCGTCCGAGGCGGCCCTGCCCAACCTCATCACCAAGCTGGAGGCGGCGGGGTGCGACAAGGGCGTGGTCGGGCTGGTCGTGCCGACCGGCTATTCGTTCAATCTCGACGGCACCAATATCTACATGACGCTGGCCGCCTTGTTCATCGCGCAGGCCTGCAACGTGCCTTTGTCGATCGGCGACCAGTTGCTGCTGGTCGGCGTGGCGATGCTGAGTTCGAAGGGCGCGGCCGGGGTGACCGGGGCGGGCTTCATCACGCTGGCCGCCACGCTGTCGATCGTGCCGTCGGTGCCGGTCGCGGGCATGGCGCTGATCCTGGGCGTCGATCGCTTCATGAGCGAATGCCGCAGCCTGACCAACTTCATCGGCAATGCCGTCGCCGCGATCGTCGTCGCGCGCTGGGAGGGCAAGCTCGACCGTGCCAAATTGGAGGAGGTGTTGTCGGGCGGGGCGCACCGTTTCGGCTGAAATAGACCGCACCCCCTCCCGTTCGGGCTGAGCTCCCTCCCACTGCGGGGCGCTCGCAAGGGGAAAGCAGCCCTTCGACAAGCTCAGGGCGAACGGGAGGTATGCATGCGCTCGATCTACGCCCGAACCCGCCCCCGCTTGCGCCAATCCCCCCAAACGCTACGCTCGCGCTTTACCCGCCCCCCGAGGACCTTCCAGTATGCGCATCTTCGCCCTTCTGCTTGCCGGCACCCTCCTGACCAGCGCTGCGCAAGCGGCCACTCCAGCGGCGGACGAAGCGCTCGATCTGGCGAAGAAGGCGATCGCGCTGCGTTCGGTCAAAGGCCCCGGCAATCAGACTCCGCAGGTCGCCGCTCTGTACAAGGCGGCGCTGGTCGCGGGCGGCTTTGCCGACAAGGACGTCGAGATCGTGCCGGTCGACGACACCGCCTATCTCATCGGCACCTGGCCGGGCAGCGACCCCAAGCTCAAGCCGCTGGTCATTTCCGGCCATATGGACGTGGTCGAGGCCAAGCCCGCCGATTGGCAGCGCGACCCGTTCACCGCCGTGGTCGAAAATGGCTATCTCTACGGGCGCGGTGCGACCGACATGAAGCTCGACGGCACCATCGCCATCGCCGCGCTGAATGACCTGCGCCGCACCGGCTACAAGCCCAAGCGCACGATCATCATCGAGTTTTCGGGCGACGAAGAAACCGCGATGAAGACCTCGGCGCTGATCGCCGAGCGGCTGAAGAACGCCGAACTCGTGCTCAATATCGATGGCGGCGGTGGTGTGCTCGACGAGACCACCGGCAAGCCCAAATATTGGACCTGGAACGGGGCTGAGAAAACCTATGCCGATTTCCGGCTGACCGTCACAAACCCCGGCGGCCATTCGTCCATGCCGCGCCCGGTCAATGCGATCGTCGAGCTGTCCAGGGCGCTCGAAAAGGTCGGTGCCTATCACTTCACGCCCGAACTGAGCCCACTGACGCGCGAGGCGCTAGCCAAGGCCGCGCCGTTCGAGGAACCCGAAATCGGTGCCGCGCTGAAGGCATTCGTCGCCGACCCGACCGACAAGGCCGCAATCGCGACGCTGACCGCCAACCCGGCGACGGTCGGCAAGATCGGCACGACCTGCGTGCCGACGTTGGTCAGCGGCGGCCATGCCGAAAACGCGCTGCCGCAGCGCGCCACCGCCAACATCAACTGCCGCATCTTCCCCGGCCACAAGCCCGCCGACATCATGGCCGAGCTCGGCCGCGTGATCGATGATCCGGGCGTGAAGCTGGAGGATGTCAGCGAAGGCTCGGTCCCCAACGATGCCTCGCCGATGCGCCCCGATTTCATTGCCGCGATCGATCGCGCGATGGGCAAGGTCTATCCGGGCGTGCCGGTGTTCCCGGCGATGGCGTCGGGCGCGAGCGACAGCATGTGGTTCCGCTATCACCATGTGCCAAGCTATGGCGCGAGCCCGACCTTCATCAAGCCGTCCGAGGATTTCAGCCACGGCCTGAACGAACGCACCCCGATTTCGACGATCGAACCGGGAATCCGTTATTACCGCCTGCTCTTCGCCGATCTGTCGAAATAACTTTCCAACTGCCGCTCGGCGAGGACACGCGCCTCGCCGGGGGTGAAATTGCCCGGCGACAGGCACAGTTCCAGCCATAGCCCGTCGACCAACGCGGTGATCGCGATCGCCGCCAGCCGACGGTCGGCCGCAGGCAGCCCGCAGGCGGCGAGCAACGCTTCGAGATCGTCGCGATACGATTGGTACAGTGCATCATGCCGCGCGGCGATGATCGGCTTGGCCGACAGGCTCCAGAACGCGATCCAGGTCGCGAACAGCGCGCGATCGGCGATCGGCGGCGCGAAACTGGCGGTGACATAGGCCACCACCCGCGCACGCGGGTCATCGCCCGCCGCCGCGACCGCGGCCGCCAGCGCGACATGCACCTGCTGCCCGACCGCGGCATAGGTTTCGGCGACAAGGCCATCGATCCCGGCGAAATAATGCCCGACCAGCCCCGGCGACACCCCCGCCTCCAGCGCGATCGCACGCACCGATGCGCCAGTCGCGCCGTCGCGCGCCAGCACGCGCGCGGTCGCCTCGATCAGCGACTGGCGGCGCGCATCGGGTTCGGCGCGGGAGAAAGCGGGTTTGCTCATGATCCGTTCCTGTTGCAGTCGGCGAATTCCTATTATACGATCGTACAACAAGCAACCGGAGCCACGCATGCCCCCCTCGGCCGATCACGATCCCGACGCCGACTGGAGCTTGCCCGGCTGGCTCTACACCGACCCCGAATATTATGCGGTCGAGATGGCGCGGGTGATCCGCCCGTCCTGGCAGATCGTCTGCCATCAGAACGATCTGGCCGAACCCGGCGCGTTCCACACGCTCGACTATCTGGGCGAGAGCATCATCGCGGTGCGCGGCGACGACCATGAGATCCGCGCCTTCGCCAATGTCTGCCGCCACCGCGCGATGCGGCTGGTCGAGGGGCCACGCGGCTGCGCCAAGAAGCTCGTCTGCCCCTATCACGCCTGGACCTATGAGACCGGCGGACGGCTGACCGGCGTGCCGATGCGGCGCGATTACCCCGCGCTCGATTTGGCCGAAAACGGCCTCGCGCGCGTCGATCTGGAGATCTGGCGCGGCTTCGTGTTCGTCCGGCTGGAGGGCGACGGCCCCTCGGTCGCCGAGATGATGGCCCCGTATGACGCGCAGATCGCCCCTTATCGCTTCGAGGAGATGCAGACGCTCAGCCCCGTCCGGCTGCGCGACCGTGCGGTCAATTGGAAGAATGTCGGCGACAATTATTCGGACAATCTCCACATCCCGGTGGCGCATGACGGCCTCACCCGACTGTTCGGCAAGAGCTATGCGATCGAGGCCGAACCCTGGGTCGACAAGATGTCGGGTCGCCTCGTCGATCGCCCCTCCGACAACCCGTGGGAGCGCTTCTACCAGACGCATCTGCCACCAGTCCCACATCTGCCCGAGGCGAACCAGCGGCTGTGGCTCTATTTCAAGCTGTGGCCCAACATGGCGTTCGATCTCTATGCCGATCAGATCGATTTCATGCAGTGGCTGCCGACCTCGCCGACGACGTGCGTGCTGCGCGAAATGGCGTTCGCTTTGCCCGATGACCGGCGCGAGATGAAGCTGGTGCGCTACGCCAATTGGCGCATCAACCGCGTCGTCAATGCCGAGGACACCTGGCTGATCGAGCGTGTCCAGCAAGGCATGGCCTCGCACAGCTACACCGCCGGGCCAATCGGCGCGAGCGAGGTCTGCCTGCGCAGCTTCGCGCGGAAAATTCGCGAGCGGATTCCCGAGGCACGGCTGCACCGCGCGCCGGCACCGGGGGTGGTCAAAATCCCCCTCCCGCTTGCGGGGAGGGGCTAGGGGAAGGGAAGGAATGCGGGCGCGGGGGGTACGAATCCCCTCCCCCAACCCAGTTTGGGTCGGATGTGCCCCCGGCACATCCTCGACAGCGCGGGGCGCTGTCGACCCCAAACTCGCAAGCGGGAGGGGAGCAACAATGACGAAACGTTACGACGCGCTCATCATCGGCGGCGGCCATAACGGCCTGGTCTGCGCCTTTTACCTGGCGCGCGCGGGGCTGAAAGTGCGCGTGCTCGAACGCCGCCATGTCGTCGGCGGCGCGGCGGTGACCGAGGAATTCCACCCCGGTTTCCGCAATTCGACCGCAAGCTACACCGTCAGCCTGCTCCGCCCCAAGGTGATCGCTGACATGAAGCTGCACGATCGCGGCTTTCGCATCATCGAGCGGACGATCAGCAATTTCTTCCCCTTCCCCGATACCTATCTGACGCTCGGCGGCGGCACCGCCCGCACCCAACAGCAGTTCGCACGCTTCAGCCAGAAGGATGCCGACGCTTACCCGGCTTATGACGCCGCGCTGGAAAAGGTCGCGCAAGTGTTGCGCGATCTGGCACTCAAGACCCCACCCAATGTCGGCGGCGGCCTCCGCGCGCTTCTCTCGGGCGCGACGCAAGGCTGGCCGATCGCCAAGATGGAGATCGAAGCGCAGCGCGACCTGCTCGACGTGTTCACCAAATCCGCGCGCGATTTCCTCGATGGCTGGTTCGAGGACGATCACGTCAAATCGGCCTTCGCCTTCGATGCCGTGGTCGGCAATTATGCCGGCGTATCGACACCGGGCAGCGCCTATGTCCTGCTCCACCACGTCTTTGGCGAAGTGAACGGCAAATATGGTGCGTGGGGCCATTCGGTCGGCGGCATGGGCGCGATCACCCAGGCAATGGCGCGCGCGTGCGAGGATGCAGGCGTCGAGATCAGCCTCGAGGCCCCCGTCGCCAGGCTGCTGACCGAAGGCGGCAAGGTCGCGGGCGTGCGGCTCGAATCAGGCGAGGAAATCGCCGCCACCACGGTCGCCGCCAATGTCGGCCCGGCCCTGCTCTATCGCCAGATGGTCGATTCCGCCGACATGCCCGCCGATTTCAAGCGCCGGATCAATGGGTTCAAAACCGGCAGCGGCACCTTCCGCATGAACGTCGCTCTGTGCGAACTGCCCGATTTCACGGTGTTCCCGGGCAAGGACAAGGCCGAGCACCACACCGCCGGGATCATCATTGCGCCGGGGATGGACTATATGGACCAGGCGTTCATCGACGCGCAGCAGCATGGCTGGTCGAAAAAGCCGATCGTCGAGATGAAGCTGCCGACCACGGTCGATGACAGCCTCGCCCCGCCGGGAATGCACATTGCCAGCCTGTTCTGCCAGCAATTCGACCCCAAGGTCGATTGGGACACGCACCGCGAGGAGGTAGCCGATCTGATCGTCGATACCGTCACCGACCATGCCCCCAATTTCAAAGCCTCGGTGATCGCACGGCAAATCCATTCTCCGCTCGATCTCGAACGCAAGTTCGGGCTGATCGGCGGCGACATCTTCCACGGCACCATGGGGCTCGACCAATTATGGGCGGCGCGCCCAATGCTCGGCCACGGCGATTATCGCGGGCCGATCAAGGGGTTGTACATGTGCGGATCGGGCACGCATCCCGGCGGCGGCGTGACCGGCGCACCGGGGCACAATGCGGCGCACGAGATTTTGCGGGATCGGAGCTTGGTGGGGCGGCTGTTCGGGTAGGGGGCCGCCTCCCCCGTCACCCCGGGCTTGTCCCGGGGTCCACCGGT
>NZ_JSBN01000127.1 GCF_000797515.1 Sphingomonas sp. Ant H11
GGGGAGATCCCCCAGTCCTTAGGGAGGGTGACGCGCGCGAAGGCGCACGCCCGATCACCCTAACCCGTCCGAGCTAAGCTCGGCCACCCTCTCCCGCCGGGAGAGGGGCTAAGCTCACATCTTGGTCAGCCCCAGGAACACCCAATACAGCCCGCCCGCCAGCGCCATCGCGGCGGGCAACGTCAACACCCATGCCAGCGCCATCGAACCGATCGTGCGCGGCTGCAAGCCAGCGCCACTCGCAACCGAGGCACCGGCGACGCCCGACGACAGGATGTGCGTGGTCGACACCGGCAAGCCGTAAACTTCGGCCGCCAGGATCGTTCCCGCCGCAACCAGCTCGGCCGATGCGCCCATGCCATAGGTCAGGTGCGACTTGCCGATCTTCTCGCCAACGGTAATGACGATCCGCCGCCAGCCGACCATCGTCCCAAGGCCCAGCGCAAGCGCGACGATCACCTTGACCCACACCGGAATGTAGCGCGTGCCCTTTTCGAGATTGGTCTGATACGCCTTGATCGCCGCCAGCTCTGACGCGCTGAAGATCTTGGCGGAGGCTTCCTTGTCCTTGGTCGCGAGCCGCGCACTATCGAGCACCAGATACATGTCGTTGCGCAGATTGGGCGTCGCGGCAGCGGGGACCTTGTCGAGCGACCCGTAAGCGCCGATCCGATGCCCCAAATCACGCGACAACGCGTCGGCAGCGGCAAAGACTTGCGGCGTATCGGCATGGCGCGCCTGCAATGCCCGCGTCAGAACCGTGCGCGCTGTGTCAAGGTCGGTCGGCGCATCATGCGACCCGGCGTGGGTGGCGAAAGCGGCGGCTGCCGCATTGGCACTCGCCACGAAAGCAGGCGTCTCGCTCTGCGGCATGGTACGGTTGAGCGCATACGCCGTCGGCGCGCAGCCGATCAGGATCAGCATGATCAGCCCCATGCCCTTCTGCCCGTCATTGCCGCCATGCGCGAAGCTGACGGCCGTGCAAGTGAAGATGAGCAGCGCACGAATGCCCTTGGGCGGCGGCGCGGTGCCCTCGGGCTCGCTGTACAGCTTGGGGTTGCGCAGCACGAGTTTCATCACGTGCAGCAAGAGGAAGGCTGCACCGAAACCGATCAGCGGTGCCATCCACAGCCCGGTCAGAACCTTGGTCGCCTGGCTCCAGTCGACGCCCGAAGTGCCGCCGGTCCCCGCCGTCATAAGCTGGTTGGCAAGGCCGACGCCGAGGATCGATCCGATCAGCGCGTGGCTCGATGAATTGGGCAAGCCGACATACCAGGTGCCCAGATTCCACAGCACCGCCGCCAGCAGCAGCGCGAAAATCATCGCAAAGCCGGCATTGCTGCCGACATGGAGGATGAGGTCGACCGGCAGCAGCGTGATGATCGAATAAGCGACTGCTCCGCTCGACAGCATCACGCCCAGGAAGTTGAAAAAACCAGACCATACCACCGCCAGCGCAGCGGGCATCGAATGGGTGTAAATAACGGTTGCCACTGCATTGGCGGTGTCATGGAAGCCGTTCACGAACTCGAAGCCAAGCGCGATCAAGAGCGCCAGCCCAAGGAAAGCAAAGGTGCCGAGCGCCAGCCCCTCGCCCACCTGAGCGGTGTCGACGATGATGCTGTAGCCGGCATAGCCGACCCCCACCGCCAGCAGCGCCAGGAAAATCCAGCGCCCGGCAGGGTGCAAACGATGATCGAGCCGCGGCCCGTGCGAAGCGTCCGTCGCCGATTCGGGGGACGCTGGGAAAGTGGTAGCCATGCCGTTGAAGGCCTTCGCTCGGTTGTGTTACGGGTTGATGACGTGCGGTGCGGTTGGTGGCCCGATACCCGCCTGAAGTGCCAAAAGCCAGCCCTCAAAGGCAGTTCCTCGGGCCAGGCCGCCGCTCGCTGCAGCGGCCCGATTTGCGAAACGGGTGCTGTCGGACGCTGCGTCCGGCGAACGATTTGCACAGTGCGGCCCGCTCGCTTATGCAACGCCTTGGGCGGAAGGCGACCTGGAGGGGCTATCATCATGTTTGACGTCGCCTCGGCACCGGGGGACATCGGCCAGCGCGCGCAACTGCATCTTGCCCGTGGCTCCAGCCGCACAGCGCGAACCCGCGCGCCGTTACGTGTGCTGACCTTTCTGAACAGCTTTGCCCCCGGCGGGGTCGAACGGATCGCCGCGCGGCTGCATGCCGCGTGGACGGCAGCCGGGGTCGATGCGCACATGGTCGTGGCCGATGCCAGCATCGCGCCACCAATCGCCTTGCAGGCCTTATCGCAAATCCATCACCGGCCGCGTGCGCGGGGCATTACGCGCTTCACGGCGCTGCTGCGCGGCATGCCCGCGATCATCGCGCGCCAGCGCCCTGACGTGCTGTTCTGCGCGGGCAATACCTATACCAGCCTGGCGGTCGCGCTGAAGCTGACGCTTGGCAGCGCCTGTCCGCCGATCGTGGTGAAGATCAGCAACGATCTGGTCCGCGCCGACATGTCACCCCCGCTGCGCTATTTCTATCGTCGCTGGCTGCGCATCCAGGGCCGCCATCTCGACCATTTCGTCGGTATGGCCCCGGCGATGCGCGGCGAAATCGCGCGGTTGATCGGCGTGCCGCAAAACCGCATCAGCGTGATCGCCGACCCCGCGCTGGCCGATGCCGACCTCCGCCGTCTGGCGGCCGCGCGCGACGCCGTGGTGCGTGCGCGACCGGGCCGCCATTATCTCGCGGTCGGCCGCCTTGCTCCGCAGAAGAATTTCGCACTGCTGCTCGAGGCGTTCGCGCGCATCGCCAAGCCCGACGATACGCTGCGCATCCTTGGGGAAGGCCCGGAACGTCGCGCGCTCGAGGTGCAGGCCGCGCGACTGGGCATTGCCGGGTCCGTCTATATGCCGGGACATGTCGATCCGCTCGACGGCTGGCTGGCCGAGGCCGACGCTTTGTGCTGTCCTCGGATTATGAAGCGTCCCCGCCGTGGTGATCGAGGCGCTGGCGGCGGGGCTGCCGATCATCGCGACCGATTGCTGCTGCAGCATGGCCGATCTGCTTGGCCACGGCACGCTCGGCCAGCTGGTCCCGACCGGCGATGCCGCCGCGCTGGCACAGGCGATGATGACGCTCGCCCCCGATTCGGCGCGACCATTGCCGCACGCCGCACCGCCGCCGCGACCTTCACGATCGAAAGTGCTACTGACAAATATCTGGGCCTGATGCGCACGCTCGCCGCCACCCGCGCCGCCGAGACCGCGCCCGACACGCCGCGCAACGACCCGATCCCAAGCCCGGCGGCCTAGCCCCTCTGCACGACGCGCTTGCCCGACGCCCGCGCGTTCCCTACCTGTTCACCAATGACTCTCCCCGCGCCCTCCCCCCAGGATCCCCCCCTATCTGACGGGCCTCAACCCGCAGCAGCGCGAAGCCGTGCTCACCACCGAAGGCCCCGTGCTGGTCCTCGCGGGCGCTGGCACCGGCAAGACCGCCGCGCTCACCGCGCGGCTCGCGCATCTGCTCGCCACCCGCAAAGCCTGGCCGAGCGAGATCCTCAGCGTCACCTTCACCAACAAGGCCGCGCGCGAGATGCGCCACCGCGTCGGGCGTCTGGTCGGCGATGTGGTCGAGGGGATGCCGTGGCTCGGCACCTTCCACGCGATCGGCGCCAAGATGCTGCGCCGCCATGCCGAACTGGTCGGCCTGCAAAGCAACTTCACCATCCTCGACACCGACGACCAGTTACGCCTGCTGAAGCAACTCATCCAAGCCGCCGATCTCGACGAGAAACGCTGGCCCGCGCGCAACTTGCCGGGCTGATCGACGGCTGGAAGAACAAAGGCCTCACCCCCGCCCAAATCGATGCCGGCGAGAGCGAGCTCTACGCCAATGGCCGCGGGCAGGAACTCTACGCCGCCTATCAAACCCGCCTGATCGCGCTCAACGCCTGCGATTTCGGCGATTTGCTGCTGCACATGCTCGTCATCCTGCAGCGCGACCGCGACGTGCTCGCCGATTACCAGCGCCGCTTCAAATATATCATGGTCGACGAATATCAGGACACCAACAGCGTCCAATATCTGTGGCTGCGCCTGCTCGCGCAGGAGCGCAAGAACATCGCCTGTGTCGGCGATGACGACCAGTCGATCTATTCGTGGCGCGGCGCGCAGGTCGAGAATATCCTGAAGTTCGAGAAGGATTTCCCCGGCGCCAAGATCATCCGGCTGGAGCAGAATTACCGCTCCACCCCGCACATCCTCGGCGCCGCCTCGGGCGTGATCGCCAACAATAGCGGTCGCCTCGGCAAGCAGCTCTGGACCGAGCTCGACGCGGGCGAGAAGGTCAAGGTGCTGGGCGTGTGGGACGGCCCCGAGGAAGCGCGCCGCGTCGGCGAGGAAATCGAAAGCGCGCAAAGGTTGGCAAGTCCCTCGACGACATCGCCATTCTGGTGCGCGCGCAGCACCAGACGCGCGAATTCGAAGACCGCTTCATCGCGACCGGCATCCCCTATCGCATCATCGGGGGTTTTCGCTTCTATGAGCGCGCCGAAATCCGCGACGCGCTCGCCTATCTGCGCGTGGTGGCGCAGCCCGCCGACGACCTCGCCTTCGATCGTATCGTCAACGTCCCCAAGCGCGGCCTCGGCGACAAGGCCGTCGCCAAGGTCCACCAACTCGCCCGCGCGCAGCACGTCCCGCTGGTCACCGCCGCCGCGCGTCTGCTCGACACCGATGAACTGACCGGGGCCGCGCGCAAATCGCTCGGCAACCTCGTCATCGACATGGCGCGGTGGCGCGCGCAAATGACCGAGCTGCCGCATGGCGAGCTGGCGCGCATCATCCTCGACGAAAGCGGCTATACGGCCATGCTCCAGGCCGAGAAATCGGTCGAGGCGGCGGGTCGGCTCGAAAACCTCACCGAGCTCGTCCGCGCGATGGAGGAATATGAAACGCTGGGCGCGTTCCTCGAACATGTCAGCCTGGTCATGGACAATGAGGCGTCGGCCGAGGACCCCAAGGTCACGATCATGACGATCCACGCCGCCAAGGGGCTGGAATATGACACGGTATTCCTGGTCGGCTGGGAGGAAGGGCTGTTCCCGTCGCAACGCGCGCTCGACGAAGGCGGCACCAAGAGCCTGGAGGAAGAACGCCGCCTCGCCTACGTCGCCATCACCCGTGCGCGCCGCCGCGCGATCATCCTCCACGCCGCCAACCGCCGCATTTACGGCCAATGGACGAGCAGCATCCCCAGCCGCTTCGTCGGCGAATTGCCGCCCGAACATATCGAGGCGGAATCGAGTCTGGCGGGCGGCGAGAGCCTGTGGCGCGCCAATTGGTCCGAACGCGCCGACCCCTTCGCCAATGTCGCCCGCAGCACCGGCCGCGGCCCCGGCTGGCAACGCGCAGCCGGGATCGGCGGCACCAACCGGCGGCGATTTCACCAGCCGCACCTTTTCCCGCGAACCGTCCCGCGTGCAGGAATCCCGCGCCTCGGCGATCAGCCTCGGCAATAAGGGCCGGTCGGACGTGGCGGTGGGGATGCGCGTGTTCCACCAGAAATTCGGCTACGGCCTGATCGCCGAAATCGAAGGCAATAAGCTGGAGATCGATTTCGAGAGCGCCGGGCGGAAACGGGTGATGGATAGTTTCGTGACGGTGGGGTAATTCTTCTCCCTCTCCCCCTTGGGGAGAGGGTCGGGGAGAGGGGCAGTATCAAGCGCGCCCTGGCCAAACACGCAAAATGGTCTATCTACTTGGTCCAAGAAGGACCCGCCCGATGCACATCTCCGTATCCGACGCCAAAGCCCAACTCACCGACCTCCGTCCGCCGCGCCGAAGCCGGC
>NZ_JSBN01000128.1 GCF_000797515.1 Sphingomonas sp. Ant H11
TCGGCTCGCCGGGGCGGTGGGAGATATGGAGATCGCCGACCACCACATCCCCTGCCCGCAAGGCTGGATCTAGCGCGCCCGCGACACCGCACGACAGCACCGCGGAAAACGCCGCCCGCCGCGGCTTCCAGTTCCCGCTCCAGCCGCGCCGCATCGCCGCCGCCCGCCACCACGACCAAGCCCGGCCGCGCGATGATCGCCGCCTCGCGCGTCAGCCCGCAGGCGACGAGGATCGTCACATTCCGAACGCCGGACGCGGATCGTTCGAGCGCTTCAGATTGCGATAGCGCGCCACCGCCCAGAGCGGGAAATAGGCCGGATAACCGTGATAGCGCAGGTAGAAGACGCGCGGAAAACCGCCGCCGGTATATTTCTCCTGCCCCCACAGCCCATCGGCGGCCTGGGTCGCGATCAGATGGCGGATGCCGCGTTCGACCGCGGGATGATCGACCTTGCCTGCTGCCATCAGCGCAAGCAGCGCCCAGCCGGTTTGCGAGGCGGTCGAGGGTGCCGGGGTATAGCCCTTGTAATCGAGCGCATAGCTCTCGCAATCCTCACCCCAGCCGCCGTCGAGATTCTGGATGTGGATCAGCCAGTCGGCGCCCTTGCGCACCATCGGATGCTTCGCATCGAGCCCGACGGCGTTCAGAGCGCACAGTACCGACCAGGTGCCGTAAATGTAATTCACCCCCCAGCGCCCGAACCAGCTGCCATCGGGCATCTGTTCCTTCTCCAGGAAGGCCAGCGCCGCCTTCATCCGGGGCGTATCGGTCTCGCCCAATTGCGCCAGCATCGACACCACGCGCGCGGTGACGTCGCTGGTGGGTGGGTCGAGCAACGCGCCATGATCGGCAAAGGGGATGTTGTTGAGATAATGATAGCTGTTGTCGGCATCGAACGCGCCCCAGCCGCCATCCTTGCTTTGCAGCCCGACGGTCCATTCGACCCCGCGCGCGATCGATTCGTCATAGACGGCAGGCGCGCGGTCCTTGGCGCGGTCCATCGCCATCACCACCACGGCGGTATCGTCGAGATCGGGGTAATGCGCGTTATTATATTGGAAGGCCCAACCGCCGGGGCGGACATCGGGCTTTTCGTCGGCCCAGTCGCCCTTCACGTCGAGCACTTGCAGCGGCTTCAGCCACGCCAGCCCCGCCGCCGCGCGCGCCTCGGCCTCCTCGCCGCCCACTTCCAGCATCGCGTGCGAGGCGAGCGCGGTATCCCAGACGGGCGAGACGCACGGCTGGCAATAAGCCTCGTCGTCCTTGACCACGAGCAACTTCTCGACCGATTCGCGCGCAGCGCCCGCGCAGGATGATCCTCCGGATAGCCCAGGCAATCGAACATCATCACGCTGTTGGCCATCGCCGGATAGATCGCGCCCAGCCCGTCCACGCCATTCAACCGCTCGGTCACGAAGGTGACGCAGGCGTCGATCGCGCGCTGGCGCGTGCCCTTGGGCCAGAGCGGCTCGACGCCCTTCAGCACGACGTCGAGGCCATTGAAGAAGGTCGTCCACGCCTGCTTGGTCCCCGCCGCCTTGCTGACCAGCTTGGCGCGCTTGGTCGTGTAAAGTTCGTCGACCAGCACGCCCGAGGGATTGCGCGCCACCGGCTTTTTGGCTGCCAGCACCAGCAGCGGCACGATCACCGTGCGCGCCCAATAGGACATTTTGGAGAGATGCACCGGGAACCAGCGCGGCAGCAGGATCAGCTCGACCGGCAGCGTCGGCACCGCGCTCCACGGCCCCGCGCCGAACAGCGCCAACTGGATGCGCGTGAAGACGTTGGCAGCCGCCGCCCCGCCCGCTTTGTGGATCGCCGTGCGCGCTTGCACCATGTGTGGCGCATCGATCGAATCGCCGATCATCTTGAGCGCGAAATAGGCCTTTACGCTGGCGCTCACATCGAAGGCACCGCCATGGAACAGGCCCCAGCCATGATGCGTCGGCGACTGTATGCGGCGCAGGTACACGCCGATCTTGCGCTCGATCTCCGCATCGCGCGGTTCGCCCAGATAGTGGCGGAGCAGCACATATTCGGCCGGAATGGTGGCATCGGCCTCCAGCTCGAACACCCAATGCCCGTCCGCATTCTGCAACCCGCCCAGCGCCGCCGCCGCCTTGCTCGCGGTAGCGTCGGCTTCGTCCAGGAGGGCGCTGCGGTCTATCGTATCGATGCTCATGCCCGCGCCTTAGCCGAGTCGGGCACCCCGCGCCAAGCGGGCAGCAGTCTCGCCCGATCGCAGTGCCCCTTCGATCGTCGCGGGCAGCCCGGTTTGCGTCCAGTCTCCCGCCAGAAACAGGTTGCGCCAGCGCGTGGCGGCGGGCGGACGCTTGGCGTCCTGTTCGGGCGTCGCGGCGAAAGTGGCGCGCTTTTCCTTGACGATCTGCCATGGTGGCAGCGTCGGCGGAAGACCGTGAATCGCGGCGATATCCGCCCAGAAGGTCGCGGCGAGGTCTGCGCGGTCGGTATCGACCAGATGGTCCGCCGCACTGACCGTTACCGAGATGCGATCCTCAAACGAGAAGATCCATTCCGCCGTGCCGCCAATGACGCCGATCATCGGCGCGACGCCCGCCGGCGGGGTGTAGGCAAAGTGCGCGTTGACGATCGCGCGGAAATCATCGGGCACGGTGAGGTCGGGCACCAGCGCCGCAGCAACCCACGGCGGCACCGCCAGGATAATGCTCTCGTCCGCTGCGACCGCCTCTTCGCCGCTCCCGAAATCGAGTGCGACGACGCGATCCTCGGCAAAGCGCAAGGCCCGCAGCCGCCGCCCGAGCGTCAGGGTGGTGCCCTGCCGCTCCAGCCACGACACCGCCGGATCGACGAACGCCGCCGCCAGCGTCGGCTCG
>NZ_JSBN01000129.1 GCF_000797515.1 Sphingomonas sp. Ant H11
GGCGGCGACGGGTTTGCGCACCGGTGCAGGACGGTTGGCGACCGGACGGGGGCGTTCGACGTGACCGCCGCACCCGGCGAGCAAGACGGCAAACGCAATCGGCAGCCCGGTAAATGCCCCCCGCATTGGCGTTATGCCTCGTCGGTGTCGGCGAGCTTCCAATTCGGGTCGCTGCTCTTGAGAGTGCGCACGAAGGTCCAAACATCATGCGTCTCAACCGCATCGGTCATCGAGCCCGCGATCACGTTACCCTCGGCATCGCGCGTCACCGCAGCGATGTCGGCATCGAAGCGGACCGTGATCCGCGCAACCTTGCCGTCGAGCGACGCGTCGGCAATGACCGCGCGCTCGATCGACACGAGCCGGTTGTCCAGCACATGGCCCGCAGTGTCACGCGCCAGGATCGCGCTGGTGAAGGCATCGCGCACCGAATCCTCGGCAAGCCAGGCGAGTTGTTCCTCGTCGCCCTTCCAGAATGCCTCCAAAATCATGCGATAGGCACCCTGCGCGCCACCGAGAAAACGCGAGACGTCGAAGGTGGAGTCGGCAGCGATGATCGCGCGGATCCCCGCTTCGGCCTTGGGCTCGACATTGCGGCTGATCGGTTCACGCGCTTCGCCGATCGCCTCGACCGGGCGCTGCACCACCGTCAGCGGAGCACGTTCCTCGGTCGGCTTGGGCAAGGGCTGTTCGTGACCCGTGCGTTTGCCCAGCACCCGATACAGGTTCAGCGCCAGAAACGCAGTCAGCATTACGAGAATGACGGTCAGGAACACGCGGCCTCCGGGGCTTTCAACAGATGCAGTACATAGGCCTAACGCGCCAAGGATTCAAATCATGCAATAAGACGAGCGTCTCCGGCGAGTTGAACTCGCTGCCCCCCCCTGCTAGGCGCGCGCTTTCGACCACGCCACGGAAGTGTGGCGCTTATACGATCAGGGTAAGGACGAGTTCCATGAGCGAGCAGGACGACGGCTTCATCACCACCACGGTTCCGACGACCGACCCCTATGGCAATGGCCTGGACACCGCGCCTGCGGCCGGCCTCATCTCGCAATATGTGAAGGACTTGTCGTTCGAGAATCCGAACGCACCGGCCATTTTCCAGAACCCGACCGCGCCCGCCATCGACGTGCAGTTCAACATTGCTTCGGCCCAGGTCGGCGACGATGTCTATGAAATCGTGCTGCGCATCGAAGTGAAGGCGGACGCAGAAGGCACCGTCGCCTTCCTGGTCGACCTTTCTTATGCCGGGCTGTTTGGCCTGCGCAATTTCCCGGCCGAGCATCTCCAGCCGTTCCTGCTGGCCGAAGCGCCGCGCCTGATCTTCCCGTTCGCGCGCCGCGTGCTGGCCGATGCCATTCGTGACGGCGGCTTCCCGCCGCTGCTGCTCGAGCCGATCGATTTCGCCAGCGTCTTCCTGCAGCAGCAGGAAGCGGCCGAAGGCGGCATTGGCGAGACGCTCGGCACCGCCTAAGGGCCCTTTCAGCCCCCGATCTCCCAGTCCGGATGCGGGGGCTGTTTTTGTGAAGACAGCGCCATGAACCTCGTCAAATCACTCGGCTCGATCGGCGGCCTCACGCTGGCCAGCCGGGTGCTGGCGTTGGTGCGCGATTCGCTCGCCGCCCGTTATGTCGGGGCGGGGTTTGCATCGGACGCGTTCAATGGCGTCGCCTTCCGTCTGCCCAACATGTTCCGCGCTTTGTTCGCGGAGGGCGCGTTTTCCGCCGCCTTCATCCCGATGTTCAACAAGAAAGCCGCCGGGCCGGACGGCATTGCCGGCGGCTATCGCTTCGCCGAGCGCGCGCTGGCGGTGTTGCTGCCGATCCTGATCCTGTTCACCGGCGCGCTGATCCTGGCGGCCTGGCCGATCACTTGGCTGCTCTCGGGCGGTTTCGCCCGCCAGCATCCCACCCACGAGCAATTCGCCTTTGCGGTGATGCTGTCGCGGATCACGTTGCCCTATCTCGCGCTGATATCGCTGGCGTCGCTGCTGGGGGGCATCCTCAATTCGCTCGACAAATTCTGGGTCAATGCGGCGGCCCCGATCCTGCTCAATCTCGCCATGATCGCGGGGCTGTGGTTCTTCCACGGCACGACGTCTATCAGACCGCGCGCGTGCAGGCGATTTCGGTGACGGTCGGCGGCGTGCTGCAACTGCTGTGGCTGCTATGGGCGTGCCACCGCGCCGGGGTCGATATGCGGCTGCGGCTGCCGCGCTTGGACGCCGATGTGCGCGAGATGCTGCGGCTGATCGTCCCCGCTGCGGCGGGCGCGGGCGCGTCGCAGATCAATCTGTTGATCTCGACCTCGCTCGCGGGCAGCCTGCTCGCCTCGGGCTCGATCACGTATATTTATTATGCGGACCGGCTGAACCAATTGCCGCTCGGGCTGATCGGCATCGGGCTTGGCACGATCCTGTTGCCGACAGTGTCGCGCCTGCTCTCGACCGGGCAGGATACCGCCGCGATGGAGACGCAGAATCGCGGGATCGAGCTGGCGCTGTTCCTCACCCTCCCCGCCACCGTCGCCTTCATGGTCGCCGCCGAGCCGATCGTGCGCGGGCTGTTCCAATATGGGCATTTCACCGCGATGGACGCGCGCCGCTGCGGCTGGGCGCTCAGCGCCTTCTCGGTCGGCCTGCCATCCTATGTGCTCGTGAAGGTGCTGACGCCCGGTTATTATGCGCGCGGCGATACCAGGACGCCGGTGCGCTATGCGATGATTTCGATTGCGGTGAACATCGTCGCAACCTCATCCTGATCCCGCTGATCGGCCATGTCGGCCCGCCGCTCGCCACCGCGCTCGCCTCGACGGTCAATGTCGCCATGCTCTATCGCACGCTGGTCGAGCGCGGCCATTTCGCGGCGGACAGCGCTTTGCGCCGCAAGGTCCCGCGCCTGCTGCTCGCCGCCCTGCTGATGGGGGCGACGGTGTTCGCGTTCGAGCGGCTGCTCACCCCCTATCTCGGCGGCGCGCTGATCGTGCGCTATGCAGCCCTTGGCGTGCTGGTCGGCGCGGGCAGCGCGGTCTATGGCGTGGCCTGTTTCGTTACCGGTGCTTACCGGATCGCGGACCTGAAGGCGCTGATGCGGCGGCGCGGCACCTCCAACACTCCCAAGCCCGCCCAGGAATAAGCATATGCGTGTCGTCTCCGGCATCCAGCCAACCGGCAATCTCCACCTCGGCAACTATCTCGGCGCGATCAAGCAATGGGTCGCGATGCAAGACGCGATGCCGGAAGGCGACGATTGCCTGTTCTTCCTGGCCGATCTTCACGCACTGTCGCAGCCGGTCATCCCGGCCGAGCTCAACGCCCACACCACCGAAATGGCCGCCACTTTGCTCGCCTGCGGGATCGACCCGAAACGCGCGATCCTGTTCAACCAGCGCGCGTGCCCGCGCACAGCGCGCTCCACTGGATTCTGGGCGGCACCGCGCGGATGGGCTGGCTCGGCCGCATGACGCAGTGGAAGGACAAGGCCGGCAAGAAGGGCGAGACGCAAAGCGTCGGGCTGTTCACCTACCCCGTGCTGCAAGCCGCCGACGTGCTGCTCTATCAGACGACGCACGTGCCGGTCGGCGAGGACCAGAAGCAGCATCTCGAGCTGGCGCGCGACATCGCGGTGAAGTTCAACGCCGATTATGGCGACACCTTCACGCTGCCCGAGCCGTTCATCTCCAAGGCCGCGCCGCGCATCATGAGCTTGCGCGATGCCAGCGCCAAAATGTCCAAGTCCGATCCCTCGGACGCCAGCCGCATCAATCTGGTCGATGATGACGACACCATCGCGGGCAAGATCCGCAAGGCCAAGAGCGATGCCGACGGCTTGCCGGGCGAAGTCGCCGGCCTCGCCGAACGGCCTGAGCGCGCAATCTGGTGACGATCTATGCGGCGCTTGCGGGCGTGACGCCCGATGCGGTGCTGGCGCAGTTCGCAGGGCAAGGCTTCGGCGCGTTCAAGCCTGCCCTCGCCGATCTGGCGGTGGCGACGCTCTCGCCGATTCGCCAGCGGCTGACGGCGTTGCTCGACGATCGTGCGGCGGTGAGCGCGGTGCTGGCCGATGGCGCGGCGCGCGCGAGTGTGCTGGCGGCCCCGACGCTGGCGGCGGCGCAGGCGGCGGTTGGGTTGCAGGTGTAACCTTCGCCGCAGGCCGACCGTCGCCACAAAATCCCTCT
>NZ_JSBN01000013.1 GCF_000797515.1 Sphingomonas sp. Ant H11
CGCCCGCTGGATGCAACAGGAAGATCTCGTGGTCGCGGTGGCGGCGCCGATCCCCGCGATCAGCCTCGCGGCGACGCCACCACCACCAGCCGAGCGCCCCGAGCGCCAACACCAGCGCCACACCGCCAAACCCAAGTCCAATTGCGGGCATGACCGATTCCGACGGAGCCACCCGCGCCGCACGGCCAGGTGGCGGCGGCGCTGCAGGCAACGCCGTTGGCGCAGAAGACGACTCCACCGGTGCCGGATCGGCGGCCACCGTGGGGAGCGACGTTGGCTCGGAAGCCGGAACTGGTGTCGGTGCCGCAATGGGCGTCGGGTCGGGGTCGGGATCGGCGTAGCGCGCGGTGCCGCAGTCGGGCGAGCAGCAGGGGTTGCGCGCTCGGTCGGCACCACCAGCGGCGGCTGCACGCGTTCCGTGCTGGGCCGGTCGGCCGGACTGTCCCGGCGCGGCAGTCCGCTGACCGTCGGTTCGGGGGGTCGGCACTGCGGGCCGGGGCCGCGATGACGGCAGGTTGAAGTCGTCCAGCCCCGGCAGGGGTTTGGCCTCCGGTGTATTCTGGGCATGCGCCATGGGAGCAGCCGCCAGCAGCACCGCCGCAACGACAAGAAAAGGCATCGGTTTCACCCGAACCGGCATAACGACAAATCCCCCCCCGCCAAGGCCGCGAGTGTCAAGACGCGCCCGACCGCACCATAGGTGCGAGCGACGCTCGATAAGACGCCCCCCGATACACGCAATCCGTACACACCGATGGCGAAGATAATGCCATCCAACGGGACAGGTAGGGCAGGACGTCAATATCGGCTGGAGCAAGTTCCGTTTTATCCGCGTCTAATTGACCCGGAACACAGGGAAACAGCACGCTATACTGCGTCCGCCCCTGTTCGAAACACCGGAGCGTGCGGCAATGTCTCAGCTTGAATGCAGCAGATTCGCGATCGCATCCACACCCCACCTCCTCTATGCTGAACGCACAGCATGGAGGCAGCAATGCATCATAAACGAGGCCGCGCGCGCAATCAGCGCGCCGGTTGCAAGCTCTGCAAGCCTTGGAAGGCAAATGGCGTTCGCACCGAGCGGATCGGCGGAGAGCGCTTCAGCGACCATCGCCGACGCGTAGCGTCGATCGAGGGGGCACATGCCTAACGGCAGCAGCGGAGAGCAACGCCGCCGTATTTGACAGCGCGCCCTGCCCTCCCTATATGGCGCGTTCCACTGCAATTTTCGGGAAATGATGTGCCGTCGCGCAGCACATCGATCGTATTGGAGATTGTAGTATCTAGAGACGCTTACAAGCTGCTGTCATCCGATGAGGAGGACATGCGGCTTTTTGCGTCTTTGGAGCGTGCCCGCCCGGTGGATTCCGGGCCAGATTATACAGCTTGAGGGCAGACATCTCCATGGCGACCAAAGCAATCGACGGCAGCACCCCCACGCGGCGCGCCGAAAGCGGCACGGCCAAGCGCCGCATCCGCAAGGTTTTCGGCAACATTCACGAAGTCGTGCAGATGCCGAACCTGATCGAGGTTCAGCGCGAATCCTACGAACAGTTCCTGCGCTCCGATCCGTCGATCGGCTATGTCTCCGGTCTCGAAAAGACGCTGCGCTCGGTCTTCCCGATCCGCGATTTCGCCGGCACCGCCGAGCTCGACTTCGTGAACTATGAGCTTGAGCCGCCCAAGTTCGACACCGACGAATGCCGCCAGCGCGGCATCACTTATGCGGCACCGATGCGCGTCACGCTGCGCCTGATCGTGTTCGAGGTGGATGCCGACACCGATTCGCGCTCGGTCCTCGATATTAAGGAGCAGGACGTCTACATGGGCGACATGCCCCTGATGACGGGCAACGGCACCTTCATCATCAACGGCACCGAACGCGTCATCGTGTCGCAGATGCACCGCTCGCCGGGTGTTCTGTTCGATCATGACCGCGGCAAGACGCATGCCTCGGGCAAGTACCTCTTCGCCGCCCGCGTCATTCCGTATCGCGGTTCGTGGCTCGATTTCGAGTTCGATGCCAAGGACATCGTCAACGTCCGCATCGATCGCAAGCGCAAGCTGCCGGTCACCGCACTCCTGTACGCACTCGGCATGACCGGTGAGGAGATCCTCAACCATTTCTACAACCGCGTGACCTTCGTCCGCGGCCAGGGTGGCTGGATCATCCCGTTCCAGGCCGAGAACTGGCGTGGCCAGAAGCCGATGTACGACATTATCGACGCCAAGACCGGCGAGATCGTGTTCGCCAACGGCCAGAAGATCAGCCCCCGCGCCGCCAACAAGGCAGCCAAGGACGGCCTGACCGACCTGCTGATCCCGACCGAGGAAATCTTCGGCCGCTATTCGGCTTATGATCTCATCAACGACAATACCGGCCAGATCTACATCGAGGCGGGCGACGAAGTGTCGGCCGAGAACCTCGAACTGCTCGACCAGGCCGGTATCGATCGCATCGAACTGCTCGACATCGATCACGTCGCCACCGGCGCATGGATCCGCAACACGCTCAAGGTCGACAAGGCCGAGGAGCGCGAACAGGCACTGTCGGACATCTACCGCGTCATGCGCCCTGGCGAGCCGCCAACGCTCGAAACCGCAGAGTCGCTGTTCTCGGGCCTGTTCTTCGATCCCGATCGCTACGATCTGTCGGCGGTGGGTCGCGTAAAGCTCAACATGCGCCTCGACCTCGATGCCGAGGACACGGTCACCACGCTGCGCACCGAGGACATCCTCGCCGTCATCAAGACGCTGGTCGATCTGAAGGACGGCAAGGGCGACATCGACGATATCGACAACCTCGGTAACCGTCGTGTCCGTTCGGTCGGCGAGTTGCTCGAGAACCAGTACCGCGTCGGCCTGCTCCGCATGGAGCGCGCCGTGAAGGAGCGCATGTCGTCGGTCGACGTGTCGACGGTGATGCCGAACGATCTGATCAACGCCAAGCCGGCGGTTGCCGCGGTCCGCGAATTCTTCGGCTCGTCGCAGCTGTCGCAGTTCATGGATCAGACCAACCCGCTGTCGGAAGTCACCCACAAGCGCCGCGTTTCGGCCCTTGGACCGGGTGGTCTGACGCGTGAGCGCGCGGGCTTCGAAGTCCGCGACGTTCACCCGACGCATTATGGCCGCATCTGCCCGATTGAAACGCCGGAAGGCCCGAACATCGGTCTGATCAACTCGCTCGCGAGCTTCAGCCGCGTCAACAAGTACGGCTTCATCGAAACGCCGTACCGAAAGGTCATCGATCACAAGGTGACCGACGACGTCGTCTATCTGTCGGCGATGGAAGAGGCCAAGCACACGATCGCGCAGGCCAACGCCGAACTGAACGCCGACAAGGGCTTTGTCGAAGAACTCGTCTCGTCGCGTCAGGCGGGCGAATTCCTGATGGCGATCCCCAACAACATCACCCTGATGGACGTCAGCCCCAAGCAGCTCGTCTCGGTCGCGGCATCGCTCATTCCGTTCCTGGAAAACGATGACGCCAACCGCGCGCTGATGGGCTCGAACATGCAGCGTCAGGCTGTGCCGCTGGTCCAGGCCGAGGCACCGTTCGTCGGCACCGGCATGGAAGAGACCGTTGCGCGCGATTCGGGCGCTGCGATCTCGGCCAAGCGCGCCGGTATCGTCGACCAGGTCGATGCGTCGCGTATCGTCATCCGCGCGACCGGTGATGTCGAAGCCGGCCAGTCGGGCGTCGACATCTACACGCTGATGAAGTTCCAGCGCTCGAACCAGAACACCTGCATCAACCAGCGTCCGCTGGTGAAGGTGGGCGACGTGATTACCGCTGGCGACGTCATCGCCGACGGCCCGTCGACCGAATTCGGTGAGCTGGCGCTGGGCCGCAACGCGCTCGTCGCGTTCATGCCCTGGAACGGCTACAATTATGAGGACTCGATCCTCATTTCCGAGCGTATCGTGAAGGACGACGTCTTCACCTCGATCCATATCGAGGAATTCGAAGTCATGGCGCGCGACACCAAGCTCGGGCCGGAAGACATCACGCGCGATATCCCCAATGTCGGCGAGGAAGCCCTGCGCAACCTCGACGAGGCGGGCATCGTGTACATCGGTGCCGAAGTCGAGCCGGGCGATATTCTCGCCGGCAAGATCACCCCCAAGGGTGAATCGCCGATGACGCCGGAAGAAAAGCTGCTCCGCGCCATCTTCGGTGAAAAGGCGTCGGACGTGCGCGACACCTCGCTGCGCCTGCCGCCGGGCGTTGCTGGTACCGTCGTCGAAGTGCGCGTGTTCAACCGCCACGGCATCGACAAGGACGAGCGCGCGATGGCGATCGAGCGCGAGGAAATCGAGCGCCTGAAGAAGGACTCGGACGATGAGCGCACCATCCTGAACCGTGCGACCTGGTCGCGCCTGAAGGAAATGCTGATCGGCCAGACCGCGACCGCCGTTCCCAAGAACGGCCCCAAGAAGGGCGTGGTCATCGACGAGGACGTGCTCGACAGCGTCGATCGTCACGAATGGTGGAAGTTCGCGGTTGCCGACGACAAGGTCCAGAGCGATCTGGAAGCGGTCAAGGCGCAGTATGACGATGCCGCCAAGCTGATCCTCGACAAGTTCCACGATCGTCGCGACAAGCTCGAGCGTGGTGACGAGCTGCCGCCAGGCGTGCTCAAGATGGTCAAGGTGTTCGTCGCGGTGAAGCGCAAGCTCCAGCCGGGCGACAAGATGGCCGGCCGTCACGGCAATAAGGGCGTCATCTCGCGCATCCTGCCGGCCGAGGACATGCCGTTCCTCGCCGACGGGACGCCGGTTGATCTCGTGCTCAACCCGCTGGGCGTGCCGTCGCGCATGAACGTCGGGCAGATCTTCGAAACGCATCTCGGCTGGGCCGCCCGCAATCTCGGGCAGCAAGTCCATCGTGCGCTGGAAGATTGGCGCGAAGCCAACCCCGAACCCGCACCGGGCGCGATGCCCGACGCGGTCAAGGCGCGGTTGCTCGAAGTGTATGGCGAGCATTATGCGGCCGACATCGAGGCGCGCGATGCCGACCAGATCATCGAGCTGGCGGAAAACCTGAAGACCGGCATCCCGATGGGAACGCCCGTGTTCGACGGTGCGCGTGAAGCGGACGTTTCGGCGATGCTGGAACTGGCCGGTCTCGACACCTCGGGTCAGTCGGAACTGTTCGACGGTCGTACCGGCGACAAGTTCGACCGCAAGGTCACCGTGGGCATCATCTACATGCTCAAGCTGCACCATCTGGTCGACGACAAGATCCACGCCCGGTCGATCGGGCCGTACTCGCTCGTCACGCAGCAGCCGCTGGGTGGTAAGGCGCAGTTCGGTGGTCAGCGCTTCGGTGAAATGGAGGTCTGGGCGCTTCAGGCATATGGTGCTGCGTACACCTTGCAGGAAATGCTCACGGTCAAGTCCGATGACGTCGTCGGGCGCACCAAGGTCTATGAGGCGATCGTCAAGGGTGACGACACGTTCGAGGCCGGTATTCCGGAGAGCTTCAACGTGCTCGTCAAGGAAATGCGCTCGTTGGGTCTGAACATCGAACTGACCACGACCGAGCATTTCGACAGCGACGGCGTCGCGATCGCGGCGGAGTAAAATCTTCTCCCTCTCCCCGCCAGCGGGGAGAGGGAGAGAAGGAAGCAAAATGAACGAACTCACAAACTTCGCGAACCCGGTCATCAAGGCCGAGACCTTCGACCAGATCCAGATCGGCATCGCCTCCCCGGACAAGATCCGCTCGTGGTCGTTCGGCGAGATCAAGAAGCCGGAAACCATCAACTATCGCACGTTCAAGCCTGAGCGTGACGGCCTGTTCTGCGCGCGCATCTTCGGTCCGATCAAGGATTACGAATGCCTGTGCGGCAAGTACAAGCGCATGAAGTATAAGGGCATCGTCTGCGAAAAGTGCGGCGTTGAAGTCACCGTCTCGAAGGTCCGCCGTGAGCGCATGGGCCATATCGAGCTGGCCGCCCCGGTCGCGCACATCTGGTTCCTCAAGTCGCTGCCGTCGCGCATCGGCCTGCTGCTCGACATGCAGCTCAAGCAGCTCGAGCGCGTGCTGTACTTCGAGGCGTATATCGTGATCGAGCCGGGCATCACCCCGCTCGAAAAGTACCAGTTGATGACCGAGGACGAACTCCTCGACGCGCAGGACGAATATGGCGAAGACGCCTTCTCGGCCGGCATCGGTGCAGAAGCCGTGCGCATCATGCTGCAGGACCTCGATCTCGAAGGTGAGCGCAAGGAACTGCTCGAAGAGCTGGCGGTCACCAAGTCCGAGCTGAAGCCCAAGAAGATCATCAAGCGCTTGAAGGTCGTCGAGAGCTTCATCGAATCCGGCAACCGCCCGGAATGGATGATCCTCGAAGTCGTTCCGGTCATTCCGCCCGAACTGCGCCCGCTGGTGCCGCTCGACGGTGGCCGCTTCGCGACCTCGGATCTGAACGATCTGTATCGCCGCGTGATCAACCGTAACAACCGCCTCAAGCGCCTGATGGAACTGCGTGCGCCGGACATCATCGTCCGCAACGAAAAGCGCATGTTGCAGGAAGCCGTCGACGCATTGTTCGACAATGGCCGCCGCGGTCGCACGATCACGGGCGCCAACAAGCGTCCGCTCAAGTCGCTGTCCGACATGCTCAAGGGCAAGCAGGGCCGCTTCCGTCAGAACCTGCTCGGCAAGCGCGTCGACTATTCGGGCCGTTCGGTCATCGTGACCGGTCCGGAACTCAAGCTGCATCAGTGCGGCCTGCCGAAGAAGATGGCGCTCGAGCTGTTCAAGCCGTTCATCTACGCCCGTCTCGACGCCAAGGGTCTGTCCATGACCCTGAAGCAGGCGAAGAAGTGGGTCGAGAAGGAGCGCAAGGAAGTCTGGGACATCCTGGACGAGGTGATCCGCGAGCATCCGGTCATGCTCAACCGCGCCCCTACCCTTCACCGTCTCGGCATCCAGGCGTTCGAGCCCGTGCTGATCGAGGGCAAGGCGATCCAGCTTCACCCGCTGGTCTGCTCGGCCTTCAACGCCGACTTCGACGGTGACCAGATGGCGGTCCACGTGCCGCTCTCGCTGGAAGCCCAGCTCGAAGCGCGCGTGCTGATGATGTCGACCAACAACATCCTGTCGCCAGCGAACGGCAAGCCGATCATCGTGCCGTCGCAGGACATGGTGCTGGGTCTGTATTATCTGTCGATGCTCAAGGAAGGCGAGCCCGGCGAAGGCATGATGATCTCCGACATGCAGGAGGTTCATCACGCGCTCGAGGCTGGCGCGGTCACGCTCCACACCAAGATCATCAGCCGCGTTCCGCAGACCGATGAGCAGGGCAACCAGTATCTCAAGCGCTATGAGACCACCCCTGGTCGCATGCTGCTGGGTGAGTGCCTGCCGCAATCGTCCAAGGTGCCGTTCGACACCGTCAACCGCCTGCTGACCAAGAAGGACGTCGGCGACGTGATCGACGAGGTCTATCGTCACACCGGCCAGAAGGAGACCGTGCTGTTCGCCGACGCGATCATGTCGCTCGGTTTCCGCCACGCGTTCAAGGCCGGCATCTCGTTCGGCAAGGACGACATGATCATCCCGGACGCAAGGTCGCTCTCGTCGACGAGACGCGCGGCCTGGTGAAGGACTTCGAGCAGCAATATCAGGACGGTCTGATCACGCAGCAGGAGAAGTACAACAAGGTGATCGACGCCTGGAGCCGTTGCGGTGACCAGGTGGCAAACGCCATGATGGAAGAGATCAAGGCGGTTAAGCGCTACGAGGACGGCCCCAATAAGGGTCGCGAGAAGCCGATCAACTCGATCTACATGATGGCCCACTCGGGTGCCCGCGGTTCGCAGGCACAGATCAAGCAGCTCGCCGGTATGCGCGGCCTTATGGCCAAGCCGTCGGGCGAGATCATCGAAACGCCGATCATCTCGAACTTCAAGGAAGGCCTGACCGTCCTTGAGTACTTCAACTCCACCCACGGCGCTCGTAAGGGCCTCGCGGATACGGCGTTGAAGACGGCGAACTCGGGCTACCTGACGCGTCGTCTGGTCGATGTTTCGCAGGACTGCGTGATCATGGAGCTCGATTGCGGCACGACCCGCGCGCTGGAAATGCGCGCGATCGTGCAGGGCGGCTCGACGATCGCGTCGCTCGGCGAGCGCATCCTCGGTCGCACGACCGCGGAAGACATCATCGACAGCAAGACCGGCGAGATCGTTATCCCGTCGGGCACGCTGCTCGACGAGCCGATGGTCGCGCAGATCGAGGCGATCGGCACGCAGAGCTGCAAGATCCGTTCGCCGCTGGTGTGCGAGACCAAGATCGGTGTCTGCGGCAAGTGCTACGGGCGCGATCTCGCCCGCGGTACGCCGGTCAACATCGGTGAAGCCGTCGGCGTCATCGCGGCGCAGTCGATCGGTGAGCCGGGCACGCAGCTGACCATGCGTACCTTCCACATCGGTGGTGCGGCACAGCTGAACGAGCAGTCCAACCTGGAGGCAGTGGCCGACGGCACGATGGAATATCGTGATCTTCGCACCATCACCGACCAGCGCGGCCGCCGCGTTGTGCTCAGCCGCTCGGGTGAAATCGCGATCGTCGACATGGACGGCCGCGAGCGTGCAGTGCACCGCATTCCTTATGGTGCGTATGTGCTGTTCGACGACAAGCACATCGTGTCGAAGGGCGATCGTCTGGCCGAGTGGGATCCGTTCACCATGCCGGTCATCACCGAGAACCCCGGCGTCGTGAAGTATCAGGATCTTATCGAGGGCAAGACGCTCACCGAGCAGGCCGACGAAGCCACCGGCATCTCGCAGCGGGTCGTGATCGAGTATCGCGCCAGCGGCAAGACCAAGGAGGATCTCCGTCCGCGCCTGACCCTCACCGGCGAAAGCGCCGAGGAGGCCGGTCGCTACATGCTCGTCCCGGGCGCAACGCTCTCGGTCGAGGATGGTGCGACGGTTCAGGGCGGTGACGTTCTGGCCCGTGTCAGCCGCGAAAGCGCCAAGACGCGTGACATCACCGGCGGTCTGCCACGCGTTGCCGAACTGTTCGAAGCGCGCAAGCCCAAGGAAAATGCGATCATCGCAAAGGTCTCGGGCCGCGTGGTGTTCGGCAAGGACTATAAGGCGAAGCGCAAGATCGGCATCCAGCCCGAGGACGGCGGCGAGGTCGTGGAGTATCTGGTGCCCAAGTCGAAGGTCATCGACGTGCAGGAAGGCGATTACGTCAAGCGCGGCGATAACCTGATCGGCGGCAGCCTGATCCGCACGACATTCTCGAAGTGCTCGGCATCGAGCCCTTGGCCGAATATCTCGTGTCGGAAATCCAGGAGGTCTATCGTCTCCAGGGCGTGAAGATCAACGACAAGCACATCGAAACGATCGTTCGTCAGATGCTGCAAAAGGTCGAGATCACCGACGGCGGCGACACCACGCTGCTGGCCGGCGAACAGGTCGATCGCGACGAGATGGACGAGATCAACTCGAAGATCGGCAAGAAGGATCGTCCGGCCCAGGGCAAGCCCGTCCTGCTCGGCATCACCAAGGCGTCGCTGCAGACCCGCAGCTTCATCTCGGCGGCGTCGTTCCAGGAAACCACGCGCGTGCTCACCGAAGCCTCGGTACAGGGCAAGAAGGACACGCTCACTGGTCTCAAGGAGAACGTGATCGTGGGTCGTCTGATCCCGGCTGGTACCGGTGCGGGCATGAACCGCCTGCGCGTCACCGCTTCGTCGCGCGATGCGGCGCTGCGGGTCCAGCAGCGGCGCATGGCCGAGGTGTCGATCATCGCACCGAACTCGGCCAAGGAAGAGCATGACGCCGAACTCGCCCGCTCGCCGCGCGATGCCGGCGGCACCGGCGACGATGCGCTGGCGGCGGTGACGCCGTCGGGCCATGGCACCGATGCGGATGCTGGCGAGTATCTGAACCAGGAGTGATCCTCCCGGTTCAGGCTTTGCGCCTGATCTGACGAAATTGGCCGCCGTCCGGGCAACCGGGCGGCGGCTTTTTCGTGGGAAAGGCGACCCGCCTAACCCGTCGCTTCGGAAACTGTCCCGACCGGGCGCGCCGCACGCAGAGCACGTTTCGCGAATCGCGCAAAATTGGTCTGGTTAAGGCCAATTATTGGTCACAGGTTCTCTTCAGGTTCTATCTACCGCCGGACCACAAAATTTGACGATGTCCGCGCGCCATGCGGTAACTAACCGAAATATAACGACTTGTTTCTGCGGTTCCGGCTTGGCCTCCTGTCATTGAAATGCAACTTCGGCATAGCTTTTGCCAAATGCATTGGTTATAAATTTCCATACCGTAGCGGTGCAAAAAGACACCAATGTGATACCACATGATGCGGTAAAGTGGGTGGCTCCGGGCAGGACCGGGGCTTCGGATCGGGGGTCAGCCTGGGCTGCCTGGCCGATGTATTGGGGAGGGTTCTGATTTATGCGACTTCATACCGTTTTGTTGACCTCGAGCATCCTTGCCGGTCTCGCCAGCGCACCGGCGATGGCACAAACCGCAACGCCGGATGCAGCGGCGGCCGCACAGGCCCCCGCGCCGCAGGCCGATACTGCGTCGAATGACGATATCGTCGTCACCGGTATCCGCGAGAGCCTGCGCAGCGCCATCTCGGTAAAGCGCAACGCCAATGCCGTCGTCGACGTGATCACATCCGAGGCGATCGGCAAGTTCCCGGATCGCAACGTCGCGGAATCGCTGTCGCACATCCCCGGCGTCAGCATCGATCGCCGCTTTGGCGAAGGCGAGAAGGTCGCCATTCTCGGCACCGATCCCGCGCTCAACCGCATGCTGCTCGACGGCCATGCGCTGGCCTCCGCCGATTGGGGCGGCAATGACAACGATCCGTCCAGCCGCACCTTCAACTATTCGCTGCTTGCCCCCGAACTGGTCGAGCGCCTCGAAGTGTACAAGTCGCCGGAGCCGCGCATCGAAGAGGGCAGCCTTGGCGGCACCGTCATCGTACGCACGCGCCGTCCGCTCGACACACCGGCAAATTCGATCTTCGCCTCGGGCGGCTACAGCTACAATGATCGCTCGGGCAAAGGCAATTTCCGCGGTTCGGGCCTGTACAGCTGGAAGAACAAGGACGACACCTTCGGCGTCCTGATCGCGGGCGGCTATGACAAGCAGACCATCACGCGCGCGGGCGTGGAATTCTTCGGCTATCAGAGCGGCGCGGACTTCTTCCAGAAGAACGCGGACGGCACCGTGAAGCGCGACGCGGCGGGCCAGGGCATCCTGCAGAACCCCAATGCGACGATCACCGGTGGTACCAAGGAAGACCTGATCAAGGCGGTCGCGCCGTTCGGCATCAACTACGCCTATTTCCAGCAGACGCGCGAGCGCAAGACCGTTTCGGGCACCGTGCAATATCGCCCGGCACCGAACCTGACGCTGACCCTCAACGGGCTGCACATTGACGGCAATTACAACAATTACAGCCAGTCGATGTACACCATCCCCGTCGCCTGGACCGGTAACGTGCTGCAATCGGCCAACGTCTCGAATGGCGTCGTCAATGCCGCCTCGTTCGGCGCGGCGACCAGCCAGAGCGCCGAGCTCGATACCAACGTCCGCCACACCAGCCTGAAGACCAATAACGTCAATTTCTTCGCCGATTGGGAAGGCAGCGGCGGCACGAAGGTCAACTTCGCGGGCGGATGGAGCCGCGCGGTCGGCGGTCGCAATCCTGAGTATCTGTTCAACACCCAAACCAAGCTGCCGTTCAGCTATGCCTTTGGCCCCAACAGCGCGACCGTCAACTTCGTCGGCGACCTGACCAACCCCGCCAATTACTTCACCAATCCGAACAACAACCCGGCGCAAATCGAAGGCAAGCCGGTTATCGTCAACGGCACGCAGCTGATCGGCGCGCAGATCGGCGGCCTCGATTACAGCGTCACCACCGACCGCGACGTGTTCGGCGGTTATGACGCTACGATCCCGGTCAGTTTCGGTCCGTTCACGCAGATCCTGCTCGGCAGCAAGATCACCGACCACGTCAACCGGCTCGATGCGCGCGGCGTCAACACCTATATGACGAGCTCGAAAACGCTGGCGCAACTCGGCGTGGCCACGACCACGACGCCCGACGGCACCTTCGACGGCAGCGGTGGCTCGGGCAATGCCACCAAATATATCAACCTGTCGCAACAGGCGGTGATCGACCTCCTCGCCAACGCGATCAACAGCCCGCTGGTCGCCAAGGTCGGTGCCTCGACCAAGGTGCAGGAAACCGTCGCAGCGTCATACGTCCAGGCCAATTTCGACCAGGGCGGCGTGCGCGGCAATATCGGGGGTCGTCTGGTCTATACCCGCGACATCTCGACCTATGCGACGACGCTGAGCAACACGGTCGCACCGGTGCCCGTCCCGACGCGCACCACCAGCGATTATCTGAAGTTCCTGCCAAGCCTCAATATCGCATATTCGGTCACCCCACAGGTGATCGTGCGCGGTGCCGTTGCTCGCGTGATTTCGCGTCCGCGTTATGAGGATCTGGCAGCAGCGACCTCGCTCAACGACATCACGCTCGACGGTGGCGGCGGCAACCCTAACCTGAAGCCGTATGAGTCGACCAATTACGAACTGACGGCGGAATGGTATCCGCGCGCTGGCACGTTGGTCTCGCTCGAACTGTTCCGTCGCGATATCTCGAACTACATCATCAACACCCGCACCGACACGGTGTTCTACAACTCGCTGCAGGGCAAGTTGACCAGCTACAGCGTCAACCAGCCGATCAACGGCGGCAAGGCCAAGGTCAACGGCGTGCTGGTGGCGGGCCAGGCGGAAATCTGGGGCGGTTTCGGCCTGCAGGCGAACTATTCGTATCAGGACAGCTCGACCTCGTCGGTCGACACCACCGGTGCTTCGCTCAACCTACCCTATCTGTCGCATCACACCGTCAATGTGATCCCCTATTTCGAAAAGGGGCCGCTGCAGGCGCGGCTGAGCTACAACTATCGTTCGTCCTACTTCCGCACGATCGGCCGTCTGGGCTCGCGCGAAATGGTGGCACCGTATAGCCAGCTCGATTTCTCGCTGGGTGTGAAGGTCATTCCGGCAGTGACCTTGTCGTTCAACGCGCAGAACCTGCTCGATTCGACCTATCTGCAGTATAATGCGACGCCCGATCGTCCGACCGCTTTCTACAAGAACGGTCGCACTTTCGTCGGCTCGATCTCCTTCCGCATGTAACCCCCTCCCCTACATGCGGCAGCGCCGCCGCCCGGACCCC
>NZ_JSBN01000130.1 GCF_000797515.1 Sphingomonas sp. Ant H11
GTGCGCGTCACCCCGGGCGTGGGGAGCGCAACCGGCCCCGCGACCAGCGTCACCCGCGCGCGCGCGCGGCCAGCGCGGCGGCAATCGCAAAGCCCTGCTTGCCGGAGGAGCGATTCGCGAGGTAGCGCACCGGGTCGATCGGCTCATGCGTGGGGCCGGCCGTGACTAGGATGTGAAGCGCGGTCACGCAGCCAAAGCCGCCCGAATCGCCGCGAAAATCGCCGAGGGCTCGGGCAGGCGACCGGGGCCATATTCGCCGCACGCCATCGCGCCTTCATCGGGCTCCAGCACGGTCACGCCATCGCCGCGCAGCGTGGCGACGTTGCGCTGCGTTGCCGGGTGCTGCCACATCCGCACGTTCATTGCGGGTGCTGCAAGCACAGGCTTGTTGGTCGCGAGCAGCAATGTGGTGGCCAGGTCGTCGGCGATGCCCGCCGCCATTTTCGCCATCAGATCGGCGGTGGCGGGCGCGATCACGACCAAATCGGCCTCGCGGCTGAGCTGGATATGGCCCATCTCGACTTCGTCCTTCAGGTCCCACAGGCTGGTATGGACCTGGTTTTCGGACAAAGCGGCGAGCGTCATCGGGGTCACGAAATGCGCGCCGCCATCGGTCAGCACGCATTTGACGGCGATCCCGCCCTTGCGGCACAGCCGGATCAGCTCGCATGCCTTATAGGCGGCAATGCCGCCGCCGACGATCAGCAGAATCTTCATCGCACCACCCGCGTCACGGTAATCTTGCGGCGCGGGTCCTGCGCGCGCGCGATCAGATCGCGCACGCCATCGGGCGCAAAGGCAAGGCCGATCAGGAGCGTGGGCGCGACCATCAGCCCCCAATAGAAGGTGTCGGCGCGCCCGAACAGAGCCAGCAGCGCGGCATAACCGGCGAACACGGCCAGCGCGCGCAACGCCAGTTCGCTCTTCCACGCAGCCCAGCCGAACAGTGCCAGCCCGACGACCGGCGCGGCGAACCACAAGGGAGCCAAGCTCAACACCGTCCAAAGCTGCATCGTCGTGATGAAAAAGCCGAAACCCAGCGGGCCGGGCCAGCCCGACAGAGCCGGATCGGTCTCCCGTACCACCAGCGACACGGCGTGAGCGTGGAGCGCGAGTACGATCGCCAGCACCCCCAGCGTCGATGTCCAGCCGATCGCTTCCTTGCGGTGGCCCTCGGCAAAGGCGAACACTGCCATGATACCGACGTAGAGCGCAGCGCTTTCCCGGATCAGCATCGCGATCAGCCCGATCGCGACCGCCTCGATCCATTTGCCCTCGCGCCGCGCGGCGAGCGACAGTGCGATCAGCAATCCCGCCCAAATCTCGTGAAAACAGGCGAGGTCGGCTTGCACGAAGGCGATCAGCCCCCCCGCCAGCAACGCCATCGCGACCCACACCGCTGCCGGACGGGCAAAAGCCGACCGCAATTGTCGATACCAGGCGAACACCACTCCCGCGACCAGCGCATAGAGCAGCAGCATGGTGACGGGGGGCGGCAGCGCGGCCTGTACCACCGCGAGCGTCGGCAGGCGGAAGGTGAGGAAGGGGCGCATCGGATCATCGCCCGCGCGGAGCGCTTGGGCGGTCACCGGATAATAACCGCCACCGCCGCGCATCCCTTGGACAATCGTCTCATAGCGCACGACATCGGCTTGATCTTCGCCGCGATTGGCCGGGTCATGGTCGATCGACGGTGTCCCGGGGCTCGCCAAAGCCAGCAAGGTCGCGAGTAACAGCAGCGCGAGTAGCGCCAGGCCGATACGGGCCTTCTGGAGCGATACCCCGGCAAATCTGGAAGGCTTGGCGAGCCACAGGGGCGTGGCGTCCTTCACCCCCAGAGCACCCACCCAAGGCCCAGGCTTGCCCCCGCGCTCACCAGCGCAACGAGCGCATACCGCCAGCCGCCGCCGACGCGCAGCACTTCGATGTGTTTGAGCGGCGGCTCGGGCGGGGCTCCGGGCGGATTGGGGAAACGCCGTTCGATGTTGCGCACCAGATCGGGCAAGCGCGACAGGGTCCGGAAGCCCTCGACCAGTCGGTCGGCGACCGCCGCTTCGGGGCCGAGTTCTGTGCGGATCCATTCGCGCACGAACGGGGCGGCGGCGTCCCACAAATTGATGTCGGGGTCGAGGCTGGTCGCGACGCCTTCCACCATCACCATCGTCTTTTGCAGCAGCAGCAGATGCGGCTGCGTCTGCATGTCGAAATCGCGGGTGATGTTGAACAGGCCGTCGAGCATCATGCCGATCGACATGTCCTTCACCGCCATGCCGCGCATCGGCTCGCCGACCGCGCGCAGCGCAGTGGCGAATTCGGCGACATTGTGGTGCGGCGGCACATAGCCCGCCTCGAAATGGATTTCGGCGACGCGCTTATAGTTTCCGGTGATCAGCCCGTAGAGGATTTCGGCCAGCCACACGCGGGCGCGCCTGTCGATCCGGCCCATGATGCCAAAGTCGATCGCGGCGATCTTGCCGCCCGGCAGCGCGAACAGATTGCCCTGGTGCATGTCGGCATGGAAGAAGCCTTCGGCGATCGCCTGGCGCAGGAAAGCGTGGACGAGGGTGTTGGCCAGCGCCTGCATGTCATAGCCCGCTTCGACCAGCGCCGCGCGGTTGGACAGCTTGATCCCGTCGATCCATTCGAGCGTCAGCACACGGCCGGTGGTGCGCTGCCAATCGATCTTGGGCACCAGGAAATCGGGCTCGGCGGTCATCGCATCGGCGAGTTCGGAGGCGGAGGCGGCTTCGCGCCGCAAATCGAGCTCGCGCGCGGTCCAGCGCTTGAACGTCTCGATCACCAGGCGTGGGCGCAGCCGTGACAGTTCGCCGCCCATCGCCTCGACTTGCGCCGCCGCCCATTCATAGGTGTCGATCGCGCGGGTGAAATCTTCCTCGACGCCGGGGCGTAGCACCTTGATCGCGACGGTGCGGCCGTCGGTGGTGACCCCGCGATGGACTTGCGCGATCGAGGCTGCACCGACCGGGACGGGATCGATCGAGGCGAACAATTCCGCCGGATCGCGCTGGAACGCGCGCGTCATCGCGGCGTGGATCGTGTCATAGGGCACGGGCGGCAGCGCGTCCTGCAGCCGCATCAGATCGTTCGACGCCGCCTCGCCGACAATGTCGGGCCGCGTCGCCAGCGTCTGGCCGAGCTTGATCGCAGCGGGGCCGATCGCCTGAAACGCATCGGCATAGCGCGGCACGGCGGGCACGCGCGCACCGATCCGTGCGATCCGCGCGAGGCGACGCACCGGCGTCGGCGTATTGGGGTCGCGCTCGATGCCCGAGAGCGCGCCGTGGCGCGCGAGGATGCGGCCCCATTTGAGCAGGCGCCACAGGTGGATAGCGGGGGCGGTCATATTGTTCCCTCTCCCCACGGGAGAGGGAGGGAGGAGCGAAGCGACGGAAGGGTGTGAGCAAGCGCGGTTGTCATAAGCCACCCTCACCCTTCCCATCGCTGCGCGATGGGCCCCTTCCCTCTCCCAACGGGAGAGGGAGAGACAGCATCCGCTCCAATGCCGCTTGCGCCGCCGCTTCCACGCGGTCGCGTTCGGCGGCGTCTTCAATCTCCTCGAACACCGAGCCGATGAACGCGCGCAGCAGCATCGCCTTGGCTTCGGGCGGGGCGATGCCGCGCGAGGCGAGGTAGAAGAGCGCATTGGCATCGAGTTCGCCGACGGTCGCGCCATGCGCGCACTTCACGTCATCGGCGAAAATTTCGAGCTCGGGCTTGGCATTGGCGGTGGCGGTGCGCGTCAGCAGCATCGCCTTGACCGACTGCGACGCATCGGTCTTCTGCGCATGGCGCGCGACCGCGACCTTGCCGAGATACGACCCCGTCGCCCGCCCGCCGAGCACCGAGCGCACGACCTGATTGGAGGTGGCATTGGGCTCGATATGGTTGAGCGTGGTGACGAGTTCGAGCGTCTGTTCGCCCCCGCCGAGCATCGCGCCGCCGAGTTCGAAATGCGAACCCTGATGGCACGTCACATCGATCGTCACGCGACCGAGCTTGCCGCCGGTGTTGAGCACATGGAAGGTTGCGGACGCCCCTTCGCGCAGGATCACACGGTAATCGCGGATCGCCACGGCATCGGTCGCGGCATCCTGCACGATAACGCGCGCGATCGACTCGCCAGCGGGAACGTCGATCACTTCGGCGGCAGGCACGGGCCAGACCGAGGCGACGGCTTCGAGATCGCTATACCGCCAGGATTCATCGCGACGCGTGGGGAGAGCGAGCGTCATGGCCGCGCCCCTGCCGCCAAGGTCCGCCGCACGCCTTCAAGCAAGGCGGGTTTGCGGCGATCGATACAGGCGGCAGCGGCTCCCTGATCGATCGCACCGGTCTTGACGCATTTCGCCGCAGTCCGGCACAATTGCTCATCGAGCCGAGCATTCCCGGTCGACTGGCTGAGGCCGCAGGTAAAGCGCCCCTGCGGATCGCGCCCCACCCGTACCGACAGCGCGGCAAGCCGACGACCGATCACAACGATGTCAGGCTCCTCGGCGGGCAGCGGCGTACCCTGCACCGCGAGCGCCAGGGCGAGCGCGATCACGCCACCACCCCGGCATAGCCTTCGCGCTCCAGCTCCGCCGCGAGTTCCGGCCCGCCCGAACGGATGATCCGGCCGGCCGAGAGGACATGCACGAAATCGGGCGCGACATAGCTCAGCAGGCGCTCGTAGTGCGTGATGAGGATCACCGCTTTCTCGGGCTTGCGCATGATGCGGTTGATACCCTCGCCGACGATGCGCAGCGCGTCGATGTCGAGCCCGCTGTCGGTCTCGTCGAGGATTGCGAGCTTGGGGTCGATCAGCCCCATCTGCACCATCTCATTGCGCTTCTTCTCGCCGCCCGAAAAACCGACATTGACCGGGCGCTTGAGCATGTCCTGGTCCATGCTCAGCGCATCGGCCTGCGCGCGCGCGAACTTGAGGAACTCGGCACCCGAGAGCGGCTTTTCGTCGCGGCCCTTGCGCTGGGCGTTCAATGCCTCGCGCAGGAACTGCACGTTGGACACGCCGGGGATTTCGACCGGATATTGGAAGCCGAGGAACAGGCCAGCGGCGGCGCGTTCGTGCGGGGCGAGCGCGAGCAAATCCTTGCCGTCGAATTCGACCGAGCCCGCCGTCACCTCATAACCGGGCCGCCCGCCGAGCACATAGCCCAGCGTCGACTTGCCAGCACCATTCGGCCCCATGATCGCATGGACCTCGCCCGCATTGACGGTGAGCGAGAGGCCCTTGAGGATTTCCTTGCCGTCGATTTCGGCGTGGAGGTTAGTGATTTTAAGCATCGTTAGTCTTCAGTTTCCATGATTGGCTGCTTGTTGAGCCGACGTCGCGCGACGTGAACGACAACAGCGCTAAAGTAGATGATCGCGTAGGTTCCGCCGGCCATTACCATTGCGGCAAAAACTAGTGTCGCCAGATAGTTGGTGGCTTCGACTCCAAAGAACCGGATCACGCCCTCGGCGAGTAACAGAAATAGGAACGCCATAATGATGCCGCTCCCAATGAAGTAGGCACGAAGCCGCCACCGCGCGCGTTTGAGGCGAGCGGCCTCCATCACCCCACCGCCCCCTCAAGCGAGATCCCCAACAACTTCTGCGCCTCGACCGCGTCTAGCCCCTCCCCTTCAGGGGAGGGGTTGGGGTGGGGCCTCTCCCAGCGATCCGACGCCTGTGCCAGCGCGATCACGACCGCATCGAAGACCCCTTCGAGTTTCGCCATCACATCGTGGTTCGATACCCGCAGCACGCGGAAGCCCAACCCCGCCAGCACATCGTCGCGCAGCCGGTCCTTGGCTTCATCATGCGTATCGCCATCGACTTCGACGATCAGCGCCTTTTGCGGGCAGACGAAGTCGGCAATGTAGCGGCCGATGACGGCTTGACGACGGAATTTGTGGCCGTTCGCCTGGCCGTTGGACAGCGCGCGCCAGAGACGTTTCTCGGGTTCGGTCGGGTTACGGCGCATTTCTCCGGCGCGCTTTTGCAACGCCGCTAGGTACTCGGCGGAGAGGCCCCACCCCCCGGCCCCTCCCCTGAAGGGAGGGGAGTCGGTGCGCCGATCATAGTCTTGCGGCGACAAACTCATCCGACCGACCCCTCAAGGCTGATCCCCAGCAATTTCTGCGCTTCGACCGCAAACTCCATCGGCAGTTGCTGGAGCACTTCCTTGGCGAAGCCGTTGACGATCAGCGCCACCGCCGCCTCTTGATCCAGCCCGCGCTGCATCGCGTAGAACATCTGGTCGTCGCTGATCTTCGAGGTGGTCGCCTCATGCTCGATCTGCGCCGACGGGTTGCGTACTTCGATATAGGGCACGGTATGCGCGCCGCATTGGTCGCCGAGCAGCAGCGAATCGCACTGGGTGAAGTTGCGCACGCCCTCCGCGCCGGGTGCCACGCGCACCAGCCCGCGATAGGTGTTGTCCGAACGGCCCGCCGAAATGCCCTTCGACACGATCGTCGAGCGGCTGCCCTTACCATTGTGAATCATCTTGGTGCCGGTATCGGCCTGCTGGCGGTTGTTGGTCACCGCGACCGAGTAAAATTCGCCGACCGAATTCTCACCGTTCAGCACGCAGGACGGATATTTCCAGGTGATCGCGCTGCCGGTCTCGACCTGGGTCCACGACACCTTGGAATTGCGGCCCTGGCAGAGCGCGCGCTTGGTGACGAAATTGTAGATCCCGCCCTTGCCGTTCTCGTCGCCGGGATACCAATTCTGCACGGTCGAATATTTGATTTCGGCATCGTCCAAGGCGACCAGTTCGACCACGGCGGCGTGGAGCTGGTTTTCGTCGCGCATCGGCGCGGTGCAGCCTTCGAGATAGGAGACATAGGCCCCCTTATCGGCGACGATCAGCGTGCGTTCGAACTGGCCGGTATTCTCGGCATTGATGCGAAAATAGGTGGACAGCTCCATCGGGCAGCGCACGCCCTCCGGGATATACACGAAGGTCCCGTCGCTGAAGACCGCGCAGTTGAGCGCTGCGAAGTAATTGTCATGCTGCGGCACGACCTTGCCGAGCCACTTGCGCACCAAGTCGGGATATTCTTTGATCGCCTCGCTGATCGAGCGGAAGATGACGCCCGCGCTTTCCAGTTCCTTGCGGAAGGTGGTGGCGACCGAGACGCTGTCGAACACCGCGTCCACCGCGACGCGGCGTTTGGGCTGGCCGTCCTCGCCAAGCTCCTCGACCCCGGCGAGCATCTTCTGCTCCTCGATCGGGATGCCGAGCTTTTCATAGACGCGCAGGATTTCGGGATCGACTTCGTCGAGCGAGCCGAGCTTGGGCTTGGCCTTGGGCTCGGCGTAATAATAAGCGTCCTGATAATCGATCGGGTCGATCTGCAGCTTGGCCCAATCGGGCGTCTCAAGCGTCAGCCACAAACGGTACGCCTGCAGCCGCCAGTCGAGCATCCATTCGGGCTCGCCCTTCTTGGCCGAGATGAAGCGGACGGTATCCTCGCTCAGCCCCTTGGGCGCGAAGTCCTGCTCGATGTCCGAATGGAAACCCCATTCATACGACTTGTTCGCGGCTTCATAGGCTTCGGCGTTCTTGGTGGCCATCATGCAGTCCTTGCCGCGCAGCGGCTACAAAACCTCTTTGTGCCTTTGCGGCTTTGTGCGAGAAAATTCTGCTCGCACGAAGACACGAAGACACGAAGAAGATGAGAAAATAAAACGCGCTGCGCGCGGCTGGGGCGTCATGCTGGCATCCTCGACAGGCTTGCGAGCGTTACGCCGTCGAGCGCGCCGCGGACGGCGCCGTTGACGGCGTTCCAGTGCGGCTTGACGCGGCAGTCGCCTTCCAGCGCGCAGTCGTGGCGGCCTTCTTCGACACAGGCGGTCAAAGCGATCGGACCTTCGACCGCCTCGATGATCTCAGCCAGCGAAATCGCCGCTGCCGGGCGCGACAGGCGGAAGCCGCCGCCGGTGCCGCGCGTGCTCTCGATCAGGCCACCCGCCGACAAGCGGCTGACCAATTTCTGCACCGTCGGCAGCGGCAGGCCAGTCTCGTCGGCCAGCGTCGTCGCATTCAGCTTGGCCGCGCTGCCGCAATGTCGCGCGGCGGCGGACATCATTACGACGGCATAGTCGGCAAGGCTGGAAAGACGCATCGGCTCCAATCGGATTAATTCTGTCCGATTGCAAATGGGCGCAGTAGCGGCGCGGGTCAACCCCTGGTTGCACGGCCGCCCAAGGCGGCGCGCGCATGGCGCTATGTTTCGCTGATCAGCGGACTGACCACCCCGCCCAGCGCGCTCCGGTGCAAAATGGTCAATTGCGACAGCAGACCGGGATCGGCCCGGATCTGGCGCGGGGTAAGGCCGGTAAAATGCTTAACCTCGCGAATCATGTGCGACTGATCATAGAAGCCGCGGTCGATCGCATCGGCGACACCTTCCTCGCCCCCACGCATCGCCACCGGCGCGCGCAGCGCGCGATATTTGCGGGCGAGCACCTTTGGCGGCGCGCCGTACAGGATATTGCACTTCCGCTCGATCTGGCGACGCGACAAGCCCGTCGCCGCAATCAGACATTCCATTTCCGGCGACGGACTGCCCGCCAGCCACGCATCGACGTGGCGGATGAAATCGGCATAATGCGGGTCCACATTATGCAACAGGTCGCGCACCAGTGCCTCGCAAATCCCCACCCGTGGGCCGACACCGGGCGATTCGCGCAAAGCGTCGGCAACCCCCTGCAACCGCGCCGCACCAAACAGCGGCGCTGCATCGATCACACGGTTGAGCATCGTCGATGCGTCGGCCCCGATCATTGCCGACCATCCCGCAGCCGTCAGCCCCATCCCGAACACCGCCACCGGCCCGGCCACGCGCACGCTGCGCGGGCCGCTGGTCGGCCCAAGGACATGCGCGTCCGGTGCCTCCTGCGC
>NZ_JSBN01000131.1 GCF_000797515.1 Sphingomonas sp. Ant H11
TCAACTGCCCTCCCGCACGCGGGAGGGGAGTTTAAGAGTCAAGGCTCGCCAGCCGCTCGGCCTCGTCCTGTGCGATCAGTGCACCGATCAGCTCATCCATCTCGCCCGCCAGAATCTCGGGCAACCGGTGCAATGTCAAATTGATGCGGTGGTCGGTCACGCGCCCTTGCGGGAAGTTATACGTCCGAATCCGCTCCGAACGATCGCCCGACCCGACCATCGATTTGCGCGCACCCGCGCGCTCCTGATGCAAACGATCGCGCTCGGCCTCATACAAACGGGTGCGCAGCACGCGCATCGCCTTGGCCTTGTTCTTGTGCTGGCTCTTCTCGTCCTGCTGGATAACGGTCAGGCCCGTCGGGATATGGACGATGCGCACCGCCGAATCGGTGGTGTTGACCGATTGCCCGCCCGGCCCGGACGAGCGATAAATGTCGATGCGCAGATCCTTGTCCTCGATCTTGACGTCGACCTCCTCGGCCTCGGGCAGCACCGCAACGGTCGCGGCGGAAGTGTGGATGCGCCCCTGCGCCTCGGTCGCGGGCACGCGCTGGACACGGTGGACGCCGCTTTCGAACTTCAACTTGGCGAACACGCCCTTGCCCTCGACCGAGGCGATCGCTTCCTTGAAGCCGCCGCTTTCAGACGAGGAAGTCGAGATCAGCTCGACCCGCCAGCCCTGGCTTTCGGCGTAGCGCTGATACATGCGGAACAGGTCGGCGGCGAACAGCGCAGCCTCGTCCCCACCGGTCCCGGCGCGGATTTCGAGCATCGCCGCACGTTCATCGGCGGCATCGCGCGGCAGCAGCGACAGCGCCAGCGCGCGCTCGGCAAGCGGCAGGCGCTCGCGGATCGTATCGATCTCCTCGCGCGCCATCGTCTTGATCTCGGGATCGCCGTCATCTTCCATGCCGGCCAGCACGTCGAGCTCGGCGCGCAACCGCCGCACCTCACCCGCCGCGCGCGCGACGGGTTCGAGTTCGGCATATTCCTTCGACACCTGGACGAAGCGGTCCGACGGCAAATCCCCTGTCGCCATCAGCGCCGAAAGCTCGTCGCGCCGCGCCTCAATCTGGCGGATGCGGTCTGGGGAGATGGAGGTCATTCCGTTGTCATCGCCTTCAACACGGCGTCTACCGCATAGCCTTGCGCTGCTCGCTCATGGCGAACGACATTATAGCTTTCCGATAGAGCCAAGAGCGCGGCTTCGACCACATCTTTGTCGGCGGCTGCGTAGCTGTCAGGTTGATTGACTCGAACGGCAATACCACGTCGATCCGGCAGGCCCGTATCGGTCGCCTTTGAAACTACGACCCGTCCGAGCGAGCCGTTTTTGACTGCTAACTCAAACCGACGTTTTGCGTTTCCACGATAAGCCAGTTCGGCTCGTACCCCTGCTCGCCGTAAAGCTGAGGTCACTGCTATCGCCTCACTTTCAGCATCTGGTTGGTCGGGGATAACCGTAACATCCGCGACATCCGTAGCCGGTTCCTCCAGCAACATCGCCAGCCGCTCGATCCCCGCCGCCCAGCCAACGCCTGCCGTCTCCGGCCCGCCAAGCGAGCCGATCAACCCATCGTAGCGCCCGCCCGCCAGCACGGTGCCCTGCGCGCCCAGCCGATCCGTAACGAACTCGAACGCGGTGTGCCGGTAATAATCGAGCCCGCGCACCAGCCGCGCATTGCGCGTCCAGGCCACGCCCGCCGCGTCCAGCCCCGCCGTCACAGCCTCGAAAAACGCGCGCGCTTCGGGCGTGAGATAGGCATCGATATCGGGTGCCGAATCCGCCACCGGCCGGTCGCGCGGATCCTTCGAATCCAGGATGCGCAGCGGGTTCTTCTCCAGCCGCGCCAGGCTGTCCTCGCTCAGCACATCCCGATGCGCCTCGAAATGCGCGACCAACGCCGCGCGCCACGCATCGCGCGTCTCGGCATCGCCCAGCGTGTTGAGCTGCAGCGTCACGCCCTCGGTGATGCCTAGCTCCCGCAGCAACTGGTCCGCCAGCACGAGCAGTTCGACATCCGCCGCCGGTTCCGCCGCGCCGATCACCTCGGCGTCGATCTGGTGGAACTGCCGATAGCGCCCCTTTTGCGGGCGCTCATAGCGGAACACCGGCCCGTGCGTCGCGATCTTGAGCGGCGCATATTGCTGCCAGCCCTCGGTCAGATAGGCGCGCGCTATGCCAGCGGTAAATTCGGGCCTGAGCGTCAGCGAATCACCGCCGCGATCCTCGAAGGTGTACATCTCCTTCGACACCACGTCCGTCGTCTCGCCCAGCGAGCGCGCGAATACCGCCGTCGATTCAAACACGGGCAGTTCAACGCGCTGGAAACAATAAAGTCGCCGCACCCGGTCAAAGGTATCGACCACGCGCGCGAAGCGTCGTTGATCGTCGCCGAAGATGTCCTGCGTGCCGCGGATGCGTTTGGGGGTTTCGATGCGTGCCATAAAGGCTCGCTCTCTAAGCGAGCCGCGCACCAAGCGCCAGATGCTTGTGCATAGCGCCCATGACAGCGCTTGACAGGGCCTTCGCTGCATCGCAGCATTGCCGCAACGGGAACGGCCACAGTTCCCATTTCAGCATCCGCAGGACTCCACCCGGCTCGTTTCGGAAAGGTAGCTATGCGTCCGTCTGCTTCCCAAAGTCCCGCCGCTTTCGCGTCCCACACCATCCCCTTCCCCGCATGAGCTTGCTGATCGCATGGGGGCCCGCGATCATTGCCCTGCTCGCCGCTGGTCTGTTTGCCGGTTTTGCCGCCGGATTGTTCGGCATCGGGGGCGGTTTCGTCGTCGTGCCGGCGATGATCGCGCTGTTGCCACTGCTCGGCGGTAGCCACGCCGAATATACCCATGTCGCGATCGGCACATCCTTCGCCACGATCGTGATTACCGCGCTACGCTCGACGCTATCGCACGCCAAACGCGGGGCGGTCGATTTCGAGATTCTCAAAAGCTGGGCCCCGTGGATCGTCGGCGGGGTCGGCATCGGCGTGATGCTGGCGCGCGTGCTGACTGGACAGGCGCTCTCGATCATCTTTGCGGTTGGCATCACGCTGATGTCGATCAACTTCCTCGTGCCCAAGCTCGCGCGCCGTCAAGTCAGCGATACGATGCCGACCGGGGGTGGTGCGCGCGGGTATCGCCGGAACTTGGCATCTTTTCCTCGCTGCTCGGCATTGGCGGCGGCACGGTCGCGGTGATCGTGATGACGCTGTGCGGCCGATCGATCCACAAGGCGATCGCGACGGCGGCGGGCTTCGGCTTCATCATCGCAGTGCCCGGCACGATCGGCTGGATGTTGATCGGCCTGGGCAAACCCGGCCTTCCGATCGGATCGATCGGCTATGTCAATTTCCTGGGGGCGGCGATCATCACCTCGATGTCGATCCTCACCGCACCGCTTGGCGTCGCGTCGGCACATGCTCTGCCGGCCGAACCGCTCAAGCGCGTGTTTGGCGTGTACTTGCTGTTCATCGCCGGGGTCATGTTTAATCGCGCCATGCATATGTGATTTGCGCTGGGTCAAAAGCGCGGTAGCACCGCGCCGATGACCCTGAACCTCGGCAAGAGAATCGCCCCGCCCCGCTTCATCCTGTTCACGATTCTGTTCGTGGCCGGGCTGTTCGTCGCCATTCCCGCCTTTGGCTGGGGGCGCGGCACAATGGGGGCGTTCGATGTCGCAGCGGCGGTGTTTCTGATCGCGATCTCGACCTTGCTGCGCAAGGGCAAGGCCGATCAGATGCGCAAGGCCGCCGCCGCGAATGACGCCAATCGCGCAGGGTTGCTGGTGCTGACCGGGCTGACGATGGTCGTCATCCTCACCTCGGTCGCCAAGGAAATGCAGGAGAAAGCCAATCTTGTCGCGACCGTGCTCGTCATCGTGACGCTGGTGCTGGCGTGGCTGTTTTCCAATTCGGTCTATGCGCTGCATTATGCGCATCTGTTCTATTCGGATTGCGACGGTGACGGCAAGGATGCCGGCGGCCTGGAGATCCCCAATTGCGCCGAGCCCGATTATTGGGATTTTTTATATTTCAGCTTCACGCTCGGCATGACCTTCCAGACATCCGACGTCGAAATCTCCTCGCGCCAGATCCGCCGCGTCACGCTCGGCCATTGCCTGGCGGCGTTCGTCTTCAACATCGGTGTGCTCGCCTTCACCATCAACGTGCTCGGCAGCAGCAGCACGTCCTAGGCTGGACGCCGACCGCATGAGCCGCTTAGATCACCGTCACAGCACTCCTCACACGAAAGAATCCCGAATGATCCGTCGTGCCGCGCTCACTACCCTGTTGCTCGCCACCGCCGCCCCGGTATTGGCGGAAAATTCCAAGCCGCAGCCGGTGCCGTATGTCGACACGATCCCACCCGCGCAGGACATTCGCTTCCCCCGGCACGATCACGCTCGACATTGACGCGACCGACACGCGCCGCGGCATCTTCACGACGCGTGAAACGATCAGCGGCGTTTCGGCGGGTCACATGGTGCTGCTCTTCCCGAAATGGCTGCCCGGCAACCATTCGCCGACGGGCCAGCTCGACAAGCTGGCCGGGCTGCACATCCGCGCCGGCGGCAAGGAGCTGGCGTGGACGCGCGACCCGGTCGATGTTTACGCCTTCCACATCGACGTGCCCGCCGGTGCCAAGGCGCTCGACATCGATCTGCAATTTCTCTCCGCCACCGCTGGAGACCAGGGGGCGGTAGTGATGTCGCCCAACATGCTGCGGCTGCAATGGAATTCGATGAGCCTCTACCCGGCGGGCTATTTCACCCGGCAGATTCCGGTAAAGGCGACCGTGAAATACCCGGCCGGCTGGACCGCGTCTCGGGCCTGCCGTCGAAGGCGACCGGCTCGACCTACAGCTATGAGAAGACCAATTACGAAATCCTGGTCGACTCGCCCGTGTTGGCGGGGCGCTATTACAAGCAGTGGCCGCTCAGCCCGCGCGTCAATCTCGACGTCTATGCCGACAATGCCGCAGAATTGGCCGCGACACCCGAACAGATCGATGCGCACAAGAAGCTCGTCGAGCAAGCGGTCAAGGTCTACGGCGCGCAGCATTACGACACCTACGAATTCCTGCTGTCGATCTCCGACGTGATGGGCGGAATCGGGCTCGAACATCACCGCTCGTCCGAAGACGGGGTGAAGCTTGGCTATTTCACCAAGTGGAAGGATGGTCCGGGCTCGCGCAACCTGTTGCCGCACGAATATAATCATAGCTGGGATGGGAAATTCCGGCGCGGAGCCGACCTTTGGACCCCGGATTACCGCACGCCGATGCGTGGCAGCCTGCTCTGGGTCTATGAAGGCCAGACGCAATTCTGGGGCTATGTCTTCCAGGCACGCTCGGGGCTGGTGTCAAAGCAGGACACGCTTGACGGCTATGCTTCGATCCTCGCCAGCCTCGACAACCGCCCAGCACGCAACTGGCGCGACCTGGTCGATACCACCAACGACCCGACGATTTCGCAGCGCCGCCCGAAGGGCTGGGTCAGCTATCAGCGCTCGGAAGATTATTACAATGAGGGGCTGCTGGTGTGGATGGAGGTCGACTCGATCCTGCGCCAGCAATCGGGCGGTACCAAGTCGATCGACGACTTCGCAGCGAAGTTCTTCGGCCTCAACGACGGCGACTATGGCGAGGTGACCTACACCTTCGACGATGTCGTCGCGACGCTCAACGCGATCCAGCCTTATGACTGGGCCAGCCTGCTCAACAAGCGACTGACCGAGACTGGCGAGCCCGCGCCGCTCAAGGGCTTCGAAGCCAATGGCTACAAGCTTGTCTATACCGACACGCCCTCGCTCGCTTTCAAGAACGCCGAGGCGACGCGCAAGAGCACCGATCTGACCTACTCATTGGGCCTCACGCTCAACAAAGACGGTGCCATCACCGGCGTGGGTTGGGACACGCCCGCGTTCAAAGCTGGGTTGACGATCGGCAACACCATCGCGGCGGTGAACGGCACCATTTTCTCGGATACCGCGCTGAAGGCCGCCGTGACCGCCGCAAAGGGCGGCACCGACCCGATCGTGCTGCTGATCAAATCCAATGACAGCGTCGCGCCGGTCAGCATCGACTATCATGGCGGGCTGCGCTATCCGCACCTGGAGAAAATCGGCACCGGAGAGGGTGGTTTGGATCGGTTGCTGACAGCCCGGTAAACGGCTGCACTACAGACCTGCATCAGTTTAAGGATTTAGCATGCGTATCGACATGATTCCGGTCGGCAAGAGCCCGCCCGATGACCTGAACGTGATCATCGAAGTGCCAACCGGCGGCGAGCCGGTAAAGTATGAGTTCGACAAGGCGAGCGGCGCGCTGTTCGTCGATCGCATCCTGCACACGCCGATGCGCTATCCGGCTAATTACGGCTTCGTGCCGCACACGCTTTCCCCCGACGGCGATCCGCTCGACGCGCTGGTCATCGCGCGTTCGCCCTTCATCCCGGGCTGTGTCGTGCGGGCCCGCCCGATCGCCGTGCTCAATCTGGAAGACGAAGCCGGCGGCGACGAAAAGCTGGTCTGCGTGCCGGTCGATTCGACCTTCCCTTATTATTCGAACGTCAACGAACGCGGCGACATGCCCGAGATCGTGTTCGAACAGATCGAACACTTCTTCACGCACTATAAGGATCTGGAAAAGAAGAAGTGGGTGCGCATCGGCACCTGGGGCGATCGCGACGAAGCACGCCGGATCGTGACCGAAGCGATCGAGCGGTATCATGCCGCCAAGGCCGACAAGATCCCTGCCTGAATTCTCGGCAGCGGCGTGGCCCCGCGCCACGCCGCTGCGTGTAGCGACCCCCCGCAGGCCGGGCCGCGAGCGGCCTTGCGCCGCCGGACCCGCCGCCCTTACCGCCCGATCGAGCTGTAACTGAAGCCAGCTCTTTCGACGTCACGCGGCGGATAGACATTGCGCAGATCAACCATCACCGCACCCGCCATCGTCGCCGCCAACCGCTTCAGGTCCAGTGCACGGTAGATGTCCCATTCGGTCACGATCACCACCGCATCGGAACCCGCCGCAGCTTCGTAGGCATCGGTGCAATACACCACGTCGGGCATCATGGTCCTAGCAATCTCCATGCCTTCGGGATCATGCGCCCGCACCTTTGCCCCCGCATCCATCAGGCTTTGGACGATTGCCAAGCTCGGCGCATCGCGCATATCGTCGGTGTTTGGTTTGAAGGTGAGCCCCAGCACCGCAACGGTCTTGCCCTTCGCCTCGCCGCCCAACGCGGCAATCACTTTACGACCCATTGCGCGCTTGCGCGCGTCGTTGACCTGCACGACCGCCTCGACAATGCGTACCGGCGTCTCATAATCCTCGGCCGTCTTGAGCAGGGCGAGCGTGTCCTTCGGGAAACACGAGCCACCATAGCCGGGACCCGCGTGCAAAAATTTGGAGCCGATCCGGTTATCGAGGCCGATGCCCCGCGCCACATCCTGAACGTTCGCACCGACGGCTTCACACAAGTCTGCGATCTCGTTGATGAAGGTGATCTTGGTCGCGAGAAACGCATTTGCCGCATATTTGATCAGTTCCGACGTGCGCCGCCCGGTGAACAGGATCGGGCTCTCGTTCAAATAGAGCGGGCGGTAGATATCACGCATGACCTGCTGGGCGCGCGCGTCATCCGTGCCGATAACGATCCGATCGGGGCGTTTGAAGTCGCCGATCGCCGCGCCCTCGCGCAGGAACTCCGGATTGGAAACGACGGCGATCGGAAAGTCGCCGGCCAGTTCGGTCAAAATCTCCTCGACCTTGTCACCCGTGCCTACTGGAACGGTCGATTTGGTGACAACCACCAGCGGACCGTCAATCGCCGCAGCAATCTCGCGCGTCGCCGCGAAGACATAGCTGAGATCGGCATGGCCGTCGCCACGGCGCGACGGCGTCCCTACCGCGATGAACACAGCATCTGCCCCTGAAACCGCCGCTTTGAGGTCGGTCGAAAATTTGAGACGGCCTGCAGCGACGTTGGTGGCCACCAATGTGTCGAGACCAGGTTCGAAGATCGGCATCTTGCCCGCTTCGAGCGCCGCGATCTTGCTCGCATCCTTATCGACGCAAATTACGTCATGGCCGAAGTCGGAGAAGCAAGCGCCGGAGACAAGCCCGACATAACCCGAGCCAACCATCGTAATTCGCATGATGTTTCCCTAAGCCATTGTGCATGCGACAGCGCGAATGGAACGTCGAATGAGAACGATTCCCTGACGGTATCGTCATGGTGTCGCAACATCGCCGCCATGCGCTCGCATGCCGGAATTGTCGATATCACAAAATGGGAAGGGAGCCAGCTTACGCTGACCTCCCCACAATTTTCGTCTTCAGGTAAAGGCTTAGTTGCCCGAACCCGGACCGTAGGTGACTTCCACACGACGGTTCTGCACTTCACGAACGCCATCGGCAGTCTGAACGCGAAGGTGAGCAGGATCTTCACCGAACGCCTCGGTCGAGATCACACCATCGGGGATCGAGTGGGCGGTCATGTACGCACGAACCGCATCGTTGCGGCGCTGCGACAGGGCCAAGTTGTACTTCGGCGTACCCGAGCGATCGGTGAAGCCGGCCAGCATGACCTTTGCGCTACCGCAGTTCTGATACTGTGCAACCGCACCGTCCAGGATTGCTGCGGCTTCAGGCGTAACGTCCGACTTGTCCCATTCGAAGAACACGATGAACGGACCGGGCGAGCACGGCACTGCGACCGGTGCGGGCGGCGGTGCGGGGGGCTCGGGAGCCGGAGCCGGTGCCGGTGCGGGAGCAGGCGGCGGCGGCGGTGCAGCAGGCTCACCGAAGTTGTAGGTCAGACCACCCAGCAGGCTGTGCGTGCGGAACTTGCTCGCGTACGAGCTGCCCGCGATGTCGACCAGCTTGACGTTGTCGGCAGTGAAGAAACGATACTTCAGCGAGACGTCGACATTCTTGGTCAGCGGCGCGCGGATACCCGCGATGCCCTGATAAGCGAAGACGGTATCGCTGTCGTTCAGGAAGCGCGACGCGCCGAGCGCAACGCCTTCCTTGACGCGTGCGACGCCGACGCCGCCGCCAACGAAGCCCTGGACTTCATCGGCATCACCGAAATCGAGCAGGCCGTTGACCATGAAGCTCAAGGCTGAGCTACGACCGCCAGCGCCGCCGTAGCTACCGGCCGGAAAACCGCCTGGCGTCGTTACGGTCGAGCGATACCCATTTACATCTGCGCTCTTGTAACCGACTTCGGTTTCGATGCGGAAAATGCCGAGGTCGTAACCAATGACGCCATCGACGTCATAGCCATAACGGTGGTCAGCGGTGCTGGCACCCTTGATCGAATTGATGTCGAACTTAACGTCCTCCACAATCATCGCGCCACCCTCGACGCCGACGTACCACGACTTGTCGCGGGCGAGGGCAGGTGTGGCGACGATCGCGGTGGAGGCAAGCGCCATAGCAACGGCAAGCTTCCGCATAAAAAAACCCCTTCTTCTGGTTGTCACTCGGACAGCGCAAACTCCCTACCCAAAGGAATGTTTCCACGCAAGCGCACAAATAGATGCGGCTGTTGTACAAAAGCAACAGCGTGACGGGGTAAGCCTCTGATTCTGCAATCGCTCACGAAGCGATCAGGCCGTGCGACCGCATTGCAGCAAGCACGGCGGCAAGCGTTGCCCGCGCCTCGGCGTCGATGGTCGTCCCACCGGTAGCGGCAGAGATCGCCGATTGTTGCTCCCCGACGACCTGACGTCCCGCAACCAACAAGCACGCGCCCGTAACTTCCCCGATGCGCCAACGCGATCCATCGAAGCGGGCGAATGCGGAATCGCCCCTGCTCCACGCATTCATGCCATCGCGGGCGGCGAGGAAACGCCAGCCAGCGTTGGTCCACCCGGCGATCGCGTTTGGACTCCCGCTCCATGCCCCGGTCGGCGATGGACCCACGATCCAGCATGCACCCGTGTCTGGGCTAACCGGCGGGGACCCCACGCCTACCGCCTCGACCACTGGCTGGACCGCAAAGTCCAGTAGGGTCAGCGCTTCGTTATGCGACAATTCCTTCTGCGCCTGCCCCACCTGGAGCAAAGGCAGGCTCAGCCGCACGGTCGTTTGGTCGTTCATTGACGGTCCTTTCTTAGCCCGCCCAAGCGGGGATCATGCCGTGAAGGGGGTAGGATTGGCCATGTGCGCCAACCTGGGTGACCGCGATCGACAGGCCGACAATGCGATCGACGTGCCGAATCACCAAGGTCGGCTCCGTGGTTTCGACCGTGGCCCCCCGTCCGTCGGGATAGAGGAGCGCAATTTGATAGACCTCGCGCTCTTCTGCCAGCGGCGCATCGACGCCGTCGACCCAGCGCAGGCCCGCCCTGCTGCGCCGCACCCACTGCACCGTGACATCCCCATTCCCCACTTCGGACCACGTCAGATGCGTTGGCGAAAGCGGCAAGATCGAGGTTCCTGCAAGCGTGAGCGCGACTTCTACCGGCCCCTCCACGTCCCCGGGTCCAGACGCCATGATGCGCAGGTCTCCTCCCTGCGCGGTCCCAGGCAGGTCGAGCGTTGCGCTTGCGTCCGGCTCGACCAGCACGAAGCGATCGCCCGCGCGCTGCGTGCCGATCGCACTCTCGGTCGCGCGCCGCCCGCGGAGCAGCACCGCCAGTCGCCACCGTGTCGCGGTAAGCTGCGTGGCTTCGCCGAATTGCAACAGCTCGTTCCCCACCAGGGCTGTATTCAGCCCAGCATCGAGCGCCCCAGCATCGGCTCCAACCAGTGTCATGCCTGCATGGATGAGTTCGACCTCAATCACATTTGCGTGATCGACGATCGCAGCGCCCGCCGCCCCAGGTGGCGTCACGACCTGCCCAAGAATCCCCGGCACATTCGTAGCACCGGCCGCCATCCACCGCGCACCTCCGTCGGTGCTGTAAAGCAAGGTCGCCCTGCGCCAGCCCGGCTGGGTTCCCGCTGCGATTATCGTCACGCGCGGAACCGAGAGGACCGCGTCCTCCGGCGGCGCTTCGAACGCGGCCAGCACCGTCGTGCCCGTCGCGACGTCGGGCGCGTGCAGCACCCGCCCCGCACTCGCCGAAACGGCCAGGGTTCCCGTGGCGAGTCGCACGCATTCCAGCGACAGCACCATATGTTCCAGCGCCCACCCCGTGACTCGCCAGACCCCCGCCACCCCCGCAATCGTCACACACGCCCCGGGTGCCACCGCTAACGCGTCCCAGCCGAGCGTTAGCGTGCGCCGCTCGCGGGCGGCCTCTGCCCGCGACAGCACAGCCTCGGCCATCGTCTTGGCGGTGTCTGCGGTGATCGCGGCCGGCATGTCGACACGTTCTTCGCGGACCCCGGCCCCCGGTCGCCGCGCCTGCTGTATCCCGGTCTGATAATCGCGCGCCGGGTCGTAATGCGCCAGGGTTACATGGTGCGGCACCGTCTCCACGCCGCCATCGCTCGGCCGTGCTTGCCGCGCGCGGCCCCGGCGGCAACGACTTCGCCATCGGCGATGGCATGGTCGGCGGCAAGCCCCGCCCGCATCCGCAGGCCCATCGCCTCGGGCGCGAACCACGCGCCCCCCGCCACCGCCAGCGTCTCGACCACACTGCGGACGCTGTCGCCATAAGCCGCAAAGCCGGTGACCGCTTGCGTTGCCGCGGCTCCATCGATCATATCGTCCGTCAGCTCCTGGGCGATCCTGCCGACCGCCACGGGTACCGCGTCGCCAATCACCTCGAAGGTCAGCGAGGGGATACGATTGCCATAATCGGCCAGTTCGAAATGCTCGAACACCGCATAGGCAAGCCCACGATGCGCAGGCGTCAGCCCCGCCCCTTCCGCAGATGCAATCAGCGGATCGACCGCTTGCCCTTCGTCGCCCAGATGCAGGCGAAAACCGGTCGCGCTCTTGAAATCCCCGCCCACGCCGCGCAGCAATTTGCCATCGGCCCAGATCCGCCCGACTCCCTGGATCGCCCGTCCCGACAACGCCACCGCGAACGACGCCGAATAACTGTAATTTGTCGTGCTCGGCTGTCCCTTGCCGCCGCCGCTGCTGGTTCTGCTCTCGATCAGATCGGTCGACCAGATCACGCAACCACCCACCCGCATCGTCCCGAAGACGCGTTGCAGCGGCGTGCCATAGCTCGATGTCTGCAGCTGCAGCTCGGTCAGTCGCGGCCCCTCCCGGGCCTTTGGCTTGAGCAGCACCTCGCGGTCAAAGACGTTGCCGATCACCGCGCCGATCGCGCTGCCGATCGGTCCGCCCACGATCCCGCCGACGGTCGAAAGAATCAGAGTCGCCATCGCTTACTTCTCCACCCGCCAGCATCCCAGCATTGGCCACGGCGGCGACCCCGGTCGCTCGACCACGCGCCGCAGCATCGCGTCGGCGTGGACGATCCCGCCCGGCACCAGCACCGCCAGATGAAATTGCCCCGGTCCGGTTTTGAACAGGGCAAGGTCACCCGGACCGGCGCGTCGCTGGCGACAAGCCCCGCCGCCGAGAACGCCGCCGCGATTGCCGCCGCGCTCCCGCCACGCAGCGCATAGCCGCTAGGAATTTCGCCCCGAAACCCGCCCGG
>NZ_JSBN01000132.1 GCF_000797515.1 Sphingomonas sp. Ant H11
GCTGGGCCTGTGCGAAGGCGACGCCCGGCATCGCCAGTGCGGCGGCGAGCGCGGTCGTGCTGGCGCATTCGCCCAGCCGCGCGGACAAGGACAGGTGGCGCGTCGGCGCAACCGCGCGATCGGCGCGGCCCGGCATGAACTTGGTCATTTGGTCTTCCCCTCAGGCGGGACGAACCCGCACATCCTCACGAAATTCAGTTTCCTCGACGTCGTCATCCGCGTCGATTGGCTAGGAGCAGGCTATATTTCGGACGAGGTCATTGCAAAAGTGGCGGGCATACGTATTCACAGGGCAGGCGGGTCGGGGGGTTCTGCTGTATTATTTAAACAATACACAGGTATGACTGGGATGGCCAAGCGGCCGACTTCGTTCGATATCGCACAACTTGCCGGTGTCTCGCAGCCGACGGTGTCGCGTGCGTTGCGCGGCGTGAAATCGGTCAATGCGCAGACGCGTGCGCGGATCGAAGCGATCGCCCACAGCCTGCATTATGCGGTCGACAAACACGCATCGAGCCTTCGCAGCCAGGCGTCGAACACGCTCGCTTTGCTGTTCTTCGAAGAGACGGCTGACGAGGACGCGACGATCAATCCGTTCTTTCTGTCGATGCTCGGGTCGATCACGCGTGCCAGCGCCAGAGCGGGGTACGACCTGCTGATCTCGTTCCAGCAGCTTTCGGGCGACTGGCACGTCGACTATCAGGACAGCCACAAGGCCGACGGCATCATCCTGCTCGGCTATGGCGATTACGAGGCGTATCGGGCGCGGCTCGATCATCTGGCCGAACAGGGCACGCATGTCGTACGCTGGGGGGCGGTCGGCACCGACCCGGCAGGGATCACCGTCGGTTCTGACAATCGCGGGGGCGGTGCGCAAGCGACGGCGCATCTGATCGCGCAGGGGCGGCGACGGATTGCGTTCCTCGGTTCGGCCGACAGCCGCTATCCCGAGCTTGAGGAACGGCATCGCGGCTATGGGGATGCGCTGGCGCAAGCGGGGCTGGTCGCCGATCCGGCACTTCGCGTCGATGCGATCACCAGCGAGGAGGCTGGTGTCGAGGCGGTTGCCACGCTCAAGGCGCGGGGTGCGGCGTATGACGCAATTTTCGCGGCGAGCGATAGCATCGCCATCGGCGCGATGCGGGCGCTGGCGGCGGAGGGACGGAGCATCCCGGGCGATGTCGCGGTGGTCGGGTTCGACGATATTCCCTCGGCCTCGCTGACCACGCCGCCGCTGTCGACGGTGGCGCAGGACACACGGCAGGCGGGTGCGTTGCTCGTCAGCACCTTGCTCGGCCAGTTACGCGGTACGGCGATCACACCGCCGCCGCTTCCGACCCGTTTGATCGCGCGCGCCAGCAGTGGTGCCTGAGCCTCAATCGTCGAACAGGAACAGGTTGAGCGTCAGCCGCCCGACCAACGGGTCCGGGGTGAGCGGCACCTCCGGCGGCAGCCACGCGCAATGCAGCGTGTTGCCCGCATAGACGAGCGCGCGGTTGAACGCCCCCGGCTGTGCCGCGATTTGCTCGAACAGCGGCGTGTCCCCGGCGATATAGGACGGCGCGGGCAGCCCGTGCTTTCCTACGCCTGTCTCGAGTTCGGTGGAGTAACGTTCGAGCCGTTCGGCGTCGACGCTTTCATAGCCGGTCGCGCGTTGGCGGTAGAAGGCGGTGCCGCCCTGCGCGGCGTGACCGAGGAACAGCAACAGCGCGATCCGGCGCGGCTCGACGCCATCGAAATGCGGCAAACGCTGGATCGGTGCCAGCGCGTCCGGGGGCGTGGTGACGAGTGAATAATAGGCCTCCGACACTGCCGGTGCGCGCTCGAGCCCGAAATGCGCGGCGAGCAGTGGGGCCACCTTCACCCGCATCGCCTCGGCCAGCCGGGGCGGCACGGGCGCACGCACACCGGGATAATGCGGCCCGATCGGGGTTAGCCGCAGCGCGGCGGCATCTTCACGGAGCAATTCGGGATCGCTCCAGAATGAGTCGAGTACGAGCAGCGGGCGCTGCTCCTGGCCTTGGTGGTGGAGGGTTACGGTCATCGACATCGCACCGTCATGCCCGGCTCCGGACGATCCTCGCAAGCGGCGTGGTGGTTTGCGTATTCGTATGCACCCTTGTGCGCTACCGGGCTTGTCGGCAGTCAGGCACGACAGACTGCGGGGAACCGCAGCAGGGGAGGTGGGCTTGAACGAGAAACCGGTGCAGCGCTTCGGCGGGTTGTGGAATATCAGCTTCGGCTTCTTCGGCATCCAGATCGGCTTTGCGCTGCAAAACGCTAATATGAGCCGGATTTTCCAGACGCTTGGCGGATCGCTCGATGATCTGTCCTATCTGTGGATTGCAGCCCCGCTCACCGGGCTGCTCGTACAGCCGATCATCGGTCATTACAGCGACCGCACCTGGACGCGTTTTGGGCGGCGGCGGCCGTATTTCTTTGCAGGCGCGGTGCTGGCGGCGCTGGCCTTGTTCGTCATGCCCGATGCCCGGATCCTGTGGTTCGCGGCGTTGACGCTGTGGGTGCTGGATGCGTCGATCAACGTGTCGATGGAGCCGTTTCGCGCGTTTGTCGGCGATATGCTGCGCAAGGATCAGCATACGGCGGGCTATGCGCTACAGACTGCCTTTATTGGTGCAGGCGCGGTGGTCGGTTCACTTTTTCCGTTCGTGCTGACTCATCTTGGCGTGTCGGGCGATGCGCTCGGCGGGATTCCTGCGACGGTTCGCTACAGTTTCTGGTTCGGCGGTGCGGCGTTGCTGCTGGCGGTGCTGTGGACCGTCGGCACGACGCGCGAATATAGCCCGGCCGAGATGCAGGCCTTTGGCGAGCCGATGCTCGGCGAGCCCACGACGCAACCCGTCCACGCGCTCGCGGCACGCGGGCTGGGCGCGAGCCTCGGCTGGATCGCAGCGGGCGCAGGCGTCGTGGTCACGGTGCCCACGCTTGGCCTACAGAAGGAGGTCTATCTGCTGGGGGCGTTGCTGATCGCTTATGGTTTGGCCAGCATCGCCGCGATCCTGCTCGCGCGCGGCGGCAAGGCCGACAATCCGCTCAGCCTGATCATCGGCGACTTTTTCGGGGATGCCGACGGTGATGAAGCGGCTCGCGCTGGTGCAGTTCTTCAGTTGGTCGGCGCTGTTCATCATGTGGATCTACACCACCCCCGTCGTCGCCCAATATGCCTTCGGCTCGAGCGACCCGACGAGCGCCGCGTACAATGCCGGTGGCGATTGGGTCGGGGTGCTGTTCGCGGTGTATAATGGCGTCGCGACAATCGTGGCGCTCTTGGTGTTGCCCCGGCTGGCAGCGCGGATCGGCAAGGTACGCACGCATGGTATCGGGCTGCTCTGCGGTGCCCTTGGTTATGCGAGCTTCCTTGTCATCCGCGACCCAATTTGCTGGTTTTGAGCGAAATCGGGGTCGGGATCGCCTGGGCTTCAATCCTCGCCATGCCCTATGCGATCCTTGCCTCCAGCCTGCCGCAGGCCAAGCTCGGCATCTATATGGGCCTGTTCAACGTGTTCATCGTCGTGCCGCAATTGCTGGTGGCGACCGTGATGGGCTCCGTGCTCAAGGCATTCTTTCCGACCGAGCCGATCTGGACGATGGCGTTTGCGGCGGCGGTGATGGCGCTGGCGGCGCTTGCGATGCTGCGCGTGCCGGAAACCGGCAACGCCTGACGCGCCCCGCTTTAGCGGGCGCGCCAGGTGGCGGGCAGCGTGCGCTCGGGCAGGGTCACCGTAACCGTTTGGCGGATGTCGCGGGCCGAGTCCGCCAGCATGACCTTGTAGGCACCCCCGGCAATGTGCCAGCGATGGTGGGCTTCATCCCATGTGGCGAGCAAACGCGGATCGACCGTCAGCGTCACCGCCTTGCGCGTGCCGGGTGCCAGCGCGACCTTGGTGAAAGCGGCAAGACGCTTCGGGGCCTCCCACCCGCCCGCGACCGGGGCGACGTAGAGCTGCGGAACGCTTGCCCCAGCCCGCGCACCGGTGTTGCGCACGGTGAAGGTCGCGGTGAGCACGCCGCCCGGCGTGGCTGCGTGCAGGCCCTCGCTGACGAAGCGCGTGTAGGACAGGCCGTGGCCGAAGGGGAATAAGGGCGCGATCCCCTTGGCATCGAACCATTTATACCCGACCGTCGCGCCCTCTTTATACACCACGTCGCCGCTATGCGGTTGGGCTGGATCGGGCAGTTGATCGACATTGCGGGCGAAGGTCACGGGCAGGCGACCCGAGGGATTGGCCTTGCCGAACAGCAGGTTGGCGATGGCCTTGCCCCCGGCCGTGCCCGGATACCAGGCCTCGAGTACCGCCCCGGCCTGATCGATCCACGGCATCGCCACTGGCCCGCCGGTTTCGAGCACCACCACGGTGTTAGGGTTGGCGGTGCCGACCGCGCCGATCAGCGCGTCCTGATTGCCGTCGAGCGCCATCGCCACGTCGAACGATTCGCCCGCCCATTGCGTGGCGAACACGATCACCACATCGCTGTCCCGGGCCAGCGCCGCAGCGGCGGCGGGGTCGCTGCCATCGGCGTAACGCACCGTGGCACCCGGGGCCTGCCGCTTGATCTCGTCGAGCGGCGAGGACGGGTAATACATGATCGGCCCGGGCCAAATTGTCGGTTGCAAGCCGGGCACGGCATTGCCGCCGACTGGATAGACCAGCGACGATCCGCCCCCGGCGAGCACGCCCTTGTCGGCATGGCCGCCGATCACCGCGATCCGCTTCGCGCTGGCGGCAAGTGGTAGCAAACCATGTTCGTTCTTCAGCAACACAGCCCCGGCTTCCGCTCCGGCGCGCGTCACCGCGGCATGGGCGGCATAGTCGATCGGCTGCTCGCTCACCGGACGCTCGAACACGCCTTGCGCGAACAGCGCGCGCAGGATGCGGTGCGCCATCAGGTCGAGCCGGGCCGCGGGGACCGTGCCATGATCGAGCGCGTCCCGCAGCGGCCGCCCGAAATAGGGTTCCTTGTCGAACGGAAATCCCGAATCCTGGTCTAGCCCGGCCTTGGCGGCGGCGACGGTGCTGTGCGTCGCACCCCAATCGCTCATTACATAGCCCCTGAATCCCCAATCGCTGCGCAGCACGTCGGTCAGCAGCCAGCTATTCTCGCAGGCGTAAACGCTATCGACGCGGTTGTACGAGCACATGATCGAGCCCGGATCGGCGCGTTCGATCGCCAATTGGAACGCCAGCAGATCGGACACGCGCGCCGCGCTGTGATCGAGCACCGAATTGCCGGCGTTACGATCGGTCTCCTGGTCGTTGATCGCGTAATGCTTGATCGTCGAGACGATATGGTTCGATTGAATGCCGATCACCTGTTCGGCAACCATCGTACCGGCCAGCAGCGGATCCTCCCCGCCATATTCGAAATTGCGGCCGTTGCGGGGCTCGCGCAGCAAATCGACGCCACCTGCCAGCATGACGTTGAAGCCCGACCGGCGCGCTTCATCGCCGATCATGGTGCCGCCCGCCCGCGCAATCGCGATATCCCAGCTTGCGGCGGTGGCGAGGTTGGAGGGCAAGGCGGTACGCTCGCGCTTGACCGGGGCACCGCCCTGGGTGGCAACGCCGACCCCGGCATCGGTCTGATGCTGCGCCGGGATGCCGAGTCTGGCAATCGCCGGCACATAGCCGGCCGAGCCGCTATGCGCTGCGGCGGGTGCGCGGTATTGCAGCCGTGGAAAGTCGGTGCCGAAATAGCCGAAGACCAGGGTCTGCTTTTCGTCGCGCGTCATCGCCGCGAGCAGCGCCTTGGCGCGCGCATCGGGGGACAGGCGGATATCGTTCCAGGCACCGCGCAGCGCTGGCTTCGTCCATTCGGGCAGCACGGGCATACCGGCGTCGGGAGCGGTCTGAGACGGCGGGGGCGGCGCTGCGACCTGGGCGGAGGCCGCCGCAGCGACCAGCAGCAACGGCATAGCCGCAACACGAAATGTCATGACGAAATTCCTCTCTCGGCGGAGGTCGTACCGCGCTCCCGCAGAAACGCCAAGATGCCGCGATTGCGTTACCATTCGCAAAAAGAGGGTATGGAGAGCAATTAGGTGGCGCGCCGCCCCGTCGTTAGCCGCACCAATACGGGCATGGCGAGCAGCACCAGCGGATATTGCAGCAGCAGCCCGGCGATAATCGCGATGGCGAGCGGTTGCTGGATGCCGGCCCCCTGGCCGATCGCCAGCGCCAGCGGCAGCAGCGTGAAGATCGCCGCCAGCGTGGTCATGGTGATCGGGCGCAGGCGGTTGCGGCTTGCCGCGCGCGCGGCCTCGGGCGGTGGCATGTGCCGGGCAAGGTCTTCGAATTCGGACACGTAGAAGATCGCCATTTCGGTGCCGATGCCGATGATCATCGTCATCCCCATCAGCGCGGTGATGTTGAGATCGACCCCCGATGCCCATAAGGCGGTGAACACGGCGGTGGTCGATAGCAGCGAGCAGCCGATGATGATGACCGGCAGCCAGAAGCGCCGATAGAGGATCAACAGCAGCGCGAATTCGGCGACGAGTGCCGCGCCGAACACCTTGACCAACCCGGCAAAGGCAATCTGTTGCTGCTGGTACAGTCCGCCTAGTTCGTAGCGGATGCCGGGGCCAAGCGCACCCGGCCGGTCGAGCGCCGCAGTGACATCGGCGACGGCGGCCCCGATGCCGCGCCCCTGAATGCGACCGGTCACCGCGATCATCGGCTCCAGATTTTCGCGGCTGATTTGCGGCTGGCCGGTGACCGACTTGAGCGACGCGACGCGCGACAGCGGGAACACATGCCCGTCGATCGCGCGGATCGGGAGCTGCGCCAGCCCGGTCTCGCTGATCGTCAGCGCCTCGGGCAAGCGCACGCGCACATCGACCGCTTTACTGGCTTGCGCCAGCGTGGTCGCCACGCTGCCGGTCAGCGCCGCGTTAAGCTGGGTCTCGATATCGGCGGGGGTAACGCCTTCCAGCCCCGCGCGGACCGGATCGATCTTCACGTCGAGCGCATCGCCGGCCAGTTGCACGCCGTCCTTCACTTCGACCACGCCATCGATCTTGCCGATCAGCGCGGCGACCTTTCTGGCCTCGCCCGGCAGCACCGCCGGATCATCCGCATAGAGCTTCACCTCGATCGGCTGCGGCACGGCGGTGAGATCGCCGATCAAATCCTCGATCAATTGCGCCACTTCAATCTGCACGCCCCGCACTTTGGCGGTCACTTGCCGCGCGACTTCGGCGGCGACCTCTTCGGTCGGGGCGTGGGCGGCTTCAGCCGGACGAAATAATCGCCATGATAGCTTTGCCCCAAATCGCCGCCGAGCCCGGTGCCAAGGCGGCGCGAGAAAGTGAGGACATCGGGATTGGCGCGCAGCATCGCATCGATCTGGCCGACCTCCCGCTCGGTTTCGTCGAGCGAGGTGCCGGGCGGGGTATAATAGTCCATCACGAACCCGCCTTCATCGACCTTGGGCATGAAGCCGCTCGGCACATTGGTGTAGCTGACATAGCCAAGCAGCAGCAGCGGCACCGCAATGACCGCGAGCAGCCAGGGCCGAGCATTAAGCCGGTCGAGTGCGCGGCTGTGCAACCGCGCGATGCGGTCGTCCTTGCCTTCGCCCGGATCATGCCACGTGTCGAAATCGACCAGCCAACGTACCAGCACCGGCACGACGAACGCCGTCATTGCCCAGGAAATCGCGAGCGCCGCCGCCATCGTCAGCGACAGCGCCTTGGAAAAGGCCCCGGTCACCCCGGTCAGGAAGGACAAGGGCACGAACACGATCAGCGTGGCGAGGCTCGATCCGGTCAGCGGTGCCAGAAACTCGCGCGCCGCCGGGATGACGGCGGCAGC
>NZ_JSBN01000133.1 GCF_000797515.1 Sphingomonas sp. Ant H11
GAGGCAGTCCAGCAGAACGCTGACGATGCGCACAGCCCCTCTCCCCGGCCCTCTCCCCACCAGCGAGCAGGAGAGGTGCTCGACACGCTTCTAACCATCGCCTGCGCCACCGGCGCGATCCGCCCGACCTTGCTGCAACGCGCCGGGCGTGGCGTCATGACCACCGACGAACTCTTGCGCGGCTTCTCCATCCCTGCAGGCACACAGCTTTGACGCGGTTCGCGCTGACGGTCGAGTTCGACGGACGCCCCTATATGGGCTGGCAGCGCCAGCGCCACGGGGCGAGCGTGCAGACCGCGATCGAACGCGCCGCGCAATCCATCACCGGCGAGGAGATCGCCGTCCATGCCGCCGGTCGCACCGATGCCGGCGTTCACGGCCTCGGTATGCGCGCGCATCTCGACCTGACGCGGAACTTCACCCCGTTCCGGCTGATGGAGGCGCTCAACGCCAAGTTACGGCCAGACCCGATCGCGATCCTCGACTGCGAGATCGTTCCCGATGACTGGCACGCGCGCTTTTCATGCATCGGGCGGCATTATGAGTTCCGCATCGTCACCCGCCGCGCGCCGCTGACAGTCGAGCGCGGGCTGGCATGGCGCATCCCCGCCCCGCTCGATGTCGCGGCAATGGCGGACGGTGCCGCGCGGCTGGTCGGGCGGCATGACTTCACCACCTTTCGCTCGGCGCATTGCCAGGCCGACAGCCCGCTGCGCACGCTCGACCGGCTCGATGTGGTGGCGAAAGGCGAGCGGATCAGCGTGTTCGCCTCGGCGCGCTCCTTCCTGCATCATCAGGTGCGCTCGATGGTCGGCTGTCTCGCGCTGGTCGGCGAGGGCAAATGGAGCCCCGACGACATGACCACCGCGCTCGAAGCCCGCGACCGCACCGCACTCGGCTTCAACGCCCCGCCCGACGGCCTGTACTTCCTGCGGGCCGATTATCCTTGATGGCTATCGGCTGAAGCGGGCCGCTAACTCGGCATGGGTCGACCAGCGGAACTGGCCGACCGGCTGCACCCAATCGAGCGTGTAACCACCCTTGCACAAAATCTCCGCATCGCGCGCAAAGCTACTGGGATTGCACGAAACATAGGCGATCACCGGCACCTTTGATGCCGCCAGTTGCGTCACCTGTTCGCGCGCACCCGCACGCGGCGGATCGAGCACGATCGCCTCGAACCGGTCGCATTCCGCACTCGTCAACGGACGCCGGAACAGGTCGCGATGCTCGGCGAACACCGCCCGGCCCGCCTGCGCCGCGCCCGCCTTCAACGCGAAGATCGCATCGCGCCCAGCCTCGGCAGCATACACCTTGCCCGGCAGCGACAGCGCCAGCGTGCCCAGCCCGGCGAACAGATCCGCGCTCACCCGCACTGCGCCAATTGCCTCGCGCACCGCCGCAACCAGGCTCGCCTCGCCCTCGCGCGTCGCTTGCAGGAAGCTGCCCGAGGGAAAGGGCACCGCCACACCACCGAGCGTGATCGTCACCGCCTCAGGCTCCCAGCGCGTTTCGGGGCCGATCCCGTCATCGACCGCCAAGCGCGCAATACCGTGCGTGCCGCAAAACGCCGTGATCCCTTCGGCAATCGCCAGCCCCTCGGCCAGCTTGCCCTCGATCAGCAGATCGATGCCCTGATCGACCTCGGTCAAATGCAGCCGCGCCCGCCCCTTCAGTGCCCGCGCGAGCAGTTTGCGCAAGGCGCCAGCACCGCGAACAGCGCAGGCGTCAGGATCCAGCATTCCTGCACATCGACGATCGCATGGCTGGCGGGTTCGCTGAACCCCAACCGGACCGCACCGCCCTTGACCTCGGCATGGAGCGCCGCACGCCGCCGCGTGCGGTCGGGGGACAGTGAAGGCGGTCGAAGCGGTGCCGTCAGCCCCTGGGCGGCGAGGGCACCCGATATGCGATCGGTGAGGAAATCGGCATAGCTTGCGTCATCGAGATGCTGGAGCTGGCACCCACCGCACACCGGAAAGTGGCGGCATGGCGGCGTCTGGTGGCGCGGCCCCGGAATCACGAGATTGTCGGGCGTCAGCGTATCGCCCGGCGCGGCGAAGGCAGCATGGCGACCATCGGCGGTGACACCGTCGCCGCGCGCGGCCACCCGAACAATCACATCGCTCACAACGCCGCCCTTATTACCGATATTTCACGCGCCAAGTCGTCCGCCAGAAACGCCCCGCCCAACCGCCGCGCGGCCGCGCCGTGCATCCACACCGCTGCCGCCGCGCGCGCTGGCGTCCCCAGCGGCGAATCGCTTGCCGCCAACGCGGCGACCGCCCCCGCCAGCACGTCACCCGTGCCTGCGGTCGAAAGCCAGGACGAGCCATGCGGAGCCATCACCACGCTGCCATCGGGATCAGCGATGACCGTGTCCGCGCCCTTGAACACCACCACCGCCCCCGATGAGGCTGCGGCGGACCGTGCCGCCTCGATCTTGCTGCCGCTCCACGCGCCGAACGCCGCAACAAATTCGCCGCCATGCGGGGTCAGGATCGTCGGCGCTTTCCGATCATGAAAGGTCCGTCCGTCCAGCAAATGCAGCGCATCGCCATCGAGCACCAGCGGGCGATCGCTTGCCAAAGCCACTGCGAGCTTGGATCGCGCCGCATCGTCGCGCCCGAGACCGGGGCCGATCAGGATCACTCCGATCCGCGCGTCCGCAAGCGCGTCCGGTGCCCAGGCTCGACGCACCAGCGCGTGCGGCGTGTTGGCCGGCAGCGTGTCCGACAGCAACAGCACATAGCCCCGCCCCGGCCCGCATCGCCGCCTCCGAAGCGAGCGCGGCGGCTCCGGGCATGATCCCGCCGACCACCGCCACCATCCCGCGCGTATATTTGGTGCTGTCGCTGCCGGGCGCTCGCAGCGTGGGGCGATCGATCACCGTCGCGCGCGCAGCGCTGCGTGTCTCCAGGCCGATCTCCACCAACCGCACGGTTCCACAAGTTTCAGCAGATGCAGCAAGCACATGCACGGGTTTCAACGCACCCAGTGCGAGCGTGATATCGAAGCGGCTGACAGTATCGATCAGCGCCTCGCCCGTGTCGGTGGCGAGGCCGGTCGGCACATCGACCGTGATCGAAAGCCGCGCCGCCTGCACCAGCGCAGCCAGCGGTGCCGCAATGGCATCGTCGACCCGCCGCGACAGCCCCGTCCCGAAAATGGCATCGAGCACAACCGGCGCAGGCGCGGCATCGCCAAGCGCTTCAACCGCCCCATCCCAGCCGCCGCGTGCTTGAATGGCGGCCTCGCTCGTCGGAGCCCCCGTCGCCGCCACGCGTACCGCGACGCCGTTCGCGCGCAGAATCCGCGCCGCGACATAGCCGTCGCCGCCATTATTGCCCGGTCCGCACAGCACCAGCACCGGTGCATCCCCCGCCAGCCGCCGCACCGCCTCAGCCACGCCCGCCCCGGCGCGCTCCATCAGCGCGGCAACGCTGGCTCCCGCATCGATCGCGCGCTGTTCCGCCGCGCGCATTTCGGCGGCGGTCAGGATCGGCTGCCCTGCAATGGGGGGTCATGAGGCGGCCGCGGCCTTGCTTTTGACGGTGGCGGGGAGACGATAGCGGTCCCCGCCCAAAGCGACCTCGATCTCGCCATTGGCAATGATCGTCACCACGGCCGTCTCCGCGCCGTCCGCAGCGATGACGCCGCGCCCGTCCTTGGTCACCAACAAGCGGTGGAACGCCCCGTCGGGGTGGCGCACGGTCAGCACCAGCCCGGCATCGGTTTCGCTTCGGTCGACCGTGCAGGTCCGCGCGAAATCGGCGGAACCGCGCTCCGCGCAGACGATGTTCCCGCTATCGTCGCGCGCCTGGCGCTGCTCCGCCTCGATCTTGGCGAGTGTGGCGTGGTCGGTGCGTTGCTCGCCGCACGCGGCGAGCGAAAAGGCCAGCAATATTAGACTAGATATCCGCGTAGACATGAGTTTCGGCGCTGGCTCCCGGGTGCGTGACCGCGCCCTTATAGGCAGGCCCGACCGTCTGGGAATAGCGCCACAGCGCGCCCGCCTGGTAATCATTGACGCGCGGCACCCATGCCGCCTTGCGGGCGGCCAGCGTTTCCGGGGTGACATCAAGGTCGATCGTGCCCGCTTCGGCATCGATGCGGATGATGTCACCGTCTTCGACCAGCCCGATTGGCCCGCCTTCGGCGGCTTCCGGCCCGACATGGCCGATGCAGAAGCCGCGCGTGCCGCCCGAGAAGCGACCGTCGGTGATCAACGCGACCTTTTCACCCAGCCCAAGACCGTAAAGCGCGGCGGTGGTCGACAGCATCTCACGCATGCCGGGGCCGCCCTTGGGGCCTTCATAGCGGATGATGATGACTTCGCCCTCGTTGATCTGGCGCGCCTCGACCGCCGCGAAACAATCCTCTTCACAATCGAACACGCGGGCCGGGCCGGTGAACTGCAACCGGTGCATCCCCGCGACCTTCACGATCGCGCCATCGGGGGCGAGCGTGCCGCGCAGACCGACCACACCGCCGGTCGCCGACAGCGGTGCCTTGACGTCGTAAATGACCTTCTGGTCGGGGTTCCAGGTGACCTGATCGATATTCTCGCCGAGCGTCTTGCCCGTCACGGTCAGACAATTGCCGTCGAGGAAGCCGCCTTCGAGCATCGTCTTCATCAGCATGTAGACACCGCCCGCCTCATACATATCCTTGGCGACATACTTACCGCCGGGCTTGAGATCGGCGATATAAGGCGTTGATTTAAAGGCCTCTGCCACATCGAACAAATCAAAGTTGATGCCCGCTTCATTGGCCATCGCGGGCAGATGCAAGGCGGCGTTGGTCGATCCGCCCGTCGCCGCGACAACGCGCGCTGCGTTGATGAAGGCTTCGCGCGTGCAGATGTCGCGCGGGCGAATGTTGCGCGCGATCAGTTCCATCACCTGCTCGCCCGCTGCGATCGCGATCTCGTCGCGGCCGCGATAGGGGGCGGGCATCATGTTGGAATTGGGCAGCGACAGGCCGATCGCCTCACCCACGCACGCCATCGTGTTCGCGGTGAATTGCCCGCCGCACGCGCCGTGCCCGGGGCACGCGACCTTTTCGAGCTCGATCAGTTCCTGCAGCGGACAGCCGCCCGCCGCATATTGGCCGACCGCCTCGAACACATCGACGACGGTGACGTCGCGATCATGGAAGCGACCGGGCAGGATCGATCCGCCATAGACGAAGATGCTCGGCACGTTGAGGCGCAGCATCGCCATCATCATACCCGGCAGCGACTTGTCGCACCCGGCAAAGCCGACGAGCGCGTCATAGCAATGGCCGCGCACGCTGAGCTCGACCGAATCGGCGATCACTTCGCGGCTGACGAGCGAGGATTTCATCCCCTGATGCCCCATGCGATGCCATCGGTGACGGTGATGGTGTTGAAACGGCGCGGCATTCCGCCGCCGGTGATGACGCCCGCCTGCGCGGCATCGGCCTGTTCGTCCAGCTTGGTGTTGCACGGCGCGGAGTTGTTTCCAGCCGAGGCGAGCGCGACGAACGGCTTGGCGATGTCCGCCTCGGCGATGCCCATCGCATAATAATAGCTGCGATGGGGTGAGCGTTCGGGACCAACCGAAACGTGACGGCTGGGGAGCTTGGCTTTGTCGAAGGTGCGAGTCATGGCGAAAGCCTATGTCGCCAAACCCCCGTTCGACGCAAGTCTGTTACGTATTTCGATCAAAATTGGCGCGAGGATCGTGGTCCAGCGGGCTACCCCTCCCGCGTCGGCGATCAGATCGTTGCGGATTTCGATCGAAAGGCTGGCAATCCCGTTGCCTTCCCCATGCCGGTCGAGCGTCGCGTTGAGCAGGCGGCCCGAATAGGGTTCATTGTCGCCGGTGACCAGGCCCTGCGCCCTCAGCAGCGGCAGCGCGATCTCGGCGGCGCGACGGTCGTTGTTCGACAGGATACCGATTTCCCAGGGACGAACCGCGCCGCTCCCGCTTTCGAGCTGTGGCGTGAAGCTATGGATCGCCGCAAGCAGAACCGGTCGCCGCGCCGCGATCGCGGCGTCGATGGCCTCGTGATAAGGCACATAAAAGCGAGCGATGCGGTCGTCGCGCTCGGCGATGGCATTGCCGGGAATGGCGTGGCCATCGCTGGCGACGGGGATCAAGCCCGGAGACTCGAGCGGGCGGTTGAGGTCGATCACCAGACGCGACACGCTGGCAAGGATGGCCGGTGCATCGAGCGCTTCCGCCAACGCTTCGGTCAGCGCGGCGCTGCCAAGATCGATCGCAATGTGTTTGTCGAGCAAGTCGGGCGCGATGCCGAGCTCGACCCCGACAGGCACCGCGTTCGACGCGTGATCGCAGATCAGCAGAATGTCGCCCGTGGTTGCGGGCAGGATGCGCGGGCCGGTCATGCCGACGAGGGGACGGCGCGGTTGCCCGCGCCGTCCCGCTGCATGGATGGCGCGCGGGGGGACCGTGGACCATCAACGGGCGCTCCGCTGGGGGCGGCGGACCCGTTCGATCCGACCGCTGCAAGGCCAGTGCCAAGCGCGCATTTCCGCCGTTGCGGCACAGCGCGCTGCATCGTCTGTCCCGAAATGGAGCGCGAGAGCGTCATGCGAGTCGCGTTTCGAGACACCACCACCCCGGCTGGGCGGCACGAATGCGCGTCGCGGCGGCGGCGCGCTCCGCCTCATCCGTATAGAGGGCAAAGCAGGTCGCGCCCGAGCCCGACATGCGCGCCAGCACTGGATTGCCCTCGCCAAGCGCGTCCAGCACTGCGTCGATTTCGGGCGCAAGTGCGCGCGCCGGTGCCTCCAGGTCATTGCGCCCTTCGAGCGCCATCGCCAGCACGTCCCCGGTCGGCAATGCGCCGCGATCGACGCCATCCCACGCCTTGAACACCGCCGCCGTCGATACGGCGACGCCGGGGTTCACCAGCAACGTCGGCATATCCGCCAGCCCGGCAAGCGCTTCCAGCCGCTCGCCGCGCCCCTGC
>NZ_JSBN01000134.1 GCF_000797515.1 Sphingomonas sp. Ant H11
CACCCAGCGACGCGCGCGGCAGCACCGGCATGGTACGCAAATCGATCGCGGGCGCTTCGGGCGCGAGCGGGCGTGCCGATGGATCGGGCTGCGGCGCGTGCGCCGCGTCATACCACGCCGCCTTATACGCCGCCGCCAGCACCACGCTTTGCGCGATCAGTTCGGACTCGGTCTGCTGAACAAGCGTATTTTCATACACGCGCAGCGACAGCGCGGCGACACCGGGCAGCGACGCCACGAACAGCAAGGTGCCAAACAGGATCGCGCTCAAATGCAGGCGCGGCCAATGCGCCTTGGCCAGCGCCTTCAGCCAGCCGATCACGCACAGCGACCGATGCGATAGCCGATCCCGGCGCGCGTCTCGACCAGATCGACGCCCGGAAACTTGCCGCGCAAATTGCGCACATGGCTATCGATCGTGCGATCGGTGATGGCAAAGCCCGGCCCGTGCAGCCGATCGATGATCGCATCGCGTGTGAACACCTTGGCCGGGCTGGTCGCGAACAGCAGCAGCAACTGGAATTCGGTCGCGGTGAGCGGAACCGGCGTCGCGTCCCAGCGCGCCTCCCAGCCATCGGTGTCGAGCGTCAACCGGTTGTGCGTGACCGTCGTCGCCCCCACCGCTGCGCGCGTACCGCGTTTCAAAATCGCGCCGACGCGCGCCACCACTTCGCGCGGCGAGAACGGCTTCACCACATAATCGTCGCCGCCAATCTCGATCCCGACGATGCGGTCGATCTCGTCATCGCGCGAGGACAGGAACAGGATCGGCAGCGCCGCCGCCGCCCCACCCTCGGCGCGCAGCATCCGGCACAGATCGAGCCCGTTCAGCCGCGGCATGTTGATGTCGAGCACCATCAGATCGGGCATGCGCCGCGCGATCGCGGCTTGCGCATCCTCGCCGTCGCTCGCTTCGGCGACGCTCATCCCCGCCTTGCCCAGCGCGAAGGCGAGCAAGTCGCGGATATGCGGGTCGTCATCGACAATCAGGATATGGCTCATGCGTGTCATTGTGGCTCCGGGATGCGACCGGTCAACCGTGTAGCGCGCAGCGCATCCACGGATGATCCGGCGCTTGTGGAGAAAGCGTGCAGGCTCTACACCCCTTTTCCATACCCAAAGCTCGAAAGCATCTGCCATGCGTGAAGCCGCGATCGTCTCCACCGCCCGTACCCCGATCGGCAAGGCCTATCGTGGCGCGTTCAACGCGACCGAGGCGCCGGTGCTCGCGGCGCATGTGATGAACGCCGCGGTCGAGCGTGCAGGCATCGATCCGGTACGCATCGACGAGATTTTCTGGGGCGTCGGCAATCAGTGGGGCAGCCAGGGCGGCAATGCCGGGCGCATGGCGACCTTCGCGGCGGGCTTGCCCGAGAGCGTCCCCGCTTTCACGCTCGATCGCAAATGCGGCTCGGGGTTGACCGCGATCGCGCTGGCCGCGCGCAGCATTATTTGCAACGAAATCGACGTGGCACTGGCGGGTGGCATGGAGTCGGTCAGCCTCACCGTCACCAAGGATGCGCCGCGCTATGTCAACCAGTCGGTGATCGCGCGCAAACCGGCAGCCTATGTGCCGATGATCGAAACCGCCGAGATCGTCGCCGAGCGTTATGGCATCAGCCGCGCTGCGCAGGACGCCTATGCCGCGCAAAGCCAGCAGCGCGCGCGCGCGGGCTCGAAACCGGGGCGTTTCGCGAGGAAATCGCGCCCATCACCGTCGAAAAGGCGCTGTTCGACAAGGAGGGCAACCGCACCGGCAGCGAGACCGTGACGCTCGTACAGGACGAGGGCATTCGCGCGGGCACGACGGCGGAAGCGCTGGCAGGGTTGAAGACGGTGTGGCCGGGCGGCGACTTTTCCGGCCCCGGCCAGCATGTGACGGCGGGCAATGCCAGCCAATTGTCCGACGGTGCCTCCGCGCAGATCGTGATGGACCATGCGACGGCCCTCGCCGAAGGGCGCGAGGTGCTTGGCCTGTATCGCGGTTTCCAGGCGGCCGGCTGCGCGCCCGATGAAATGGGCATCGGCCCGGTCTTCGCCATTCCCAAATTGCTCGCCCGTGCCGGGCTGTCGGTCGACGACATCGGCCTTTGGGAACTCAACGAAGCCTTCGCCTCGCAATGCCTCTATTGCCGCGACATGTTCGGCATCGATCCCGATCGCTACAACGTCAATGGCGGCGCCATCGCGATCGGCCATCCCTTCGGCATGACCGGATCGCGCCTTGTCGGCCACGCGCTGATCGAAGGCCGCAAGCGCGGCGTGCGCTGGGTGGTGGTGTCGATGTGCACCGCAGGCGGCATGGGCGCGGCGGGCCTGTTCGAGATCGTGTAAGCGCCCGGCTTACCCCACCGGCGCTTCGCGCCACGTCCCCGGTGCCAAGCCGTCGAGCGTCCACGCGCCAATGCCCCAGCGCACCAGCCGCAAGGTGGGGAAGCCCACCGCCGCCGTCATCCGCCGCACCTGGCGGTTGCGCCCCTCGCGGATCGTCAGCCGGATCCAGCAATCGGGCACACTCTTGCGGAACCGCACCGGCGGATCGCGCGGCCACAGTTCGGGCGGGTCGATCCGCTCGACCTCGGCCGGGCGGGTGATGCCATCCTTCAACTCCACCCCCTGCCGCAGGCGATCAAGGCTGGCGGCATCGGGTTCCCCTTCGACCTGGACGAGATAGGTCTTGGGCAGTTTGAAGTGCGGATCGGCGATGCGCGCTTGCAAGCGCCCGTCATCGGTCAGCAGCAACAGCCCCTCGCTATCGCGGTCGAGCCGCCCGGCCGGATAAACCCCCGGCACCGCGATGAAGTCCGACAGCGTCGCGCGCGCCGCGCCGATGCTGCTATCGGTGAATTGCGACAGCACGTCATACGGCTTGTTGAACAGGATCAGCCGCGCCATCGCCTCGTGTCTTTCCACCCCGGAGCCCAGATGCCCGCCCCCCCCCGGCTTTGCGCAGCAGCACGCGCGCTGTCCAGCGGCGACGTCCGTCAGACCAGCCGCGTCTCGATCACCGGTGCGCTCTCCAGCGTGCGGTGCACCGGGCATTTGTCGGCGATGACCAGCATCCGCATCCGCTGTGCCTCGGTCAGATCGCCCTGCAAGGTGATGCGCCGCTCGATCACCTCGATCTGCGGTCGCCCACCGGCGGCGGCGGCGCAATCGTCGGCATGGCGGCGGCTGTGATGGAGCACGACCGAGACGCCCGTCAGCGGGATTCCCTCTTTCTCGGCGATCAGCTTGATCGTCATCGCGGTACAGGTGCCGAGCGCCGACAACAGCAGATCATAGGGCGTTGGCCCGTAATCGCTGCCGCCCATCGCCAATGGCTCGTCAGCGATAAAACTGTGGCCCGAGGATTCGACGATCTGGACGAACTTGGCATCGGTCGAACTCACCCGCACATGCCCCTCGGGCACCGCGTCGATCGCCATTGCCGGCCCCAGGAAAGGCTGCACCCAGGCGGCGATGATCTGTGCGACATATTGTGCCTGTTCGGCATCGGTCAGCAAATGGTCCGCCCCGTCGAGCGCGACGAAGCTCTTGGGGTGTTTCGCCGCCTCAAAAATCGCGCGGGCATTTTCGACACCGACGGTCGCGTCGGTGGCCGAATGCAGCACCAGCAGCGCGCGCTTCAATCGCGCCAGCCGCGCCGCCTGATCCTGCCCTTCAACCGACGTGAGGAACTCGCGCCCGATGCGAAACGGTCGCCCGCCGATCGACACATCGCGCGGCGTGTCGGCAATGTCGTGCGCGCCCTGGATCAAATGCAGCACATGGCGTGGATCGAACGGCGCGGCGATCGTCACCACCGCTTTGGCCGAGGGGATGCGTTCGGCGGCGGCGATCACCGCTGCCCCGCCTAGCGAATGGCCGATCAGGATCGCCGCGCGCCCACATCCCCTGCCAGAAACGCCGCCGCCGCCACCAGATCATCGACATTCGCGCCGAAATGGCTGTCGGCGAACGCGCCCTCGCTTTGGCCAAGCCCGGTAAAATCGAAGCGCAGCGTGGCGATGCCCTGTTCGGCGAGCGCGAGACTGACACGCCGCGCCGCATGGCTTTGCGCGGTGCACGTGAAGCAATGCGCGAACAGCGCCACTGCGCGAATCCGCCCGGGCGGGACTTCCAGCGACCCGGCCAGCTGAACCCCGGCCGCATTGGGAAACCGTACGTCGCGCTTCATCACCCTCTCCTGCCCGGTCCGGCCGACCGGCCAAACCCGCGACGCGCTATAGCATCGCGCGATCGGGGACTGGCAAGCCGAACCTCGGCTGCCATCGCGGGAGCGGGGTTGACGAGATCATTGCTCGGGTGGGGCCTGCTCGATCGGCTCGGGGCCGCCGCCTGCGGTACGGCGCTTGCCGCCATACCAGCCCTGACGGCCGCCACGTCCCGGCGGTGGCGACAATTTGGGCAGCTCCTCACGCGTCAACCGCCCGTCGCCCTTCTTGTCCAGCATCGCGAAGCGCTCTGCCGCCGCCTTGCGGAACTCGGTGATGTCGACCCCGCGGTTCAGATTGGCGTCGGCCGCCGTGATCGGCTCGGGATAGCAAAGAAACCAAAACGGGCCGCGCCGCGCGCAACGTCGTCATACGCCGGACCGGATTTGCCCGACTCGCCGCCACCCTCGGGCGCGCCGCCACCACGACGACCACCACG
>NZ_JSBN01000135.1 GCF_000797515.1 Sphingomonas sp. Ant H11
CGGGAGGGGAATAAAGAAGTACCCCCCTCCCGCGAGGGGAAGAGGGGTACCCCATAATCAATCGATCCGGGGCAGCGTTTCGAACTGGTGGTAAGGCGGCGGGCTCGACAGCGTCCATTCGAGCGTGGTCGCACCTTCGCCCCACGGGTTGTCACCGGCCTTCTTGCCCGCGAGCAGCGACCAGATCAGGTTGACGAAGAACACGCCCATGCCGACCGCCATCACCGCATAGCCGATGCTGGCGACCCAGTTCCAATGCGCGAGGCCATCGGTGTAATCCGGCACGCGGCGCTGCATGTTCTGCAGGCCGAGGAAGTGCATCGGGAAGAACAGCAGGTTCACGCCGATGAAGAAGATCCAGTAATGCAGCTGGCCGAGGAATTCGTTGTACATCCGGCCCGACATTTTCGGGAACCAGTAATAGAAACCCGAGAAGAGCGAGAAGACCGCACCCAGCGACAGCACATAGTGGAAGTGCGCCACCACATAATAGCTGTCCTGCATGTAATCATCGATGCCGCCATTGGCGAGCACGACGCCGGTAACGCCGCCGACGGTGAACATGAAGATGAAGCCGATCGCCCACAGCATCGGGGTCTTGAAGCTGAGCGAACCACCCCACATCGTCGCGATCCACGAGAAGATCTTGATCCCGGTCGGCACCGCGATCACCATCGTGGCGGCGGTGAAGTACATCTTGGTGTTGACGCTGAGGCCCGTGGTGAACATGTGGTGCGCCCACACGACGAAGCCGACCACGCCGATCGCGACCATGGCATAGGCCATGCCGAGATAGCCGAAGACGGGCTTTTTCGAGAAGGTCGAGATCACCTGGCTGACGATGCCGAAACCCGGCAGGATCATGATGTAGACTTCGGGATGGCCGAAGAACCAGAACAGATGCTGGTACAGGATCGGGTCGCCGCCTTTTGCGGGATCGAAGAAGGCCGTGCCGAAATTGCGGTCGGTCAGCAGCATGGTGATGGCCGCAGCCAGCACCGGCAGCGAGAGCAGCAGCAGGAAGGCGGTGACCAGCACCGACCACACGAACAGCGGCATCTTGTGCAGCGTCATGCCCGGCGCACGCATGTTGAAGATGGTGGTGATGAAGTTGATCGCACCGAGGATCGACGAGGCACCCGCCAGGTGCAGCGCGAGGATCGCCATGTCGGTCGAGGGGCCAGGTTCGCCATAGGTCGAGAGCGGCGCGTAGAGCGTCCAGCCGTTACCGGCGCCGCCGAAGAAGGGCGAGGCGAGCAGCAGCGTGAAGGCGGGGATGAGCAGCCAGAACGAGATGTTGTTCATCCGTGGGAAGGCCATGTCGGGCGCGCGATCATGATCGGCACGAACCAGTTGCCGAAGCCGCCGATCATCGCGGGCATGACCATGAAGAACACCATGATGATGCCGTGCGCGGTGATCAGCACGTTCCACAGGTGCAGCGAATGATCGAGGCCCTGTTCGCCGCCGGGCAGGAAGCTCGCCCAATAGCCGAGATATTGAATGCCCGGCTGCGCGAGTTCGGCGCGCATCAGGCCCGAAATGCCGCCACCGATGATCCCCGCGACGATCGCGAAGATCAGGTACAGCGTGCCGATGTCCTTGTGGTTGGTCGACATGAACCAGCGCGCGAAGAACGACATTTCATGCGTGTCATGCGCATGGGCATCATCGTGATGCGCCTCGAAGGCGCTCGGGGTGAGGGCGGTGTCGGTCATGGCTTATTGTCCAGCGGTGACGACGGCGGCGGCGGGAGCCGCTGCGCCTGGGGTGGCAATCGAAGCGGTGGTGGCGGCAGCGGGGGGTGCGGCCGGCGCGGGGGCCGCGCCGGGCATGGTGCCGCCCTTGGCCTTGACCCACTGCGCGAACACTGCCGGGCTGACCGCCTCGACCGTGATCGGCATATAGCCATGCCGCGCGCCGCACAGTTCCGAGCAGACGCCGAAATAGACGCCGGGCTTGTTGATGGTGAAGCTGGTTTCGTTCAGGCGCCCTGGCACCGCATCGAGCTTGATCCAGAAGGCGGGGATCGCCCAGCTGTGGATCACGTCATTGGCGGTGGTAATCAAGCGGATCGGCACGCCGACCGGCAGCACGACGCGATTGTCGGTGGCGAGCAGGCGCGGGCCGTCGATCGCGGTACGCGCGCGTTCGCCCTTGCCGACTTCGCCCGCTTCCTTGAGCATGTTCGAGGTGATTTCGAACCCGCCATGGTCGGGATATTGATAGGTCCAATACCATTGGTTGCCGATCGCCTTCAGCGTCACCGCATTCTTGGGCGCGGGCTTGTACTGCGCCTGCAGCAGCCCGATCGACGGCAGAGCGAGGCCTAGCAGGATCAGCACCGGAATACCGGTCCACAACACTTCCAGGATGGTGTTGTGCGAGGTCTTGGACGCAACCGGATTGGCCGCGCGGCGGTAGCGCAGCGCCACCCAGCCGAGCAGCACCAGCACCAGGATACAAATGCCGGTGATGACGGGCATCAGCAGCGTGTTGTGAAACCACAGCGCCTGTTGCCCATTGGGGGTGACCTGCGGCTGGATGGTGATGAGACCATCGACCGGCTGGCCGACCTTGGGGTCGATCGCCATGGCCGGCGCGCCGTCGACCGCGAGCATGGGATCGTGCGACACTGCTGCGGCGGGTGTGGCGGGTGCGGCCGCCACCGGCTTCGCGGCTGGCGCAGCGGGTGCCGCCTGCGCCGCGCCGACGCTCAGCATCGCGAGCCCAGCTGCCAGTACGATCGATTTGATCCCGATCATGTGCATCCCCTGCGTCTACCCCTATCAATCGCCCCGATCGTGCGGGGCCGGACGGGGCAGATATGTGCCCTCTATCTGGTGTCTATACGCAGGGGATGCCGGGGCCTCAAGCCGCGCGGCACCTTTTTTGGCGCAATCGTTGCACCGCCGCCCCCCGGACCCTAATCAGGCGTCCCATTCCGCAGGATCAGAAACGATGACCACCACGATGACCGACGATGATGTTCTGGCCGAATTCCGCGCCGCCGAGGCGTTGCTGGAGGGGCATTTCATCCTTTCGTCCGGCCTGCGCTCGCCGCGCTATTTGCAATGCGCGCGCGTGTTGATGGACCCGGCGCGCGGTAGCCGTCTGGCAACGGCGCTGGCTGCCCGCCTTCCCGTCGAGATTCGCGACAGCATTGCGGCCGTGGTGTCGCCCGCGATGGGCGGTGTGATCGCCGGGCATGAAATGGCGCGCGCGCTGGGGGTGCCTGCGATGTTCCTCGAACGGCCCGAGGGCGTGTTCGAGCTGCGGCGCGGCTTCCGCCTCGCGCCCGGCACCAAGGTGCTGATGATGGAGGATGTCGTGACCACCGGCCTGTCCTCGCGCGAGGCGATCGCGGCGATCGCCCGGGCGGGAGGGGAAACCGTGGCGGCGGCGGCTCTGGTCGATCGTTCGAACGGCACCGCCGAGCTGGGCGTGCCATTCTTCCCGCTGATCCGGCTCGACGTGCCGACCTACGCCGCCGATTCGCTGCCGCCGGAACTGGCGGCGATCCCCGCTATCAAGCCCGGGAGCCGCGCGGCGTGAGCGCCCCGCTCCGCCTCGGCGTCAACATCGATCACGTCGCCACCGTCCGCAATGCGCGTGGGTCGGGCTATCCCGATCCGGTGCGCGCGGCGTTGCTGGCGGCGGAGGCGGGGGCAGACGGCATCACCGCGCATCTGCGCGAGGACCGGCGGCACATTACCGACGACGATATTACGCGCCTTTCAGCCGAATTGACGATCCCGCTCAACCTGGAAATGGCGGCGACCGACGAGATGTTGGCGATCGCCTTGCGGCACCGCCCCCACGCCGCGTGCATCGTGCCCGAAAAGCGCGAGGAGCGGACCACCGAGGGCGGGCTCGATGCGGCGGGGCAGTTCGCCACGTTGGCACCGTTGGTGGCGGCGTTGCGCGAGGCAGGCATCCGCGTCTCTCTGTTCATCGAACCCGATGCGCGGCAGATCGACGCGGCGATTCGCCTGGGCGCGCCGGTGGTGGAGCTGCACACCGGGCGCTATGCCGAGCTCGAGGGCGAAGCGCAGGCGGTCGAACTGCGCCGTTTGTCGGATGCGGCGGCTTTGGCGGCGCGCAACGGGATCGAAGTCCATGCCGGGCATGGCCTGACCTATGCCAATGTCGCGCCGATCGCGGCGATCCCGCAAGTGCGCGAGCTCAATATCGGGCATTTCCTGATCGGCGAGGCGCTGTTCGTCGGGTTGGCGACCAGCGTGCAGCAGATGCGCGCGGCGATGGACGCGGCGCGGTGATCGGCGGCGTACCTTCTCCCCTCCCGCTTGCGGGAGGGGGTGGGGGAGGGCCTGCGCCGACAAGCGTTACGGCGATGCTACACCCCTCCCCTAACCCAGTTTTGGGTCGGCTGTGCCCCCGGCACAGCCTGAGCAGGGCGGGGCGCTGCTCACCCAAAACTCGCACGCGGGAGGGGAATTCGGTATGATCATCGGGCTCGGCTCCGACCTGTGCAATATCGAGCGGATCCAGGCATCGCTTGACCGCTTCGGCGACCGCTTCGAGCAGCGCGTGTTCACCGATGTGGAGCGCACCAAGGCGGCGCGACGTCCGTTCACGAAGGCGGGCACGCTGGCCAAACGCTTTGCCGCGAAGGAAGCCTTTTCCAAGGCGGTCGGCACCGGATTCAAGCGCGGTGTGTTCATGAAGGACATTGGCGTGGTCAACGCGCCCTCGGGCGCGCCGACCTTGCTGCTGACCGGTGGGGCCAAGGCGAGGCTTGACGCGTTGACGCCCGACGGCCACGTCGCGGTGGTACATTTGACGATGACCGACGACCATCCCTGGGCACAGGCGCTGGTCGTCATTGAAGCGCGCGCAGTGGCTGAGCGCCCGAAGGACGAGACATGAAGGACGACTTGGCGCTGAGCACGACCGAAGCCGGGGAGCCCGGCGAAAGCGAGCGCGCCACCGCCTCCGCCGCCAAACCAAGCAAGACCGATTGGGCGTCCGAACTGCGCGGCATCCTGTGGCTGATCCTGGCGGTGCTCGGCTTCCACACCTTCATCGCCAAGCCCTTCTATATCCCGTCGGAATCGATGCTGCCGGGTCTGCTCGTCGGCGATCAGCTGGTGGTGAGCAAATTTCCCTATGGCTGGTCGTTTGTCTCGCCGACCTTCCACGTTTTTGCCGTTCCTTCATGGCCGCTTGCTTGGGCAGCTGCCCGAGCGGGGCGATGTCGTGATCGTCACGCCGCCGGGTACCGAGACCGACTATATCAAGCGGCTCATCGCTTTGCCGGGCGACCGCATCGCGGTGCGCGACGCATCGTCATCCTCAACGGCGTGCCGCTGAAGCGCGGGCCGCTGCATTATGTCGACATTCCCAATTATGGTGGCGCGCCGCTGGTGTCGGAACCCGGCGTGACCTGCGATCCGCTGCAATATCCCGGCGCGCTCCACACCGGGGCGGACGGCAAGAGCTATTGCCGCTTGCCGCTCTACACCGAAACGCTCCCGAACGGGCGGCATTATGAGACGGTCGATCTGGGGCCGTCGCCGGGCGATAACTACCCCGAAACGCTGATCCCGCCGGGGCATGTCTTCCTGATGGGCGACAATCGCGATCGCAGTGCCGACAGCCGCTTCAGCCTGGCCGAACAAGGGCTGGGTGGGCCGGTGCCGTGGGAATATCTCGGCGGTCGCGCCGAGTTCATCACCTTTTCCAAGACCGGGCTGGGGAGCTGGAATCCGTTGACCTGGGGCCAATCCTTCCGGGGCGGGCGTGCCGGCACCTCGCTCCATGCCGAGCGCGATAAATGAGCCAGGGTGCAAAGCCTGAACTGGTCAGCGAACCGGCCCCCAACGAACTGCGCGATCCCTTCGTGCGGCAGGAGCTGAAGCGCGCGACGATCTGGCTCGGGCTTGCGGGGGCGATCGCGCTGGCGGTGCTGCTGGTACAGCCGCTGCTGATCATCTTTGGCGGGCTTGTCTTCGCTTCGATGCTCGACGGCGGGGTGCGGCTGCTGCGCCGCGTGCTGCCGATCGGGCGACCGTGGCGGTTATTGATCGTGGTGGTTTTGACCGTCGCCTTCATCGTCGGGGTGATGTACCTGACGGGTGCGGGCATCACCGAACAGGTCCAGCAATTGCGCAGCACCTTGATGACGCAAGCGACCAAGCTGATGGACTGGGCGTCGCGCATCGGCATCATGCCAGGCAAGGCCGACCTTAATGGCATCGCGCAACAGGCGCTGGGCTCGTTCGGCAAGCTCACCTCCTATCTCGGTATCGCCTTCGGGGCCCTTGCCAGCCTGGTGATGGTGCTGGTGATCGGCCTGTTCATCGCGATGGAGCCGCGGCTGTATGAAAGCGGGCTGCAATGGCTGATCCCGCGCGACCAGCGCGCGCGCTTCGCCGGCACGATCGAGCAGATGGCGACAACGATGCGGCGGCTGTTGGCCGGGCGCTTGTTCGGTATGGCGCTGGAAGGCGTGATGACGGGCATTGCGCTCGCACTGGCGGGCGTGCCGATGGCGCTGGTGCTCGGCATCATCACCGGGATTTTGGCGTTCGTGCCCAATATCGGCGCGATCACCAGCGGCGTGCTGATGGTCGCGGTCGGGTTCAGTGCGGGGATGCACACCGGCTTCTGGGCGATCGCCATCTATGTCTTCATCCAGACGCTCGATGGCTATGTCGTCATCCCGATGGTGGCGCGGCGCACGGTGGATCTGCCGCCCGCGCTGACGCTGTCGATGCAGATTCTGGCGGGGACGCTGTTTGGCGTGTTGGGGCTGACCTTGGCCGATCCGCTGACCGCGATGATCAAGGTCGCGCTGGAGCGCAGCTCGGAGGCGGAAGGCGAGGACGAAGCGGCGGTAAAGGCATGATGCCGGTCCTTTACGATTATTGGCGCTCCTCGGCTTCCTATCGCGTGCGGATCGCGCTTGGCCTGAAACACGTCGCTTATGAACGGGTCGCGGTCGACCTGACGCAGGGTGAGCATCGGTCGGCGGCCTTTCTGGCGCGCAACCCGCAGGGGCTGCTGCCCGCGCTCGACATCGGAACGGTGGTGCTGACGCAGAGCCTAGCGATCATCGACTATCTCGACGCCATCCACAAAGCGCCCCCCATGGTTCCGGCTGACCCGGTCGCACGGGCGGCGGTGCTGGCACAGGCGCTGGTGATCGCCGCCGACCTTCACCCGATCGACAATTTGCGCGTGCTCAACCGGCTGACCAGCCAGTTCGGGGCAGATCAGGCCGCGCGCGAGGCGTGGTACGTGCACTGGATGGTCGAAGGCCTTGCCGCGCTGGAGGCGATGACCGCCGATGTGCCCGGGCCCTTTTTGGGCGGAGATATGCCGAATCTCGCCGATGTGTGCCTGGTGCCGCAGCTTTATAATGCGCGGCGCTTTTCGGTGTCGCTCGACGCTTTCCCGCGACTGCTCGCTGCCGACACCGCAGCCTCAAACGTCGCCGAGATCGCCGCGGCGCATCCCGATCGCGTCAAGCCGCAAGCTTGACCCGGCGATCCAGCACGACGCGGTCGAACAAATCGAGATAGGCGGCAGCGGCATTTTCGCCCGGCTGGGGCACAGGCGTCGGGCGTGCGCGCCCGGGAACCAACCAATCGTCGAGCGCTGCCACCAACGCCACACCATCGCCCGGCGGAACAATGCTGCCGAGCGACGGGTGGGTCACGATTTCGCGCACGGCGACGCTTGAATCGGTGGTCACCACCGGCGTGCCGACGGCGAGCGCTTCCCGCAACACGCCCGGCACCCCCTCGAAATCCGACACTAGCGCCAGCGCCGCCGCGCGCGCCAGAATCGGTGTCGGATCGGCGACATGGCCGGGCAGCAACACGCGGCCCTCCAAGCCAAGTCGAGCAACTTGCGCTTCGAGCGCGGCGCGCTCGCCGCCTTCGCCGATGATCACCAGCGCCAGATCGCGTTGCGCTACCTGACCAAAAGCGTCGATCAGCCGGTCCCAGCGCCTTTTGCGGGGCGAGTCGCCCTACTCCGAGGAGAAAGCGCCCGTTGGGCAAGGCGGGGATGCTCGCGCCAAGCACCGGACGCAGCGGCGGATTGGGGATGACGTGCAGCATCTCCGGTCGCGCACCCATTTCGATCCGTGCCTCGTCGGCCATGGCCGGGCTCATTGCGACCAGTTCGTCGACAAAGTGCGGATGCCAGCGCAGCCAGGTGCGATAGGCGGCGGCAAAGGCTGCGCCGTGATCGCGCCGTACCAGGGCATTGGAGATTTTCGCCACGATCGGCGGACAGCGGTGGCCGAGTCGCATCTTGGTCCACGCGGCCAGTGCCGAATAATGGTTGCCCGGGCAAAACAGGATGTCGGGCGCGATTTCCTCGGTCAACGCGGCAATGGCACCCATGCCAAGCATAGAGTGCCGTCCGAGGATGCGTGTTTCTATGCCGGTAGGCAGGTCGCGCGAAAGCGGCCCGGTTACGTCCCCGAGGACCAGCGTTACGCGTCGTCCCACTTCGCTCCAGCTACGGACCAGCCGCAGCAGCGCCTTTTCGACCCCGCCCCCATCAAGGGTCTGGGCGTAGGCGAGGATATGCGATGCGGGGGGGCGCGGGCTTAACATCGTTGGGTTTGTGTAACGTTGCTTTGTCGCAAATGTTTCCCGGCCCGTCGCGCATGACAGTTTTTTCAGAATTTTTGGGAAGGGCGCAACCCGGCACCTGGGGCCGCCGACGGCTCGCTTACTCGAGTGCTCCGCGCATCGCCGCACCCGCGACGAAAGGCGCGCCGGCCAGCAGCATCAGGCTGACCGCACCGAGCAGTTTGATCGCGCCGACACCGCCCTCCATCGACCCCGCGCCGAAAATCAACAGCGGTACGGCCAGCGGCAGCATTACCAGCCCCGCGACCGAGCCCGCGCCGCGCAGC
>NZ_JSBN01000136.1 GCF_000797515.1 Sphingomonas sp. Ant H11
CACGTTCGGCACTCCAGGACAGCCCCTCTCCCCGGCCCTCTCCCCTGATGGGGAGAGGGAGAGATTGACGTTCGCCGATCCCGAAACGATCGATCTTTCCGGTTTCGACGCGCTTGTCGTGTCGCCGGGCGTGCCGCTCAACCGCCATCCGGTCGCGGCCAAGGCGCGAGCGGCAGGGGTGCCGATCATCGGCGATATCGAGCTGTTCGCGCAGGCGCGGCCCGCTTTGCCGCCGCACAAGGTGGTGGGCGTCACCGGCACCAACGGTAAATCGACCACGGTCTCGTTGATCGATCACATCCTGCAAACGGCCGGCGCTCCGTCGCGCTTGGGCGGTAATATCGGTTTGCCGATCCTGGAGCAGGAGCCGTTGCCCGAAGGGGGCGTCTATGTGCTCGAGCTTTCCAGCTATCAGATCGACCTGACGCAGAGCCTCGACTGCGATATCGCGGTGCTGCTCAACATCACCCCCGACCATCTCGATCGCTATGACGGGTTCGATGCTTATGCCGCATCCAAGGCCCGCTTGTTCGCGATGCAGTCCCCAGCGCACGAAGCGATCATCGGCATTGGCGATACCCCCTCGGCGCTCATCGCGCGCAGCCTGTCGGCGCGGGCTGGGTATCTGACCAAGATCGCGCCTGGCGTGTGCATGGACCAATCGCGTTGGCCATCGTTGCAGGGGCCGCATAACGCCCAGAATGCGCTGGCTGCGATTGCGGTCGCGCAGGCGCTCGGCGTGCCCGAGGCCGCGATTGATGCCGGCCTGCAAAGTTTTGTGGGATTGGCGCACCGTATGGAGCGCGTCCGCGTCCTGCTCGGCGTGACCTATGTCAACGACAGCAAGGCGACCAACCCCGAATCGACCGCGCCCGCGCTCGCCGCCTTTGGGCGCATTCACTGGATTCTCGGCGGCAAGGCCAAGGCCGATGATCTCGACGCGTGCGCGCCGCACTTCGGGCATGTGGTGCGGGCTTACACCATTGGGCAGTCGGGCCCGCGCTTCGCCGAAATCCTGCAAGGCAGGGTGCCGGTCGAGCAAAGCGGCGATCTCGCCACCGCTGTTGCCGCCGCCGCGCGCAATGCACAGCCGGGTGACACCGTATTGCTGTCGCCCGCCTGCGCCTCCTTCGACCAGTTTCGCGATTTTGAGGATCGCGGGCAGCAGTTCCGCCGCCTGGTCGAGGCGCTGGCATGAGCGAGGCGCGCGGGCCGACCCCGAAATTGTGGCGGAGCATGAAGGGGCGCGGCGGACGTGGCGACCGCTCGGCGCTGGGCATGTGGTTCTGGGATATCGACCGGATGCTGCTGTTGCTGACGCTGCTGCTGATCGCGGTCGGGCTGGTCGCGGTTGGCGCGGCGTCGCCAGCGGCGGCGACGCGCTATTCGGACGACAAGCACCATGTCCCGCCGTTTTATTATCTGTGGTGGCAGCTGGCGTGGGTCGGCGTGTCGTTGCCGGTGTTGCTGGTCGTTTCGATGCTGCCGGTGGCGATTGCGCGGCGGATGGCGTTGATCGGGACGATCGCCTGTCTGGTGCTGCTGATGCTGGTGCCGGTGGTCGGGGTCGAGAAGAACGGCGCGACGCGCTGGCTGAATTTTGGCGTGTCGCTGCTCCAGCCATCCGAGTTTCTGAAGCCGTTCTTCATCGTGACGGTCGCGTGGATTCTGTCGATGCGCGCGCAGGATGAGGCGTTACCCGTCGTGTTCATCACCGGCGCGATGACCGCGTTGGTCGCGGTGCTGTTGATGCTGCAGCCCGATTTCGGGCAGACCGTGGTTTTCTGCGTGGTGTGGATGGCGCTGCTGATGATTTCGGGCACATCGCCCAAAGTGATCGTTGGATTGATCGCGGCGGTGCCCGCCGGTCTGGTCGCCGCCTATCTGTTCTATGGTACGGCGCGCGCGCGCATCAACGCCTTCCTGTTTCCGGGGACGGAAGGGGTGGGGGCCGCCGACCATTTCCAGACCAATGCGGCGCACGACACGATCACCGCAGGCGGCTGGCGTGGCACCGGGCCGGGCGGCGGATCGATGAAGTTCCGTCTGCCCGAGGGACATACCGATTACATCTTCTCGGTCATCGGCGAGGAGTTCGGGCTGCTCGCATGTATGGTGATCGCGTTGCTGTTTCTGGCGATCGTGGTGCGGGTGTTCGTGAAGCTGCTCGACGAGGAGGACGAATTTCGCCTGTTCGCGGCGGCAGGGCTTGCTACGCAATTTGGTGTGCAGTCGCTGATTTCGATGGCGGTCAATACCGGGCTTGCGCCATCCAAGGGCATGACCTTGCCCTTTATCAGTTATGGCGGATCCTCGCTGATCGCTTTGTCGATCGGGATGGGCTTGCTGCTGGCGTTCACCCGGCGCAATCCCTTCGTCACGCGATCAAAATACATCGCCCAGCGGGGCCGCGGGCATCGGAGCGGGGTATGAGCACGGCACGGCATTTCGTTTTGGCGGCGGGCGGCACCGGCGGGCACATGGTCCCGGCGGCAGCGCTGGCGGCGGAACTCATCAAGCGCGGGCATTATGTCGCGCTGATCAGCGATGAGCGCGGGGTGCGCTTTCCCGGCCTGTTCGAGGGCATCCAGACGCACATCCTGCCCGCCGGGCGGCTGAGCGGCGGCCCGATCGGCTATATCAAGGCGGCGTCGGCAATGCTCAAGGGCCGCGCGATGGCGATCGAGCTTTACAAGAGCTTCCGGCCGGATGCGGTGATCGGCTTCGGCGGCTACCCCGCGCTGCCCGCCCTTCTGGCGGCGTTCAATCAGGGCATCCCGACCGCAGTGCATGAGCAGAATGCCGTGCTCGGCCGGGTCAACCGGCTGGTCGCGAACAAAGTTGATGCGATCGCGACTTCTTATGAAGACGTGGCGCGGCTGGCCCCGAAGTTGCGCGTGAAGACGCATCTGGTCGGCAATCCGGTGCGCGATGCGGTGCTGGCGCTGCGCTCCAAACCCTATCCGCTGCTGGAAGAGGACAGCATCTTCCGCGTGCTGGTCACGGGTGGCAGCCAGGGCGCGAGCGTGCTGAGCCAGGTTGTGCCCGATGGGCTGTCGCTGCTGCCCGTCGCCTTCCGCCGTCGCCTGCAAGTGACGCATCAGGCGCGGATCGAGGATATCGATGCGTGTCGCGCGAAATATGCCGAACTGTCGATTGCGGCCGACCTCGCCACCTATCTGCCGGACCTGCCCGAACAACTCGCCTGGGCGCATGTGGTGATTGCGCGCGCGGGGGCCTCGACGCTGGCGGAACTGACCTGTGCGGGCCGCCCGGCGATCCTGGTGCCGCTGCCGACGGCCACCGACGATCACCAGACCGCCAATGCCCGCGAAATGACGCAGGCGGGCGGCGCGCGCACGATCGACCAGCGCAATTTTACGCCGGTTGAGTTGGCCAAGCAGATGCAGCGGCTCGGGCTCGACCCCGCAGCGTTGCAAAATGCGGCGGGGCGGGCGTGGTCGTGCGGGCGGCCGGATGCGGTGCGCGATCTCGCCGATCTGGTCGAAAGCCTGGGCGACACGCCGGGCGACATGCCAATCGGCGCGCCGCGCGCGGTAAAACTGGGGAAACGGGAGGCTTTTGCGTGAGGGGTGTCGCAACCGACATCGGGACGATCCACTTCGTTGGCATTGGCGGCATCGGCATGTCGGGCATTGCCGAGGTGATGAAGAATCTCGGTTATGCCGTGCAGGGTTCGGACGTGGCCGAGGGCTATGTCGTGGAGGGCTTGCGCGCCAAGGGCATTCCGGTCGCGATCGGCCACCGTGCGGAAAATCTGGGCGATGCGGCGGTGATCGTCACCTCGACCGCAATCAAGCGCGGCAACCCCGAAGTCGAAGCGGCGCTCGAACGGCGCATTCCGGTGGTGCGCCGCGCGGAAATGCTCGCCGAGCTGATGCGCCTGAAATCGACCGTCGCGGTCGCGGGCACGCATGGCAAGACCACGACGACCAGCATGGTCGCGGCGCTGCTCGACGCCGGGGGGCGTGGATCCAACCGTCATCAACGGCGGCATCATCAACAGCTACGGCTCCAACGCGCGTTTGGGCGCGAGCGACTGGATGGTGGTCGAAGCCGATGAGAGCGACGGTAGCTTCCTCCGGCTCGACGGGACGATCGCGGTCGTCACCAATATCGATCCCGAACATCTCGACCATTATGGCTCGTTCGATGCGGTGAAGGATGCGTTCGTCGAGTTCGTCGAGAACGTGCCTTTTTATGGCGCGGCGTTGCTCTGTCTCGATCACCCCGAGGTGCAGAACATCATCCCGCGCGTGCGCGACCGGCGCGTGGTGACCTATGGTTTCTCGGCGCAGTCGGACGTGCGCGGCATCAACGTCACGCCCACGCCCGGCGGCAACCGCTTCGAGGTGATCATCCGCCACCGCGACGGCACGACGCGCTCGATCGAAGGCATCGATTTGCCGATGCCGGGGCGGCACAATGTCCAGAACGCGCTCGCCGCGATCGGCGTGGCGCTCGAACTCGGTATTGATGACGCGACGATCCAGCAGGGTTTCGCCAAGTTTGGCGGCGTGAAGCGGCGCTTCACCAAGGTGGGTGAGACCAATGGGGTCACGATCATCGACGATTACGGCCATCACCCGGTCGAGATCCGCGCCGTGTTGTCGGCGGCGCGCGAGGGCGTGCAGAACCGCGTGATCGCAGTGGTGCAGCCGCATCGCTATTCGCGCCTCGGCGATCTGATGGAGGAATTCCAGGGCGCGTTCAACGATGCCGACATGGTGTTCGTGGCGCCGGTTTATGCAGCGGCGAGGCTCCGGTCGAGGGGGTCGATGCCGAGGCGCTGGTCGAGGGGCTAAAGCGGCGCGGGCATCGCTCGGCCGCGACGATTGGCGATGCGGGTGCGTTGGCGCAGGCGCTGGCGAAGGTGGTGCAGCCCGGCGACATGGTGGTGTGCCTGGGGGCGGGCGATATTACGAAGTGGGCGGCTGGCTTGGCGGCTGGCATCGAGGCGGCGCGATGAGCAGCCTTGCCCCTTCTTCCCCCCTCCCGCTTGCGGG
>NZ_JSBN01000137.1 GCF_000797515.1 Sphingomonas sp. Ant H11
GCGTCACCCCCGCCATCAGCCGACCCACCCCCGTCCCTCCCTTTCAGGAGGGGAGGAAGCGATGAGGAAGCAGGCTGGCAATCGTGACGCGTTCGCACTAACCTTCGCCCATGCAATTTCTGAAAATCCTCTTCTGGTGCCTCATCGCCTTCATCGCGGCGATCTTCACGCTGGAAAACTGGACCAGCGTGACCCTCAAATTGTGGGGCGGGGTCGAGGCGCTGATCAACCTGCCGTTGCTGCTGCTGCTGACCTTCCTTGCCGGGCTGCTGCCAACGCTCGCCTGGCATTCGACGCTGCGCTGGCGCTTGCGCAACCGGCTCGCCACCGCCGAGCGCACGCTCGCCGACCTGCGCGCGGCAATGGCCCCGCCGCCTGCCGCAGCACAATCGCCCGACCCGGTCGAGGCCCCCGCCTCGGAGCATGCCGCATGAGCAACCGTCTGTTCGTTGCGCTCGACACGCCTGAGCTGGACAAAGCGCGCGCGCTGGCGAGCAAGGTCCGCCACCATGTCGGCGGCATCAAGCTCGGCCTGGAATTCTTCATGGCCAATGGCCGCGCCGGGGTGCGCGATATGGCCGAGCTCGGCCTGCCGATCTTCCTCGACTTGAAACTGCACGACATTCCCAACACCGTCGCTAAGGCGATCATGGCTTTGCGCGGGCTCGACCCGGCGATCCTGACCGTCCACGCCGCCGGGGGCCGCGCGATGCTGGAAGACGCCAAGGCGGCCGCCCCGCTCGGCACCAAGGTGGTGGCGGTGACGACGCTAACCAGCCTCGACGGGGCCGACCTCAAATCGATCGGCTGTTCGGGCGACCCGCACGAACAAGTGCTGCGGCTGACCGAGCTGGCACGCGATGCCGGCGTCGACGGCGTGGTCTGCTCGGGCGAGGAAGTCGCCGCCGCGCATAAGCTGTGGCCCAAGGGCTTCTTCGTCGTTCCCGGCGTGCGCCCGGCGGGTGGTGTCGTCGGCGACCAGAAGCGCGTCGTCACCCCGCGCGCCGCGGTGAATGCCGGCGCGTCGATCCTCGTCATCGGCCGCCCGATCACCCAGGCCGAAGACCCCGATCTGGCCGCACGCGAGATTGCCGGGACACTCTGAGCACGCCCGCCTCGCGACACCGCCGGGGCACCTAGGACGCATAATGACCACTGCCAAGATTTGCGGGCTATCGACGCCCGAGACGCTCGACGCGGCGATTGCCGGTGGGGCGAGCCATGTCGGCTTTGTGTTCTTCGCGCCCTCCCCGCGCAATCTCTCGCGCGATCGTGCGGCGCAACTGGCCGCGCGGGTGCCCGGCCATGTCGCGCGCGTCGGCGTGATGGTGAACCCCGACGATGCGCTGGTCGAGCAGGCAATCGCCGCCGGACAGCTCGAGGTGCTGCAATTGCACGATACGCCCCCGGCCCGCGCCGCCGCGATCAAGGCGCGGAGCGGCCTGCAGATCTGGGCGGCGGTGGCGGTGCGCACCCGCGCGATCTGGCGCTGGCCGAGACCTTTGGCGGTGTCGCCGATCGCATCCTGTACGACGCCAAGACCCCGCCCGGCGCGGCGCTGCCCGGCGGCATGGGCGTGCGGTTCGACTGGCATTTGCTCGACGGCTTCCGCCATCCGCTGCCCTGGGCGCTGTCGGGCGGGCTCGATCCGCAGAACGTCGCCGAGGCGGTGGCGGTGACCAAGGCGACCTTGGTCGACGTGTCGTCGGGCGTGGAAAGCGCACCGGGCATCAAGGAGACGACCAAGATCCGCGCGTTTCTGGAGGTCGTGCGCGACCTGTAATTCCGTTCGTGCTGAGCCTGTCGAAGCACTGCGTCGCCGCCCAGCCCGCCAGATTTCGTGCGGCCCTTCGACAAGCTCAGGGCGAACGGGGTTGGCTGGCGCTCTACACCTGCTAAACGGCCCCCTTATGAACGCCCCCAACTCCTTCCGCACCCAGCCCGACGAGCGCGGGCATTTCGGCGAATTCGGCGGCCGCTACGTCGCCGAGACGCTGATGCCGCTCGTGCTGGAACTCGACACCGCCTATCGCGCGGCCAAGGCCGACCCGGCTTTCAAGGCGCAGTTCGATGATCTGCTCGAACATTATGTCGGCCGCCCCAGCCCGCTTTATTATGCCGAGCGCCTGACCGAGGCGCTGCGCGAAGGCGCGCCCGCGGGCAAAGGCGCGCAAGTGTGGTTCAAGCGCGACGAGCTCAATCACACCGGCGCGCACAAGATCAACAATTGCATCGGGCAGATCCTGCTCGCGATGCGCATGGGCAAGACGCGCATTATCGCCGAAACGGGCGCGGGCCAGCACGGCGTTGCCACCGCCACCGTCTGCGCGCGCTTCGGCCTGCCCTGCGTGATCTATATGGGCGCCAAGGATATCGAGCGGCAGGCCCCCAACGTGTTCCGCATGAAGCTGCTGGGGGCCGAAGTGCGCCCGGTGACGAGCGGATCGCATTCGCTGAAGGATGCGATGAACGAGGGCATGCGCGACTGGGTCGCCAACGTCCACGACACCTTCTACATCATCGGCACCGCGGCGGGCCCGCATCCCTACCCCGAAATGGTCCGCGATTTCCAAAGCGTGATCGGCATCGAAGCGCGCGCGCAGATGCTCAGCCGCATCAACCGCCTACCCGATTTGCTGGTCGCGGCGATCGGTGGCGGGTCGAACGCGATCGGGCTGTTCCACCCCTTCCTCGACGATGGCGACGTGATGATGCTCGGCGTCGAAGCCGCCGGGCGCGGGCTCGACAAGGAACATGCCGCCAGCCTCGCCGGTGGCGCGCCGGGCATCCTCCACGGCAACAAGACCTATTTGCTGCAGGACGAAGACGGCCAGATCACCGAGGCGCATTCGATCTCGGCCGGGCTCGATTATCCGGGCATCGGCCCCGAACATAGCTGGCTGCACTCGATCGGCCGGGTGGAATATACCTCGATCACCGATACCGAGGCGCTGGATGCGTTCCAGTTGCTGTGCCGGACCGAGGGCATCATCCCCGCTTTGGAGCCATCCCACGCCATCGCAGCGGTTGCGAAACGCGCGCGCGAAATGGACAGCGACCAGATCATCCTGGCGAATTTGTGCGGGCGTGGCGACAAGGACATCTTCACCGTCGCCGAGGCGCTCGGGGTGAAGATATGAGCGCAAAAGCCCTCTCCCCTTCAGGGGAGAGGGTTGGGAGAGGGGAAGTCAGGTGCGCGAAGCCCGACTGACCGCCTACGCCAAAGCGATGCGCAAAGAGCCCTCCGAACCAGAGCAGCGCCTCTGGCTCGCGCTACGGGCCAAGCGCTTCGAAAACGTCAAATTCCGTCGTCAAAAGGTCATTGGCCGCTATATCGCGGACTTCGCGGCACGCGACCCGATGCTGGTGATAGAACTGGACGGCGACACCCACGCCGGACAAGAAGGCTATGATGAAGCCCGAACGCATTTTCTCCAAGAACAAGGCTATCGCGTGATCCGATTCTCGAACATCGACGTCATGACCAACCTTGAGGGTGTGTTGCTGACGATTGCGAGCGCTGTCGCCACTTCCCCTCTCCCAACCCTCTCCCCTGAAGGGGAGAGGGCTAAGATATGAAACCCTTTTCCGCAAAGGCCTTCACCGCCGATCGCGCCTGGGGCAGCAGCCTGCTGGGCGATTTCGGAGACGTAGCAGTGCGCCTGCACTGGACCGACCAACCCTATCGCTGGCACCGCAATACGGGCGTGAAGTGTTTGCCGTGCTCGAAGGCGTGGTCGACATGCATTATCGCGAAGATGGTGTGGAGCAGGTCGTTCGGCTTCATGCCGGGGACGGCGTCTCGGTCGAGGATGGAGACGAACATGTCGCGCACCCGGTCGGGGCTGCGCGAATTCTGGTAGTAGAGCGCAAGGACTCAGAATGACCCGCCTCGCCGACGCCTTCACCAAAGGCCATCCCGCGCTCGTCGCCTTCATCACCGCGGGCGACCCCACCCCGGACGCCACCCCCGCCATCCTCGACGCTTTGGTCGAAGGCGGCGCGGACGTGATCGAACTGGGCATGCCGTTCACCGATCCAATGGCCGATGGCCCCGCGATCCAGGCCGCCAATATCCGCAGCCTGGCAGCGGGCACGCGCACTGCCGACATCCTCGCCATCGCCAAGAGCTTCCGCGCGCGGCACCCGCAGGTGCCGCTGGTGCTGATGGGCTATGCCAACCCGATGACGATCCGCGGCGGCAAATGGTTCGCCGAGGCGGCGTGCGATGCCGGGGTCGATGGCGTGATCTGCGTCGACATCCCGCCCGAGGAAGACCCCGAACTCGGCTCCGCGCTGCGCGCGGTCGGCATCGACCAGATCCGCCTCGCCACGCCGACCACCGATGCCACGCGCCTGCCGACCGTGCTCGATGGCGCCAGCGGGTTTCTCTATTACGTGTCGGTCGCCGGCATCACCGGGCTGCAACAGGCAGCACAGACCTCGATCGACGCGGCGGTCACGCGGCTGAAGGCGCATACCGATTTGCCGGTTGCGGTCGGCTTTGGCGTGCGCACCCCCGAACAGGCCGCCGCGATCGCGCGCGTGGCGGATGGCGTGGTGGTCGGATCGGCAATCGTCGATCTGGTCGGCCAGCACGGTGCCGCTGCACCGGCCGCTGTAAAAACCTATATTCAATCCCTGTCGCAGGCGATTCACGCCGCCCGGAAGGAACTCGCATGAGCTGGCTTACCAGCGTGCGCAACGCGCTCGCTTACGTTGTCCCCGTCAAGAAGGACACGCCCGACAACCTTTGGCACAAGTGCAAGGGTTGCGGGACGATGACCTTCGTCAAGGAGTTGGAGGACAATCTCTATGTCTGCCCGCATTGCGACCATCATGATCGCATCGGGCCGCTGCTGCGCTTCCAATATGTGTTCGACGCGGGCAGCTACAGCATCGTGCCGCTGGCCAAGGTGCCCGACGATCCGCTGAAATTCCGCGATACCAAGCGCTATGTCGATCGCATCAAGGCGGCGCGCGCCGCGACCTCCGAAGGCGACGCGCTGATCACCGCGCGGGGCACGATCGAGGGGCATAAGGCCGTGATCGGCGTGCAGGACTTCGCCTTCATGGGCGGGTCGATGGGCATGGCCGTCGGCGAAGCCTTCGTGCGCGGCGTCGAGACCGCGATTGCCGATAACTGCCCCTACATCATCTTCACCGCCGCCGGTGGCGCGCGCATGCAGGAGGGCATTCTCAGCCTGATGCAGATGCCGCGCGCGACGGTGGCGATCGCCATGCTGCACGATGCCGGCCTGCCCTATATCGTGGTGCTCACCGACCCGACCACGGGCGGCGTGACCGCGAGCTATGCGATGCTCGGCGACGTGCAGATTGCCGAGCCGGGCGCGTTGATCGGTTTCGCCGGACAGCGCGTGATCGAGCAGACGATCCGCGAAAAGCTGCCCGACGGCTTCCAGCGCGCCGAATATCTGCTGGAACACGGCATGATCGACATGGTGAAGCACCGCCGCGACCTGCGCGCGACGCTGGCAAGCCTGATCGATTACCTCTGCAGCGCGAAAAAGGCGGCCTGATTAATCTCCCTCTCCCCGCTCGCGGGGAGAGGGCAAGCGAGGCGAAGCCGAAGCGCGGGAGAGGGGCCATAAAACTCCCCTCCCGCTTGCGGGAGGGGTTGGGGGAGGGAATGGAGCAACGGACCAAAGCCCGAGCGCTACGCAGCACGCCAACCGCAGCCGAGGTCCGCTTGTGGCGCGCGATCAGTGCGCGCAAGGTCGCGGGGTTCCGCTTCAACCGCCAAGTGCCGATTGGCCCGTTCATCTGCGACTTCGTCGCGCGCAGCCTCAAGCTCATCATCGAAGTCGATGGCGACACCCATGGCGACAGGCGCGAGCAGGACGAAGAGCGTACACGCTATCTCCAATCCGAAGGGTATCAGGTCATTCGCTTCTGGAACAACGACGTGCTGGGGGAACCTTGATGGGGTCGTCG
>NZ_JSBN01000138.1 GCF_000797515.1 Sphingomonas sp. Ant H11
CGTGTTATGGCGCACGCGCTGGCGGCGGTTGGGGCTGCTGCCGCTCGCGGTCGGCGCGGTATGGGCGCTGCTGCGCCCGCGCCAGACGTGCTGGTGACGGGCGACGGCCGCCACGTCGCGATCCGCACAGCACGCGGCGATCTGGCGCTGCTGCGCGACCGTACCGGCGATTACACCGCCGACATGCTGGCGGAGAATGGCGGGATTGAGGACCTACCGGTGCTGATGTCCGAACAGCCCGAAGCGCGCTGCAGCCGCGACCTGTGCCTGATGACGCGCCGCGCCGGCGGCCGCGACTGGCGCATCCTCGCGACGCGCAGCGCCTATCTCGTCCCCGCGCCCGATCTGATGGCGGCGTGCGCAGAGGCCGACATCGTCATCAGCGAACGCCGCCTGCCGCGCCGCTGCGCACCGCGCTGGCTACGGCTCGACCGGGCGACGCTGGCCCGCAGCGGGGGGAGTGGCGATCGCGCTTGGCACGGCGTCGGTTCGCACGGTGCGCCATGCGGGCGCCGGCATCCGTGGGTGACGATGCCGGTATTGCCGGGGGTACGGCACGGACGCTTTGGTGGGAGTGGGAGAAGGGATCAAGCGATGGCCGGGCGTCGATGACGGGCTTCTCGGTTGCGCGAAGGCGGAGCGCCCGTCGGACGGCAGCATATCTGAAACACCGACCGGTATAGAATTGGCCCGACATCATCCTCCCCGCCCGGCGCGGCCAAATTTTGGTGGGAAGCGGTCGTTCAAACTGCGGCTCACTATGAACTTAACTATGGCGTTCTGCGATGATCCACCCAGAGATAACGGTCGGGATTATCAGCAAAAAGGGCCAGTCGTCCGCACCGTCTACATCGGCGGCTCGCAGCGCCCACTGCCCCACAAAAACCCCGCCAACCCCGATAAAGACGAGTCCACAAATTAATAAGAGGCCCGTCAGATTACAGGCATGTAGCTCCATAGAACCTTTTTAAACCAAATCTCGCGCTTCAAGTCGTGTTTCCCACCGGACTTGCCCATAGTAGAATGCTTGAAGATGGCTATCTACGCAATTGGCGGAAAGCAGATGGCTTTTTAACGTGCCTGCCCCCTTTCTCTCCTTAGACAAGATTGCTTCTGCGGCGTCTCACTGCGACGGATTGAAGAAGAAATAGTGTTCGATCAGCTTCCCGTCTTTCTCACGGGCAACATCGACACCGGTCACCGTGATTTCACCGGGCGGGCCACCCTTCCACCGCGCCGTTGCGACGCCGTGATGGCCGAGGCCAGGCCCATCGATTTCGAAGCGGAAACCGGGCGGCATATCGGCAAGAACACCTGCCACCACCTCGGATATGGCTTTATGGCCGCTGACTGCGCGGGCCGGCTCGAATATTGTTGCATACGCGTGGTAGATCTCGTCGATTGCAGCGAGCCGGACGACGTCGTCACGCTCGTTCCAGACGCGTTGGATGCTCGCGTGCAACAGATCGACTTCTGGCGCTTCCGACACAATTTCCTCCCGCGTTAATCCGGTTGGCTGTTCATAACATCCCTGGGACGAGACTGTTCAGCCTGTTCAAGCCCTTCCAAAGGAAGGAGAGCTATCGAGCCGCTGATCAGGATCTTGAGCGGTGACCATCGGGCGAAACCCGTCAGAGCTCCCCCTCAATCGTACCGCCGCAAAATCCCCGCCAGCTTGCCCTGCACGCGCACTTGCGCCGGTGCATAACGCTGCGGGTCATACGCCCGGTTGGCGGGGTCGAGCCGGATCATCGCGCCTTCGCGGCGGAAGAATTTGAGGGTGGCTTCGCTTTCCTCGATCAGCGCCACGACGATTTCGCCGTCGCGCGCAACCTCCTGGCGCTTGATCAGTGCATAATCGCCGTCGAGGATCCCGGCCTCGACCATCGAATCCCCGGCGACTTCCAGCGCATAATGCTCGCCATTGCCGAGCAGGGCGGCGGGGACGGCAAGCATCGAGGCGCCTTCGAACGCTTCGATCGGCACACCGGCGGCGATGCGGCCGTGCAGCGGGATCTCGATCACGTCATTGGCGGGCTCCGGCATCGCGCGGAGATTGGCGGCGGGCGCAGCAGTGGTTTTGGTCGGTGTGTTGGTGCCACGCTCGGGCATTTTCAGCACTTCGAGCGCGCGCGCTCGATTGGGCAGGCGGCGGATGAACTGACGTTCCTCGAGCGCGCTGATCAGGCGGTGGACGCCCGATTTGGATTTGAGGTCGAGCGCTTCCTTCATTTCCTCGAACGACGGCGACACCCCGGTCTCATCAAGCCGGTCGTTGATGAAGCAGATCAGCTCATGCTGCTTGCGCGTTAGCATCGCTCGGGCCCTTTCGTCGGAACAGACAACGAACCTATACGGAACGAAAAATCACGCGTCAAGCGCGCGCTTTACGGGAGCGCGAGGATTTCCACCGAGTCGCCGGGCTCGGCGGCTGGCGTATGCGGTGCACGGGCAATCAGGCAATCGGCCTCGGCGAGCGTCCGCAACAACGACGAGTCCTGGCGCTGCGCGACATACACCCGCCCGTCGCGCGTCTCCGCTCGCAGATAATCCTGCCGCACGCCGTTGGCGGGCAACGCCGAACCGAGGATCGCCGTGCGCAAAACCGGCATCGCATCGCGCGCGCCGCTCAGATGCGCGATCAGCGGGCGCAGGAACACCGTCGCGGTGACGAAGGCCGACACCGGGTTGCCGGGCAGGCCCAGCACCGTAGTCCCGCGCAAACGCCCTGCCAGCATGGGCTTGCCGGGCCGCAGCGCGATCCGCCAGAAATCGATCCTCCCGCCTGCCGCCTCCAGTGCGGGACGGATCAGGTCATGGTCGCCGACCGAGGCACCGCCGGTGGTGACGAGAATGTCGGCTTCCACCGCCGCAAAGGCGGCGGCGATGGCATCGAGCCGGTCGGGCAGGATGCCGAGCCGAAGGACGTCGACAGGCAAATCACCAAGCAACGTCGCCAGCATCACGCTGTTGGATTCGGGCAGCGCATCGGGTGGCCCGCTGGCACCCGGCGCAACCAGTTCGTCCCCGCTCGCCACGACCGCGACGCGCAGCCGCCGCGCGACCGTCAATTCGGCGTGTCCGGCGATCGCCGCCAGTGCGACGCGCGCTGCTGTCAGCCGCTCGCCCTTCGCGATGAGCACCTCACCGCTGGCGAAATCGAGCCCCCTGCGGCGGATATTGCCGCCGCGCACCGGGCCATCGCCGGACAGAGTAAGGCTGTCGCCCTCGCGCGCGGCCTCTTCCTGAACGAGCACGCTATCGGCCCCCGGCGGCACGGCGGCACCGGTAAAGATGCGCACCGCTTCGTGCGCGCCGCACGTCCCGGTAAAGGGGCGTCCGGCGGCGCTTTCGCCGATCACGCGCAGCGGCCCCGGCAAATCGTCGAACCGCACCGCAAAGCCGTCCATCGCCGAGAGATCGGCATAGGGCTGGGTCCGCAAGGCGTAGACCTCGCTTGCCAGCCAGCGTCCGGCGGCCGCGGCCAGTGGAAGCGTTTCGCTCGGTACTGCGGCACCAAGCGCGAACAGGCGCGCTTGCGCATCGGACACGGAGATCAGAGGAGAGGCCATCGTCATGCTTTCCGGTAAGGCTGGCGGGTATCAGCGGGTCGTCGCGGGTGGGGCAATCCGCTCGATCGTCAGCCGGGTGATCGTACCGCCAGTCGGCGTTGCCGCGACATCGAACCGTCCCCCCAATTGCCGCGCCAGGGTGCTGGCGATGGTCAGGCCGAGGCTGGTCGTGCGGGTCATGTCGAACCCATCGGGCAAACCGGCACCATCGTCGGTAACGCTGAGGTCGAGCGTGTCGTCGGTGCGCTGTACGACCACGTCGATCCGCCCGGTTTCGCGATCGGCAAAGCCATGTTCGAAGGCGTTCGCGACGGCCTCCGCCAGGATCAACGCCAGCGGGATCAGCGCATTGGGATCGAGCACGAGATCGGTTTGCGCGTCGACGCGACACGCGATTCCGGGCTTCCCGCCGGCCTCGGCGAGATCGGCGACCAATGTGGTGACCACGGCATGAAGGGCGACCTGTCCCCCGCTCACGTCATACAATTGCCGCTGGATTCGCCCGATCAGCTGGACGCGGTGGACGGCGTTGTCGAGGACTTGTTTGGCGGCCTCATCGGCGATCGCGCGACGCTGCACGCTGAGCAATGCGGCGACCATCATCAAATTATTGGACACGCGGTGCTGCAATTCGTGGAACAGCACATTGCTGCGTTCGACCAGATCCAGGCGCTGGGCCGCCAGTTCACGCGTGCGTTCGCGTTCTTCGCGCAGGCGGGCGTTGGCCTTTTGCATCATATCGACCAGCGCAATATCAACCGCGACGACGCCGATATAGAAGAGCAACGCGGTCGCGGTTGGCACCTCGATCTGAAAGCTGAACAGCGGCGGGATGAAGAAATACCAGGCGATAAGCCCGCACAGAATCGCCGACAGCACGCCCGGCCCCCGACCCCACAGGAACGCCGAGATGATGACCGCCGGAAAGAAGGTGAGAAACGGAAAGCCCGGCGGGAAATACGGGTTCAGCGCGCTACGTAAAAGTCCCGCCAGAACGGCCGACACCGTAGCGAGGGCGTAAGCCGCGATGGGGCGGTCCATCAGGAGCGGCAATCGTTCCAGCAGGTTCGGTCGTATGTGATTCATTCGGCCAGGTACCAGTTCCCTCGGGGCTGCGCAGTGCTCTCGATCAAGATTCGGATGATCCTCCTCGGTCAGCTTGTCCTTCCTTACGCGAAGGCGCGCGCTTGCCGCAAACGGGCCCATTGGTCGCACACGCACAGGGTAGTTGCACGGAAACCACAGTCGCGGGTCAATCCCGGCCTTCGGTCCAAACTGTCACAATCGCGACATAATCTCGGCCTAGCCGCGCCTCAGCAACCAGACTTTACCAAGTCGAAGCCCGCTCAGAGCGCATCGCGCAGACACCCGCAAAGGGGGCTGCGCGCGTGTTGTCATGTCCGCAGTACGCTAAACTCACAAATGGGGAACATCGTGTCCAAATCACTCGTCGCCAAGTCCGCACTCCTGTTCGGCACCGCGTTTGTCGCGCTTGCCGGTGCCAGCGCTGCCAGCGCGCAGGATGCTCCTGCCGCAGCCGCAGCGGTGCAGACGCCCGCCGCCGACGATAATCTCGGGGACATCGTCGTCACCGCGCAACGTCGCAGCGAGAACCTGCAGAAGGTGCCGGTTTCGGTCGGCGTGCTGCAGGGTGCCGATCTGCGCAACTTCACGGCGGGTGGCGGCGATACGCTGCTCGAACTCGCCAACCGCGTCCCCGGCCTCTATGCCGAGACGACCACCGGCAAGATCTTCCCGCGCTTCTACATTCGCGGCCTCGGCAATATCGATTTCTACCTCGGCGCGTCGCAGCCCGTGTCGATCATCCAGGACGACGTCGTGCTCGAGCATGTCGTGCTGAAGTCGAACCCGGTGTTCGACGTGAACCAGATCGAAGTGCTGCGCGGGCCGCAGGGCACGCTGTTCGGCCGTAACACCACGGCCGGCATCATCAAGTTCGACACCAACAAGCCGACCAACGATTATGAAGGCCGTGCGACGGCGTCCTATGGCAGCTACAACACGGTGTCGGTCGACGCCGGCGTCGGCGGGCCGATCGTCAAGGACGTGCTCTCGTTCCGCGTGTCGGGCCTGTATCAGCGTCGCGATAACTGGATCGACAACAGCTATACCGGCCCGAGCGACGACGGCACCGTCGGCGGCAAGAACAAGCTCGGCGGGTTCGAGGAAAAGGATGTCCGCCTCCAGTTGATGCTGACCCCGCCCGAAACCGGCTTCACCGGCATCGTTTCGGCGCATGCGCGCAATTACTCGGGCACGTCGACGATCTTCCATCGCGGCGCGATCAAGCTCGGCACCAACGATGTCAGCGCCGAACCGCGCGACAGCATCGCGCTCGATGAGGGCCATAACAACCCACAAGCGTACCGGACCTATGGCGGCTCGTTCAACGCGAAGAACGATTTCGGCGCGGTCACGCTGACCTCGATCACCGCGTATGAATCGACGTCGGGCTATAGCCGCGGCGACACCGATGGCGGTGCTGCGGTCAATTTCGCGGGCGGCAAATTCTACGGCGAGAGCCAGGGCCGCGTGCGCGATCTCGACCAGCTGAGCCAGGAACTGCGTCTGGCCAGCAACGGCACCGGTCGCTTCAAGTGGCAGATCGGCGGCATCTACTTCGAATCGCGCGATACGACCGAATTTGACCAGCGCGGTTTCTTCCTGCTCGACAATTCGTTCGGCACCACGCCCAACCCGAACAATTTCGTCGTGCTGCGCAACGTCAACACGTCCTATGCCGGTTTTGGCCAGGCGAGCTACGAGCTGCTCCCCAAGCTGACGCTGACCGGTGGCGTGCGCGTGACCTATGACGAAAAGACCACGCGCCTCGTCACGCCGCCGCGCAACGCAGCGGGCGTATCGACCTTCCCGGCTGCGGCCGCGAGCTATGTGCGCCTGGCCGATACCCAGCCGAGCTGGGAAGGCAGCCTCAACTATGCAGTCGAGCCGAATGTGAACGTGTTCGCGCGCGTTTCGCACGGTTTCCGCGGGCCGACGATCCAGGGCCGCAACGCCGTGTTCAGCTCGGCCTTCGTGACGGCCACGTCGGAGACGATCACGTCGTATGAAGCCGGCATCAAGTCGAACCTGTTCGGCAACACGCTGCGCTTCAACGCGACGGGCTTCTACTACAAGGTCCACAACATCCAGCTGAACGGCAACGACGCCAACAATAACGGCCTGTTGTTCAACGCCAACCAGGCGCAGGCCTGGGGCGGCGAAGCGGAGCTGACCTGGCGTCCGGTGCCCGAGTTCACGCTCGGCCTGGGGGGCAGCGTGCTGCACACCGAGATCAACGACACGCGCGTTTATGCGCCGGTCTGCAAGCTCAACGGCGTCGTCACCTGCACCGTGCTCAACCCGACGATCAATGTCGGCGCGGCAACGCTCGCGCAGATCAACGGCAACGTCCTGCCCGACGCGCCGAAATATCAGCTCGATGCCAATGCACGGTATGACTATCCGCTGGGCAATGGCGGCAAGCTGTTCCTCGCGGGCGACGTGACGCTGCAGGGCTATACCAGCTTCGTGCCGTACAAGACGATCGAGTACACCTCGGACGGCACTTTCGAAGCGGGTCTGAAGGCCGGTTACGCCGCCCCTGAGAACAAGTACGAACTGGCCGTGTTCGTGCGTAACCTGACCAATGAGAAGAACCTCAAGGGCGTGCTCGACAACTACAACGCCGCCGTGTTCAACGACCCGCGCATCATCGGCGTGTCGCTGAGCGGCAAGTTCTGATCGCCTAATCGCGATCGACCTGCGGTGCAGGTCGATCCGCGATCCATTTTTCTTCCCCGGCGGAGGCCGGGGCCCAGTAGAAGTGGCAGTGGTCATTGAGCGCAGCGCTCTATTGCCGCGAGCTGCGCAACTGGGCCCCGGCCTGCGCCGGGGAAGCGCTATTTTTGGGGAAGAATGCGCGCCTCAGCGCGCCCAATCGCCCGATTTGCCGCCGGTCTTGGTCAGCAATTGTACGCCGCCGATCGTCATGCCTTTGTCGATCGCCTTGGCCATATCGTAGACGTCAGCAGCGTGACCGTGACGGCGGTCAGCGCTTCCATCTCGACCCCGGTCTTGCTCTCGGTCGCCGCCGTCGCGGTCGCGGTGACGCCACGGTCGTCCACCACCAGATCGATCGCCACGCGCGTCAGCGGTAGCGGATGACAGAGCGGGATCAATTCGCTGGTGCGCTTGGCCGCCATGATCCCCGCGACCCGCGCCACCGCCAGCACATCGCCTTTCAGCGCAGTCCCGTCGCGGATTGCGCGCGCGGCTTCGAGGATCATGTCGATCCGCCCCGTCGCCACGGCTTCACGTCGGGTCGGCGTTTTGCCGCCGACATCGACCATATGCGCCGCACCGGCGGCATCGAGATGGGTGAGCTCGCTCATCCGACCAGCGCGCGTGTTGCCGCTTCGACGTCGCTCTGGCGCATCAGCGATTCGCCGATCAGGAAGCAGCGAATGTCATGTTCGGCCATCGCATCGAGATCTGCGCGCGTGGTAAGCCCGCTTTCGGCGACGAAGGTGCAGCCCTTGGGCGCCTTGGACACGAGTTCATAGGTGCGCGCGAAATCCACCGTGAAATCGCGCAAATTGCGGTTGTTGACGCCGATCAGCCGCGACTTGAGCTTCAGCGCGCGCTCCATTTCGCTGTGCGAATGCACTTCGACCAGCACGTCCATGCCGCATTCGAGCGCACTCGCCTCGATCTCGGCGAGCAGTCCGTCGTCGAGCGCCGACATGATCAGCAGGATCGCATCAGCGCCAAGGCACGCGATTCGGGCACTTGCCACGGATCGACCATGAAATCCTTGCGCAGCACCGGCAGTGTACAGGCATTGCGCGCGGCGGTCAGATAGCTGTCCGCCCCCTGGAACCACGCTTCGTCGGTCAGCACCGACAGGCACGCCGCACCGCCCGCCTGATACGCGGCGGCATGGGCGGGCGGATCGAAATCGGCACGGATCAGGCCCTTGGACGGGCTGGCCTTCTTGATCTCGGCGACCAGCGCATAGCCGGTCTCGGCGCGCGCATCGAGCGCGGCGCGAAAGCCGCGCGGCGCGGTTTGAGCGGCAATGCGGGCGTCGAGTTCGGCGATCGCCGTCGTCGCTTTGCGCGCGGCTACCTCGGCGCGTTTGGTTTCGAGAATGCGGGTGAGAACGTCGGTCATGAATAGGCAATCCATCGATCGAGCAAGCCGTTCGCCGCGCCGCTGTCGATCGCGTCGCGCGCGATCTCCACGCCTTCGGAAAGGCTCTGGCTGGTGCCCGCCACGATCAGCGCGGCGGCCGCATTGAGGAGAACAGCGTCGCGGTACGGGCCCGCTTCGCCCTGAAGCAAGCGGCGGAGCGCGGCGGCGTTATACGCTGCGTCGCCACCGCGGATCGCGGTGACCGGGTGGCGCGGCAATCCGGCGTCTTCGGGCACGATGATGCCGGGCAAGTCCACCTGTCCAACGCTGACCGCGACGCTCCGCCCGGCACTCGACAACTCGTCCAGCCCTTCCTCGCCCGATACGACCAATGCCGCTTCGGTGCCGAGCTGTTCGAGCGCTGCGGCATAGGTCGCTGCGTAATCGGGGCGGGCGATGCCGATCAGCTGGCGTGTCACCCCGGCGGGGTTGGCGAGCGGACCCATCAGGTTGAAGATCGTGCGGCGGCCCAGCCGCTGGCGGATTGGCGTGATGCGTTTCATCGCCGGATGATGATTGGCGGCGAACAGGAAGGCGATGCCGATATCGCGCAGGCTCGCCTCCGCGCACAGCCCGGCGCGGTGCATGTCGAGGCCCAGCACCTCCAGCGTATCCGCCGCGCCCGCCTTGGACGAGGCCGCGCGATTGCCATGCTTGGCAACCGGCACGCCGGTGCTGGCGACGACGATCGAGACGGCGGTCGAGACGTTAAGTGTATGATGCCCGTCGCCGCCGGTGCCGCAGACGTCGACGGTGCCCGGCGGTGCATCGATCGGCAGCAGGCGTGCGCGCATCGCGCGCGCTGCCTCGGCAATTTCGATGCTCGTTTCGCCGCGTTCGGTCAGCCCGATCAGGAAGGCCTCGATTTCGCTTTCCGACGTTCGCGCGTCGAGCAGGTCGGCAAACGCCTGCGCGGCGGTTTCGCGGCTGAGCGGCGATGCCGTATCGGGGAGGAGGGCGAGGGTGGTCATCCGACAATCCCCGCATCCGCCAGAAAATTGGCGAGCATCGCATGGCCATGTTCGGTGGCGATGCTCTCGGGGTGGAACTGCACGCCATGGATGGGCAGCGTCGCATGGCGCACGCCCATCACCGAGCCGTCATCCGCGCGCGCGTTGACCAGCAGCGTCTCCGGCAAATCCTCGACGATCAGCGAATGATAGCGCGTCGCGGTAAAGGGCGAGGGGAGCCCCTTGAACACGCCCGTTCCGTCATGCGTCACCGGCGAGGTCTTGCCGTGCATCAACCCGCCGCGCACCACGCGTCCGCCAAAATGCTGGCCGATCGCCTGATGACCCAGACACACCCCTAGTAGCGGTCGCCCGGCGACGGCGCAGGCCGCGACCAGGTCGAGCGAGATGCCGGCTTCGGTCGGCGTCTTCGGGCCGGGGGAGATCAGGAATCCTTGCGCATTGCTGGCCAGCGCTTCGGCGGCGGTCAGCGCATCGTTGCGCACGACCTTTACCTCCGCGCCCAACTCCATCAGATAGTGGACCAGGTTCCAGGTGAAGCTGTCGTAATTGTCGATAACGAGGATCATGGCGCGCCGCTAACCTGTTTGTGCTGATACGACAATCGCGGTGATAAAGACGCCGTTCAGGTTGGATCTAACCAGACGTGCTACACGTTGCCGTGTCCCAAGGAGAATTTCCCATGCTGCGCTCTCTCGCCGTCGCCGTTTTGCTGGCCACAATCTCCACCGCGACGTTTGCGCAGACCGCGCCGCAGGCTTCGACGACCGAAGCCAAACAGGCCGAGTCGGGCAAGCCGCCGCTCCGGATTCGCTCGGTCACGCTGACGGGTAACGAAAAATGCCCGCAGTCCAACAATCCCGATGAAGAAATCGTCGTGTGCGCGCGCGTCGGCGAACCCTACCGCATTCCCAAGGCGCTGCGCGACGACAAGCCGATCCCGGCGCAGAACCAGAGCTGGGTCAATCGCGCCGCCCTGATGGACGATGTCGGCCGCCGTGCAGGTGGCCTGCCCGATACCTGCTCGCCGACCGGCTCGGGCGGCCAGACCGGCTGCGCCAAGTTGCGTGCCGAACAATATGCCGCCGAAAAGGCCGATGCGAAGCGTCAGGCGAGCCAGGTTCCGTAACGAGGCGGCGCGTCGACACGCTTCCCCTCCGTTCGCCCTGAGCCTGTCGAAGGGCATCTCGCCACGGGGGCACGCCCGCTCCCGTGGAGAGGTGGGCTTCGACGAGCTCAGCCCGAAAGGGGGGTAAGTAAGCGCAGCGCTGACGCTTATTACTGCCCGAACCCGCTCTCTGCCGCCCGCGCGATCGCCTCGCGCGCGGCGGCGAGAAGCGCTCCCGCTTTGGCCTCGCATTCGCGTTGTTCATACGCCGCTTCGCTATCGGCAACGATTCCCGCCCCCGCCTGCACGTTCATGATGCCGTCTTTCACGATCGCGGTGCGCAGCACGATGCAAGAATCCATCGATCCATCAGGCGAGAAATAGCCGACGCCGCCCGCATAAGGGCCGCGCACGGCACCCTCCAGTTCGGCGATGATTTCGCACGCACGCACCTTCGGTGCCCCGCTGACCGTGCCCGCCGGGAAGCCCGCAAACAGCGCGTCGAGCGCGTCATGCTCGGGCGCTAGCTGGCCGATGACGTTCGAGACGATGTGCATGACATGGCTGTAGAATTCGGTGGTGTAGCTGGCGGTCACCGTCACGCTGCCAGCGGTGGCCACGCGCCCGACATCGTTGCGGCCGAGATCGAGCAACATCAGATGTTCCGCGCGCTCCTTGGGGTCGGCGAGCAGGCTCTGGCGATTGGCTTCGTCCTCGGCGGCGGTCTTGCCGCGCGGGCGCGTGCCGGCGATCGGGCGAATCGTCACCTCGCCGTCGCGCACGCGCACCAGAATTTCCGGGCTCGATCCGGTCAGCGCAAAGCCCGGCAGATCGAGATGATAGAGGAACGGCGACGGGTTGATCCGCCGCAGCGCGCGATACAATTCGAACGCGGGCAGTGGAAACGGTGCCGTGAAACGCTGCGACAGCACCACCTGAAAGATGTCGCCCGCGACGATATACTCCTTCGCGCGCGCCACCATCTCGGCATAGCGGCCGGGCGGCAGTGTCGGAGTCAGCGCGATCTCGCTCGCCTCGCCCCGCACGGGCGCAGGCAAAGGCGCGGTCGCGAGGCGCGCGGCAGTCGTCTCGATCCGCTCCAGCCCCTCGGCGACGATCGCCTCGGGCGTACGCGTCGCATCGGGCCAGACCGGCGCGACCAGGAACAGCGCGTCGGCGAGCCGGTCGAAGATCAGCACCACCGTCGGACGCACGAACATCATGTCGGGCAGGCCCAGCGCATCGCTCTCGGGCCGGGGCAGCCGTTCGACCAGCCCGATCGTCTCATAGCCGAAATAGCCGACCAGACACGCCAGCGCGCGCGGCAATTCGGCGGGCACGTCCATCCGGCACGACGCGACCAGCGACCGCAGCGCGTCGAGCGTCGGTTCGGCGCAGGGGGCAAAGGCGTCGCGGTCGGTCAGCCAGTGCGGGTTGATCGCGGCGTCATGGCCCTGCGCGCGAAACACCAGATCGGGCGCGAGCCCGATCAGGCTGTGCCGCCCGCGCGTTTCCCCGCCCTCGACCGATTCGAGCAGGAAGTCGCCCCGCCCCGGCTCGATCAGCTTCAGCGCGGCGGCGACCGGGGTTTCGGTATCGGCGACCTGGCGCTGCCACAGCAGCGCCGGGCGACCGGTGGCGAGCGCGGCGTGTGCTGCCGCAGTATCAGGGCTGATCGGTCGCACTCACGCCACCCAGCATGTCGAGCTTGAGCTTGGCGATCGCAGCGGTGTTGCGCGTGGTGCCGACTGCCTTTTGCACGGCCTTGCCAAAGGCACCGGCATATTCGCGGCCGATCACCTTGCCAATGTCAGCGCGCGTTCCCGCGATCACCTTGTCATTGCCGCGCGCATCGCCCGATTCGATCGAGTCGAGATGGACGATGATCCAGCCGGCCTTGTCGGGCGCTTCGAGCAGCTTGGTGGTCTTGGCGGCCATGCTGAACAGCAGCGACAGCGGGGCTGGCACCTGGCGCGGATTTGCCATCAGCGCGGCGCGCGGCGCGTTGACCGGGCGCAGTGGCGGCAGCTTCAGCTTTGTCGCGGCGAGCGCCTCGGCCAGCGGTGTGCCCTTATTGGCGCTGGCGACGACGCTTGCGGCGATCTTGCGTGCCTCGCGCTGGCCACGGTCGAGCGTGAAGTCGTGCACCACGGCATCGTGGATCTGCGCCAGCGGACGCGGTGCCGCGGGTACGATCTTCTCGACCGCGACCAGCGCAAAGCTGCCATCTGGGCCCAGCGGCACCGTTTGCGGGCTGTCTCCGGCTTGGGCTGCAAAGGCGGCGGCGAGGATCGGCGCGAGGGCGGGGTCAGGTTTGGCGGCGGGGTTGTCGATGTCCTGCCCGCCCGCGAGCAGCGCGGGGGTGCGCAGCGGTGTCAGCTTCTGCTGCGTGGCGAGATTGTCGAAATTGCTCTTGGACAGCGCATCTTCCATCGCGTTGCGCTTGTCGGTCAGCGCTGCTGCCGTCTTCTGCTTCTGCAGCGTCTCGCGCAGGCCGGGCGTCGCCTCGGCGAGCGACTTGGCGGGCTGAACATGCTGTTTCACGATCTTTGCGACGATGAAGCCAAGCGGCGCGCGCACTGGCCCTACGACATCGCCTGCCTTGGCGGCAAAGGCCGCATCGGCAACGGCGGGGGATGTCTGCCCGGCATAGGCCGCCTTCTGCTGGTCGGTCAGCGTCGCGGCTTCCAGCCCGGCGGCGCGTGCCGCCTGCTCGATCGGCGTGCCTGCGCGCACCTTGGCGGCGAGCGCGGTGGCGGCAGCTTGATCGGCGACGACGACTTGCGCGATCGTGCGCAGATCGGCGGCGGCGAAGCTTGCCGCCTGCGCCTTATAGGCCGCAGCGATCTCGGCATCGGTTGGCGTGGCGGCGACGGCGGCGGCATTGACCAGCGCATAGCGCACGATCCGCCGCTCCGGCACGCGGTAGCGCGACAGGTTGCGGGTATAGAAGGTGTTCAGTTCCGCCTCGGTCGGGGCGGGGCCCGCTGCGACCGCCTGGCTGGGGATGAAGCCGACCGTGCCGTTGCGCTTTTCCAGCAACAGGCTGGCATAAGGCAGCGCCAGCTGCACCGGCACCTGGCTCGCGCCGATCGTCGGCAGGATCAACTGGCGCGTCAGCGTCTGGTCGGCAATGTCGGTACGGACTTGCACGTCGCTGGTGCCGTTCTGCTTCAGTACCGCTTCATAGCGTGCCTGATCGAACTTGCCGTCGAGCCCGGTGAGCCCCGGCTGGCTTGCGATCACCGCATCGACCGCCTGCTTGCTGACGACCATGCCCTGCTTCTGCGCGAACTGGCGGAAGGCGGTCGAATCGATCAGCCGTTCCAGCGTCGCGTCGAACCCGCCGCCGGCCACGAATTGCGCCATCGTCAGCGACGGCTGCTCCTGGCGATATTGGTTGAAGTCGCGCTGTACCGCCGCCTGCAAATCGCCCAGCGCGATCGTCTTGTTACCGACGGTGGCGACGGTGTCGCCCTTGGCGGCGGGGGTGCCGCTGCCCGACAGGCCCGATTTATCCGACAGCACGAACGCCAGGCCAAGCAACGCCACAAATCCAAGCGCGACGGCGGCCCCCAGCGGGTGGCGGATCATTCGGCGGAAAAAACTGAGCATGAGCGGGAGCGGCCAATCTGTCTGGAGCGTAGTCTCCGCCGCTTTAGGGGTGTGATCGGGCGGCTTCAAGCCGGGGCTTGGACTTGTGCGATCCGGCACGGGCGTTATCGCTGGGCAAAAGGCAGAAAAAGAGGATGGGCATGACACGTCGCAAGCTGGTCGCGGGCAATTGGAAGATGAATGGCAGTCTGGCCGCCTTGGCCGAACTCGACGCGATCGCCGTTGCGGCGCGCGCGCATCCTGCAGTCGATGTGGCGATTGCCTTGCCCGCGACGCTGATTGCTCCCGCCGTCCAGCGCGTGCCCGGCCTCGCTTTCGGCGGGCAGGATGTTCATGCGGCGGAAAGCGGCGCGCACACCGGGTGTCTGTCGGCATCGATGCTCGCCGAGGCGGGGGCGAGCTTCACCACGTCGGCCATAGCGAACGCCGCGCCGACCAGGGGGAGACCAGCCAGGACGCCTGGGCCAAGGCCAGCGCCGCGCACCGCCACGGCCTCGGCGTCATCCTGTGCGTGGGCGAGACCGATGCCGAGCGCGACGCCGGCCGCGCCGCGCGCGTGGTGCAGGCGCAGATCGAGAAATCCGTGCCCGATCTCGCCACCGGCGCATGGCTGACGCTGGCGTATGAACCGCGCTGGGCGATCGGCACCGGCCGCACGCCGACGCTCGACGAAATCGCCGAAGTCCATTCGATCGCGCGCGCCAAGCTGCGCACGCTGGTCGGCGACGCCGCCGACACGATCCGCATCCTCTATGGCGGATCGGTAACGGGCGCGAATGCGGCGGCGATTCTGGAAACCGAGGATGTCGACGGTGCGCTGGTCGGCGGTGCCAGCCTGACCGCGGCGAAATTCGTGCCGATCATCGAAGCGGCGGGGTGGGGGGGGGCATACACTTCCCCCGGCGAAGGCCGGGGCCCAGTCGTGACGCTGGGTGTAAACAAGCGCAGCGCCCGCCAACATCCACCCCGCCACTGGGCCCCGGCCTCCGCCGGGGAAGCGTTTTTGTCAGCCTAAGCGGCGCATTTTAATCCCCACTGGACACGCAAACCGCGCCCCGCTTATCGGGGCGCGATGAGTGTTATTGCCACGATCATGAACACGGCCACCGGCCAGCCCATCCAGAAAATGACCTTCGGGCGGATGCCCAAGCCCTGGATTTCCTTCAATCTCGCCACCGGCGAACTGGTCACCGCCGACCGCGTCGAAGTCGGCAAACCCGCACCCGGCAAATTCGTCGTGCCGGTGTCGGTCTGGGTCACGCCCAAGACCGAGGGGTGAGGGTTTAAGGCGCGCCCTTTCACAGTGATCGAATGTCCCTCTCCACCGGGAGAGGGAAGGGGCCCGCCGCGCCAGCGGTGGG
>NZ_JSBN01000139.1 GCF_000797515.1 Sphingomonas sp. Ant H11
CAGGGGAGGGGAGGCAGAGCGCGCAGCGCGGGCGTACACCCCCCTATGTGTTGGCCTCAGCCTCCCCCACCGACACCACACTCGGCTCCGCCAGTTGCAGCGGTTCGCTGTCACTATAGCGCGCCAGCGCTTCGACCGGGGCGACATCCTCCAGCTCGCGCGCGCCGGTTTCGATGTTGAGATCGCGGAACTTGCGCCCCGTCACCATCAGGCGGCCGTTGAACGAGTTGGAGAAGCTGTTGAAATTGTTGACCGCGCTGTTCAACCCCGCACCAACTTTGCGCAAGTCGTCGGCCACCTTCGCCAAACGGTCGTGCATTTCCTTGCCTAGCCGCCCAATCTCGGCGGCTTCCTTGGCCAACCGCTCCTGCCGCCACACCGCCGCCACCGTGCGCGCGATCGCGATAAGATTGGTCGGGGTCGCCAGCAGCACACGCTTTTCAAAGGCGAAATCCCACAGCGTAGGGTCTTGTTCAAGCGCCGCCGACAGGAAATGCTCGCCGGGGACGAACATGATGACATAATCGGGCGCGTCGGCGAACTGGCTCCAATAGGCCTTGTTGCCAAGCCCGTTGACGTGCGCGCGCATCGCCGCAGCGTGCAGCGCCAGGCCCTTCGCGCGCTCCGCCTCATCGACCGCGCCGAACGCATCCTGATAGGCGTTGAGCGACACCTTGGCGTCAATCACCAGGCTGCGTCCGCCCGGCACGGTGACGATCGCATCGGGGCGCAACCGCCCGCCCTCATCGCCGCCCGAAACGGACACTTCGGTCTGAAAATCGGTATGTTCGGACAGGCCGCAGCTTTCGAGCACGTTCTTCAATTGCTGCTCACCCCAGCGCCCGCGCGATTTGGGGGCGTTGCGCAGCGAATTGACCAGCTTGGCCGCTTCCGACGATACCTTTTCCTGGCCGATCCGCAGCCCCTCAAGCTGGCCTTTGAGTTGGTCGAACGCGCTCAACCGCTCGCTCTCGACCTTGGTTACCGCTTCCTCATATTTGAGCAGCCGCTCGCTGACCGGCTGGAGCATCGATTTGAGGTTCTGCCCGGCGGTTTCTTCCGACTGACGGAACCGCTCGTCGGCGCGCTTGAGGAAAACCTCCTGCGCCTCGTTGAGCAATTTGTTCGACACCTCGGCAAATTGCGTGGCGAGCAATTCTTTGGCGTGGAGCAATTCGGCAATGCGCGCCTCATGCGTTTCGCGCACCATTTGGAGGCGGGCTTCGTCGGCCTCGCGCATTTCGGCAAGGCGGCTTTCAAAGGCCGAACTGTGCGTCTTCAACGCGGTGTTTTCGAGCCGCGCGACATCGCGTTCATCGCGAATTGCAGCAAGATCGGTGCGCAATTGCGCGGTTTCTCGCGCCCGTTCCTCGGCACTGGCCAGATCGACGATCGCGCGCTTGAAATCCTCATTGCGCGCATCGCGCTCGGCGCGGGCCTGCGCCGTACCGCGAATCCCGAGCAGGAAACCGATCGCCAGGCCAACCAGCAGGGCCGCCACTCCAAACAAGGCCATCGTCACACCGGTCATACGAACTCTTTCTGGAACATTCTGCGAACCTGTAGCTTGGGCGACCAGTGTCGTAAATCCTCCCCCTTTGGGAATGGATTTGTTAGGGCAGTATCATGCTGTCTGACATTGCGATCTCGCGCGCCGCCACCCTGCAACCGATCGGGCAGATCGCCCAACGTGGCGGAATCCCGTCCGAAGCGGTTGAACCCTATGGTCATTTCAAGGCCAAGATCGACCTTTCGCGCCTCCCCGCGTCAACCGCGCAAGGCCGCCTGATCCTGGTCACCGCCATTAGCCCGACCCCGGCGGGCGAAGGCAAGTCGACAACGTCGGTCGGCCTCGCCGATGCGCTGAACCGCACCGGGCGCAAGACGATGCTGGCGCTGCGCGAACCGTCGCTTGGTCCCTGTTTCGGCACCAAGGGCGGCGCGACCGGCGGCGGCTATGCGCAAGTGGTGCCGATGGAGGACATCAACCTCCATTTCACCGGCGATTTCCATGCGATCACCAGCGCGCACAATTTGCTGGCCGCGATGATCGACAACCATGTCCATTGGGGCAATGCGCTCGATATCGACGTGCGGCGGATCGTGTGGCGGCGCGTGCTCGACATGAACGACCGGGCCTTGCGCGACATCGCCCAGTCGCTCGGCGGGCCCGCCAATGGCTACCCGCGCGAAAGCGGGTTCGACATTACCGTCGCGTCCGAGGTGATGGCAATTCTGTGCCTGGCCAGTGACTTACACGATCTGGAAGCCCGGCTAGGGCGAATCGTCGTCGCCTATACGCGCGACCGGCGGCCGGTAACCGCGCGTGACCTCAAGGCCGATGGCGCGATGGCGGTGTTGCTGGCACAGGCGATCAAGCCCAACCTCGTCCAGACGCTGGAGGGCACCCCTGCCCTCATCCACGGCGGCCCGTTCGCCAATATCGCGCATGGCTGCAATTCGGTGATCGCCACGCGCACCGCGCTGGGCCTCGCCGATTATGTGGTGACCGAGGCCGGGTTCGGCGCGATCTCGGCGCGGAAAAGTTCTTCGACATCAAGTGCCGCCAGGCCGCCTTGAAGCCCGCCGCCGCGGTGATCGTGGCGACGGTGCGCGCGCTGAAGATGCATGGCGGCGTCGCCAAGGCCGATCTCGGCGCGCCCGATGCGGAGGCGGTGCGACGCGGTGGCGTCAATCTCGCCCGCCATATCGAGAATGTCCGAGCCTTCGGGGTGCCGGTGGTGGTGGCGGTCAACCGCTTCGATGGCGATACCCCCGATGAATTTGCGGTGATCGAGCAGATTGCCGCCGAGCAGGGCTGCAACGCGGTGCTATGTACGCATTGGGCCGAGGGCGGCACCGGGGCCGAAGCACTGGCCGAGGCGGTGGTGGCGCTGTGCGACCACAATGCCGGTCAGTTCGCGCCGCTCTATTCGGACGAACTATCGCTGTTCGACAAGATCAACACCGTCGCCACCCGCATCTACCGCGCGGAAGAAGCGATTGCCGATGCCTCGGTCCACGCGCAGCTCGCCCGCTGGGAAGCTGCGGGTTTCGGTCATTTGCCGGTATGCATGGCGAAGACGCAGTACAGCTTCTCGACCGACCCGGCCAAGCTCGGCGCGCCGACCGGCCATGTCGTGCCGGTGCGCGAGGTGCGATTGAGCGCGGGTGCCGGCTTCGTCGTGGCAATCTGCGGGGAGATCATGACCATGCCCGGCCTGCCGCGCGTTCCGGCGGCGGAGGGGATCCGGTTCGGGGCCGGGGGCGAGATTGAAGGGCTGTTCTAACCTCTCCCTCTCCCTTCAGGGGAAAGGGCAAGCTAGGCGAAGCCGAAGCGCGGAAGAGCGGCAGTCTAGACCGCAACGGTTGTTACTGCCTCTCTCCCCGACCCTCCCCCTGAAGGGGAGAGGGAGAATCGGTCAAGCCGCCTTGCGCTGCTTCGCCAGCTTTTTGAGCAGCATATCGCGCTTCAGCTTGGAGATATGGTCGATGAACAGCACGCCGTTCAGATGGTCGATCTCATGCTGCAACGCCGTCGCCAGCAAACCGTCAAAATCGGCCTCGTGGCGTTCACCCTGCTCGTCGAGCCAGGTGGCGCGGCAGCGCGTCGGGCGCTCGACCTCGGCATATTGCTCGGGGATCGACAGGCAGCCTTCGTTATAGAAGGAGGTTTCCTCGCTCAGCGACAGCAATTCCGGGTTGATATAGACCAGCGGCTTGCGCACCGGCTTGGCATCTTCCGCATCGCTTTCGGGCTCCTGCAGGTCGATCACGACAATGCGCTGCTCGATCGCAACCTGCGTCGCGGCGAGACCGATCCCGCGCGCGGCGTACATCGTGTCGAACATGTCGGACACGATCTTGCGAACGCTATCGTCCACCGTTTCGACGGGCTTGGCGACGGCGCGGAGGCCAGGATGCGGAACTTCAAGGATTTCTAGGACAGCCATTCCTTCGAGCTAGGAAAGCAACAGCCGTCCGTCAAGTTTCGTTCTTCTCCGCGCGGCAGCGCTCAAGAAAAAGAAAGAGTGGTTCGCGCAGAGGCGCAGAGGACGCGGAGAAGGCCATCTCTGCGTCCTCTGCGCCTCTGCGCGAACCCAATCTTCTTAAATTACCCCACCGGTCGCGCGCGCGCAGTGCCTGGGCCAGCGTGCCTTCATCGAGATAATCGAGTTCGCCGCCCACCGGCAGGCCGTGCGCCAATTGGGTGATGCGCACCGGAAACCGCTCGATCCGCTCGATAATGTAATGTGCCGTGGTCTGCCCCTCCAACGTCGCATTCATCGCCAGCACCACCTCGTCGATCCCGCCCTCAGCAATGCGGCGTACCAGCGAATCGATGGCGAGATCCTCGGGTCGCACGCCCTCCAGCGCCGACAATCTCCCGCCTAGCACATGAAACCGCCCCGGAAACAGCCGCGACCGATCGAGCGCCCATAGATCGGCCACCTCCTCCACCACGCACAGCGCGCGCGCATCGCGGCGCGGATCGGCGCACACGCCACAGGGATTGGTGGTATCGATATTGCCGCAAATCGAACAGGTTGAGAGCCGTTCCTCAACCGCCATCAACGCACTCAGCAACGGCCCCAGCGCCGCCTCGCGCTTCTTCAGCAAGTGCAGCACCGCACGTCGGGCGGAGCGCGGCCCCAGCCCTGGCAATTTGGCGAGGGCCTGTGTCAGCGCTTCGATTTCGGGAGAGGCCATGGAGAACAGATAGGGGGTTGCGCCGCGTTCGTCACCCCCGGCGCAGGCCGGGGCCGTCCCGTG
>NZ_JSBN01000014.1 GCF_000797515.1 Sphingomonas sp. Ant H11
TCGCCGCGACGGGCGCGACCGGGCGGCGGGTGCTGTGGCGGGCGTTACGACCGCGCGCCACCCGGTGTCGCTCGCCCGCGCGGTGATGGTGCACAGCCCGCACGTGTTGCTCAGCGGCGCGGGTGCCGAAACCTTCGCGCGGGAACAGGGTTGCGAATCCGCGACGCAGGACTGGCTGATCCTGCCCGAACGCCGTGCTCAGTTGGATGAGATGCTCGGCGGTGGCGGCGCGTTCGACGTCGACATGAAATATGGCACGGTCGGCGCGGTCGCCTGCGATGCGGCGGGCCATGTTGCAGCGGCAACCTCGACCGGTGGCGTGACCGGCAAGAATTGGGGTCGCATCGGCGATTCGCCTTTGATCGGGGCTGGCACCTATGCCGATGACCGCGCGGGCGCGGTGTCGTGCACTGGCGCGGGCGAGTTCTTCATCCGCGTCAACGTCGCCCACGAAATCTGCGCGCGGGCGCGCCTGGCAGGCGAATCGCTCGAGGTTGCGGCTCAGGCCGTGCTGTCAGAGGTCGCCGCGCTCGGCGGCACCGGTGGGGTGATCGTCACCGGCCCCAACGGTGAGGCGCTGTGGCACTTCACCACCCCCGGCATGTACCGCGCGCGCCTCGCTCCGACGGCCAGCGCGACGTCGCCATTTTCGGCGACGACTGAAATTCCCTCTCCCATCGGGAGAGGGAGGGAGCCGCAAGGCGGCGGAAGGGTGAGGGACGATCACGCCTTTCGCGATGCCCGCCACACGACTAAAGCCATCCCATGACCTGTATCCGTCGCGTTCGCCCCGGCTTTGCCGTTCTCGCCACCCTGCTGGCCGCCACCGTCGCCGCGCCCGCTTCGGCCTATTGGGAATATGGCCATCAGACCGTTGCCCGCATCGCCGAAGCCAATGTCCGCCCCAAGACGCGTGCCGCGATTCGCGACCTGCTCCGCCATTTCGACCTGCTCGGTACGCCCGAGTGCAAGGCCGCGACCATTGCCGAAGCCAGCGTCTGGGCCGATTGCGTCAAGCCGCTCAAGGATGCGAACGGCAAATCGCGCTTCGGCTATGCCTATACTTGGCATTTTCAGGACGTGAACATCTGCCACCCGTTCGATCTGGTGGTGCCGTGCAAGGACGGCAATTGCGTCTCTGCGCAAATCACGCGCGACGTCGCCTTGCTCAAGAACCGTCACGCACCCGAAAAGGATCGCGTCGAGGCACTCGCTTTCCTGATCCACTTCGTCGGCGATCTCCACCAGCCACTTCATGCCGGCGAGAAGGACGACAAGGGCGGCAATGACGTGAAGGCGGTTTATGGCAGTTACAGCCCGCCGCGGCTCAACCTGCACAGCATCTGGGACGGCTATCTCGCCGAACGCGCCATCACCACCGGCCCGTCACTGGTGCACCGCTATCCGGCCGCCGTGCGCGCGAAAGTCGCCGCGGGGGATGTCACCGACTGGAGCCGCGAAAGCTGGCACGTCGCGCATGACGCAGCCTATGGCAGCGCGATGGCCGACCCGTGCGCGCCGACCCCGGCCCGCGTGACACTCGACGAAGCGACGATCGAGAAGCTCGTGCCCGTCGCCCGGCTCGAGGTCGAACGCGGCGGCCTGCGCCTCGCCAAATTGCTCGACGCAGCGTTGGGGTGAGACCACTCGACCCCGCCTTCCGTTCGCCCTGAGCTTCTCGAAGGGCACCCTCCCCCACGCAACGGCGCGTGCCGCGGAGGGGGTGGGCTTCGACAGGCTCAGCCCGAACGGTATGGGGCAGCTCGCACCCGCGCTACCGCCCCACGAACGTCGCGACCGCGTCCGCCACGCTAGGAGAAATCGGCAGCGTCGCATCGCGGTAGGTGGCAAGGTTGGCCGCGCGATCGTCGCTCGCCACTGGCCGCAGCACGTGGTTGATGCCGGGCAGTAGCGTCAGCGTGCCCTTGGGCTGGGCGCGATGCAGCGCCTCGGCATCGGCGACGCTCACCTGTATGTCGCGCGTGCCCTGCAGAATCAGCACCGGCAGTTTTACCGCAGCAACAAGCCGTGCGGGATCGTGCGACAGCAAGTCGATCCAATAGCCCTGCAAACGGTCAGGAAACAGCGTCTGCAGCGGCACGGGCAATTGCGTCGCGTCGATTCGTTTGCCCGCCTCCAGCGACGCAATCGCCGCATCGGCGGCGGGCAGCAGCGGCGCATTGGCCGGGTTCGCCCGCAATTGCTCGCGCAGCACCGCCCCCATCGGGCGGCCGACGCTCGACACCAGGATCAACCCGCAGATCCCGACGGGGCTCTGCGCGGCCTGCAACGCGACCAACCCGCCCTCGCTATGGCCGAGCAGCCAGATGCACGCGCGCCGGTCCGGGCGCGTGCGACCTTGCTCCACGCCTGTACGTCGGCGGCATAATCGGCGGTGGTTACGGCATTGGGGTCGGCCTGCGCCGCCTTGCTGCCGAACAGCCCGCGCTTGTCGATGCGCAGCGTGGCGATGCCCTTGGCGGCGAGCGCCTCGGCGAGCTGGCGATAGGGGCCGCCCGCCACGCCCAGCGGATTGTTGCCGTCGCGGTCGGTCGGCCCCGACCCCGGGATCAGCAGAACCAGCGGGGCCTTGGCGTCGGGATCGAGCAGCGTCCCCGCGAGCGCCCCTTCGGGGCCCGGTGCGGTGAGGTCAGTCGGCACCGGGGTCGTGGCGACAGCGGGAGAGGCGATCAGCGCCGCCGCGGCGAGAAGCGTGGCGCGGATCATTTGCGCGTTCCCCAATGCCAGCCCAGCCCGCCCTGCGTCTTGCGGATCGCGATCATCGTGAACAGCCCGACCAATGCCACGCCGATGCCGATTTGCCCGATCTGGTCCCGCAGGAGCAGGATGTCGGCGCTCAACAGGCCAGCAAAACGATCGTGGCCACCCAGCCCTGCCACGTCACCGGCGTGACGCCGAAGCCAAACATGTGCGGCACGAACCAATAGCCCTTTTCGACCCGATAATGATCGACCAGATCACGCGTCTTCACGGTCTTCTCCCTTGGGTGGGCGCCCGCGCGGGGCGGATTGGGGGCAGCGAGTTTCACGCCGCGCTTGGCCAGCGCCTCGCGCAAGAGGCATTCGAATTCGGCATTGACGCTCCGCAAATCGGCCGCCGCCATCCGCTCGACCGCGGCATACAGCGCGGGGTCGAGACGCAAGGGAAACGCCTTTTTGGGGGGAGCCGCCAAGGTGCGCGTCCTATTGGTAGAGCGAACCGGCGTTGACGACCGGCTGGGTATCGCGCTCGCCGCACAACACGACCATCAGATTGGAGACCATCGCCGCGCGGCGTTCGTCGTCCAGTTCGACCACCCCCTTGGCGGAGAGCAGATCCAGCGCCATCTCGACCATGCCGACCGCGCCCTCGACCAATGTCTTGCGCGCCGCGACCACCGCTTGCGCCTGTTGCCGCCGCAACATCGCGCCCGCGATTTCCGGGGCATAAGCCAAGTGCGTGAAGCCGCATTCGTCCACGGTGATGCCCGCCGTCACCAACCGCGCGATCAATTCCTGGCGCAGCTCCGCTCCGACCTGATCGTGATTGCCGCGCAGTGTCACTTCCTGATGCTCATAATCGTCATAGGGGTAGCGCGCGCCGATCGTGCGCACCGCCGCCTCGATCTGGACGATCACGAATGCCTTGTAATCGTCGATATCGAACAGCGCCTGCGCGGTATCGGTCACGCGCCACACGACTTGCGCCGCGATCTCGATCGGGTTGCCGCGCAGGTCGTTCACCTTCAGCCGTTCCGAAATCATGTTGTTGGCGCGCAGCGACACCTTCTTGCGCCCCAGCCACGGCAACAGCCAGCGCAGACCGGTATTGCGATCGGTGCCCTTATACGCGCCGAACAGCGTGATCGCCGTCGCCTGATTGGGCTGCTGCATATAGAAACCGCCGGACACGAAAACGAACACGATGCTCGCCACCGCCACGATCGGCCCGCCCAGATCGGCTTGGTGCTTGAGCAACGTCACACCGAAAACTCCCAGCGCCAGCGACGCCAGCATCACCAGCAGCATCGCATAGCCGCTCGACGTCGATGCGCCATGCTCGCGCGACAGCGTCAGCGCGGTGTTGCGTGTACCCGACTCGACCATCTGTTCCTCCCGTTAAATATGATATCATATTTATATCGAAGTCAGGTGCGCCGCAAGAGGGCGAAAGGACGGAGGCGAACGGGTGACAGACAGCAAAAGGGCGACGCCGGCAAAGCCGACGCCGCCCTTTGTCTCAACCCCGCCAAGGCGGAGCAGGCGATCTCAATTGAGAACGATGGTAACCGCGCGGCGGTTCTGTGCCCAGGCAGCTTCGTCCGAACCCAGTGCGATCGGGCGTTCCTTGCCGTAGCTGATCGTCGAGATGCGACCCGGCGCAACGCCGCGCGCAGCCAGATAATTCTTGGCGGCGAGCGCACGACGATCCCCCAGCGCGAGGTTATATTCGCGCGTACCGCGCTCGTCGCAATGGCCTTCCAGGCTGACCGGCACGTTGGGGTAACGCGTCAGCCACTGCGCCTGGCTGTCGAGGATCGAACGTGCCCGGTCATCCAGCGAGAAGCTGTCGAGCGCGAAATTGACGGTGTTGCTGGTGACCGAACGCTCGAAGTCGGCGCGCGAACCTGGCGCGATGCTGCCCTGGCCGGCATTGGGATCGACGACCGACGGGCCGGGCGCAGGCGGAATGACCGCAGGCGGCTTCTTGGCGCAAGCCGCAGTGAACAATGCGGTCCCGATCAGCAGCGAGGTCGTCAATTTAGCCATGTCAGCGTCTCCTTAGGGGAAAGGTGGTGATACAAGCGTACACACAATTTGCGTCAGGGGCGTAACGGTCCCCAGGCGGGATCGGATCCATCGAGCACCGTCGGAACGCGGCGAACGTTCACCCCCGTGAGATCGACCGACCACAAATCGGCGCGCCCGTTCCCGCCACCGCTCGAGCGGAAGAACATCAGCACGCGGCCATTGGGCGACCAGCTTGGCCCTTCATCCTGCGCACCGTCGGTCAGCAATTGCTCATTGCCGCCGGCCGGGCTCATGATGCCGATGCGGAACGACCCGCCAATCTTGGTGAAGGCGATCAGATTGCCGCGTGGGCTCCACACCGGCGTCGCATAGCGCCCGCTGCCGAAGCTGATGCGCTGCTGCTGCGATCCGTCGGCGTTCATCACGTACAATTGCTGCGTGCCCGAACGATCGCTCTCGAACACGATGCGCGAACCGTCGGGCGAATAAGTGCCGCCGGTGTCGATCGCGGGGGGAATCGGTCAGCCGCTGCGGCGTGCCACCGCTCAGCGGCACGCGGTAGATGTCGGTATTGCCGCCGACCGCCATCGAGAACAGCACCCACTTGCCGTCGGGCGATACGCGCGGCGCAAACGTCAAATTGGTGTTGGGCACCAGCAGCCGCTGCCGGCCGCTCGCCAGATCATAAACATAGATGGCCGGGCGATCGTCGACATAGCTCATATAAACGATCGAGCGCTGGTCGGGCGAAAGGCGCGGCGTCAGCGCGATCGCCTGGCCGTTGGTCAGGAAGCGGTGGTTGCCACCATCCTGATCCATGATTGCCAGCCGCTTGATCCGCTTGCCCTTGGGGCCCGTCTCAGAGACGTAGACGACGCGGCTGTCGAAATACGGGCCTTCGCCGGTCAGCTTCGAATAGACCATGTCGGCGCATTTGTGTCCGGCGCGCCGCCATTCGCTCGGCGGCACGACAAAGCCCTGCCGCGCCAGCTCCGCGCGCGAAAACACGTCATAGAGATAGCAGCCGACCGTCAGCGTGCCATCGCCATTGGCGCGGATGAACCCCTGTACCAGCGCCGACGCCCCCGCCCCACCCCAATAGTCGAAGGTCGGCGCGGTCACTTCGGGGAAGAGCACCGGTTTCACGCCCGAATCGAGCGGCTTGAACAGGCCCGAGTTGCGCAAGTCGGTGGTGACGATCTGCGCGAGCTGCTGCCCGAGCTGGTCGGTGCGCCCGGCGGGCGTATTCACCACCTCGGACGTCGGCATAACCGGAATGGCGATGCCGAGCGGAGCCGACACGCCGCCCACGACATCGACCACCAATTCCCCTTGTTGCTGCGGGTTGGAGCTCCCGGGCTGGCCCGGTGCCTGGGGTGCCGAGGTCCCGGTCTGCGGGGTCGCCTGCGGGCCGCTGGGAAATGGCACAGGCAAGGGAGCCGCTGCGGTCTGCGCCTGGGCTGCCCCAGCGGTGACACCGGCGAGCGCAAGCGCGAAGATCATCTTGTGGAGCATCATCGTCCTTCTCAGCCCGGCATGTGGTAGGTCAGGGTAAACACCTTCCACCCGCGTGGCACGTCATAAAGCTCGAGCGGAAGGCCCCGTAGCGGCGTGCAGCCCATGAAGGTCGCAATCGCGGCACGGTCCACCGCATCGACATAGATGCGATTGTCGTCATCGACGCCGCTGTGCCTCGGCAGGATCGCCGGGCGTGCGGCCAGCGACCCGTCGCGATTAAACTGCAACCGCACATAAGCGACGATCTTCGCCGCGCCCGGCCCGGGAATCACCTGCCGGTTGGCGCAGGGTTGCACTTGCCGCTGGATCGCCGAACCGATGTCTGCGGCCGCCTTGGCATCCATCGTCGCGCCGGGGGCGGCTTGCGACACCTTGGCACGCGACGGGGACTGGGTCAGCCCTTTGCGGAAATCGTCGTCGAGCAGCGATCCGGTCGGGCGCGGCTTGGTCGCTTTCGGGTTGGTACCGGCCGCCTTGGACACCGACGCCTTGGCCTCGGTCTTGGCTGCGGGAGCCGCAGCCTTCACCGGCGGCGTCTTGGTCTTGACCGGCTTGTCCGGCTTTTCCGCCACCGGCTTTTTGGGCG
>NZ_JSBN01000140.1 GCF_000797515.1 Sphingomonas sp. Ant H11
TCCCCCAACCCACCCCCAACCCCTCCCTTCCAGGAGGGGAGTAGAAGAGAGGGCATGGCCCACCGTCGTCGCCGTCGTGCCCGCGCGTGACGAAGCGAGGTGATCGCCGAGTCGATCGCCAGTCTCGCCGCGCAGGATTATCCCGGCGACTTCCGCATCATCCTCGTCGACGATTCGAGCAGCGACGGTACCGCAGAGATCGCCCGCACGGTCGGGTCGGAGCGGTTGCAGGTCGTCACCGGCGCGCCGCTCGCAGCGGGCTGGACGGGGAAATTGTGGGCCGTCTCGCAAGGCATCGCCGCTGCGGGCGACGCGCCCGACTATCTGCTGCTGACCGACGCCGACATCGCCCACGCGCCGGACAGCGTGCGCAGCCTGGTCACGCGCGCGGTGGCGGATGACCGCGTGCTGGTCTCGTTGATGGCGCGATTGCGCTGCGAGAGCCTGGCCGAGCGTGCGCTGATCCCGGCGTTCGTGTGGTTTTTCCAGATGCTCTACCCCTTCGCCACGGTGAACCGGCGCGGGCGCGGCCTCGGTGCCGCTGCGGGCGGGGTGATGCTGGTGCAGCGCCGCGCGCTGGCAGCGGCAGGCGGGATTGCGGCGGTGCGTTCCGCCTTGATCGACGATTGCGCGTTCGGGGCCTTGATGAAGCAGCAGGGGGCGGTGTGGCTCGGCCTGACCGATCGCGCCGTCAGCATCCGGCGTTACGACACTTGGGGCTCGGTCGCGGCGATGATCTCGCGTTCTGCCTACGCCCAGCTTCGCTATTCGCCGTGGCTGCTGGCGGGCACCACGCTCGGGCTCGCGCTGACCTATCTCGCGCCGCCGGTGCTGGCGATTTTCGCGCGGGGCGCGGCGCATTATGCAGCGCTGGCGGCCTGGGCTATCATGGCGCTGCTGTTCCAGCCGATGCTGCAATTTTACCGTCGTTCGCCACTTTGGGGACCTGCCTTGCCGTTGATCGCAACCTTTTATGCAGGCTGCACGCTGCTGTCGGCGTGGCAGCACGGGCGCGGACGCGGGGGCTTGTGGAAGGGCCGCGTTCAGGCGGATCTGTCGGCATGAGCACCGCGACCACCGCCACCGCGCTTGCCTCGGGCAAGGGGCATAAGGACGAGAATTTTCCCGTCGCCTCGGTGCTGTTGAAGCGCGAGCATCGCGCGCCAGTGATGGCCTTCTACCATTTCGCGCGCGCGGCCGACGATGTGGCCGACAATGCCGCCGCCTCCGCCGACGAGAAGCTGACACTCCTCGCCGCGATGCGCGCGACGATTCTCGGCACCGAGGATAGCGATGCGCATTCGGTCGCATTGCGCGCAACGATGGAATCGCATGGGCTGAGCCCGCAGCACGCGCTCGACCTGCTGGTGGCGTTCGAGCGCGATTGCACGGTCGATCGCTATGCCAATTGGGCGGCGTTGCTCGACTACTGCCGCTACTCGGCGATGCCGGTCGGCCGCTATGTGCTGGACGTGCATGGCGAGGACCACGCGACCTGGGCGGCGTCGGATGCGTTGTGCGCCGCGCTGCAAGTCATCAACCACACGCAGGATTGCGGCAAGGATTACCGCGCGATCGGACGGGTGTATCTTCCTGCGGACGTGATGGCAGCCCATGGCGCAACGGTGGAGGATTTGGGTGCGACGACCGCGACCCCGGCATTGCGCGCGGTGATCCGCGATCTGGCCGCGCGATCTGGGGTATTGCTCGCGCAGTCGGCAGGCTTTGCCGCCGCGATTCGCGATCGTCGGTTGGGAATAGAGGTGGCGATCATCCACCGCCTCGCCGCCAGCCTGACCGCGCGTTTGAAAGTCCGCGATCCGCTGTCCGAACGGGTCCACCACCGCGCGCCCGAGGCGCTTGGGCTCGCAACGTTGGCGGCGGCACGGCAAGTGGTTAAGGGACGCTCATGAATCCCAAGGCGACACCCGCCCAACTTCAGGCGCAAGTCTCGCGCAGTTCGTTCTATGCCGGGATGCGCGTGCTGCCGAAGGCGCAGCGCGAGGCGATGTACGCCGTCTATGCCTTTTGCCGCGCGGTCGACGACATTGCCGATGACGAGATTGGCGATCGCCCGGTGCGTGCGGCGGCGCTGGAGGCGTGGCGCGCCGATATCGAATCGCTCTATGCCGGTGGCGATGCGGGGCAAGCGGCGCTGGTGGCGGAGGCGGTGCGCCGCTTCGCGCTCGACAAGGCCGATTTCCTGGCGGTGATCGACGGCATGGCGATGGATGTCGCCGAGGATGTCCGCTTCCCGCCCATGGCCGAGCTCGATCTCTATTGCGACCGCGTCGCTTCGGCGGTGGGGCGGTTGTCGGTCAAGATCTTCGGCATGGAGGAGGAGACCGGCATCGCGCTGGCGCACCATCTAGGCTTGGCGCTGCAATTCACCAACATCCTGCGCGACGTCGATGAAGATGCCGCGATCGGACGCGTCTATCTGCCGCTGGAGCCGTTGCAGGCGGCGGGTATCCCGTTGGGCGACCCTTTTTCCGTCGTCGGCGATGTGCGCGTGGATGCCGCGGCGCGCGTGCTGGCAGCGCGCGCGCATGAGCATTTTAAGGCCGCCGAGGCGATTTTGGCTAAGCGGCCGCGTGGGCATTTGTTGGCACCCCGCTTGATGGCTGCGGTGTACGCGCCCATCCTGGTGCGGATGGAGGCGATGGGCTGGGCACCACCGCGCGAGCGGATCAAGGTCAACAAGGCCGCATTGCTGTTCACCGTGTTGCGGCTCAGCCTGTTCCGTTGAAGCGCGAGGGTTCTATCGGTCGGGTCCGGATCGTCGGGGCCGGGATGGCGGGGCTTGCTGCCGCCGTCGATCTCGCGCGCGCCGGGCACCGCGCGGAGCTGGTCGATGGCGCGGCGCAAGCCGGCGGGCGTTGCCGCAGCTATCACGATCCGCAGCTTGGGCGAACGATCGACAATGGCAACCATCTGGTGCTGTCGGGCAATCGCGCGGTGGCCGACTATCTCGCGACGATCGGCGCGAGTGATCGCTGAGCGGGCCGCTCCACGCCGATTTCCCCTTCGTCGACCGGCGCAGCGGTGCGCGCTGGGCGGTGCGCTTCAATGATGGGCCGCTGCCCTGGTGGATCTTCCGCGATGGCCGCCGGGTGCCCGGTACGCGCGCGGGCGATTATCTGCGGCTGGCGGGGCTGTTGACTGGCGCGCCGGGGCAGACGGTGGGCGACCGGATCGATCCGCGTGGTGCGGTGTGGGACAAATTGATCGAGCCCGTGCTGCTCGCCGTGCTCAACACCGCGGTCGCCAGCGGAGCGCGCCTCCCGCCGTGATCCGCGAGACGCTG
>NZ_JSBN01000141.1 GCF_000797515.1 Sphingomonas sp. Ant H11
CATCGCAGCAGCGCCTCGGCATGGGGGGCGGCCGCCGGGCTGGGTCCAGCCGCGCCCGACGACGCGGCCCTCGGACACGATCACGCAGCCGACATTGGGGTTGGGGGCGGTGCGCCCGCGCTCGCCAAGCGCCAGCGCGGCACCCATCCAGCGATGGTCGTCGATCATGCTCAGAGCCCGTAAGCCTTGAGGCCGTCATTCACTTTCTTGAACTGCGCGCGCCGCTCGGCCTGCAGCCGCTTCAGCTCGTTTTCGCGCTTGGTCTGTTCGATGCCATCGATTTTCTGCTGCGCGACGATTTCGGCATCGGTGCGGTTGGCGGGCCATTGCTGCACATAGATGATGTCGCGGTGATAGGGCTTGGGCGGGATCCGCGATTCATAAATAACGCCGACCACCATCACATAGGTCAGCGCCAGCGCGACGCCCATGAAGCCGAGCTGATGCCGCTGCCGCGTGACGATGTAATAGCGCAAATCGCGCCAGGCACGCAGCGGAGAGAAATAGCGCAGGAAGTTCATGGAAAGGGAGATAGGCGCGGCGGGGCACCGATGCCACCCCCGCCGCACCTCATCACGGCCCGCTATTCGCCATCGAGCTCGAAACGCACCGCCATGGTGCGCCACGCCTCGACCGGCGCGCCGTCGCGCGTGCCCGGCGTGAAGCGCCATTTGGTCAGCGCCTGCTTGCGCGTCGCTTCGAAAAAGGCGGTGCTGGCGGCGCTGATCTGCTGCACCTCCTTCACGCGCCCGTCCGTGCCGATCAGCACGCGCACGACGACTCGGCCCGATCGGCCTGCAAGGCGTTCGTCGCTCGGGTAAGCGGGTTGGAAGAGGTTGGCATAACGCGAATCGAGTTGGGGGCCGACGATCGTCGGCACATGCGGCGGTGGGGCGGTGCCGATCTCGCCAGCCCCGGTGCCCACGGCGACTTCGGTCTTGGGCGGAAGGTCGATTGTGAACGTGGGGATGCCGGTGGCCGTCGCGGTTTGCTGTTTGGAACTATCGACGGTTTCCGGGGGTGGGTTGGTCGGGATTGGGTCCTTCAGATGCGGCGCAGGCTGGGTCTTTTCCGGCGGTGGCGGATCGGTCGGGATCGGGATGTTGATGGTCGTCAGCGGCGGATCGACCAGACGGGTGACGAGATTGGGTGCGGTCAGCGAAAGCCCGAATAAAAGCACCCCGCTCGCGCCGAGCGCGAAACCGACGCCCCCGGGGCTGAGGCCTTGGCGGCTGGAATAACGATCTGCGTACATCGTTTCTCTCCCACTATGGCGTCCGATCGCACGCCGGACAGGAAGAGAATGTTACATCATAACATTTCTGACGCAAGAGACATTATATCAGATCGTGGAAAGCCGCGCTGCCGCACGATCGCGACCGATCAACGGCAGCAGCGCCTTCATGTCGGGGCCGTGATCGCGCCCGGTCAGCGCGCGGCGCAGCGGCAGGAACAGCGCCTTGCCGCTGCGCCCGGTCTCGGCCTTCAACGCGGCGGTCAGTGCGTGCCACGGATCGGCGTCCCACGGCATCGTGGCGACATGGCGCGCGGCGGCGGCGAGGAAATCGGCATCGGCGGGATCGCGCACCGCGTCGATCCGCCCTTCGATCACCTTCCACCAATCCGCGGCCTCGGCAACGGTCGAGAGGTTTGGCCGCACCGCTTCCCATTCCGCCGCACCCACCCCTGCGGGCAGCCGCTCCGCCACGCTGGCGAAATCGAGCTGGTGGACGATCTTGGCATTGAGTGCGGCCAGTTCGGCCTCGTCGAAGCGGGCGGGCGCGCGGCCGAATTTGGCGAAATCGAAGGTTTCGACCAGCGCGGCGGTGTCGACCAAAGGCTCGACCGGCAAGCTCGTCCCGATCCGCGCCAGCAGCGCGCGGACGGCGGCGGGCTCGATCCCGACCTCGCGGAAATGCTCGACGCCAAGCGAGCCAAGCCGCTTCGACAATTTGCCTTCGGAGCCGACCAGCAACGCTTCATGCGCGAAAGCCGGCGCGGCGACACCCATCGCCTCGAACATCTGCAATTGCAGCGCGGTGTTGGAGACATGGTCTTCACCGCGCACGACATGGGTGATGCCCATTTCGGCATCGTCGATCGCCGAGGGGAGCATATACAGCCACGATCCATCGGCGCGGCGGATCACCGGGTCGCTCATCGTTGCCGCATCGAATTTCTGGGGACCGCGAATCAAATCGTCCCAGAGGATCGGCGTGTCATGGTCGAGCTTGAAGCGCCAATGCGGAGCGATGCCATCGGCTTCCAGTCTGGCGCGGTCGGCGTCCGACAAAGCCAGCGCCGCGCGGTCATAGATGGGTGGCAGGCCGCGCCCGGCGGCGATCTTGCGCTTGAGGTCGAGTTCTTGGGCGGTTTCATAGGCCGGATAGACCCGGCCCGCCGCGCGCAACGCGGCAAAGCGCGCTTCATACAGCGCGAACCGCGCCGACTGGCGTTCCTCGCCCTGCGGGGTGAGGCCGAGCCAGCCGAGATCGGCGCGGATCGCGTCGACAAAGCGTTCCTCGCTGCGTTCGGCGTCGGTATCGTCGATGCGCAGCCAGAATTCCCCGCCTTGCGCTTGCGCCCACAGCCAATTGTGGAGCGCGGTACGGATATTGCCGACATGCAACATGCCGGTGGGCGAAGGGGCGAAACGGGTGCGAATGGTCATGGATTTGCTCTAGGCAGCGCTCGTTCCTGCGGCAATGCCCCTTTACCGCGCGCAAAGCCCGCGCCTAAAGGACGCTCAGCCAACAGTGCGCGCAGCCAGACGCGGGGCATGGGGACCAAAAGGAGTTTCGAACGCCATGAAATTGATGACCGGCAATTCGAACTTGCCCCTCGCGCGCGATATTGCGTCCTATCTCGAACTGCCGTTGACCGACGCGTTGGTCCGCCGCTTCGCCGATGAGGAAATTTTCGTGGAAATCCGCGAGAATGTGCGCGGCGAGGACGTGTTCGTGCTGCAATCGACTGGCTATCCCGCGAATGACAATCTGATGGAGCTGCTGATTTGCATCGACGCGCTGAAACGCGCCTCGGCCAAGCGCATCACCGCCGTCATCCCCTATTTCGGCTATGCCCGCCAAGATCGTAAGCCTGGGCCGCGCACGCCGATTTCGGCCAAGCTCGTCGCCAATCTCATCACCGTTGCCGGGGCCGACCGCGTGCTCTCGGTCGATTTGCACGCCGGGCAGATCCAGGGCTTTTTCGATATCCCGACCGACAATCTGTTCGCGGCCCCAGTGATGTCGGCCGACATTCTGACGCGCTATGGCAAGCGCAATTTGATGGTGGTTTCGCCCGACGTGGGCGGCGTGGTGCGCGCGCGGGCGCTGGCCAAGCGACTCGACAATGCGCCGCTCGCCATCGTCGACAAGCGGCGTGAGCGCGCGGGCGAATCCGAAGTGATGAACATCATCGGTGAGGTCGAAGGCCGCTTCTGCATCCTGATCGACGATATCGTCGATTCGGGCGGCACGCTGTGCAACGCCGCCGCCGCGCTCAAGCAAGCGGGTGCCGAGGGCGTCGCTGCCTATATCACGCACGGCGTGCTGTCGGGTGGCGCGGTGGCGCGCGTCGAAAGCTCGGCGCTCGAGGAACTCGTCATCACAGATTCGCTCGGCAGCCATGACATTGTCGCCGCCGCCAAGAAGATCCGCCATCTGACGATCGCCCCGCTGCTCGCCGAGGCGATCCGCCGCATTGCCGATGAAAGTTCGGTGTCGTCGCTGTTTGACTGAGGGCGCGGGCGCTCAGGCCAGCGCGTCCCAGATCAGCTTCACTCCGACCAGCACCATCAGCGCATAGATGGCGGTGTAGAAGCGCGCGGGCGACACGCGCCGCACCAGCCAGACTCCGGCAAAGGTCGAGGCAATCGCAACCGGCAGCAGCACCGCCGCGACGCCCAAAGTGTCGCGGTTGAACTGGCCCAGCGCCCAATAGGCCGGCACCTTGATCCAATTGACCGCAGCGAAGAAGATCGCGGTGGTGCCGACCAGCACGTCGCGTGGCAGGCGGCGCGGGAGCACATAGATTTGGAAGGGCGGTTGTCCGGCATGGGCAACCTGGCTGGTAAAGCCCGAGGCAATGCCCAGCAGCGTGCCCACCCAGCCCGGTGCCTGGGCCGCGACCGCCACTGCGCCGCGACGATCCGCCCACAGCCGGTATAGACCGAACACCACCGAGATCGCCCCGACCAGCGCAAGCACCGCCGTGGTCGGAACCTGCGCGGCAAACAGATAGCCGAGCGCAATCCCGATTGCGGCACCCGGTAGCATCCAGCCCAACACGGTCGCATCCCAATCGCGCCGGAACGCCCATACGCCGACCACGTCCTGCACGATCAGGATCGGTAGCAGGATCGCGGCCGCGCGCACCGGGGATGTCGCCATCGACAGCAGCGGCAGCGACAGCGCGCCAAGCCCGACAAAGCCACCCTTGGACAGGCCGAGCAGCAAGACCGCCGGAATCGCCAGCGCGTAGAAGAAAGCGCTCTCGTTCAACGGGAAACGGGCGTTGCCTGCTGTGCTGCCGCCCGCACGCCGACATGGCCGCGGCGTTTGAGTTCGGCCTTCAGCGCCTCAGGGCTTGGCGCGACCAGAAAGCCGAAGCTGACATTGCCACCCTTGGTTTCCACCACATGGTGCAGCCGGTGCGCCTGGATGATGCGCTTCATATAGGCCGATTTGGGCAGATAGCGGTGGTTGAAGCGTTTGTGCACGATCACATCGTGAAAGCCGAGATAGATCGCCCCGTACCCGGCAATCCCCGCGCCGACCCAGATCGCCCACTCGCCCCAGCCCCATTGCACGCCGCCGAGCAACAGCGTGATCGAGGGCGCTGCGAAGATCACGAAATACAGGTCGTTCAATTCCCAATTGCCGGTGCGCGGGCGGTGGTGGCTTTTATGCAGGAACCAGCCCGGCCCATGCATCAGCCAGCGGTGCGCGCCGTAAGCGAACCCCTCCATTCCGGCGACGGTGGCGACGAACAGCAGCAGGCCGATGATCCAGGACATGGAGGTGATATAGCGAGCCGCACGGCCAATGGCGAGCGATGCGCGTGCTACGGGGTGGATTCGCACGGGCGGCTGTGCTTAAGGCCACTCTATCCCCGATCTTCGAAAGGCACGCAGCCCATGAACATCCATGAATATCAGGCCAAGGAAGTCCTCGCGAAATTCGGCGTGCCGGTGCCCGCGGGTTTCGCTGCGCTGACCGTCGAAGAGGCCGTCGCCGCCGCCGCCAAGCTTCCTGGGCCGCTCTACGTCGTCAAGGCGCAGATCCACGCCGGAGGCCGCGGCAAGGGCAAGTTCAAGGAACTCGGGCCTGATGCCAAGGGCGGCGTCCGCCTCGCCAAGACGCTCGACGACGTCCGCGCAGCGGCGACGGACATGCTCGGCAACACGCTCGTCACGGTGCAGACCGGCGAGCATGGCAAGCAGGTCAACCGCCTCTACATCACCGACGGTGTCGACATCGCCAAGGAATTCTACCTGGCGCTGCTCGTCAACCGCGCAACTGGCCGCGTGTCGATGGTCGCCTCGACCGAAGGCGGCATGGACATCGAAACCGTCGCGCATGAGACGCCTGAGAAGATCCACGCGATCGACATCGATTGCGCGACCGGCTTCCAGCCGCATCATGGCCGCGCCGTTGCCGCCGCGCTCGAACTGAAGGGCGATCTCGCCAAGCAGGCCGCCAGCGTCGCGTCCAAGCTGTACGACGCGTTCCTTGGCACCGATGCAGAGCAGATCGAAATCAACCCGCTCGCCGTCACCGAGGACAACAAGCTCGTCGTGCTCGACGCCAAGGTCGGCTTCGACGGCAATGCGATGTTCCGTCACAAGGATCTGCTCGAACTGCGCGACGAGACCGAGGAAGATCCGGCCGAGCTCGAAGCGTCCAAGTACGACCTGGCCTATATCAAGCTCGACGGCGACATTGGCTGCATGGTCAATGGTGCGGGTCTCGCCATGGCGACGATGGACATCATCAAGCTCAACGGCATGTTCCCGGCCAACTTCCTCGACGTTGGCGGCGGTGCCAATAAGGAGAAGGTGACGGCCGCGTTCAAGATCATCCTTAGCGATCCGAACGTGAAGGGCATCCTGGTCAACATCTTCGGCGGCATCATGCGCTGCGACATCATTGCCGAGGGCATTGTCGCGGCCGCCAAGGAAGTGAACCTGTCGGTGCCGCTGGTCGTTCGTCTCGAAGGCACCAACGTCCAGTTGGGCAAGGACATCCTGGCCAATTCCGGCCTGGCGATCGTCCCTGCCAACGATCTGGGCGATGCCGCCAAGAAGATCGTGGCAGAGGTCAAGGCCGCTGCCTGAACCGGACTAACCCGTCCTAAGCGTGCTAAAGGAAGGGCCCGGACGGAAACGCCGGGCCCTTTCGCGTTAAGGGCGGGTTCGAGTCGCATGCGATGCCGCTACGGCACAGCCGAATGGCGTACCGGACTTGCGAAAAGCGCGTGAAACCGCCATTTGGACAGCCGATGCTGCCGAGCAAGAAACTGCCTTGGAAGGAATGCCGATGAGAGTGCTGGTCCCGGTCAAGCGCGTGCTTGACTATAATGTGAAGCCCCGCGTGAAGGCGGACGGGACGGGGGTCGACCTCGCCAACGTCAAGATGAGCATGAACCCGTTCGACGAAATCGCCGTCGAAGAGGCGATCCGCCTGAAGGAAAAAGCGGGCGTCACCGAGATCGTCGTCGTGTCGATCGGCGAGCAGAAAGCGCAGGAAACGCTGCGTACCGCGCTCGCCATGGGTGCCGACCGCGCGATCCTGATCGTATCCGAAGACAAGGTCGAGCCGCTGGGCGTCGCCAAATTGCTCGCCAAGATCGTCGAGGAGGAAAAGCCTGACCTCGTCATTCTCGGCAAGCAGGCGATTGACGATGACAACAACCAGACCGGCCAGATGCTGGCAGGGCTGCTCGGTCGCGGCCAGGCGACCTTCGCCTCCAAGGTCGAACTGTCGCCCGGCACTGTCGTGGTGACGCGCGAAGTCGACGGTGGTGCGGAGACCGAATCGCTGCCGCTGCCCGCGATCATCACGGTCGACCTGCGCCTCAACGAGCCGCGTTATGCCTCGCTGCCCAACATCATGAAGGCCAAGTCCAAACCGCTCGCGCAGAAGACCCCGGCTGATTACGGCGTCGATGTGTCACCGCGCCTGACCACGCTGAAAGTGGTCGAGCCGCCCAAGCGCTCGGCGGGTATCAAGGTCGCCGATGTCGATGAACTGGTGGCCAAGCTCAAGGCAATGGGAGTCGCGAAGTGAAGACGCTCGTTTGGGTCGAACATGATGGCGCATCCGTGAAGGACGCCACCCTCTCCACCGTCACCGCCGCTGCCAAGCTGGGTGAAGTGCATCTGCTCGTCGCTGGTCAAGGCGTCGGCGCGGTGGCCGAGGCCGCCGCGAAGATCGCGGGCGTCGGCAAGGTGCATGTCGCGGACGACGCGGCCTATGCCCATGCGTTGGCTGAAAACGTCGCGCCGCTGGTCGCCAAGCTGATGGAAACGCATGACGCGTTCCTCGTGCCCGCGACCACCAACGGCAAGAACATCGCGCCGCGCGTCGCCGCCTTGCTCGACGTGATGCAGATTTCGGACATCCTCTCGGTCGAGAGCGAGGATACTTTCACGCGTCCGATCTATGCCGGCAACGCCATCGCCACGGTGCAGACCAAGGATGCCAAGAAGGTGATCTCGGTGCGCGGCACCGCCTTTGAGAAGGCTGCGACCGAAGGCGGCACGGGCACGATCGAAGCGGTTGCCTCGACCGGCGATGCGGGTGTTTCGACCTATGTAGGTTCGGAAATCGCCAAGTCGGAGCGGCCCGAGCTGACCTCGGCCAAGATCATCGTCTCCGGCGGGCGTGCGCTCGGGTCGAGCGAGCAGTTCCACGCCGTGATCGATCCGCTCGCCGACAAGCTCGGCGCGGGCGTCGGTGCCAGCCGCGCTGCGGTCGATGCGGGCTATGCGCCCAACGACTATCAGGTCGGCCAGACCGGCAAGATCGTCGCCCCCGAAGTCTATGTCGCGGTCGGCATTTCGGGCGCGATCCAGCATCTGGCGGGGATGAAGGACAGCAAGACCATCATCGCCATCAACAAGGACGAAGACGCGCCGATCTTCCAGGTCGCCGATCTCGGCCTCGTCGGCGATCTGTTCAAGATCGTGCCGGAGCTGACCGAAAAGCTCTGATTGACCGGCATCGTTACAAGGGACGGGCGCTCCAGACGGGGCGCCCGTTTTCGTTTGGAGGGATCAGGCAGCCTTCGCGCGCGGCGCGATATAGCGCAGCACAATATAGCCGGCGATCGCCGACAGGAGCGATCCGCCGAGCACGCCGATCTTGACCGAATCCTGCAGCTGCGCGTCGCCCGGAAAAGCGAGGCCGCCGATGAACAGGCTCATCGTGAAGCCGATCCCGGCGAGCAGGCCGACGCCATAAAGCTGCAGCCAGCGCATCCCCTTGGGGCGCTTGGCAATCCCCAAGCATTCGGCCAGCGCGACGCCACCGACGATCCCGGCCTGCTTGCCCAGGAACAGGCCGCCGGCAATGCCCAGCACCAGCGGATCGCCCAGCGTTGCCGCCGACACGCCCAGAAGCGATACGCCCGCATTGGCAAAGGCGAACAACGGCACGATGCCGAACGCGACCCACGGCGACAGAGCATGTTCAAGCCGGTGGAGCGGCGAATGTGCGGCATCGGGCGCGCCAGGCGAGGTGGCGACCGGTATCAGCGCGGCGGCAATCACGCCCGCAACGGTTGCGTGGACGCCCGATAGCAGCACTAGCCACCATAGACCAACAAAGCCGAGCAGATAGGGCCACAAGGCCACCACCCCGCGCCGGTTGAGCGTGAACAGGATCAGCACCGTCCCCGCCGCGCCCGCCAGCGCGATCCAGTCGATGCCATGGCTATAGACCAAGGCGATGATCGCCACCGCGCCGCAATCATCGACGATCGCGACGGTGGTGAGAAACAGCTTTAGCGCGGGGCTGACGCGCTTGCCGAGCAGCGCCAGCACGCCGATCGCAAAGGCGATGTCGGTCGCCGCCGGGATGGCCCAGCCCGGATGCAGCGCCGGCGCGCCGCCGGTGATGGCGAGATACACCAGCGCCGGCATCGCCATCCCCGCGCCCGCCGCGATGATCGGCAAGCGCCGTCGCGCGGGGCTCGCCAATTGCCCGTCGACCAGTTCGCGTTTTGATCTCGAGGCCAACCAGCAGGAAGAACACTGCCATCAAGCCGTCGTTGATCCACAGATGCACCGTCATCGGCCCGATGGCAGCGGCCAATACCGGCCCCGTCTTATGGTGCAGAAACGCGAAATAGGCGGGGGCGAGCTCCGAATTGGCGAAGATCAGCGCGAACGCGGCCGCCGCCATCAGCACCATACCGCCCGCCGCTTCCTGCGCGAGGAAGGTGCGCAGTGCCGAACGGATGTTTCGGGCTACGCGGCGCGACGTGGTGGGGTTGGCCATGCCCCTAGCCTAGCGGTACGGGCCCCGGTGCGAAACCGAAACCGGAGCCGTTCGGGGTTTTACCCCGCCGCGCGGGCAAAGGTGCCGGCGTCGGCGACTTGCGCGTCGCTGGGGGTGACGCCGGTATAGAGCACGAACTGGTCGAGGGCTTGCAAGGTCGCGATCTCGGTGCCGGTGATGATCCGTTTGCCCGCCGCTTGCGCGGCGCGCAGCAGCCGTGTTTCCGGCGGATATTGCACCACGTCGATGACGACCCGGCTTGCCACGATCATCGTTTCGGGAAAGGCGAGCGCATCGGCGTCGCCGCCCGCCATGCCGATCGGCGTGACGTTGATCAGCAAGGGCGCGCCCGCCGGGTCGAGATCGGCCCGCCAGCGAAAACCGTAGCGCGTTGCCAGTGCCTGTCCCTGCTCGGCGTTGCGCGCGACGATCGTGCCGTTGCGAAACCCGCTATTGCAGAGTGCCGCGGTCACCGCCTTGGCCATGCCGCCCGATCCGCGCAGCAGAAATGGCGTTGCGGGGTCGATGTCGGCAATCAGCCGCGCCACCGCCGCATAATCGGTATTGTGCCCGGTCAGCGCGCCCTCATCGTTGACGATGGTATTGACGCTGTCGATCGCGGCGGCGGAGGGGGCGATGCCGTCGAGCAGCGGGATCACCGCTTCCTTGAACGGCATCGAAATCGCGCAACCGCGAATGTCGAGCGCGCGAATGCCGCGCACCGCGCCCTCCAGGTCGCGCGTCGAAAACGCCTTGTAGACGAAATCGAGCCCGAGCAGCTCATAGAGCCGGTTGTGGAAGCGCGTCCCGAAATTGCCCGGGCGTGCCGATAGCGACATGCACAGCCGCGTCTCACGCCCGATCAGCGGTTTGGTGGGCATGGGGTGCGTCCTCGTTAGTCTGCCAGCGCTTCGGCGATCAGTGTACGGGTGTTGTCGATGCCGTACAGCGCGATGAAGCTGCCCATGCGCGGGCCTTGCGTGGAGCCGAGCAGCGTTTCGTACAGCGCCCCGAACCAGGCGCGCAGCGGATCGAACCCGCCTTCATTGCCGATCGCATAGACGATGTTCTGCAAATCGACCGCCGAGCTGTCGGCAGGCGCGTTGGCCAGCTCGCGGTCGAGCCGTTCGAGCGCGGCGACTTCGATGCCCTCGGGCTTGCGGCGCTGGAGCGTCGGCGCGACGTAATCGCGGTTATAGGCGAGTGCATGACCGATCAGCGCATCGAGTTCGGGCGTAACGGCACCTTCGATGTAATTGCTGAGATAGCGTGGACTTGCTCCGCGGTCGCGCCTGCGCCCAGCACGCCGACCAGATTGAGCAGCAAGCCGAAGGTGACCGGCGGATTCGTGTCCGGCACCGCGGCATTGTGAATGTGGTGCACCGGATTGCCGAGTTTCTGCTCGACCGGCTGCGCCGCATAGCTTCCGCGGAACTGGAAATACTCGTCCACCGCGCGCGGAATGACGCCGATGTGCAACTGCTTGGCCTTTTTCGGCTCGCGATAGGCGAAGAAGGACAAGCTTTCCTGCGTGCCGTAATCGAGCCATTGCTCCAGCGTCAGGCCATTGCCCTTGGACTTGGAGATCTTCTCGCCCTTTTCGTCGAGGAACATCTCGTAGATCAACCCCTCGGGCGGGCGACCGCCGAGCACGCGCGCGATCTTGCCCGACTGCACGCCGCTGTCGATCAGGTCCTTGCCGTACATCTCATAATCGACGCCAAGCGCGACCCAGCGCATTGCCCAATCGACCTTCCATTGCAGCTTGGCCTGCCCGCCGAGCACCGATTGGACGAGCACTTCCCCATCGCTGTCGGTGAAGCGGATCGTGCCCTGCTCGACATTGACGACCTCGACCGGGACTTGCAGCACGATCCCCGTCTTTGGGCTGATCGGCAGGATCGGCGAATAAGTAGCGGCGCGTTCCTTGCGCAGCGTCGGCAGCATCACGCCCATGATCGCGGCATAGTTGCGCAGCACGCCCTTCAGCGCATCGTCGAACACGCCGGCTTCATATTGCGAGGCCGACGAGATGAATTCGTACTCGAAGCCGAAGCGATCGAGAAAATCGCGCAGCATGGCGTTGTTGTGGGCAGCGAAGCTCTCGAACTTCTCGAACGGATCGGGAATGCGGCTGAGCGGCTTGCCGAGATGCGTCGCAAGCATCGCCTGGTTGGGCACATTGTCGGGCACTTTCCGCAACCCGTCCATATCGTCGCTAAACTCGATCAACCGCGTCGGCGCATCGGACAGCGTCTGGAACGCATGGCGCACCATCGTCGTGCGCAGCACTTCGTTGAAGGTGCCGATATGCGGCAGGCCCGACGGACCATAGCCGGTCTCGAAGATGATCGGCGCACCACCCGGTTTGCCCTCGGGATAGCGCTTGAGCAGCTTGCGCGCCTCTTCATACGGCCAGGCTTTGGAATCGAGGGCGGCGGTGCGGAAATCGGTGGTCATGCGAAGCGTCTAGCGCGGTGGGGGCGGTTCGTCACGTAGGGGGCTGGGGGCGCCGATCATGCGATGCCTTCGTGAAGCTCCTGCGCCTCGGCTTCGATCAGGGCGCCATGAGAGTATTGGCTCTCGCGCGTCGCTACTCGGCCAGTTTGCCCGTCCGCGCATCGACCGCACGACCGCGTTGGTACGAGAGCAAGCCAGGGATCGGCGCGAGTCGGTTGATGCTGACCGCCCCTGGCTCATAATATTCCCCAACCACATCGAACTGCGCCAGTTCGAGGGGAAGACTCTTGAGCGACGCCGGAACCGCGGTGGTTGCATCAGCGGGCACAAGCGCTTCGCCCAAAACAAAGCCATATTGGAACATCGAAGCGCCGAGATTGTCCTCCAAATGCGGCAGGGGTGAAGCCTTGTGGACCTTGTCGGTATAGATTGCTCCGACGTGGGTAATGACGCCGGGGCGAGCTGCGAACATGACGGTGCCCAGGCAATTGCAGGTGATCAGGCCTTGCTGGAGCGTGATGCCATAGAGGATATAGGTGCCGGGAGGAACCTCCAGCAGCACGGTGCGCATCTCGCCATCCTCAAGAAATTCGCCGTTCTTGACGACGAAGCTGTTCGCCTTACCGCTAAAATTGAACTCGAATTCATCGATGTTGGGTACTGGATTTCCTTTAGCCTTTTTGACCAACCCCGGCAGCGCCGCAGCATAGGCTGCTTTCTTGGCAGCGAGATATGCGCTTGATTCCTCGGCGGTCGGGATACGCAACATAACTGGCTGGATGGCTAACATTCCTGATTTGGCCTTGCTCACAGTCATGAGCAAATAGGCAGCGTCAGGACGCAGCCCCGTCGGCGTGGTCCGCAGTTGTACCACCCCGGCATTATCTCGGGCCGAAGCATTGCCGGGCAATGCCAGTATCACAAGAATCGCAAGCACGCTCAAGAGCAGCCGGGTCATTCCGTCACCGCCGCATCCTGTGGCTTCGGACCTGAAGCGATCTTGGCCTGCATCAGCCGCACCTGCTGCTCATCGCCCTCGTTCAGCGCCTTCCACACCGTTTCGGATATCGGATAGCGTTCATAGCCCCTTGTCCCCATGCAACGGCGCATTTTGTTGCTACGCATCCCCCGTTCCAGCTTGGGTAGGATGATATCTCCGATGATGTCGCCGACCAGGCCATAGATCGGCACCGGCTTGATCGCTTTACGACGATGGCTCTCATCCCATGGAATGAAGCCGGGCACCTTGACGAGGCCTGCGCCCGTCAGGTGCGCACGGCATTCGGCGAAATCCTGATAGGCCTCTGAGAATCTTACGGTAGGGTTGTGGAAATAATAGAATTTATAACCTTCGGCGCGGACTTTGGGATCGGTCGAAGGCGAGATATCGGGCACGTTGATCGTCGCCGGATCGGGTAGGCCTCGTATAGTTGTCCCGTTCTGCGCAACGGCCGCAACCGGCAGCAGTAAAGTCGTCAGTATCCATCGTGACATTCGTGCCATGCGAACAGCCTATGATGCCTTGCTGATCGTCGCAAGGACCACGCTCGACATCGCGATACAAAGCTTACGATGAAAGCGGTCTTTTGCCATTCTGAGCAAAGATAGGCCCGTTCCAGATCGACCGCCCGTTTTGACTGCATCGCCCTGGGCAAACGTTCAAACAGCGGCCCAAGCCGCTGTCCACATCCCCAATCCGTGCCAAAGTCGACCCGCTCTTTCAAACCGTCGATCCCGCGCGTGTCGCAAAGCCGCTTTGCAAGACCCAATGTGGCTCCGTCCCGCAGCGGCGGCGTGTGCGACATACATTCGCCTAACCTTAGCCTAACCTTCCGCACCCCATCCCACCCATCCAGAGCGTACCTACGCCCCCCAAATCCTGACGTGCCACGCCCCGCACATCACCCTTGATGGTGCGACTCTGTGTGACTTTACGCCACGCCCTCCACCCCCGCGCCCGTTGCCATTCCGTTCCAACCCGCTATCTCCAACCCATGCTCCCATATCCCGCCCTCCACGCCAGCCACAGCGGCATCTGGATTGCGGATGAAGGCGGCACACGGCCGATCGGGCGGGGGGAGGCGATCCGGATTGCCGCCGATACGCCGGTGATCCTGCTCAATGCCGCCTTGGTCGGGCAGCGGCTGGGCTATGCCGATCTGTCGGGGCTCGATCTGCTCGAACTGTTCGCCTTTCTGTGTCCGGCGCGCTTCATGGTGCCGACGCCGCGCGGGGTCGCGCGCGTTACGGGGCTGACGCCGCCCGCCGCCGATGCCGAAGTCGCCACCTTCCTGCGCGCAGCCGCCGGGGCGTTGCTCGGCATGATCGAGGGCGAGTGGCCCGAACGCGAGGGCGCGTGGACCGCGGCGCAGTCGCTGTTTCGTCTCCGCTGGACCTGGGCACCGGTGCTGACGCAGCGTTTGAAAAAAGCCCGAGACGGCCGAGCGCTGGCTGTTCACCAAGCTCGGCGAATGGTCGGAGGGCGCGCCGCGCGCGCAGCCGCGCACCGTCACGCTGGAGGCGGACGAAACGCAGGCCCGGCTCGCCCGCTTGACTGGCAGCACCGCCGAGCAGCGTCCCGGCCAGCGTGCTTACGCACAGGCGGCGCGCGAGGCGTTTGGGCCGCGCATGGCGGCGGGGATGCCCAATATGGTGCTCGCCGAAGCCGGCACCGGCATCGGCAAGACGCTTGGCTATCTCGCGCCGGCTTCGCTCTGGGCGGAGAAGGCCGATGGCGCGGTGTGGGTATCGACCTTCACCAAGGCGCTGCAACGGCAATTGGGGCATGAAAGCGCGCGGCTGTTTCCCGATGCGGTAACCCGCCGGGCGAAGGTGGTGACGCGCAAGGGCCGCGAGAATTACCTGTGCCTGTTGAACCTGGAGGATGCGCTGCAAGGCGGTTTCGCCGGGCGCGCCGCGATCCTGGCGCAGCTGGTCGCGCGCTGGGCAGCGTATAGCGCCGATGGCGATATGGTCGGCGGCGATCTGCCTGGCTGGCTGCCGACGCTGTTTCGTCGCAACGGCGCGACCGCGCTCACCGACCGGCGCGGCGAGTGCGTTTATGCGGGGTGCCCGCATTACCGCAAATGCTTCATCGAAAAGGCGGCGCGCGCGAGTGCCGATGCCGATCTGGTCATCGCCAACCATGCACTGGTGATGGTCAACGCCGCGCGCGGGCGCGAATCGACCACGCGCCCGACACGCTATGTGTTCGACGAGGGGCATCATCTGTTCGATGCCGCCGACGCGATGTTCTCGACCGCGCTCACCGGTGCCGAGACGATCGAGCTCAGGCGTTGGGTGCTCGGCCCCGAATCGGGCGGGCGCGG
>NZ_JSBN01000142.1 GCF_000797515.1 Sphingomonas sp. Ant H11
TCACGGCTCTCGACGAGCGCGAGCGTCTGCCCGGTGCGGACCGGATCGCCGATCCGCACCATGATGCGGCTGACCGTGCCGGGCGCGCGCGCGGTCAAAACCGCCTCGGCGTCGGGCGTGGCCTCGACGGTCGCGGATGCGAGGACCGCGGCGTCCAGCTCGCCACTCGCGGCCGGTGCGACGGTGATCTGCGACGTGGCGATGGCCTGGGGGCTGATCGCGAGCGCATCAGACGGCGCCTTGGGCGCGGCGGTCTGCGTCGGCGTGGGCGCGGGAGTGGGAGCCTGGGTGAGGCGGGCGGCACCGAAGCCAATCCCGGCCGCGGCGACGAGGCCGATCGCGGCCCCGGTATAAAGACGATTCCTGTCGGTCATTGGACCGCTTCTCCGGTGATGGTGAGGCCCTGCAGACGGGCGAGATTGGCGCGAGCGTCGAGGCGAGCGATGGCGGCATCGAGGATGACGCCCCGGGCAACGCCGAGATTGTGGCGGGCAGCGAGCAGTTCGATCAGCGGTGACTTGCCGGCCTGGTAGGCGATGCGCGCAAGGCGATAACCTTCCTCGGCAGTCGCCATCGTGCGCTGCGCCGCTTCCGCCTTGCGATCGGCGGCCTCCACAAGCGCCAGTGCCGCCCGGCTGCCTGCTTCGGCGTCGAGACGGGCCGCTGCTTCACGTGCCTGTGCCCCTTGCAGTTCGGCCTGGGCAGCGGCGATGTTACCACGGTTGCGGTCGAACAGGGGAAGCGGGATGCCGATCCCGGCGACGATCGCCGGCCCGCTGGCGACGCGGAGTTGGCGGACGCGATCTGCGCGGTCAAGTTGGGGATGGCGAGACGCTGCTGGACCGTCACCTGTCGCGCAGCCGCTTCGCGCTCCGCTTCGGCGACCTTGACCATCGTCGCCTGCATCGGATCGATCGGCCCCGACGCGGGCCTGGCGTTCATCCGGTCGAGCAGCGATTCCGACACACCGGTATAGGGCACTGGCGAACCCGCCAGCGCCGACAGGCGGGCGAGCGCCGCGACCTTCTGCGCGCGGGTGGTTTCGAGGTCCGCTTCGAGCGTGTTCAACTCGGTCTCGGCTTGGACTTGGCGCAGCCGGGCTTCCTTGCCGGCCCCCACCAACGCGCGCGCCGCCTTGAGGTCAGCGGTGGCTTCCTCCACCTCGTCCTCGGCAAGCTCGATGCGACGGCTCGCGATCTCGGCACCGGCATAGGCACGCGCCAACTCGGTCGCGTAGAGAAGCCGGCCGTCGCGGTTCCGCGCCTGCGCCGCGACGATCCCGGCCTCCCCGGCCGAGATACGTGCCGAACGCTTGCCACCCAGCTCGATCGGGATGTCGAGCTGGCCGGTGATCTGCTCCTGGTTGCGAGCATTGCGGGTCAGGTCGCCGGCGAAGTTCTCGGCATAGACGTTGACCGATGGATTGGGACGCGCGCGCGCCTGCTCGGCCAGCCCCCCGGGCTCGTGCCACGTCGGCGTCGAGCGCGAGCGTGCGGGGCGTGCTTCGCGTCTGGTCATAGAGTTGCGCGAAGGACGGCGCGGTCTGCGACCATGCCGCGCCCGCGGGCAACAGCGCCGCGAGCGTGCCGGCCAGCGCATAGGCGCGCTGCCGGCGAGACTTACCGTTCATGATATCTGTTCCTCCGGGGGATAAGCCGATCGACGCCGGACGCGGCGCCGGTGGGGCTCAGCCGCGCGGAGGTCTCAGCAGTTCGGCAGGCGCGATCCCATGCAGCCAGGGTGCCACGTCGACCACCCACACCCGCTGATCCGCAAACAGCGGCGCAACCGGCATGAACGGATCGGCGAACCCGATCCACTGGCCCGTCGCATGGGCGAGGACGTGGACAGGCGCATCGGGATCGGTCTGTGACGACGATCCGTGACTGTGTTCGATCGAAACGGCATGGATGGGATCGTCGTCGTGAACCATCGCATTGTGCCACCCGGACACCGCGAAGAGCCCGAACAGAGCTAGGAACGCCAGAACGGCGCCGAACATCGCTGATCGGGATCGACGGATCACCATAGTCCTGTCGGTAAGCGAGGCACCCGACCGCGACAAGCATTTCACGATTTGGGCTCTTGCTTCGGCCACTCAGGATGCTTGCGATCAATGACGTAAGCGTGTTCGCCCGCCGCGTGGGCAAGATGATGAGGATCGTCCGCGGCGAGGTCGCCATGCTCGTGGACGATCACGTCCGGATCGGACGCCGGCCATAGCAGAAGCGCCAACACGACGCCGATCGCGGAGAGGATCGCCATGCCGGTGAAGGCGGCGGTCATCGAGACGCGCGCGCCAAGCTGCCCGACCAGCGGGTAGCAGATCAGCCAGCAGACGTGGCTCAAGGCGAACTGCGCCGCAAATAGCGCGGGCCGGTCATCCGCATTCGCCGAGCGACGCAGCAGTCGCCCCGAGGGGGTGACGTTCGAGGAATAGGCGATACCCATCACCAGCCATCCGGCGAGGATGGCGTGCCAATAGGCTGGCCCGGGCGTCATCGAGGCGGAGACACCGGCGAGGACCGCGAGCGCGATGGTGAGGATCGCCGCGCCGATCATCATCACGGTGCGGTCGGCCACCCGGTCGAGGACGCGCGGCAAGGTCAGCGCCGCGGTAATCGAGCCGCCTCCGAAGGCGGCGAGCGTAAATGCGACGTCGCGCTGGCTGAGCCCCATCCCCTTCACGATGACGACGGTGTTGACGATGACCATAGCGCTCGCCGCCGCGGCGCTGAGGGTCAGCGCGAGCAGGCCGCGCAGGCGCGGCGTCTTGAGGTAGATGCGAATGCCCCGCGTCGTCTTATCGTAGATGCCGCCTTGGTCCTCGACGGGCTTGGCCTTCGGCAGCACGGTAGACACGACCAACAGCGCCGACGCGACGAAGCCGACCGCAGTGCCGGAGAACAGCCAATGGTAGCTGACCAGCGTCAGCAGCCCGGCCGCGAGGATCGGGCTGGTCAGGCTTTCCATGTCGTAGGCGAGCCGCGAAAGCGACAGCGCGCGGGTGTAGTCGCGCTCCTCCGGCAGCACGTCGGGGATCGTCGCCTGGAAGGTCGGTGTGAACGCGGCCGATGCCGATTGCAGGACGAAGATCAGGACATAGACCTCCCACACCTGATTCACGAACGGCAGGCAGATGGCGACCACCGCGCGAACGGCGTCCATGCTGACGAGCAACGCCCGCCGGGGCACGCGGTTGGCGAAGGCGCCGGCGATCGGCGCGACGCCGATATAGGCCGCCATCTTGATCGCAAGCGCGGTGCCAAGGACCGCGCCGGCGTCACCGCCCGCGATGTCGTAGGCGAGCAGGCCGAGCGCGACCGTCGCGAGGCCGGTGCCGATCAGGGCGATGACCTGTGCCAGGAACAGATGGCGGTAGGTCCGGTTGGCGAGGACGCTGAGCATACGCCTCCATATCCCCCTAGGGGGTTCCAGTCTATCCCCCCGTGGGGATACTCGACAATATCCCGGCAAGTATCCTACATTGGCGGGATGGCTCACCACATCCACGCCACCCATCCGGCGATTATCAAGCGGCTGAACCGCGCGGCGGGGCACCTCCGCAGCATCGTCGGCATGATCGAAGGCGAGCGTGCCTGCGTTGATATCGCGCAACAGCTCCAAGCGGTCGAAAACGCGATTGCGAGCGCCAAGAGGGCACTCATCAACGATCATATCGACCATTGCCTCGTTCATGCTGAAGAGGGTGAAGGTCCTCAGCAGGCAATTGAGCAGTTTAGACAAATTTCAAAGTACTGGTAATTTTGCCAAGACGTGGGGAACTAACTTTTCCACAATTACATTAGCTCTAAGCTAAAGATATAATTTATAATATTATAGATCTTGATAAATCGATTGAATATCATTGGCTTGTAACCCGGCGCCCACTCTCACCAAGTTTGTTAGGAACTCGGCAAACACTCGACCAGCATCCATAGGCTCAAAGGGGAGGCTTTGCGGGTCTTCAAATTGATCGAGCCAATCTCGGATGCGGCTTCGATAAATCTGGGCGTGTTCCCGCTCCACAAGCGCACTAGCAAGTGCAGCCGCCTGCATTGAGTACCCATGACCGGGAAGTCCCGAAGGGCAGCGAGCTGTTTCCATAGTGTTTTCTTTCTCGAATAGAGCCGAAGGCGATGCGCACATCGACTTCTGGCCCTCGCCGAGAGCGGGGGGTGAATGGGCAAATCTGGGCCGATCGAGGGGGAGGGGTATCACCCAGCCTGCACCAAAGCGTAGCGTCGGGAAGGTTGGGGAAACCCCCTCGATCGCCAAGCGCAGCGCTTGCGCGGAGACGGTCTAGCCCTTGCCCAGAGGGGGGTGGCACCCCCCTCGATCCGCGACGCGATTAGCGCCGCCACGACCAACACCGACCATCGGTCGGCCGCTCTGCTGCTTCAATGGATCACGGGAATTTTAGCGTTCTACGTGAGTTTATGGTATGCTGATGGCTTGAAAGGATCGCTTGATGAACGTCGCAACGCCCTTCACGTCACCTGTCCCAGCGATCAGCGAGGGGGAGCGCGCACGTCGTCTAGCTGAGGTCAATTTCGCGAGGGGAAGCATCCGCTACGAGGGCGGCATTCTCTCCGACGAAATCGAGCAACTCAACGACCGATACGTCGCCGGCGAGCTCAGCAGCGACGAGCTGACCGCAGCCATCCTTGCATCTGAAACCGTTCGCTCGGCTTGATTAGCCAACGCGAAGCCGCCCTTACCTTTGCTCGGGTTCGAGAGCTTCAGCGCGATCCGGTTCAAGGGCAATTCGACGTAGCCCATCTCCAGGAGGTGCATCGTCGGATCTTCCAGGATCTTCCCGAGCATCACCCCGGCGAATTTCGCCCAGACGCTCCGGGTCATTTCAAAAACCGGGAGCTTGAGGCATCTGCCGATCGCATCCTCGTGCCCTATGCCTTGAGACCTGAAATCGACCGCAGCCTTGGTCCAACGCTCGAGGCCTTGCAGGGTGGAAAGGCACTCCGCGGTTACGACCTGCTCGATATGTCCGAGGCAGTCGCACAGACCTACGCGCGTCTCGACTACCTCCATCCATTCCGCGAGGGGAACAGTCGCACGCTGCGTACCTTCACCGAACAGCTCGCCAGAGAAAATGGTCATCAGCTCGATTGGGGGACGACGAACGTCACCGCCCAATCGCGCGACGCGCTGTATATCGCCAGGGACATGGCGGTGATTCAGTTGCGGAACCCGGGCATCACCATGGCCGACGCTAACGCGGCCGTCGACCGCCGCGACTACGAGGTGAAATACAAGCTCGCGAACCAGGTCGAGCGCTATAAGCTCGCCGACCCCCTCGACGAGATCGTGCGCCGTTCGCTTGAGCGCGGCCGTGACCAACAACCGGTCGACCGTCGCCTCCCGCTCGTCGACGTCGCTCGCGAAATCGCAGTCGTAGCGCCGGTCGCGCGCAACCAGGCGGAGCGCACGGTCGAAGAGACACGATTGGCTGTCCTTCGGAAGACCGAGCCGGCCTCCGAATTGGACCGTGCGACAAACATGCGAGACTGGGTTGTTCGCGATGGCTCAGCGAGTGCGCTCACCGACCGCCTCGCCGGCGTAACTTCCGGCGCTGTCACCATCCGACACGATCCGGGGGCGCCGGCGTTAGATCGGCTAACGGCGATCGCCGACGGCATCAACCTGGAGCTGTCTCGCCAGCGGTCGGCTCCGACGCCGACGGTCAATCCCCCCATCCGTGAGATCGATCGCGGGGACCGCGAACGCTGACGATGATCGGCGAGCGCAACGCGTCACGTTTCCTGGCCGTTACGCGGCCTTGTCTCGAACTATTACGACATGCTCGAACAGCTTCGCCACGCGCTGTTTTGGAGGCACCGCAAGAGCCGCCTCAAGCGCCGCTTGATTCAAACGAGTTGAAATGGGGGCCACAGCGCCGTTACCGGCTCCGGCCGCGGCGTCGCGGGAGGTGCAGGCTCTGCCTGCGTTGCCTCGATCACCCTCAGGCTGTTCGCGGCAACGGCCGGATCCGGCCGGATCTGAGGCATCTGCGGCGCCGGCATCTTGGTACGCTCGATAAGCTTCTTCTCGGCATAGTAACGGACCTTCTTTCCATAGGTCGCGTACATCCCGCGTCGAAAAACGATCAGGTCATTTTCAGGCAGAAGCTCGACTTCCTGGGGGAGCATGAGCGGCCGGCGCTGGTCGGAATCAGACGTTGATCCACCACCACCGCCCCAAGTACCCATCGAGCGTGACCGCGCACGGAAGGTGTAGCTACCGAGCTGGTCAGAAATCTTCTTTGCCTCGGCGAGGCCCGCAGGCCGCAGGACGAGCCGCACGGCGCAGTTGCGCTCGATGTCGGCGGCAACCTTGTCTCCGTAGACACCTTGGATCTGTTCCATCGACTGGAACGCCGGCAGCATCCGCAAGCCGTAGCCCGCGACATAGCTGAAGGCGTTGGCCAACACCGTGCATTTTCCAAGGCTCGCGAACTCGTCGAGTGCCAGCAGGACCTTTACCTGGTGCTTGTCGCCCTTGGGCAACTCGCGGACATTCCGATCGATCAATTGCTGAAATAGCAGACCGTAGATCGCCGCAACGCGGTCAAGATCGTCGGGCGACACGCCTAGATAAAGCGAGATCCGCTTGTCGCGGAACTCGCTCAGGTCGAAGTCGCTCTCGGATGTTGCGGCATCGACATAGGGGTTGAGCCAACCATTGATCTTCGACGTGACGGACTGCCGTATCCCGGTAAAGGTGTTTGCAGACGAGGTGGTGTAGTCGAGGATCGCGGAGACGCAGCCTGTGGACAGCGGCTTGCCCGCCTTCTGCCGGGCCGCAATGATCTTCGGAAAGCGCTTTTGAGCGTCCCCGCCAGCGAATTGTCGATAGACCTCGCCGAGGGTGAACGGCAGTGCGTCCTCGCCGTCGTCGACCGTCGCAGCAATATACGCTGTGATGCCGAGGAAAGCGGTTCGTGCTCCGGCTGCCCAGAAGGGATCACCAGTCAGCGGATCGGGGTAGAGCATCGCCGCGATCTTCTGGAGCTCGTTGATGACCTCCACGGGATCGCGCCGGTTGATGTAGCTCAACGGATTCCACCGGACCGTTCGGCCGCTGGGATCGAGCGGGTTGAACAGGAGCACCTCCTGCCGGAGCGCACTCATCCGGTAGCCGGCGGTGTTGTCGTAATTCTCCTGTTTGATGTCGAGGACGACCAGCGAGTCCGGCCAATCGAGCAAATTGGGGATGATGACGCCCACGCCCTTGCCGGCGCGGGTGGGGGCCTCGAGCATGACATGCTCCGGCCCGCCAAACCGCATCACCTTGCTCCCGAACTTGCCGAGGACGATGCCACCTGGCGCGAGAAGCTTACCCTTCTTGATCTCGCCGATGCGAGCCCAACGTGCCTCGCCATGAAGTTTCTGACGCGTGAAGAGTGTAGAAACGATTGTGATGGCCGTCAGCACCAGCCCGATCCCGAAGCCGATCAGGAAGGGCTTATAGACGATCGGATACCCCTTCATCGCCCACAACGCGCCCGGCACCTTGCGCCATGGCGTGTGGATGTTGAGAAGGTGAGAGGCCCAAAGAACCACGAGCGCCCCAATCGCCGCACTTACCGCCAAACCGATGATTGCGAGGAAGACGATCGCGCCTGGCTGCGACCCTTCGCTGCTGCGAACCCATTTGCCGCTCACGTTTCGGTGCCTTTCTCAGTCGCGAGCTTTGCTCGCGGGATCGAACCAAACTCCAGTCATCCGATACCGCGCCGGCTTACCTTCGCCGGGCGGGATGCGATGCATCTGAACAACGATATCAACGAGCGATCGTAGGAGGGCGCGTACATCGTCACGATCAAGATCGCTGCCGCCCTCCGACTGCTTCACTAGCAGCGTGAGCTGCTCGAACGCGCCTTCAGGCGTATTTGCGTGGATCGTCGTGATCGAGCCGGGATGCCCGCTGTTCACGTTGCGGAGGTAATAAAAGGCTGTTCCGTCGCGCAGCTCCTGAAGGAGGATGCGGTCCGGCCGCATACGCAGTGCCGACTCCAGCAACTCCTGTGCGCCGGCCTTCTGCAGTCCCTTGCCGTCTTTGGCATACATCATGTGCACGCGGTTCGGATGCGGTACGACCAATTCGCGCGTGTCCTCAATCGTCAGGATACGCTCATATTCGGGGATAAGCTTGATAAGACCTTTTGAAAAACTGGTCTTACCCGAGCCCGTGGCACCGGAGATCAGAATGTTTTTGCGGTTCTCTACCGCTCGCCGAAAGAAGGTCTTCCATTCGCCAGCGTCGCGCAGCCGTTCAAGCTCGTCGTCAACCTCGCCATGCAGCCCCTTGGCCCGGACCTCGCTGAAAAGTCCTTCCCGGTCGAAGTCGTCGATGTCCATCGTCACCCCCGACGCTTTGCGGATGGTGATCGAGATGAACCCCTGCTCGACAGCCGGTGGGACAACGACCTGAGCACGTTCACCACCCGGGAGAACAGACGAACAGACCGGATATTCCGAGTTGATATCCTGCTTCGTCAAACCAGCGATGAGCTTGGCTAGAGTCATGAGGGCGGCGTTGTCCAACGCCGGCTCCTCATGCCACTCCCAACCATTGCGTGTTTCCAAGCCGATCACACCAGGTCGGTTGATGACCAACTCAGTCACATCCGGCCGGGAGAGATGCCTCTGTATCGGCTCTGCGTTGTGCTCGTAGATGGCAGAACTTACGTTCGACGCCATACGCTCAACGCCTCAGCCCGACTTCGTAGACGGAGCCGAAATCGAAATCCTTCGCGACGAAGATAGCGGCGGTATCCCCCTGGTTCTTCTTCAGGATGGGCCGGATCTGCATCGTCTGGGATAGCACGGTCTGGCCAGTGGTGCTGGGAACCTGAGTGGTATTGCTTCCATTACCCGCCAGCGCCCGCCCCGCGATGTTGGATGCGTCTTCAAGTACCGAGATCACCAGCCCAAGACCGAACCGCGCCCAAAAATTGCGTGTCCACACCTCCCGGCAAACCGGCGCGGCCGAGACTATCCGCAGCAGGCGAACCGAGATCGATCGCCACGCCCCGCGGGGTAAGCGCTCGCGTCCAGACGACGAACAAGCGGGCTTGCCCCTGCGTGATGCCGCCAGAATACTGACCAAGAACCTTCGTGCCCTTGTCGAGGAGCACGATGCGCCCGTTCTCAGAATAGACGTCGTGATTGATGACGCAGGAGACGAACCCGGCCTGCGTCGAGTTGATGGCCGTCTGCAGTGTGCAGGGGATAACCGTGCCGGCGCTCAACAGGAGATTGCGATCCCCTACTGTCGTAGCGCGAACGGTTTGAATCGCGGAGTGGCCGAGCTGATCGCTGAAATCAGAGGGGCCTTTGCCCGCTGCTGCCGGCGCATCGTCGTTCGGATCGCCAAACCCGCTCGCCCCGACGCCCTGCCGTCGAACGGCAGATTGACCAGCCTCCGCTACTTCCTGACCGCCTTGCTGTGGCTGGGCTTCACCCACTGCGGTGGCAGAAGACGTGCTGCCGAACGCCATGATGGGCGATCGCCGTGCGGCGTCGGCCATCGCTCGAGCTTGCTCGGCGCGCCGTTGCTCGGGAGTTGGATTGCCGTTTGACGCAACGGCCGTGCCCTGTGGCGCTACGACGGTATTGCCGTTCGCATCCACAGTCGTCTGTCCCGGCGCGCCAGCTATCGGGCGGCCGAAAACGTCTGTAGCAGGCGCACCGGTTTGGCCGAGCTGACCCGCAAGGGCTGCACGCTGCGCATTAGGCGAGTTCATCACGTCCTCAACGGAGCGCTCGCTCGCCTTCGCCGGCTGCGCGGCTGTGGTCGTGACGGCTGTGCGGTGGAACGCTCCGTATCCTATCGCGATGCCACCCAGCGCACCCAGAAGACCTATGCCGGCGCGATAAAGGCGATGTTTCCCCAACCCCCGCTCCGCGCGACAGGGGTGTCCTGCTCGCTCGGGGGAACGGTATCGACAGCAACCTCGCCGCCCCGGTCAATGACATTGCCGACCATGTTACTGCCCCTTCACTTTGCGCTCGACGACGTTCGAGACAGTGCCCGTCCGATCGCCGCGATCGTTGCGCATCGGCGCTTCATTGTAGATGCACAGCACCGAGGTGCCGCGCCGCAAGCGGATCTGCCGGTAAACGGCGTGGATCACTACGAAGTCCTCGCGAACGTCGTAGGGGACGATCGTCTCGGTCCCGTCGACATCAACCGCGAAGATCGACGGAATGTCGGCGTGCCCTGGGTAACGCAGCACCGTGAACTCGCCGTTGTCGGAGATTTCTGATGGCTGCAGCGAGGAGTCCCCCTGCACCGTGTACTTCATGTTCCGCGCGCCCTCGATCACGGCGTGATCGAGCGCCGTCTGCGCGATGTTCGTCTCGATAGCCTTAGCCGCCTGAGCCTGGGCAACCTGCGCCTGCAACGTCGCCATTGCCCGCTCTTCGCGTGGGTAGTGGAACCGCACCCCGTACATCTGCTGACCCGGTGCGAGTGACAGATTGAAGTGGTAAGTACGCGGCGTTCCTCCAGCGTTGGTCACGACGATGAGGTTCGTTCCGGCCGCCTTCTCGCGAGGTTTGAGGAACAGGATATTGGCGACAGGTGCGATCTGCCACGAGACCGTGTCACCCAAGGCCGCTTGCGTTATCGTCTCGCCTGGGCCGAACTGTATCTCGATTGCGTGGCGAAAGCTGCCGACAATCGTAACCACCTGATCCGGGTCATAATTGATGTTGCGGACTCGAGCGTCCTTAGCCCCAGGGCGGGGCGTATCAGACGCGTAAGCCGGATGCGGGTAGATCGTCAGCGTCGCCGCACCCACGACCGAAAAGGCGATCAGACGATGCCACACTGCGCCAACGCCGCGCCAGAACCGGCTTTTCGAACCGGCATCCGTTACAACCAGCTCCGTCTTCGGCGGAGACAGTCGTGCGCCCAGCTTTTTGCGGAGCTTGGGCATGAAGGGGACGACCACCCGTTCGGCGTCGTTCGAGGTGTTCGATGAATTGCTCATGTCACGCCTCCGGGTCCGAGCGATAATTGACGACTTGGAAGCCGAGCGGATTGATATTCCGATCCTTCTCGCTTTCCGGCGCCGTGGTGAATTTGAAGGTCAAGATCGCGTTCCAGTTTTGTGCGACCGGTGCGTTCTGGCCGAACGTAATGATTTTCGTGAAACGGACTTGTGCCACGGTCGGGCTTAGGAAGCTGATCGTCCGGATCGAGATGGAGACAAAGCCTCGCTCGCCATAGATATTTGACGGCGCGTTCTTGTTGTTTGACTCTACGCCGTTCAAGTAACGCGCGCCTTCCGCCTGCTCGCTCATCAGCATGACGGCGTATGCATTCTCGCGAGCGGCATTGTTCAGCCAGCCCTCGCGAAGCCGGACATACTGCGAGATGAAGTAGCGGTTCACCGCTTCCTCATAGGTTCGCTGCTGCGGACCCTTGAGCGCCGTCACGATTTGGGTCTCGCCGGAAGAGCGATCGACCTTGATAACGTAAGGCTGCACCGTCTTGAGCGGGGCGAGCATCGCAACCGCACCGACAGAAACCACCGCTAGTGCGCAAGCACCCGTTGCAACACCCCAAGCGAGGCGGCGCGACTGGATCGCGGCACGCATCCGGTCGTACTCCCACGTCCTCGACGTCTCGAAGTATTTATCTTTATCTTCGGCCTTAACCGCGCCCATGACGGCGATCCCTTCAGCAGGAGGAGTAGGAGAGCGCGCGATCCCGTTGGGATAGCGTGGCGCCGACCGGGAATTATTCATCGCGCCCGGCCCGATAGGAGCTTGAGTTGCTGCACCCGCGTCCGGGGCGGGGGCGGGCACAGGAGCCGGCCCGGTTCCGCCTGAAGGCGGTGCAACCATCGACTGACCCGCTCCTTGCTGCGATGCAGGCAGCGGCACCGGCAGGCTGGGCAGGATCGAGCCGTATAGGTTGGCCGGACGACGGTGCTTGCCGTCACAGACTGCGGCCGGCTTGATGTGACTCCCGGCGCAGCCGCTAAGTGCCAGCGCACCTAACGCTACGATGATCAGCCTGGTCATGTGGTCTCCGTTCGTATCTGGCGCGCGATGGCGATTGGATGGGTTCAAAAAAATGCGGGCTCGCCCCGCGCCTTAAGAGGCGCGGCGGGCCGAACCCCCCGGTTGCTGTTGAGGCAGCAGCCGGACGGTTCGCCTGGGTGGCCCGGCGGAACATGAGGCGGTTCGTCAGCATATTTGCGCCGGTCATCAGGAAGCCATGGCCCCCCGAGGACGCACCGCCCGCGATGCCGGCGGCGATCGCTGGTGATTGGAAGAAGAAGATCGAACCGACGATGTAGATCGCGCTGCACGCAAGCGTCGCGGCGAGCATCAAGTCGGCGGTGAGGGTGACATACGTGCCCTCGATGGTCACGAAGCCCGACCCGTCCCCTACCGAGCCCATTATGCCATCCATCGCCGCTTCTTGAAGTCCGGTTATGAATTTCGTCATGATCGCCATCACGACCATCAGGAGGATGAAGTTGGCGGTTTGCTTCAGCCAACCATCGAACAACCACCGTGACGAATTGAATAGCAGACAGGCTAAAGCCAGAGGAGCGAGCGCAACGCAGATCGCCACCGACAGCTTAGCGAAGATGACGATGCAAAATCCGATCGACGCCGATAGGAAGGCGAACACGTATAGAATGCCGATACACAGATAAGTGATGACCCAGCAGCGAAGCTGAATGAGCGGGGTTCGAACGTCCGTCAGCCCTTGCGACGGCATCAACTGGACCTTCGCGTTTGCCGCACTCATCCTCGATGCTAGTTTGCTGGTATCGGAAACATAGGTGTCGAAGGTAGTGCCGGGGTTCGTCACCGGCGTACCCGATCCTGCCGCGATGATCTCGGTCGGCAGGTTCGTGACAACGTTCACGACGAACGCCGAATAGCCGACAGCACTCGCCGCAGCGAGAGCGAACCCGACCTTTCCCGCTTGGAAAACAAGCTCTCTAAGGGGCGCCTGGATAGCGCCCCTTAGGACCGCAAAGCCCAGCAACAGGAAGTAGATCGTCGCTGCAAGCGCAAGAGGTGCCGCAACGAAGGCGACCAGTCCGGACCCGAACGATGCAACAGACGTCGCGATAGCCGTTTCAACATACGAGTACATCGTCGTGAACAGCGTCATGATGTTGACTGGGGCGGCGGGCATCTTTGCTAGACCTTAGAAAGCGTCAGGAGGCAGTCGGCTGTGCCTACTTCCTCTTGGTATTGGTGTCGTAGAAGTCACTCGCGCTCTTCGCTGCCGCTGCTTCGGCGACCGAGACGCTTGCCTCTTGGGTCGTCGAACAGAAGCGGGCCTTTTGCTCAGCCGTAAGAGGGGACCGGTGAGAAAAGGCCCAAAAACGTACGCTAAGCATCACGTCCAGCCTCAGCGGCTGCGGTGGCCAATGCTTCCCCCTCCGGCCGCCACCAGTGCGACGACACCCGACAGGATGTATGCGATGAGGACACGCGCTGGTCCAAGCAGGCCGCCAATTGCAAACCCGCTACCCTCGCTGATGCGGGTTCCAGCACCATAAAGCGCGGCGGCGCGGCCGTGGAGCTCGGGCCTCACAGTGGTATGTAGGATCGTGCGAACCGATACGTTGTAGATGGCATTGCCCGCACCGCCGATGAGGAACGCCATGGCGACGACCGCCAGGGGAAGCGATGGGGCGAGCGCACCGGTCAGACCTATTGCCAGAAATGAAGCCGCGATGCTTCCCAGTCCGACAAGGGCCGTCCAGCGGGCGTTACGTTCGACATAGCCACCCGCGGCCCATGCAGAGATGAGATAGGCTCCTGCCCAGACGGCAATGAACGCCCCGTATGCGAACGGACCTCGGCTGAGAACGTTGGTTACGAGAAACACATA
>NZ_JSBN01000143.1 GCF_000797515.1 Sphingomonas sp. Ant H11
CCCCGAGCCCCACAGCACCGCCGGAGCCACGCCGCTGCGATATTCCTGCCCACGCCGACCGCGCCGCAAGCTCGACAGCACGATGAAGCCGATCACGAACAGGATCATGATCACGCCAAAGGGAATCCCGCCGCCACTGCCCGCGGCGCTGCGCTTGTGCACCTTATCGAACTTCGCCGCCGCCGCGTCGACATTGGCCTTGGCTTCCTCCGGAGAAGCGCGAAGCTGTGCGATCACCGCATCGGTACCCGCTTCCATCGCTCCGGCAATGTCACCGGATTGCGTCAGCTTGGGCATCATTTTTTCGCGAATCATCGTGCCCGCAAAAGCATCGGTCAGGATCGGCTCCAGGCTGTAGCCAACCTCCAGCCGCGGCCCGCGATGCCCCTTGGGTGCGTTAGGCGCGATGAACAGGATCGCACCGTTATTGGCGTCCTTGAGGCCCACGCCCCACGCCCGCCCGAGACCGACACCATATTCCTCGATCTCGCGACCCTGCAGGTCCGGGATCGTGGCGACCACCAATTGCCGCTTGGTGTCTTTCTGCAGCGCTTCCAATTTGGCCGTCAGATCGGCCTTGGTCGCAGGCGGCAGGACGTTGGCGGCATCCACCACCAGCCCGGTGAATTTGGGATAGGTCTGCGCTGCCGCCGGGGCAACCCCCAGCAGCAGCGCAACCAGCATCGCGAGCAGTGCCTGAATCAGGCGCATCGGCATGGGCCTCCGGCCCGGTACTTAGTTGGTGTTGCCGAAATTGACCGTCGGCGCCACGTCCGCCCCCGGCGTCGTCGCCTTGAACGGCACCAGCGGCTTGGCCCCGTAAAACACCTTCGCGCCAATCGCGTCGGGGAAGGTGCGGATGGTCGTATTATACGCCTGCACCGCTTCGTTATAATCGTGGCGTGCGGTCGAGATGCGGTTTTCTGTGCCCTCGAGCTGGTCCATCAACGTCTTGTAATTGTCCTGGCTCTTCAGCTCGGGATAGGCCTCCTGCAGCCGCTGCAACGACAGCGTCAGGCCGTTCTGCGCCTTTTCATACGCTGCGACCTTGGCCGGATCGTTCAGATCCGCGCTGGAAACCTTGACCTGCGATGCCGAGGCACGCGCCTGCGTCACTTCGACCAGGATCGCTTTTTCCTGCGCGCCCGCCGCCTTCACCGTCGACACCAAATTGGGGATCAGGTCAGCACGGCGTTGATAGTAATTTTCCACATCGGCCCATTTCGCCTTGGCGTTCTCTTCCGCCGTCGGCACGCTGTTCAGCCCGCAACCGGCCAGCGCGAATGCGCCGACGAATGCGATCAGAGTGCGATACTTCATGGTGTTCATCCCTCCAGGCCTTGCGCAGCCCTGATAGCCGGGTAGCATGGCCGCGAGAAACGAAATCGGATTGGGAGGCTCCATGTTCAAGGAGTTCAAGGCATTCATCGCGCGCGGCAACGTGCTGGACCTGGCGATTGCGGTCATCATCGGCGGGGCGTTCGGCAAGATCGTGACGTCGCTGACCGACGACGTCATCATGCCGGTGATCGGCAAGATTTTCGGCGGGCTCGATTTTTCGAGCTATTTCGTGGTGCTCGGCAAGGTGCCCCCCGCGCTCGTCGGGTCGTCCGATTATGCTGCACTGAAAAAGGCCGGCGTGCCGCTGTTCGGCTATGGCGCGTTCGTCACGGCGGCGGTCAATTTCGTGATCGTCGCCTTCATCATCTTCCTGCTGGTGCGCGCCGTGAACCGGCTGATGCCCAAGGCACCGGAAACGCCCGCCGAGCCGGTCGAGCCCGCCGACATCACTCTGCTGCGCGAGATCCGCGACGAATTGAAGCGGCGCTGAGGGGGGGGCTCGCGCTTACCCTATATTCCGTTCGGGCTGAGCCTGTCGAAGCCCTTCCAAGCGAGCCGCTCGCGTGGAACGCCCTTCGACAGGCTCAGGGCGAACGGGGAATGGGGCGAAGGTCTCAGGCCGCGACCAGATCCTCGGCGACCGAATCCGCCAGACTCGTGCCATCGAGGATCCGCGCGGTCTCGTCGCGCACGCGCATCATCGCATGGCGGATCGCGCAGCTCGCTTCGTCCTTGCAATCCTTGCAACTGCGATAGGCGGTGCGACTGACGCACGGCACCAGCGCCAGCGGCCCCTCGATCACGCGGATGATCTCACCCAGTGAAATCAGATGCGTCGGGCGGGACAGGCAGTATCCGCCCATCTTGCCACGGTGGCTGTGCAGGAAACCCGCCTCGCGCAGATCGGCGAGGATCAGCTCCAGGAACTTGCGCGGGACATTCGCCTCGGCGGCAATCCGGTTCATCGGGATCGGCGGGCCCCCGGGGGGTGCTTCGGCCAGGAACATCATCGCGCGAAGCGCGTAGCGGGAACGTTGCGTCAACATGATACTATACCCCATGCACCCGATTTGTGGCGAGTGGAAGGCACAAGGTGTCAAACCGGGCCTTTTTCATTGCGCCAGGCTCCGCCTATATCGCGGGGGCCGGGTTCGCCCGGCTATGGTGATAAAGTGCAGCGTAGACTAGATGCAGCGGACCCGGGGGCAGTACCCGGCGACTCCACCAAAACCCCTCTTGCCGGAGGGGCTCTGACGGGGTCGAACCAGGATCGACGTGTGTTGAAAGGCGCTGTTTTTGCCCGGGCTGAGTAACCTGCAAAAGGCTCAAAACCACAAGTGCTAACGATAACGAAGCACTCGCGATTGCGGCGTAACTAAAGGCCTAACGGCCTAGGTTACCCCAAAAGAACGCGGTTCGGGCTGCACCGGGCAACAGAAGCAGACACCGGCGGTCCGGGGAGTACCGAGCAACAGAAACTCCCCACCCTTTCCTGTCGCGGCTATCAGGGTGTTGCATGGCCGATTCCGCCGACGCCCCGCCCCAGCGCAAGATCATCCATATCGACATGGACGCCTTCTTTGCGTCGGTCGAACAGCGCGACGACCCAACCTTGCGCGGCAAGCCGGTTGCGGTCGGCGGGTCGCGTGCGCGCGGCGTGGTCGCCGCCGCCAGTTATGAGGCACGCGCCTTCGGGGTGCGCTCGGCCATGCCCTCTGTAACAGCCCTGCGCCGCTGCCCCGATCTGGTGTTCGTGCCGCCCCGCTTCGAGGCGTACCGCGCGGTCTCAGCCCAGATCCGCGCGATTTTCGACGATTATACCGATCTGGTCGAGCCGCTCTCGCTCGACGAAGCCTATCTCGACGTGACCGAGGACCGCCATGGCCTGGGCTCGGCCCGCGCCATCGCCGAGCAGATCCGCGCGCGCATCAAGGCCGAAACCGCCCTCACCGCCTCGGCCGGGGTCAGCTACAACAAGTTCATCGCCAAGCTCGCCTCCGACCAGAACAAGCCCGACGGCCTGTGCGTCATCGCGCCCCGCCACGGCGCGGCGTTCGTCGCGAGCTTGCCGGTCAAGCGCTTCCACGGCGTCGGCCCGGTCACCGCGCGCCGCATGGCCGCGCTCGGCATCGAAACCGGTGCCGATCTGCGCGAACGCCCGCTCGCCTTCCTCCACGCGCATTTCGGCAGCTACGGCGATTACCTTTACAGTGCCGCACGCGGGGTCGATCACCGCCCCGTCCGCAGCGAACGCCCAAGCAAATCGGTCGGGGCAGAGCGCACCTTCGAGACCGACCTCTCCGCGCCGGGCGACCTCCACGCGGCACTCGACTGGGTGGGCGAAGCCGCCTGGGTGCGGATTGACCGCCACAGCGCGCGCGGCCGCACCGTGACGCTGAAGCTGCGCTTCTCCGATTTCCGCACGATCACCCGCGCGCGCTCGCTCAGCAGCGTGGTCGAGCGCGACGCCTTTTTCGCGATCGGCCACGCCTTGCTCGATGCGCATCTGCCGCTGCCGCTCGGCGTGCGGCTGTTGGGGCTGACGCTGTCGGGTATGGTCGATGGAGAGCCCGAGGCGGTGCAGGCGACCTTACCGTTATAAGCGCCGTCAGAGCACCCGCTCCCCCGCCCGCCGCAAATCCTCGACGAAGCGCGCATATTCCAGCGCGGCCACCTCGCGGTCGGGCAAACGCAGCAAATAGCTCGGATGCACCGTAATCCACGCCTCGCCGCCATCGGGCAGCACCAGCGCACGCCCGCGCTCCTGGCCGATCGTCACCACCCGCCCGAGCAAGCTGCGCGCCGCGGTCGCCCCCAAGGCCACCGTCACCTTGGGCCGCACCAGCAAGCGCTCCTGCTCGATCCACCAGCGGCACGCGCTGACCTCCCCCGCATCGGGTTTGCTATGGATGCGCCGCTTGCCGCGCTGTTCGAACTTGAAATGCTTGACCGCGTTGGTGACATACACACCCGCCCGATCGATCCCCGCCTCGGCCAGCGCGCGGTCGAACATCTGCCCGGCCGGGCCGACAAAGGGCTGCCCCGCCAGATCCTCCTGGTCGCCCGGTTGCTCGCCGACGAACATCAGCGCCGCATCGACCGGCCCCTCGCCGAACACCGTCTGCGTCGCGGGTTTGTACAACGGACACCGCGTGCAACCCGCCGCTTCCTCGCGCAACGCCGCCCATGCCGCCTGTGCATTGCCGCCAACCTCGCTCTTCGCCTTGGCGATCATCCCGCTCTCCCGCGCTGTGCGCTCGCAATCAACCCCGGCACCAACGCCGTTTCGGGCATGTTCTTCCAATATTTGCGCGGCATTTCTTTCAGCATCGCGCCGACCTTCACGCGCGCCGGGTTGAAGATCGACGCATAATAGGTCTTCCACACCTCCTCGATCGGGTCGCCCTCGGGCGCATCGCGCTTGGAGGCACCCGGCCCTTCCGCCAGCGTCTCGCCGTCCCAATGCAGCGAAAGCTCCGGCGTCAGGATCGACCAGCGCATGCTGGCGAATCGATCGAGAAAGAAACCGGCGTTGGCGCGCACGATATGATGCTCGTGCTCGAACCACGCGACGAAGCGCGGGGCACCATCCTCCTCCACTTCGCGGAAGCGCAGGAACGCGCGCATCTTGTGAATGTCCTTGCGCACTTCGCGCGCAAACCCCTCCAGCCGCCGCACCAGCGGATCCGCCCGATCCTCGATCGCCCCTGGCTGGCGGCGCAAGCGCAGCAGCAACGCATAGAGCAACGCAAAAACGTTCGGCGTCGCGGTGCAAAAACGACGCTGCGCGCCAGCGCCATGAACGCCGCGGGCACGGTGAAGGCCGGTTGCGTCGGCGCAGGTGGCGGCGTGCCCACCAGCGCGAACAGATCGTCCGCCGCTCCGCCCACGTGCCACACCACATCCTCGGGCGGCACGCCCGCCCCCGCCAGCCCGCGCGCCGCATCGCGCCAGCCATCCAGATCGTCGGGTTCGGCCAAAGTGACGACGTGCATCGTGTCTCCCCTCAGGCCGCAAATAACTCCAGTTGCTCGGTTTTGGGTGCAACTTGCGGCCGAAGATCGGCGCGGTCGCTCAGTGCGACCGGGCGCCAGTCTTCAGCGATCAGAAACGGGCGTAGTTTGGCGATCGACACCGTCAGCCGCGCGACATCGGCCAATCGCAAGCGCCGCCAGCGCCGCGCCGACAGGATCGCGCCGACCGCCTTCACCCCCAGCCCCGGCACGCGCAGCAGCGCCTCGCGCGGCGCGCGGTTGACGTCGACCGGAAAGGACCCGCGAAATTTGAGCGCCCAGGCGAGCTTGGGGTCGATGTCGAGCGGCAGCATTCCCGTCGTCGCGTCGGTCGCGCCACCACATCGGCGGGGGAATAATCGTAGAAGCGCATCAGCCAGTCCGATTGATACAGGCGATGTTCGCGCATCAACGGCGGACGCTGCAGCGGCAGCACCGCGCTCGCATCGGGGATCGGGCTGAACGCCGAATAATAGACCCGCCGCAAGCCGAACCGATCATACAGCGAGGACGCGCGCGTCACGATGTCGCCATCGGTCGCGGCATCCGCCCCCACGATCATTTGCGTGGATTGCCCGGCAGGCGCAAAGCGCGGCGCCGATTTGAAGCGTTTGCGGGCGTCGCCGGTGTCGGCAATCGCCAGCTTGGTCCCGGCCATCGCCCCTTCGATCCGCGCCGCCGATTTCTCGGGCGCAAGCCGCGTCAGCCCGGCCAGCGTCGGCAATTCCACATTGATCGACAAGCGGTCGGCATGGAGCCCGGCCTGATGCACCAGTTCGGGGTCGGCATCGGGAATGGTCTTGAGGTGGATATAGCCGCGAAAATCATGATCTTCGCGCAAGCTGCGCGCCACTTCGACCATCTGCTCCATCGTGTAGTTGGACGAGCCGATGATGCCCGAGGACAGGAACAGCCCCTCGACATAATTGCGCCGATAGAAAGACAGCGTCAGCCGCACCACCTCCGCCGCGGTGAAGCGCGCACGGCGCACGTTCGAGCTTTTGCGGTTGATGCAATAATGGCAGTCGAAGATGCAGCTGTTGGTCAGCAGGATCTTGAGCAGCGAAATGCAGCGGCCATCGGGCGCATAGGCATGGCAAATGCCCATGCCCTGGTCGGTCGAGCCCAGCCCCTTGCCGTCGCGCGACGTGCGCTTGACCGATCCCGACGACGCGCACGACGCATCATATTTCGCGGCATCCGCCAGGATCGCGAGCTTTTGCTGAACATCGAGCTGGGCCATATGTTCTTCATATGTTCACATTACACTCGACGCAAGCGGCGCTGTCGGTCATCCGGGTCAGTGGTCTGTCAGCAGCCCGGCCATCTTCTCAAAGGTTACATCGGTTTTGGAGCCGAACAGCCGCATCGGCTTGCCCTCGTCGCATTCGACCTGCGCGACGATGCGAATCCAGCGCCGCGTCGGGCCAACGGTGATTTCGGCGTCCAGGGTGAAGCCGGAGCGATCCCGGATGGCCGCCATACGGCGACATTCGAGCGCGATGCGGGATCCCGGTGTATAGCGCGCCGTCGCAGCGTGGCGATCGACTCGGCTGCCGCGCGGGGCTCCAAACAAATCGTAGACGCCATCGCTCCAGGTCAGCTGCTCGGTCGCGAGATCGCACGACCACAGCCCAGCCGAGACCGAAGCCGGAACGTCGGTGAAGCGGCCGCCGACCGCATGGGACACTGCTGGAATGATGTTCATGCAAACCCCTTTCCGATTGCGGTGCAACCCCGTGCTTGCCGGACAATGGTTAAGCTGAGGTTTTGAAAGGCCCTACTAGTTTCGCAGATGCAACCCGCAGGCGCTTAAAACGTTACGCCCACACAAAGATCAAAAGGGACCGACATCATGCGTTCACTGTTTCTCAGCCTCGCCGCCGCTTCGCTCGTCGTTCCGGTGACGATGGCCCTCCCGGTCGATAAGGCCGAAGCGCGCAAGCATCGCTACTATGGCAAAACCAGCCGTCATTATCGCTGCCATCGCTCGTCGGGCACGACTGGCCTGATCGCGGGCGGTGCCGGTGGCGCGCTGGTCGGCAATGCGCTCGGCGGCGGTGTGCTCGGCACGGTGGCTGGCGGCGTCGGCGGTGCCTTGCTCGGCAAGCATCTCGACAAGAAGCACGACGCGGCCCAGAACCGCCGCAACGGCTGCTGATCCGTTTACTCGGCGGCGAGGAGCGATTCCGCGCCGCCGAGATCGACCGAAACAAGGCGGCTGACGCCTTGCTCGACCATCGTCACGCCAAACAGCCGGTGCATCCGGCTCATCGTCACGGCATTGTGCGTCACGATAAGATAGCGCGTCTGCGTTTCGCGCGTCATCGCATCCAGCAGCCCGCAAAAGCGCTCGATATTGGCATCGTCGAGCGGCGCATCGACTTCGTCGAGCACGCAGATCGGCGCGGGGTTGGTCAGGAACAAGCCGAAGATCAGCGCGACTGCGGTCAGCGCCTGTTCTCCACCCGATAACAGCGTCAGCGATTGCAGCTTCTTGCCGGGCGGCTGCGCCATGATTTCGAGCCCCGCCTCCAGCGGATCGTCCGAATCGACCAGCTCGAGATGCGCCTGTCCGCCATTGAACAGCGTCGTGAACAAGCGCCGGAAATGCCCGTCGACCGCCTCGAACGCCGCCATCAGCCGCTGCCGCCCCTCGCGGTTGAGCGTACCGATCGACCCGCGCAGGCGGTTGACCGCCAGCCCCAATTCCTCGCGCTCGGCGGCATTGCCCTTGGAGGCTGCTTCCAGCTCGGCCAGTTCGCTTTCGGCAACCAGATTGACCGGGCCGATGCGTTCGCGATCGACCATCAATTTCTCGTGTGTCGCCGATTCCTCCCCCCGGCGACCGCACCGTATCGCCCGCAAAGCCGACCCGTTCGGGCAGCAGCACCGACGGGCATTGGAAGCGCTCGCCCGACAGGCGGTTCATCTCGACTCGGCGGGCTTCCTCTCG
>NZ_JSBN01000144.1 GCF_000797515.1 Sphingomonas sp. Ant H11
TCGCTGATCGTGTCGAGTCGCGGCGCGACCGTGGAGGCGGTGGTCAGCGTCGCTCTCGATGGCGCGCGCGTGCCCGGCAGTGCCGAAGTTGCGCTTGCGCCGGGGCCGCTGGTGACGCTTGAAATGACGGGCGGATGTGGATCGCGCTTCGGAACGGTCGCGGCGTGGCGGTCCTGCCGCTGGCAACGGTGCGGCGCGGGACGGCGCGGTTCGAGCAGTTGTGGTTGCGCTGGCGCGGGCCGCTCGGGCTGGCGTGGCAGCAGCGGGTGATTGCGACGGCCACGACCTTGCCGATCCTGCCCGACATCCGCCCGCTGCACGATCGCGGCGCGCAGATTTTCCAGCGGCACGCGCTGCAGGGCCTGATCGCGCAGATCGAGCGCGGCGACGGGGCCGATTTCGAGGCGCTGGTCGAGTTTCGCGCCGGCATGGACCGCCGCGCGATCGACTGGAAGCAGTCGGCGCGCCAGACCAAGCTCCACGCCAAGGAATTTCGTACCGAGCGCAACAACCAGATCGTGTTCGCGGTCGATGCCGGGCGGCAAATGTGCGAGCCGGTCGCCGGGCTGCCGCGCATCGATCGTGCGGTCTCGGCGATGTTGCTGACCGCGTGGGTTGCGCTGAAGCTGGGCGACCGCGTCGCGCTGCACGCCTTCGATTCGCGGCCCCGCATCGCCAGCGGGGTGGTGTCGGGGATGCCCGCCTTTGCCAATTTGCAACGGCTGGCGGCGGCGATCGAGTATAGCGGCGAGGAAACCAATTACACCTTCGCGCTGACCACGCTCGCGGCACGGCTGACGCGGCGTTCGATGATCGTGCTGTTCACCGAATTCACCGATCTGACCTCTGCCGATTTCATGGTGCGCGCGGCGGCGCGGATCGTCGGCACGCATCTGCTGCTGGTCGTGGTGCTGCGCGACGAGGAGCTGGAGCGCATCGCCGATGCGGCTCCGGTCACTGCCGACGATGTGACGCGCGCGGTGACGGCGGCGGCGTTGTTGCGCGACCGCAAGCTGGTGCTCACCCGCTTGCAGCATCTGGGGGTGCATGTGATCGAGGCCGAGCATGATCGCGTCGGCGAGCGGCTCGTCGCGGGTTATGTCGATTTGAAGCGGAGGAACCTGTTGTGACGGACATCGCCCCCGCCGCTGTTTCTGCGTTCGCGCCGCCGCAACCGGTGCTGGTGAATGCCAGCCGCTTCCGCGCCGCCCATGCGGCCGATTGGGAACGGCTGGAGTCTCTCATCTCGCGGATCGAGCGTCGCTCGGTGCGCGCGCTTCAGGATGAGGATTTGCTCGCGCTGCCCTTGCTGTATCGCTCGGCGCTGTCGTCGTTGGCGGTGGCGCGCGAAACTTCGCTCGACCGCGCGCTGATCGTCTATCTCGAACAGCTCTGCACCCGTGCGTATTTCCAGCTTTACGGCGTGCCGAGTTCGGCGCTGAGCCAGTTGGCGCGCTTCTTCCGCAATGCCTGGCCCGCCGCGATCCGTTCGATCTGGCGTGAGACTTTGGTCGCCTTTCTGTTGACGGTGGCGGCGGCAGTGGTCGGCTATGTGCTGGTGCGCGGCGATCCGAGCTGGTTCTTCGGCATCGTCGGCGATGGCATGGCGCAGGGGCGCGATCCATCGGCCTCGGTCGAAAGCCTGCGCCAGACGTTGTACAATACCAAGGATCAGGATGCGCTGGCCACCTTTGCCGCCTTCCTGTTCACCCACAATGCGCAGATTGCGATTTTCGCTTTTGCGCTGGGCTTTGCCTTTGGCGTGCCGACGGTGTTGCTGATCGTCTATAACGGCCTGACTTTGGGTGCGTTTCTCGCGGTGTTCGCGCCCAAGGGGCTGGGCTTCGGCTTCATTGGCTGGATCATGATCCACGGCACCACCGAAATGTTTGCGATCATCCTGTCGGGGGCGGCGGGGTTCCGCATCGGCACCGCGATCGCCTTTCCCGGACGCCAGGCGCGGATGGATGCGGCGGTGGCGGCGGGCAAAAGCGGGGCGACGGTGATGGCGGGCACGGTGGTGATGCTGGCGGTGGCCGGGGGTGCTGGAAGGGATCGGGCGGCAGACGGTTACCGCCGATCTGTCGCGCTATGCGATCGGGCTGGCGATGCTGGCTGGCTGGCTACTGTATTTCTATCTGCCGAGGGGTCGCCATGGCGTTGTTCAGGCGTAACCGGACGCGCCGCCCGAAGGCCCGCAATCGCTGCGGCGCAGCTTCGTCACGCCCGAAGGCGTCGATCTGCAAATCGAGCTGGGCGGGGCGGGAGTCCGCGCCGCCGCCTTCATGGTCGACGCGGTGGCGATGTTGATTCTGCTCATCTTGGCGACGATCGCCATCGTCTTGCTGTTCGTGGCGAGCAAGCAAAGCGCCCTGGCGATCCTGTGGTTGCTGGGCTTCTTCGCGTTGCGCAATGGCTGGTTCGCGCTGTTTGAGATGGGCGGGCGCGGGGCGACGCCAGGCAAGCGCTTGATGGGCCTGCGCGTCGTCGCGCGCGATGGCGCGCGGCTGACCGGGGGGGCGGTGATCGCGCGCAACGCAATGCGCGAGATCGAAGTGTTCCTGCCGCTCAGTTTCCTGATGTCGCAAGCGGTGCAGGGGTTGGCGGACAGTTTCGTGACGATCTTTGCGCTGGGGTGGAGCGGCATTTTCCTGTTCTTCCCGCTGTTCAACCGCGACCGGCTGCGGATCGGCGACCTCCTCGCCGGGACATGGGTGGTGCGCACCGTGCGCGGCGAGCTTGGCGCGGATCTGGTCGTCGCGAGCGAACGTGCGCGGCGCGTGTTTCCCGAAGCCGCGCTCGATCTGTACGGCGTCTACGAGTTGCAGACGCTGGAGGAGGTCCTGCGCAGCGGGCGCGAGGATGCCATCGCCACCGTCGCCGCCACGATCCGGCGCAAGGCGGGGCTACCGGACGATCATGACGATCGCGGCTTTCTCGACGATTATTATGCGGCCTTGTGCGGTCGACTTGAACGCGGACTGCTGGTCGGGCGGCGGCGTGCGGATAAATTCGCCTGAGCCGCAGCGATACCGCCCGATTTTCACGCGATTCGGACAGCTTTGCGGCAAGGCGCGCGCACCTTAGTGTTCGGAGGAATGCGCGTGCCCTCGCTGTCTTGGTCCACCACGCCGCATTGGCGCAATTACCACCACACGCAGGATCGGCTGCAGGTCGAAACTGCGGCGTTGATTCCGGGGCCTGGGCCGAGCGAGGCCATCCCGGCGCTGCGCAAGACCGCCGAATTGTTGGGCGCGGTGCTGGGGCATGCGGCGCAAAAGCGTGCACCGGTCAATGTGCTCGGTTCGGCCTGGTCGTTCAGCGACATTACCAAGGGGCCGGGCGGGCTGGCACAGACGACGCTGGCGCAACATATCTGGCGTGTCGATCCTGCGGATCTCGGTGCGGCGGCGGTGCACCGCGACCGCATGGTGCTGGCGCATGCGGGGACGACGATCCATGATCTGAATGCCTTTCTGGAACCCTCCCTCTCGTTGGCCACCTCGGGCGCGCATGACGGGCAAACGGTGGGGGGGGATGCTGGGCACGGGCGTGCACGGTTCGGCGCTCAGCTATGGCGGTTTCCAAAATCACATTCGCGGGGTGCATATCGTAACGGGCCCGGGCGAATCGTGGTGGATCGAGCGCGGTCCGGTGCCTTGGCTCGCGGCGGCAACGGCGCGGACGCTGGCCAATCATGTTGTGCTGGAGGCTGACCTGTTCGAGGCGACGCTGGTCCATCTCGGTGGGCTCGGCGTCGTCAATGCCGTGCTGCTGGAGGCAGTGCCGGGCTTCGTCGTCGATCTGGTACGGGTAAAGCACCCGCTGACAGCCGCAGCGATCGCGCAATTGCAGGCGGGCGATTATGCGGGCTTCGCGCGCGAGGTGTGGCCGCCAAGCCGGGAAACGCCTTATTATATCGAGGTCATTCTCGATCCCTTTCACCCCTATGCCGGCTATCGGGGTGACGCCCACGATGCACTGGTGACGCTGTTCTACAAGCGCGAACCGAATCGCGTGGTCGCCCGGCTGGCGGCGCTGCCCGATGTTCCGCACGAACCGACCCATGAACCGCTCAACCTGCTCGGCCGGGCGCTCGCGGCGCAGCCCGAACAGGATTTGCTGCTGCCCTTGCCGCAGGCGGTGGCGTGGCTGGTCGCACAGGAGTTCAAGCCCGAGCCGGCACCGGGCGTGGCCCCCCGCCAATTGACCTGGGGCGGGGCCAATGGCCCGCATGTCCGCCAGAAAATCCTCGGATGGGAAATCGAACTGTACAATGCCGCTTATGCGATCGAGCGAGCACATTTAAGCACGACGCTGAAAACCATGCTGGATGCGTTCCATACCCATGGCGGCGGGCACCAGGTGTTCACGCTGCGCTTCGTCACCAAGGCTGCCGGGCTGATGGCCTTTACCCGTTTCGACGACACGGTGGTGATCAACATGGATGGGCTTCGCACCCTTAACAGCGCCGATGCCGCGCGGTGCGTGGCGCTGGCGCTGGAGCGCGAGGGCATCCCCTTCAGCCAGCATTGGGGCAAGCAGGGTGTCATCACCAGCACCCGGGTGATGCGCGACTTCGGGATGCCGAGCGACCCCCGCTCGCGCGCCGGGCGTTGGCGGGCGGCGCGTTATCGGCTGCTCTCGCCCGAGATGCGGGGCGTTGTGTGCAGCGATGCCTTGTCGGCCTGGGGCCTGGCATAGCGATCCAGCGCGGTGTCGAGCACCGCACGCATCCGCGGATCGCGAATGATCGCATCGATGCTGCGCGTGCCGCCCAGCGCACGCAGGCGGATGGCGTAGGGAGCCGCCTCCTGCTCCTCGCCGTTGAGGGTAAACGCCACAACCAGCGCGGCGAGGGTGACCGGGGCGTGCGGGAGATATTGCACAGCCTCGCGCAAGGCGGTCCGTGCGCGCGCGACTTCGCCACAGGCGAGCAGGCCGAGTCCTATTCCGGTCAACGCTTGCGGCCGCACTGCCGAACGCGGGTTCATCCGCAGCGCCTGCTCGAAGCGCGTGATCGCCCGCGCCGGCTTGGCACGCGCAATGTCGACCCACCCGCCCCAGAACAGGCTGGCCCCCGATGCCGGGTGAATCTCGAGCGCCCGCTCGATCAATTGATCGGCGATGTCGATGTCTCCGCCAATGCCGACCAGCGTTCCCGCCGCATAGCCGAGCACGAACGGATCATCGTCGCCGTAGCGCAGGCAATGTTCATAGTGAGCGAGGGCCGCCGCCCGCGTCGCCGCAGGATCGTCCGCCCAGCCGAAGGCGAAGGTGATCGAATGGCAAAAGGCGGCAAGGCGCTCGCCCAGGCATTGTTCGGCTCCAGCACCAGCACTTGCCCGGCCAGCGCGATCGCCTCCTCCATCGGGGCCCGTTCCCACTGACGGAACAGCGCATTGGCCCGCCAATAGAGATGATAGGCATCGGCGGTCGTTACCGGTTGTGCTGCGGCCCGCGTGCGCTCGGCGATCTCGACCGAGGAGTCGATTTGTTGCGCGACCGTCGCCGCGATCTCGGCCTGCACGTCGAACAGGGCGTGCAGCGCCGTATCGAAGTGCTGGGTCCAGATCTGTTCGCGCACCACACCATCGGTCAGGCGCACCTGAATGCGGATGGTCCCGCTTTCCCGCTGCACGCTGCCTTCGAGCAGATAGCGCACGCCCAGTTCGCGGCAAAGCGGGCCGTGATCCAGTGGGCGTTCCACGCGCGGGCCGGCCAGCACCACGAACAGCGTCGAGAACCGCGAAAGCGCATCCCCGATTTCGTCCGTAAAGGCGGTGGCAAGCGCGATATCGTCGGGGGCGCTGGACCGGGTGCTGAACCCGATCACCCCGACCGACGGCTTGCGGGACGAGGGAGCGAAACCGTTGGCCAGCCCGGACGTGGCGGGTGCTTGTGCGCTTTGCGCCGATACCGGCGTATCGGATAGCGCGACTCGCTCCCACGCTTGCACGTGCACATGGTCAATCAGCGTGCGGACATGCTGGCGCTGTTCGCGGAGCCAATCCTCGAATCCGTCCTCGCCAGGCAAATCGAGGCCTTCCAGCAATTCTCCGGGATCGGCGAGGGCGGGGGTACGCACATTGGTGACGTCGGTGTGAAGTTCGCGCACATCGACATCGATCCGGTCGAGGTCCAGCCGAACTTTTACGGAGTCCGCGGAAAGGAGCGGTGGCTCACCGGCTCCATTGATCGCCAGCCGCAAATTGGACAGTTCTCGGCGCAAGCTGGCGCGGGCTTGATCGGGATCGCGGCCGCCCCACAGTTGCGCTTGCAGCCAGGCGCGCGAGCGTTCGCCCGAGCGCGCCAGGGCAATCAGGGCGAGCAAGGCAATGCCCTTGCGGCTGGTGATCTGCAGGCGGGTGCCGTCAGGCGCGAACAGCCCAAACGCACCGAGCAACCGCAAGCGATGCGGTGTCCTGTTCTCCATGACCCTGTTCCCCGCGTCGCGCTTTCCGCCTCGCCCCCGCGACGGCTTTCACGTTTTTCGGACTCCAGTAAAACATCGTGCGTAGGTCGCGTCTATCGGCAAGTGCGAAATGGGTCCGAAACGGTTTGGGGGCATGCCATGCTGAAGGTTCGCGCAATGCTGGTCGCGACGATCGCGCTGGCGCTTGGCGGCTGCGCCACGCGGGGCGCTCTCCATATCGATTGCCCGCAATTCACCAAATATATCATAAAGATGCCGCGTTCGCAGCTCGTCGAAGATATCCAGGCAGATGCCGGCGCGGGGGGGCTCCAGGTTCAAGCGCTGGCGGCCGACCCGCGCGCCCGCTTTTCGCTTGAGGCAAGCCTTGCCGCAGGCGCGCGCAACGCGATGCGGCCGAAAGCGCTGCGCGTGCCGGAGGCGGCGATCG
>NZ_JSBN01000145.1 GCF_000797515.1 Sphingomonas sp. Ant H11
GCGCGGCCAGCGCCCCCGTCGCCGCGGCATTGGCCCCGCCGCCACCTGCGAGATCGCTGGTCAATTGCCGCGTGTTCATCGCTTCGCTCCACAAAGCGTGGAGCTGGCTGTCGCCCTGATACAGCATCGTCACGCGCTGCATCAGGTCGTCCGAGGCCTGTGGCAGGCCGGATGGCGCATATGAGGACACGTCATGGCGTCCGCGCAGCGCCAGCGGCACCGTCGCCGACACCGCAATCGCCTTGGCCTCGGTCGGCGGCAGCACGCCGAGCAGTCGGTTAAGCCAGCCATCCTTGACTTGGTAGGCGCTGGTCCCGCCGCTCTCGAGAACGTTCTGCCCGTCGAAATGCGACCGGTCCCGATAGGGCGAGGCGACCGCGTGCGCGAACAGCGCCTGCTTCTTGGTATAAAGCCCCCCGAGCACAGACAATTCTGGATGCAGCGCAAACATCGAATCGAGCTTGGCAGCCGTCGCGAAATCCGCCGCGAGATCGCCGCGTGCGCCGACGAAGGCTGGATCGCCGACCGGGGCAACGATCCCAAGGCCATCGGCAGCACCGCGCTGGATGATGAAGACAAAACGCTTGTCGGTCTCGGCCTTGGCAAACGCCATGCGCGGCGACAAGGCGAGCGTCAAAGCGCTTGCGACACTAGCGCCGATAAACGAACGACGATCGTACATGCTCTTATCTCCGCATGAATTCGGGGGCGACGAGCAGCAACGCCACCGCCTGTGCCGGACTTTCGCAATTCGCGAGCGCGGTTTGCGTGGCTGCACTGACGGAGCCCGGCAACACTTTCGGTGCCAGCGCGCGGGCATCGATATTGCCCGCCCGCGCGGCGAAGCGCTCGGCGGCTTCGACCCTGCGCAACACGGCATCGGGTCCAGCCCAGCTTCCCGCAATATCGTCAAAGCCGATCGGCTGGCCCGGCTTCCACGTCGGTTGCCCAAGTTGATTGAGCAGCCCGACCACCGCTTGCGGGTCCGCCGTCTTCACATTCAACGCGCGCATGGACGAGATCGTCCACTCCCACGGCGTCTTGAACTTTACCGGTTGTTCGACCCAAGCCTCGGGCGAAGCGATCAGCGCGCGGTATAGCGTTGGCAAATCCCCCCCGGAGGTGAGGAAAGCCGCTTGCAAACGCTCGACCATCGCGGGTGGCGGTGTATCGCCCGCAAAGTGCCGCGCGAGCTTGGTCGCGATGTGGGTGGCGGTCGCCGGGGCGACGGCCACGTCGGACAGCACAGCCCGCGCCTGCTCCACCCCGCCAGCCGGATAGCGCTTGCCCATGATCATGCGATCGCCCGGCTCGTGCAGCGGGGCGACAAAGACGAAATCACCGGGCAGCCCGTCCGTTCCGGCGGCCGCAGACCCAGGCCCGCGCCCGATCCCGGCGACCGTCCAACCGGTCATCGCGCGTGCGAATTCGGTGACGTCGGCCTGCGTATAGCCAGTGCGCACGCCGAGTGTGTGCAGTTCGAGAATTTCGCGTGCGAGATTTTCGTTCAGGCCAACCTTGCGGTTGCCACGAGCGGCGATCTTCAACCCAAGCGGCGATGTCGGGCCGACCGATACCGCCTGATCGAGATACAGCAACATCGCCGGATGCTGCTCCACCGCGATCAGCATATCCCGGAAGGTGCCCAGCACATGCGGCCGGATCGCCTCGAATTCCAAGGTTCCCGATAGACCGATCACTTCGAGCTTATCGGCCGAGACCGCGAAATGATTCGCCCAGAAATGCACCAGCCGTTCGACAAACGGCGTTTCCGTAACCAGGGCATTGGTCGCGCGCGCGCCCACTGCCCCGGCATAGTCGCCCCGGCCAGTCCGCTGCGCAAATTGCCGCGCCTGGCGCATCGCATCGTCCTTGCCCGGTGACGGGACGGCCCCTTGCGACAGAGTTCGCGGCTGCACCGGCTGGGTCCCCATCTGGAGACCGGCCGAGGCTGCACCCGCCATCGCGATGGCGGCGGCGGGCGGCGGAGCGGCCGGCCGCCGAGCTTGGTCGCCTGTTGCGCCCGCAGCGCGCGTTGCTGTCGAAAATAGTCGGCCAGTTCGGCGGAGACCCCCGCGCTGGTCGCGCGCTGGCAATCACATCCGGTACGGGATCATATTTCGCAAATTGGCCCGTCAGCCAGCCAAGCGGGTCAGCAGGCACCGGTTGGTCACCCCGCGCGCCCAGGCCGAAGCGGTTTAGGGCAATACTCGCCTTGGTCATCAACGTCGTCCTTGCGAATCGGCCCGTAATCTATGGGCCGCATATGTCGCAGAATTGTGCCCGAAACGGCCGTGGCGTTCGTTTGTTGCAACTGCACGCGCGTCGTTTGCGCTTGGGCACTTTGCTGCACTGCAATATAAATTCACGCGACAGCAGGACATCCACCGGGAGGGGATGCGCGATCGGCCTTAACTCCCCAGGAAAGGAACGATCATGTTCAAGACTCTCTTCGCCGCCACGGCTCTGCTCGCCGCCGCTTCGCCTGCCTTTGCCAACGATGCCGCGCAGCGCACCTTCACGCGCGATGGTGACACCTACACCTACACCACCGTGAACAAGGGCAAATATGTCGTCATCAGCGGTCGCGCTGCCTCAGGCGGCACGTTCCAGCTCCAGGTTCGCGGCGACCATATCACCGGCTATTCGCGCGGCGTTCCGGTGTCCTTCACCATTCCCAACGCTCAGGCGAAGCTGACCAAGACCGACATCGCCTTCCGCTAAGCGGTGGATCGCATAGCGAGGCGCGTCGCCGGTATCGGCCGGGGACGCGCTTCGCTTGTCAGCGGGCGCTAAAAGACCTCCGGCAAGTCGATCGGCCCCACTGCCGCACGATAGCGGGCAACCGCGTAGCGGTCGGTCATGCCTGCGATGAAATCGGCGATATGCCGACTGCGCCCCGGTTCGTCCTGCGGCATCCGCGCACTCCAATCGCCCGGCATCTGCGTCGGGTCCAGGCGATAGGCGGCGAACAGCCCCGTCACGATCCCCTCCGCCGCCCGCGCCGCCTCCAATTGGCGCGGATGGTGGTAGAGATTGGCGTACATGAAGCGCTTTAGCGCGCGCTCATCTTCGCGCATTTCGGCTGAGAAGCCGACCAGACACCGCCCCGCCGCGCGCACATCGGCAAGGTCGCCAATCCCGGTCAATCGCGATCGGGTTTCCGCGATCAGATCGTTGACCATCGCGCCGATCTGCGAGCGGATCAATTCCCCCACCAGCCGCGCCGGAGCAATGCCGGGAAAGCGGGCGCAGACATCGGCCCAGCCGCGCGCCACCACCGGCACCTCCAGCAATTGCTCAAGCGTCAGCAGACCGGCACGCAACCCGTCATCGATATCGTGATTGTCGTATGCGATATCATCGGCGATCGCGGCGACCTGCGCCTCCAGGCTCGGCCAGCGCGTCAGCTCCAGCGGAAAGGCGGCATCGCACTCGGCCAGCGCCCAGCCAGGACTGGCGATCGGTCCATTGTGTTTGGCCAACCCCTCAAGCGTCTCCCAGGTCAGATTGAGCCCGTTCCAGCACGGATAGGGGCTGTCGATCATCATCAATGCGCGCAACGTGTTGCCATTATGGTCAAACCCGCCCTGCCCTGCCAGCGCGGCTTGCAGCGCATCCTCCCCGGCATGGCCGAACGGCGGGTGGCCGATATCATGCGCCAGCGCGAGCGCTTCGGTGAGGTCTTCGTTCAGCCCAAGTGCGCGCGCAATCGTGCGGGCTATCTGCGCGACCTCCAGGCTATGGGTCAGACGGACTCGGAAATGGTCGCCATCGGGGGCCAGGAACACCTGCGTCTTGTGCCGCAAGCGCCGAAAGCTGATCGAATGGATGATCCGGTCGCGATCGCGCTGGAACGCGTCGCGCGGGCCGCGCGCGCTCCGCCCCTCGCCGCTCGGCTCGGGGTGGAGCCGACCGCGACTGCGCTCCGGGTGCGAGGCCCATGGCGCAAGCATCGTCATGCTACCCAACACCTTCTCATTTCGCGGGAAGTTTGGAGATCTTCTGGCCCGCTTCGCTCACAAAGACGAAGCCCGAAATATCGTCCTTGGCAAGATCGTTGACGAAGCGCTGCGCCTCGTCCTCCGATTTGAAGGGCCCGGTCAACAACCGGTTGGTCGCGCGGAGTGGCGTGGTCCAGGCACTTTTGCCGCCAAACGCCTTGGTCGCCTTGGCCCGGATCTTGGTCCATTGCTTGGGCAAATCCCCAACATTCGCACCCCCTGCCACCTGCACCCAGACGCGTGACGGCTCCAGGAATTTGGGGTCCTTTTTCTTCTTCTCTTCCGCCGCCTTTTTGTCAGCGGCAGCCTTCTTTGCGTCGGCGATTTTCTTGTCCGCAGCGGCTTTCTTGTCGGCAAGCGCCTTCCTCTCCGCGGCCGCTTTCTTATCGGCGGCCCGCCGGTCGGCGGCCTGTTTGTCGGCGGCAATTTCCCGTTCGCGGTCGGCTGCGGGCTGCGCCTCGACCACGGGTTGCGAAACCGGCGCTTGACGAACAGCCACTGGCTGGGCGGCCGGTGCAGGTGCCTCGCTCTGAGTCTCCGCTCCGGGCACCTTGATGTCCGAAATGATCGCCGCAAGGATCGATTCCTCGCTGCGCACCGGGGTCGGTGCCGGACGGGCCGGTGCTGGCGTAATCGTCTGCGTCGGGGCCTGTACGACGACCGGCGCGACCACCGCAGGCGATGATCGTTGCGGCACCGCGGCTGGAGGCGCGCTGAAGCGCGTCCCACCCGCCGGCGACGCGGTCGGCATGGGGGGGTGTATTGCCCGGGGCGACCGGATTGGCCGACACGGCCGGCGATGCCCCCTTTTTCGACATCGGCGATTGCGGCTGCAGCGGGACGGTTCGGACCGGCACACCGGTTTGCGGGACAACTGTGGCGGGAGCGTTGAACGTTGCGTGCGGAAGCGGGGTCGCGGGCGGCGTTACGGGCACGCGCACCGAGTTTGACGCCAGAACCACGGCAGAAGACGCGGGCGGGGCGGCATAGGTCGGAGGAACCAGTTGCGGCTGTGGCGTCGGCGCTGCCACCGCCGCCACTGCTGTCGCCTGGCCATGCTCCTGATCTTTCCGGGTCTTGCGCGCCTTGCGGCGCTCTTCGCGGGCGTCAACGGCGACGGTTGGCTTCGCCACCGCCGCGACCGCGACCGGCGCGGTCGGGTCGGGGCCGAGCGAGCCAGC
>NZ_JSBN01000146.1 GCF_000797515.1 Sphingomonas sp. Ant H11
GCGGCGTGCACGGGCGGCGCGCAGCGCGTTGCCCCAAGCGAAAAGCGGCAGGTCGCGGCGCTCAACCACGGTCGCTCCGCGCGCGCGGGCCGCCGACCACAGCTCGATATCGTCGATATGGTAGCGCCAGGTGCGGCCATGCAGGCGGCATTTCGGACCCGTTCCCGTCTGGCGCAGGCGCTTCAGTGTCGAGTAGGCGAGGCCGAGATGAAAGGCCGCCTGCTTGGCAGTGAGGAAGGGGCAGGTCTCGCGCGCGGCCTGCGCGCGTTCGGCGGTATCGTCCATGATTCCAGTCCATCTGGGCCGGTGCATCGTGCGCCGGCTGATGAGCGCGGATTGGATCGATCCGGCCGTCTTCGGCAGGGTCGCAAATCGACCCATGCGATTCCGACCCCCCTTGTTTTAGGGGGCGGCTATGCACCGCGCCGTTGGCGGACGCGGGGTGGTCCGCTCAGTCGGTCGGGTTCCTGAGGCTCGATTTCGTATAAAAGCGGCGTGGGTTGAACCGGGTGGCACGGGCTTTCGTCCGTGCGACGGAAAGCGGACCGTGCAGACGCCCCCGCCTGCAGAGTCCCTCGCGAGCTATGGCAAATCCGGCGTACCGCTTTATGCCCCGCGCCCTTGGCGGACGCGGGGCGGTTCGCTCAATCGGCGGGATTCCAGATGATCGCGAAGGCGTCGTCATCATCCTGCCCGGCGGCGCGGCCGAGGTTGGCGTAGAGTCGGCGCGGGCCGAATTCGGGGGCGGCGAGCGACAGCGACACATAGTCCTTGCCGCTCATTTCGCCGCGCCGGACCCATCCGGCCCCGACCTCGACACCTGCCGCCGACACGCGATAGTCGGGCTGAGTGTCGCCTGACTTGCGGGTGTTGGGAATGATCTCGATGTCGGTGCGAATCGAGAGCGTCTTGAGCTGGCCCTTGAAGCCTTCTCCGTCGCGGGTGACATAACCGATGGCTGGCATTGTTCGTCTCCTGAAAAGTCGCCCCGAACCGTTTCCGGGCGATGGGCGGACCGGAGGGACGGTCACAGCGGGCCTGCGAACCGGCAGGCCGGAGCGGCAGCGGAGGACCGGAGCCGAAGGCTTATTTGAAGCGAAGCGACCGCGAGGAGCCCGCCCCGGCGGGCGGGGAAATAAGCCGCGCGGCGATGGTTTCGCAGGGTCGCGACCGTCCCAGGTCATGCGCCCGAGGAGCCGAAAACGGTGCGGGGACACGCCGACGGAACGACGATCATGCCGGCTGTGCATCGTTCGCGAGGGATCTGGGCCGGGGGTTGCGCGACCTTCTGATCGCACCGTCAATCGACCGGCATCCACGCACCCGACGGCGCCGTTCCCGCCATCCGGTGGACGGGAAGACGATCGCGGGGCAGGCACGATCTGGCGACTGGCGGAAAAGCCCAAGACTATAGGACGGCTTGTCCCGCTGATCGATCGCGTCGTACCATCGCAGCTCCGCCGCGCTTCCCAGGAGCGCGTCCGCGCTGCGGTCGATGGCGGCACCGGTCGGCTGGCGAGCAACTCAACGGTCGGATCGGGGGATCGGGGGATCAGCGGAGCGGTACGTCCAAGCCGCCTTCTCGAGGAAACTGGCCTGCTTTGTCCATTATCTACTGCGGCGATTCTGCTTGCACCTATCCCCTCCAGGGGGATAGGTGCGCCGCATGACATCCCTTACCGACCTGCTATCGCAAGGCGCCGCCCACGCTTGGCTGTTCGTGCCGACCGCCATCCTGCTGGGCGCGCTGCACGGCCTCGAGCCCGGTCATTCCAAGACGATGATGGCGGCATTCATCATCGCGGTGCGCGGCACGGTGAGGCAGGCTGTACTGCTTGGTCTTTGCGCGACACTGTCCCACACGGCGATCGTCTGGGTGATCGCGCTGGGCGGCCTGTATCTCTGGCGCGGGCTCGCGCCGGATACGATCGAGCCCTATCTGCAGGTCGCATCGGCGATCATCATCATCGCCATGGGCGCCTGGATGCTGTGGCGTGCGCGCCGCGAGCAAGCCCTGTCGGCCCTTCACGACCACGGGCACGATCATGACCATGAGCATGGCCACGGCACCTCGACCCGCATTGATACCGGGCATGGCATCCTGCGCCTCGACGTCTTTGAGGATGGCGTGCCGCCGCGCTTTCGGCTGACCGCCGAGCGCGGCCATGGTTGGCGCGCCGAGGATATCACGCTCGAAACCGAGCGGCCGGACGGCACGCGTCAGACGTTCGATTTCGTCGAGCGGGCAGGGTTTCTGGAATCGCGCGAGGAGATTCCCGAGCCGCACGAGTTCGTCGCGCGTCTCGGCCTCGCGCATGGCGGCCATTCGCACAATTACGACGTGGCCTTGGTCGAACACGGTCACGGGCATGACGACCATGACGACCATGATCATATGCATGAAGGGCTGCGCGGCCTCGACCTGACCGCCGGCTATCAGGACGCGCACGAATTGGCCCATGCCAACGACATTCGCCGCCGCTTTTCCGATCGCACCGTTACGACCGGGCAGATCGTCATTTTCGGGCTGACGGGCGGATTGATTCCCTGTCCCGGCGCGATCACGGTGCTGCTGCTATGCCTGCAATTGAAGGCGTTCACGCTCGGCGCGGCGCTGGTCCTTTGCTTCAGCATCGGCCTGGCGCTGACGATGGTGACGTCGGGCGTCGTTGCCGCGATGAGCGTAAAGCACATCTCGAAGCGATTCGCCGGCTTCGGTGAGATCGTTCGTAAAGCTCCTTATGTCTCGGGCGGCGTCATCCTGTTGATCGGCCTGTATCTGGGGGTCAACGGGTGGCTGAGTCTCCCGACGACCTGAAATCGTGTGATCGGAACTGCCATGAGTCACGCCAGCAATCCCGACCTGCTCAACCGCCTCAAGCGGGCGCAGGGCCATCTCGCCACCATTATCAGGATGATCGAGGAGAGCCGGGACGGACTGGAAACGGCCCAGCAGCTCCAGGCTGTCGTGAGCGCGCTCGACAAGACCAAGACGCTTCTCGTCGCCGATCATATCGAGCATCATCTTGAGGAGGTGGTCGGCCCATTGTCACGGGAAGCGCGCGAGAAACTGTCCCGCCTCACCGATCTGGCGAAGTATCTCTAGGCCGTTGCCGCGCGATCACCGTCGCTCGAAATGGCGGTCCTCATTCGGCTGTTGGCCCCAGATTTGGTAGTGACTTGGCCGTGAAGGTCATGACGCCTAGCCGCGCGCCGCAGCCGGGACGGCTGCGCGCGCGGCC
>NZ_JSBN01000147.1 GCF_000797515.1 Sphingomonas sp. Ant H11
CGCCGGGGCCGCCTTGGCCGCCTCCGGCGCTGGCGCAGCGACGGGAGCCGCAGCGACCGGTGCAGCCTTCGGCGCGGGTGCCGCATCTGCACTTTCGCCCTCGGCGATCAGCGTGGCGATGACGGTGCCGACCTTCACATTGTCGGTCCCTTCGGCCACCAGGATCTTCCCGATCACCCCTTCATCGACCGCCTCGAATTCCATCGTGGCCTTGTCGGTTTCGATCTCGGCCATCAGGTCGCCGGATTTGACCGTATCGCCCTCTTTCACCAGCCATTTCGCCAGCGTGCCTTCCTCCATCGTGGGGGAGAGAGCTGGCATTTTGATTTCGACCGGCATCAACGCGTCCTCATCTAACCGAATCCGTAGCGCCCGTCTCTCGCGCCCGATGCGCGAACGGTCAAGACCACTGCTTGTCAGACGCATCGGTTCGCCCCACTTAAGCGCGACAATCGCTTCAGGGGGCGGGCGACAATGCGCATTTATCTGGTGGTGATCGACGAGACGCCCGAAAGCAGCATCGCCTTGCGCTTTGCCGCGCGGCGCGCGGTAAAGACCGGCGGCGGGGTGGAAATCCTGGCGCTCGTCCCCCCCACCGAATTTACCGCCTTTGCCGGGGTGCAGGCCACGATCGAGGAAGAGGCACGCCACCATGCCGAGGGACTGGTGGCGGCAGCGGCGGGGGCCCTGATCGAGGAATCGGGCCTGAAGCCGCAGATCACGGTGCGTCAGGGTGATGGCCCCAAGGTCATTCGCGAGATGATCGCTGCCAATCCCGACATCGCCGCGCTGGTGCTGGCGGCAGCGGCGAGCGGCGCGCCCGGCCCGCTGGTGGCGCATTTCGCCGGAGCCGACACCGGTGCCCTGACCATCCCGCTGATGATCATCCCCGGCTCGCTCGACCGCGAGGCGATCGACCGGCTGAGCTGATCCGGCGCACCCGAAATCGCTAAACGGACGCGAACGAGCACGGTACAGGGATTTCGGAACGGTATAGGGATGTCGGAGATGACCCGTCGCGAGAATATCACCAAAGCGTTCCTGTGGCTGGCGGTGCTGGTCGGTGGCCCCTTGCTCGGCGCGAAGCTCTTCGATCTGATCGTGCTTGCCGGGGCGTGGAGTGCCCATCCGCCGCATTCGCTGGCGATGATGCCCTATGGCAAAGCGTGGCCAGTCGATACCGGTGTGTTCTTCATCCCCTTTTCGGCAGCGATGCTGATTGCCGCGTTCGGCGCGCTGGCGGCGGGCTGGACGACGCCGTGGCGCTATCGCTGGCTGCTATGCGTCCCGTCGCTCGGCATTCTGGCGCTGCTCGTGCTGACCGTCATCGCCTTTTGGCCGATGAATGCCGCGCTGTGGTATCACGGCATCGCCTCCCCGCGGGACACGATGTCAGACGCCGAATCGGTCGCCATGGCGCGGCAATGGGTGGAACTGGACTGGGTGCGCGTCGCAGGTGCGGCGGCCGCGTTCGTTGCGGCGCTGCGCGCGCTCACCTTGCCGTGGCCAACCGAGGTGGCTCCACGCGATTCGCTGGTCGTCCGGTTGCTGCTTTGGGCTTTCCTGGCTGGCGTGGCCGCGTTCGTCATCTGGTTCGTCTCGAACATCTAGCCCGCCAATCCCGCCTTATGGGGACGGCGGACAGCAACTTGCGTCGCTTCCGATATCCCGCCACCATATGCCCATGCGTTCCCTCCCCACCGCAGCCGCGCTCGCCATCGCGACGCTCACCACCCCCGCTTTCGCGCAGGATACCGCCCCGGACCCGGCACGGCTGAAGGCCACCGTCGAAAAACTCGTCAGCTTCGGCACGCGCCACACGCTCTCTTCCGCCGATGATCCGGTGCGCGGCATCGGTGCCGCGCGGGCGTGGGTTGCTGGCGAAATGACGCGGATTGCCGATGCGTGCGACGGCTGCATTACGGCCGCCAATATCGCGCGCACCTTCACCAACGCGCGCGCGCCGAACGGCGTCAACGTGGTCGACGTACTCGGCTTCCAGCAAGGGCTCGACCCCAAGCGCGTGATCATCGTCGGCGCGCATATCGACAGCCGCGTCAGCGACGCGATGGACGCCACGCACGACGCCCCCGGTGCGAATGACGATGGCTCGGGCGTCGCCCTGGTGCTGGAAGCGGCGCGGATCCTGTCCAAGGAAAAATTCCGCGCGACGATCGTCTATGCCGTGTTCTCGGGTGAGGAACAGGGGCTGTTCGGCGGCACCCTGCTGGCCGAAACCGCCAAGCAGCGCGGCTGGACCGTCTCCGCGATGCTCAACAACGATATCGTCGGCAACACGATGGGCCAGAATGGCGTGCGCGTCGCCGACCGCGTCCGCGTCTTTTTCCGAAGGGATCCGCGCGACCGAGGACCTGCCCGCGCAAATGGCACGGCGCGGCAATGGCGGCGAGGATGACGGCCCGTCGCGCGCCCTCGCCAAGGCGATCGATGGAGTGGCCGGCACGCTACCCGGCGGGCTCGACGTGTTCGTCGATCGCCGCCCCGATCGCTTCGGGCGCGGCGGCGACCATGAGCCGTTCCTGAAACTCGGCTATCCTGCGGTCCGCTTCTCGGTCGGGGCCGAAAACTGGACGCAGCAGCACCAGGACGTCCGTGTGGAAAACGGCATCGCTTACGGCGACACCGTCGACAAGATGGATTTCCCCTATCTCGCCAAGGTCACCGCGATCAACGTCGCCACCATCCGCCGCCTCGCCGCCGCCCCCGCCGCGCCGGAGGGCGTGACGGTCGCGGGCGCACTGAGCTTCGACACCACAGTGAAGTGGAAACCGGTCGCGGGTGCCGCCGCCTATCGTATCCACTGGCGTCGCAACGACGCGCAGGACTGGCAGAAATCCACCGATGTCCCCGCCTCCGCCACCAGCACGGTGCTGAAGGACATCAGCGTCGACGACCATTTCGTCGGGGTCGGCGCGGTCGCGGCGAACGGGGCGGAAAGCCTGGTGACCTTTGCCGGCCCCGAACCGCGCGGCTAAGCGACCGCGTTAGCTCCCCTGGACCGGCTGTTCGACCTTGCGGCAGCCACAGCTCGGCCGCCGCACGGGACGATAATGCCGCTTTGGCGCGGCGCGATAGACCCGGCGCGCCGCGACATAGCGGGTCCGAGATTCCTCGATATATTCGGTCGTGGTGGTGGTCGTCGTCACGATCGGCGGGCCCTGGATCACCACGGTCGTCGTCGGACCAGCATAAGCATAGCCGCTCGCCGCATAGCCGCCCTGGACATAACCACCGGTCGAATAGGTGGTCACGGTGCGGTTTTGCACGACCGGAGGCAGGGAAATGTAAGGCTGGGAACCGTAAGACGGGCCATAGGATTGGCTGTAGCCGCTGGCATAACCGTCATATCCGCCCTGACCATAGCCAGCGCCATCCCAATCGAGCCCGTTCACCGAATCCCACACGCGCCCGCGCCCATCGACCAGCACGGCGTCGTCATAATAGCGATGCCAGCTATAGCCCGCAGGCGGCGGGGCGAGGCCGTAGTTGCCGTAATCGGCGATATAGAAGCTCGGCGAGAACCAATATTGCGGCAACGCATAGCCGCGATGCGGGCGGCGATAGGCCTTCCAGCCTCCGGGTGCGTTGTTCCCACCCGACCAGTGCCCGCCATTGTTGCCACCCCAGCGCCGTGGCACGCTCGGCTGCGGCGGGCGACCCGGGTAAGAAGGTGCGGGATAGGACTGCGGCGGCGCGGCTTGGCCGGGATAGGCCACCGGCGGCATCTGCTGTGGCGGTGCCGGCATCGACGGTGCGGGATAGGATGGCACCGGATAAGGGGCCCCGGCGGCACCGCCACCCTGCCCGATTCGCTGCGCTTCCGCCCCGCCCGCGCCGAACGCAGTAACCATTGTGAGGGCAGCAAGAGCTAGGGTTCGCATGGTAAACTCTCCGGTTGCGGTGCCGCCGCCCAAAGGCACGCCACCAAATGATTAACGGACAAGCTACCATTTTCCGCAGTTTTCCGCCACATTCGGGTATGTCCCGAAACGGATCACCCCGCGATACGTGGTCCCAGCACTGCCATCAGCGCTTCGCACCCCGCCGCATCCGCAGCGTCGAAGCGCGCGGGCGTGGGGCTGTCGAGATCGAGCACGCCGATCAAACGCCCGTCATGAACGATTGGCACGACCAGTTCCGACCGGCTCGCCGCATCGCAGGCGATGTGGCCGGGAAAGGCGTGGACATCCTCCACCAATTGCGTCTGGAGCGTCGCCGCCGCCGTGCCGCCACACCCCGTCGCCGATGGCGATGCGAATGCAGGCGGGCTTGCCGAGGAACGGCCCCACCACGAGTTCCCCGCCAACCAGACGATAGAAACCCGCCCAGTTGAGATCGGGCAGATATTGCCAGATCAGCGCCGCGACATTGGCCATGTTGGCAATCGCGTCCGGCTCCCCCGCCGTCAGCGCGTCGAGCGCGGCGAGCAGGTCCCGGTAAAGCTCGGCCTTGGACTCCGCCGAAATCGTGAAATCGTACATCGCTATCTCCGTCGCGCTCCATTTGGCGAAGCATGGGGGACGGAACAAGCCCGCAACCAATCGACCAACGCGTGCGCATGTTTTAGGAGGACGCACATGGTCGCCATTCCCGTCACCCGATCGATCAGCATCGACAGCGACGAGCTGCAGGAATCCTTCACCCGCGCCGGGGGCCCGGGGGGCCAGCACGTCAACACCACCGACAGCGCCGTGCTGTTGCGCTTCGATGTCGGCGCATCGCCATCGCTGCCCGATGCGGTGAAGAACCGGCTGGCGGTGCTGGCAGGATCACGCCTCACGCGCGACGGCGTGCTGGTGCTGCGCAGCGAAGGCGCACGTTCGCAATTGCTCAACCGCCAGGAGGTGCGCGAACGCCTGATCGAGCTGATCCGCGAAGCGACCATCGTCCCCAAACGTCGCCGCCCCACCAAGCCCTCCAAAGCCGCCAAGGCCAAGCGGATGGAGGGCAAGACCAAGCGCTCGACGGTAAAGTCGCTGCGCGGCCGCGTTACCGACTAGGGGGCACAAAGGCTCTGTCGCGTGCCTCGGACAATCACGACACTGGACCTTTGGCGACAGCGGCCTATATACCGCTCGGTATGAATAGCGTTTGTTCCCTCCCAGCCACGAAAGGCCGCCCGCGCGAATTCGACCTCGACGAAGCGTTGGCGGCGGCGTTGCTGGTGTTCTGGCGCAATGGCTATGAAGCCGCGTCGATGACCGAATTGACCAGCGCGATGGGCATCACCAAGCCCAGCCTCTATGCGGCGTTCGGCAATAAGGAAGCGTTGTTTCACAAGGCACTCGACCTCTACGAGCGCGAAAAACTGGCCTATATGAAGTCGGCACTCGAAGCGCCGACCGCACGCGGCGTGGCCGAGCGGCTGTTTCGCGGAGCGCTCGAAATTCAGATGAGTACGTGCGACCCCAAGGGCTGCCTCGGAGTCATCAGTTCGGCCACCTGCGGAGCCGAGGCCGAACCGATCAAGGCCGAAGTCGTCAAGCGCCGGGCCTCTTCGGAAGCCGCCTTGATCGCGCGCTTCGAACAGGCCCAGGCGGCGGGCGAATTGCCCGACGGGATGACCCCGGCCGCGCTGACGCGCTATTTGTTCGCGATCCTCCAGGGTCTGGCGATTCAAGGGGGGTCGGGCGCCACCTGCGAAGAACTGTCGCAACTGGTCGAAACCAGCATGGCGGTCTGGCCGACACAGTAAGGACCGGAATAAATATTCCGACCGGTACAGAAAGCGGTTGACGCACTGCACAACCGCTTTATATACCAAATGGTATTCAAACCGGGGCCTGATGTGGAGCCGGTGTCGGAAAAAGGGTCTCCGCCAATGTCCGTCGCACTCATCTGATTGATCCGTCAGCGGTTCGACCGACTGGCGTTCCACTTTTTATAGCTGGTCGACAGGAGCGCCGCGCGCTTGCTGCCCAGGTTTTGCACGCTTGAAAACAGTTTTGCCGGGACGACCGCTCGTTCCCGCTCGGGGCTGTTCGCCCACAGGATTGCCAAAGACCCAAAAGGGGGATTTTTCATGGCTTATCTGGATATCGATTCAATGTTCGCTGGCCCCGTCACCACGTCGACCGACGATGCCGCGACGACCCCGCAGGAGGGCTTCTCCGCACTCGAATGGAGCGTCATCGCGCTCGCCCAGCGCGACACGCTCGCCAGCCTGACCGAACCCGGCCGCATGTCGCGTGCGCTGGGTAGCCTGTTCGGGCGCGGCCCGTCCTCACGGCTGGCCGACCCCAAGCTCGAGGCGTTGCGCCGCGCGGCGGTGCTGGCCCGCCATCGCGGGTTCGCGCTGCCCATGTCCGAAATCCATCATTTCCATTCCGTCGGCTTCAGCGAAGCGCAGATGGAAACGCTCGTCACCAGCGTGACGGGCATGCGCGTCGGCCGGACCGACCAGAGGATCGCCGCATGAATATGATTGCCCCCATCGATACCACCCAAAATGTCGTTCCCGACGCGTCGCATCCGCCTGTAAAGCGGTGGACTCGCTGGCAGAAACGCACCGCCATCATCGTGCCGATCGCCATTGCCGGTGTGATCGGCGTGAAGCTGTTCGATCATTCCGATGCGGTCGCCGCCGCGCCGCCGCCCGCGCCCGTCACCATCGCCACCCCGCTGGTGCGCGAGATCAGCGAATGGGACGATTATGTCGGCCGCTTTGCCCCAAGCCGGACCGTCGAAGTGCGACCGCGCGTGGCGGGCGAAGTAACCGGCGTCCACTTCCGCGACGGCGAAGTCGTGAAGCAGGGCCAGTTGCTGTTCACGATCGACTCCCGCCCCTTTGCCGCCGCGTTGGCTGAGGCACGCGCCAATGAGGCTAGTGCACAGAGCGCGCTGGTGCTGGCGCGCAACGATCTTGGGCGTGCAACGCGGCTGATTGCCGATGATGCGGTTTCCGCCGGGGAAATCGATGCGCTGCGCGGCAAACTCCAGGCGGCGCAAGCGGCGCTCGCGGCAGCGCAGGCCCGCGTCCGCGCCCGCGCGCTCGACGTATCTTTCACCCAGATTCGCGCGCCGATCGGCGGGCGCATCTCCGATCGCCGCGTCGATCCGGGCAATCAGGTCGCGGGCGGCGAAGGCACTGGCGGCACGGTGCTGACGACGATCAACGCGCTCGACCCGATCTACTTCACCTTCGACGGGTCGGAGGCGTTGTTCCTCAAGACGCAGCGTGCGCGGCAACCGGGTGCTGCGGCACCGGCGGTCGAGATCCAGTTGCAGGACGAGACCAGCCACCGCTGGAAGGGCAAGCTCGACTTTACCGATAACGGCCTCGACACGCATTCGGGCACGATCCGCGGGCGTGCGGTACTGGCCAATCCGGGCCTGTTCCTGACGCCCGGCATGTTCGGCAACATGCGGCTCGCCAGTGCCGGGACCAAGCCTGCTTTGCTCGTCCCCGACGATGCGGTGCAGACCGACCAGGCGCGGAAAATCCTGCTGACGGTGGATGCCAACAATGTCGTCACGCCCAAGCCGGTGATGCTGGGCGCAGTGGTCGACGGGATGCGGGTGATCCGCTCCGGGGTTGGCCCGACCGACCGGATCATCATCAAGGGCACGCAAATGGCGATGCCCGGTGCCAAGGTCGCGCCCACCGTCGGCAAGATCGTGGCGTCGGCGGATACGGCAGCACCCACGGCGCAGCCGATCGCGGGCGAGGCGACTTTGTCCGGGCATTAAGAAGATTGCGAGGATGGTTTCCAACGCACGCACCCTTCCCCCGTTTGCCCTGAGCCTGTCGAAGGGCACCTCTCCAAGCGGACGCCCGCTCCCGTGGAGAGGAAGGCTTCGACAAGCTCAGCCCGAACGGGTCGGGGGCGCGGTTTGAAAACGACCCCAGCCGAATAGCAGACCGATTCATCACTGCCGTTCCTCGCCTGGGCCCCGGCGTTCGCCGGGGTGGGATGGGGTGTGGCCGCCGTTTAGGAACATGCACCATGCGCTTCTCGCGCTTCTTCATCACCCGGCCGATCTTCGCCGGGGTCATCGCGGTGGTCATCACCATCGTCGGGCTGATCGCCTATCTCGGCCTGCCGGTGTCGCAATATCCCGACATCGTGCCGCCGACCGTCACCGTCAGCGCGGTCTATCCCGGTGCCTCGGCCGAGACGGTCGCGGAAACCGTCGCCGCGCCGATCGAGCAGGAAATCAACGGCGTCGACAACATGCTGTACCAGTCGTCGCAATCGACTGGCGACGGCAAATTGACGATCACCGTCACCTTCAAGATCGGCACCAACCTCGATGCCGCGCAGGTGCTGGTGCAGAACCGCGTCGCGGTCGCGGTGCCGCGCCTGCCCGAGGAGGTGCAGCGCCTGGGCGTCGTCACGCGCAAGACCAGCCCCGACTTCCTGATGGTGGTCAACCTGGTCTCGCCCGACGGCTCGCTCGATCGCGGCTACATCTCCAATTACGCGCTAACGCAGGTGCGCGACCGCCTCAGCCGCATCGACGGCGTCGGCGACGTGCAATTGTTCGGCGCGCGCGATTATTCGATGCGCATCTGGATCGACCCCGGTCGCGCCGCCGCGCTCGATCTGACCGCAGGCGAAATCGTCGCCGCCCTGCGCGCGCAGAACGTCCAGGTCGCCGCCGGCACGCTCGGCCAACCGCCTTACGCGACCGGCAACGCCTTCCAGCTCAACGTCGAGACGCAAGGTCGCCTGACCGACCCCAAGCAATTCGCCGATGTGGTGATCCGCACCGACAAGGACGGCCGCCAGGTCAAGGTATCGGATGTCGCCCGCGTCGAACTCGGCGCGCAGGATTATGGTGCCAACACCTATATCAGCGGCAAGCCAACCGTCATCGCCGCGGTGTTCCAGCGTCCCGGCTCCAACGCACTCGCCGCCGCGCAGGCCGTTTCTGCCGAGATGGAGGCGATGTCGAAGAAATTCCCCAAGGGCCTCGCCTACCGCGTCATCTACAACCCGACCGAGTTCATCGCCCAGTCGATCGACGCGGTGAAGCACACGCTGATCGAGGCGATGATCCTCGTCGTCCTGGTCATCCTCGTCTTCCTGCAGAAATGGCGCGCGGCGATCATCCCGATCGTGGCAATCCCGGTCTCGCTGATCGGCACCTTCGCGGTGCTGGCGGCGGTCGGATACTCGCTCAACAACCTCTCGCTGTTCGGGCTGGTGCTGGCGATCGGCATCGTCGTCGATGACGCGATCGTCGTGGTCGAGAATGTCGAGCGCAACCTCGAACACGGGCTTTCTCCATTGGAGGCAGCGCGCAAGTCGATGGACGAAGTGTCGGGCGCGCTCGTCGCGATCGTGCTGGTGCTGTGCGCGGTGTTCATCCCGACCGTGTTCCTCACCGGCCTATCGGGCGCCTTCTACCGCCAGTTCGCGGTGACGATCTCGACCGCGACGGTCATCTCGCTGCTGCTCTCGCTCACACTGTCGCCCGCACTCGCGGCGATGCTGCTCAAGCCCCACGCCCCGGCGGATTCGGGTGGCCGCATCACGCGCTTCGTCCGCACTGCAGGGGACCGCTTCAACCGCGGTTTCGAGCGGATGAGCGTGGCGTATGGCACCCTCACCCACCGTCTCGTCACCGCGCCGCGCAAGATGATGCTGGCATATGGCGCGCTGATCGCGCTCACCGCCTTCGTCTTCACCGTCACCCCCTCGGGCTTCGTGCCCGCGCAGGATCAGGGCTACTTCCTGACCGTTATCCAGCTGCCGCCCGGCTCCTCGGTCGAGCGTACCGATGCCGTGATGCAAAAGGTCGCCAAGCGCATCCTGCCGCTCGCAGGCGTCAAGGGCGCGGTCATGCTGGCCGGGTTTGACGGCCCGTCGCAAACGCTCGCCCCCAACAGCGCCGCCGCCTATATCCCGCTGAAAAGCTTCGAGGAACGCCAAAAACTCGGCGTCACCTTTGCCGGGATCATGGCCGAGGCGCAGAAAGCCACCGCCGACATCAACGAAGCGCGGCTGCTGATCGTGCCGCCCCCGCTGATCCAGGGGATCGGCTCGGCCGGTGGCTATCGCATGATGGTGCAGGATCTGCAGGGGCATGGCTATCCCGAAATGGGCAAGACCGCTTATGGCCTGATCGGACAGGCCAACCAGACCAAGGGCCTCGCCCAAGTCTATACCTTCTTCGATACCGCCACCCCGCGCATCTTCGCCGATGTCGATCGTACCAAGGCGAACATGCTGGGCGTGCCCCCGGAGCGTGTGTTCGAGGCGTTGCAAGTCTATCTCGGCTCGGCCTTCGTCAATGATTTCAACCTTTTGGGGCGCACCTACCGCGTCACCGCGCAAGCCGACGCGCCGTTCCGCAACACCACCGCGGACATCGCCAACCTCAAGACCCGCTCGAACACCGGCGAGATGGTGCCGATCGGATCGGTCTCCACCTTCCGCGACAAGACCGGGCCGTATCGCGTCGTGCGCTACAATCTGTTCCCTGCGGTCGAGGTCGATGGCGACACCGCCAAGGGCTCGTCCTCGGGCCAGTCGCTGGTCGCGATGGAGAAGCTTGCCGATAGCACCTTGCCCACCGGCTACGCGCATGAATGGACCGGCATTGCCTTCCAGCAGAAATCGGCCGGCAGCACGGCGGGCCTCGTCTTCGCGATGGCAGTGCTGTTCGTCTTCCTCGTGCTCGCCGCGCAATATGAGAGCCTGACGCTGCCGCTCGCGATCATCCTGATCGTGCCGATGTGCCTGCTCGCAGCGATGACCGGGGTGAACCTGCGCGGCATGGACAATAATGTGCTCACGCAAATCGGCCTCGTCGTGCTGATCGCGCTTGCCGCCAAGAACGCAATCCTCGTGGTCGAATTCGCCAAGCAGGCCGAGGAGCAAGACGGCCTGTCGCCGGTCGAAGCCGCCGTCCGCGCCGCGCGGGACCGGTTGCGCCCGATCCTGATGACCAGCTTCGCCTTCATCCTGGGTGCCGTGCCGCTGGTGATTGCCAAGGGGGCCGGTGCCGAACTGCGCCAGGCGCTCGGCACGGCGGTGTTCTTCGGAATGATCGGCGTGACCGGCTTCGGCTTGCTCTTCACCCCCACCTTCTACGTCGTCGCCCGTGCGCTGGCGAAGCGGCTCGAACGCCGCTCCGCCACCCCCGCCGC
>NZ_JSBN01000148.1 GCF_000797515.1 Sphingomonas sp. Ant H11
CGCCCGCACGCGGGCTCGCGCCGCTTTGCAGATCGGCGACACCGCGCGTGCCGCGGATCAGCGCGGCGATATAGTCGATCACCTCGTCGACCAGCCGCACCTGCCCGACCACCGTGATCGCATCGGCAATGGCGGCGGCATTGGCGACGGCCGCAACGCCCCATTCGGCAGGCTCCATCGCATGGCCGTGCGCGCCATGCGTGGCGATGATGCGGCGCTCCTCCGCCGCGCTCGGATAGTCCACGGTCTGTTTGAACAGGAAGCGGTCGAGCTGCGCCTCCGGCAGTGGATAGACGCCCTGCTGTTCGATCGGGTTCTGGGTCGCCACCACCATGAAGCGTTCGCCAAGCGACAGGCTCTCGCCGTCGATCGTCACCGTGCGCTCCTGCATTGCCTCCAGCAACGCCGCTTGCGTCTTGGGCGGGGTGCGGTTGATTTCATCGGCCAGCAGCAGATCGGTGAAGATCGGCCCGCGCGTCAGCGTGAAGGTGCTGGTCTGGAAGTTGAACAGATTGGCACCGATAATGTCGCCCGGCATCAGATCGGGCGTGAACTGGATGCGCCCGAAATCGAGCCCGATGACGCGCGCAAAACTGCGCGCGAGTAGCGTCTTGGCGGTGCCCGGCGGTCCTTCGAGCAGGACATGCCCGCCCGCAAACAGCCCGACCAGCAGGACCTCGACGGTCTGTTCCTGCCCGACCACCGCCTTGCCGATCTCGCCGCGAATGGCCTGGGCCAGCGCCGCGACGTCCTCGACTGTCGTGATTGCACCCGTCACCGTGTCTTCTCCCATAACCATCGATGCAGCGCCTGCGCCGCCTGAAGCATATCGCGCGGGTCGCGCGCGGCACGCGCCTGCTCGGCCAGATCCGAAAAACGCGCGCGATCGGTAAGGCCATCGAGATGCGCATCGAGCGCGCCATCGCGCAGCCGCGCGGGCACCCCGAACACACCCACCGCGCGCTCGCGCACCAGATCGACATAGCGCGCGCCCAACGCACCTTGCCGCCGCGCCTTGCGGACCAAAGCGGCGGCATTGTCGATCAGCGCGGTCTTGCCGAACGCAATCGCGCGCTCGCGCCGCCGTGGCGCGCCGAACCGCGCGGTCGCCTGGATGCCGGCGAGCAGCACCGCCGCCGCGACCGCCAACGTCATCGCAAGGAAGGGCGGCTCGAACGCCAGCTTGAGCGGCGTCCGCGACCGGCCAAAGCCGTTCAGCGTCACGTCGAACAGCACCGATTTTGCGCCCGTCGCATTGAGAAAATCGAGCAACGCCAACGCCGACCGCGCCTGTTTCGGGTCCCGCATCGCAATGTTCGACAGCAAATCGGGGTCGGCCAGCACATAGAACGGATGCTCGCCAATCTGGCCGAGCACGATCCCGCCCTGATCGTCGGTAATCAACGGCTTGAGATCGGCCCCCGCCATCGTTTGTAACGGGCGTGGCGCGGCAAAGTGCACGTCGGCGGGCATCCAGGACAGCCCGATCAGGGGCCGCCCACCGCTCGGATGGCGCGCGATCTTCAGGTCATTCTTGGGGGCGAGCACACCCTCGGGCTCGAACGTCGGCTGCAGTCCGCGATAGCGGACCCACCCCGAATGCTCGGGATCCGCGACGGTGCGCCATTTGGGCAGGATCACCAGCGTTGGCTTGAGCGCGCGCTGTTCGATCACCTTGTTCATATCGGTGCGTCCGGTCTCGGGCGTCAGCACCACCAGATCCTCGGTATCGAGCGCGCGCACATCCCGGACGATCTGCGCATCGCGCCCGGTCGCCTGTGCCAGTTGCACAATCCCGCTAAAGCCGGTCGCCGCATTCGACAGCGCGTGCGCCCCGCCATTGCGGCCCGAGCGCAAATCGGGCGCATAGGCCCCGAGCACGAGCATCCCGAGGAACAAGGCGATCCCCGCCGCCACGACGATGCCAACCGTGCGCACGGAGAACCCGCCCGAGCTCGACCCAGCAGTGCCGATCGCGATATCGCTCATCCGCGCCACGTCCGTGGCAGCGCGAAGTCCGCATAAGCCGCGCGCGCGCTCTGCCAGTCGTCGGCGGCGACGGGACGGCCGCCGAACAGACTACGCTCGACCAGGCGCGCAATCCCCGCAAACAGGCCGCGCGCCGATGGCGGAATCGCGTCGGACGCGCTGAGTTCGCGACTGGTCAGCGCCGGGCGCACCAATTGCGGGCGACGCCGGGCGATGTCGTCGATCGAGCGGAACAGCAAATGGTGCACCGCCTCGGCATAGCGCCCCGCCGCCGCCAGCGCATCGGCCTCGCGCAGCCATTCACGCACCGGTGCCGCCTCCGGCTCCCACCCGGCTTCACCTTCGGGCATGATCGCCGACGGACGGGCGCGGCGAAAGCGCGGCAAGCGCCATTCGCCGTAGCGGATGCGCTGATAGGCCGCCCACAACACCGCCGCGACGGCCACTGCCAACACCGCCCATAAGAAGATCTTGGCATAAGGCCAGTTGGGAAAGAGCCCGTCCAGCCACGCGAAAAAACGTCCAATCGGGGCAAGCACCTGCTGCAGCCATTTGCCAAACTGAATCAGCCACAAGGGCGGCGCGGGCGGCGGCGGCGCGGGGAGCAGCGTGAACTGAATCGTCGAATCGGCTTTGAGCGCCGCATGGGCCGCAGCGAAACGGTCGGTAGCGGTCGCCACCTGCTGCGATGTACCCCCGCTCACTGTCATTCCCCCGGCAGCATGGGTCGCTACCCCGCTCAAACTAAACCAACTCTTCCTTCGCGCAATCGGCAAATTGCGCTGGACGAAGCGGATCGCATCCGCCACCCTGACAACGGTCTAGGGTCGGGGGATACGCAGACATGGCGACTATCGCAGCAGCATCGGACCGTCGCATGTCGATTGGCCGGGTTTTCAACCGCGCTTTCGCAACAATCGGTGCCAATCCGCTGACAATGTTCGGCATTTCGTTCCTGTTCGGAGCGTTGCCGAGCGTTATCCTCAAGGCTCTCCTGCAAAGCCCACGGGCGACACAGACGCTGCCGTTCGACTCCACCACGCTCCTGCTGACGGCGGGCGTGGCGCTGTTGACACTGGCTTTCAACTTTCTGGCGCAAGGCGCGCTGGTCCGGGCGACGGTCGCCTATAGCGACGGGCAGCCCGTCAGCTTCGCCGAATCCGCGCTTGCCGGATTGCGCAAAATCCTGCCGCTCTTTGGGTTGGCGATCTTGCTCGGGCTGATCGTGATCTTCGGGTTGGCCTTGCTGATTGTGCCGGGCGTCATCCTTTACGTGATACTGTCGGTCGCCACCCCCGCCTTGGTCGAAGAAAATTCGGGCATTTTCGGCGCATTCGGACGCAGCGCGGCACTGACCAAGGGTGCGCGCTGGAACATCTTCGCGCTCGAGCTGGTCGTGCTGGTGATCTACTGGATCATTTCGGCGGTGGTCGGCGTGCTCTTCCTCGCGCTGATCGGCTTCCAGAACTTGGCCAATGCCGCGCAGGGCCAGGGCCTGTCGATCGGGCTTATTGCCGTCAGCGCAGTATCGTCCACGCTGGTGATCACGATCATCTCGACGATCCAGACCTCGCTCTATGTCGAACTGCGCAACTGGAAAGACGGCCCGGCGGCGGAAGCGCTGACCGATATCTTCGGCTAAGGCGCTTCAGCGCGCGTTCACCGTGAATCGGCTTAGCAAGCGGCGTTGGCCGGTGGTTCCAATCCGGCCCTGATCTGGTCTAAGGGCCCCGCCATGAATCGCTTCCTCTCCGCCCTGCATCAGCTTTGGTCGCGGCTTGCGCTGTTTCCGCTCGCCATGCTCGCGCTCGGTGCCAGCGCGCCCAGCGGCGTGCTGCATGTCGCGGTCGACAATGTCCGCGCCCGCACCGGGCGCGTGCATGTTGATCTGTGCACCCAGGCGCAGTTTCTGAAGGATTGCCCGACCTCGGCCGATGCCCCCGCTCGGATCGGGCAGACGACGGTGACGCTGACCGGCCTGAAGCCCGGCCGCTATGCCGCGCAGGTGTTTTACGACCAGAATGGCAATGGCAAGATCGACCGCGCGCTGTTCGGCATTCCCAAGGAAGGCGTCGGCTTTTCCAACGATGCCAAGATCCGCCTGGCCCCACCGAAATGGGAGGAAGCGGTGTTCGACTATGACGGGCAGGAACAGACGATCCGCCTGAAATTGCGCTATTTCACAGGCCCGGACGCGCCCAAGCAGTGATTGCGCACCGCATCCAGCAACTCGTCGCGCTTGGCGTTAAGCGGCCGTTCGCGGTGCTTGCGGTGTGCCTCGCGCTGGTCGCAGGCGCGGCGCTCTATGCCGCCAGCCATTTCGCGATGACGACCGACACCGCGGCGCTGATCTCCCCCAAGATCGCGTGGCGGCAGAATGAGAAAGCGGTCGAGACCGCCTTTCCGCAACTGTCCGACGTGCTGCTGGTAATCGTCGATGGCAAAACGCCCGAACTGGCCGAAGCCGCCACCGCGAAATTGTCCGCCGCGCTCGCCGAAGACACCCGCCATTTCCGCACGGTGCAGCGCCCCGATGGCGGCGCGTTCTTCGATCGCGAGGGGCTGCTGTTCGGCTCGACCGCGTCGGTAAAAGCGTCCACCAAGGCCTTGATCGACGCGCAGCCCTTGCTCGGTCCGCTCGCTGGCGATCCGTCGTTGCGCGGCATTGCCGGCGCGTTCTCGACGATGCTGACCGGCGTCACCAACGGCGATGTGCCGCTATCGCGGATCGACCGCCCGATGCGGACGATGGCGGCTGCGCTGGAAACTTCGGCGGTAGGCAAACCCGCTTATTTCTCGTGGCAGCAGCTCTTTGCCGAGCCCGGCGCGGGGGCCGCGCCGCCGCTGCGCCGGCTGATCCTCGCGCAGCCCAAGCTCGATTATGGCGCGCTCCAGCCCGGCGAGGACGCCGTTGCCGCGATCCAGGCGCAGGCGGCGAAGCTCGGTCTCGACCAGGCGCATGGGGTGACCGTGCGCACCACCGGCGAAGTGCCGCTGGCCGACGAGGAATTCGCCACGCTCGAGGAGAATATCGGCTTTGTCGGGCTGGTGATGGCCGCCGCGATGCTGGTGACTTTGTGGTTCGCCACCCGGTCGGTGAAGATCGTCGCAGGAATCGTGGTAACGATCGTCGCCGGGCTGGTGGTGACGACCGCGCTTGGCCTGCTCGCGGTCGGGGCACTCAACCTCATCTCCGTCGCCTTCATTCCGCTGTTCGTCGGGCTTGGCGTCGATTTCGGCATCCAGATCGCGGTGCGCTTCAATGCCGAACGCCTCGACGGAGCCGATACGGGTTCCGCGCTGCAACGCGCGGCGGTGGCACTCAGCGCACCGCTGGCGCTGGCGGCGGGGGCGGTGTTCCTCGGCTTCGGCGCGTTCCTGCCAACCGATTATATCGGCATTGCCGAACTCGGCATCATTGCCGGGCTCGGGATGGTCGTCGCGCTGGTCGCCAGCGTCACGCTGCTGCCGGCGATGCTGATGCTGCTCAAGCCGGGGGTGCCACGCCGCGAGGTCGGCTTTGCCGAGGCCGCCCCGGTCGATCGCTGGCTGCATAGCCACCGCAAGACGGTGCTGTGGGCGTTCGGCCTGTCGATGGCGGGCAGCATCGCCTTGCTCCCCTTCGTCCAGTTCGACTTCAACCCGCTGCACTTGCGCGCCAAGGACGGCCCGGCGATGCGCGCGCTGAGCGATCTGATGCGCGACCCGTTGCGCACGCCTAATACGATCAACCTGCTCGCGCCAATGCTGATGCCGCCAAGGCGTTGACGGAGAAGCTGGGGGCCCTTCCCGAAGTGCAGAAGCGGTATCGGTCGACAGCTTCGTTCCCGCCGACCAGGAGGTGAAGCTCGCTTTGGTGCAGGATGCCTCGCTGCTGCTCGATGCGACGATCAATCCGTTCGACGTGACCCCGCCGCCCAGCGATGCCGACTCCGCCGCCGCGCTGGCGCGTACCGCCGCCGAATTGCGCGCGACCGCGACCAGCCACCCTGGCCCCGCCGCCGATAGCGCGCGCCGCCTTGCCACCGCCTTCTCGCGCCTCGCAAGCGGCACGCCGCAAGACCGCGCCCGCGCGACGGCGTTGCTGGTCACCCCGCTCGACTCGATGCTGGGCCAGATTCGCGCGACGTTGCAGGCCGAAGCGGTGACGCGCGCCACGCTGCCGCCGGAGATTGCCGGAAACTGGATCGCCAAGGATGGCCGCGCATTGGTGCAGGTCTTCCCGAAGGGCGACAGCAACAACAACGCGGTGTTGCGCCGCTTCACCAAGGCGGTGCGCGCCGTCGCGCCCGATGCCAGCGGATTGCCCGTGGCAACGCAGGAAGCGGCGGGAACAGTCGCCTGGGCATTCGTCGAGGCGGGTGTGCTCGCGCTCGCCCTGGTCAGCGGTCTGCTCTTCCTGGTGCTGCGCGACGTTAAGGAGGTGGCGTTTACGCTCGCCCCCGTCGTCCTCTCGGGCTTCCTGACGCTCGGCAGTTGCGTGCTGATCGGGCAGCCGATCAACTTCGCCAACATCATCGCCTTCCCCTTGCTGTTCGGGGTCGGCGTCGCCTTCCACATCTATTTCGTGATGGCGTGGCGCGGTGGCGCGACCGATTTGCTGCAATCCAGCCTCGCCCGCGCAGTGCTGTTCAGCGCGCTGGCAACGGGCAGCGCGTTCGGCAGCCTGTGGCTGTCGCACCATCCGGGCACGGCAAGCATGGGCAAGATCCTGATGATCTCGCTCGCCTGGACCCTGGTGTGCGCGTTAATCTTCGAACCGGCCCTGCTCGGGCCGCCGCGCCCGAAAAAGGGTTAGGGCGCGGGGCTTGGCTGTGCGGGAGCGCTGGGTGCCGCCGACTTTTCGTCGGCGGGCGGAGCCGGGTCGGCTGGGAGGTCGTCGGTAGCAGGCTTGGCCGGCCCAGCGGATGCGGATGCAGCGGGCACCGCCTCCGTCGCGCCGGGATCGTTCAAGGGATCGTCGAGCGGGCTGCTCGTTTGCTTGGTGCCGTGGCGCAGTTCCGCGATGGTCGCCGCGCGGTCCTGCAAAAAGGCCGACCGCAAGGTCGCATAGGGGTCCACCGCCGCGCCCAACAGCGCCTTCAACTCCGCATCGGATTCTGCGCGCAAATCTATCCCGGTGAGCCCGGCTTGGGCCGCCTGATATTCGGCACGATCGAACGGCGTGCCGACGGTGAGGGGCAGCACGGATCCCTCGCCGACCCCGGCCCCGAAGTCGCGCAGCGTATTGGGGCCGACCAGCGGCAGGAAGATATAGGGCCCCGGCCCCACCCCATATCGACCCAGCGTGTTGCCGAAGCTGTTGTCATGATGCGGCAGGTTGAAATCGGACGTCTTGGCGACGTCCAGCAACCCGCCAATCCCGATGGTGGAATTGACCCCGAAACGGGCCAGCGTCCTGATCGCGCGTTTGGGCTTCAACTGCAGCAGGTCGTTGGCGAAAACGAGCGGCTCGCCGACGTTGGAAAAGACATGGCGGATGCCGGTGCGCACCACCTTGGGCACAATCTTTTTATACGCCATCGAGACCGGACGCAGGAAGATCCGGTCCAGAAACTGATGGATCGAGAACATCACACGATTGAAGCCTTCGAGCGAATCGCCCTTGGCATGGTGATGATGACGCACGGACGCCTGCCCGGCGGTGACGGGGGCAAGCGCCACGACGGGCGGCGTCGCCTGCCCCACCGCCGCCACGGGGTGCG
>NZ_JSBN01000149.1 GCF_000797515.1 Sphingomonas sp. Ant H11
AACGACCGGCCAACGCCCGGCGGTCGCGGTGGTGGCCCGCGTGGTGCGGCACAAGGGCGCGCGCTTTCGGGCGGCGCCGCTCGGCCGTCACATCGCCTATCTCAAGCGCGACGGTGTGACGCGCGATGGGCGCCATGCCGAGCTGTTCGATGCGCGATCAGATCATGCCGACGGGGATGCCTTCGCCGAGCGCTGCGCGGATGATCGCCATCATTTTCGCTTCATCGTCTCGCCCGAGGACGCCGGCGACATGGCGGACCTGCGCGCGTTCACCCGCGAGCTGATGGACGACATGGCGCGTGACCTCGGCACCGACCTCGATTGGGTCGCAGTCGATCATTGGAACACCGACAACCCGCATATCCATGTCCTCGTCCGAGGCCGCGTCGGCGACGGTTCCGATCTCGTCATCGATGGCGAGTATATTCAGGACGGCGTGCGCGGCCGCGCCGAGGAACGCGCCACTCTTGAGCTTGGGCCGCGCAGCGAGCGCGACATCCACGCCGCACTCCAACGGGAAGTCGATGCCGATCGCTGGACCAGTCTCGACCAGCGGTTGAAGGATCGAGCCAACGCACTCACCGGCACGGTAGACCTGCGCCCCGGCGGCAGCGACGAGGACAGCCGCCTGCTGTGCGGGCGCGCCGACAAGCTGGAGCGCCTGGGGCTCGCCGAGGAACAGGCGCCGGGGCTTTGGACGATCCGCGCCGACGCCGAGCAGACGCTGCGCGACCTTTCGATCCGCACCGATATCATCAGGACCATGCACCGCGCGATGAGCCAGGACGGGCACACGCCCGACGTTGGAGCCTTCGCGCTCCATGGCGCGACACCAACTGATCCGATCTCGGCCGCTTGGTCGAACGCGGCCTCCATGACGAGCTGGAAGGCACGGCCTATGCGGTGATCGACGGCGCGGACGGCCGCACCCACCACGTTCGTTTCGACGATCTGGGAATGACGGGCGATGCCCGGCCTGGCGCGATCGTCGAACTGCGCTCCTGGGGTGACGCCAGTGGCAACGCCCGCCAGTCGCTCGCGACCCGGTGCGATCTGCCGCTCGACCGGCAAGTCACGGCATCCGGCGCGACCTGGCTTGATCGCCAGCTCATTGCGCGCGATCCCGTCGCGACCGGCAACGGCTTCGGCACCGAGATCCGCGATGCGATGGAGGCGCGCTCGCGCGAACTCGAAGCGGTCGGCCTGGCGCGTCGGCAAGGCGGCGGATACCGCTTCGAACGCAACTTGATCGAGACCCTGCGGTCGCGCGAGATCGGCGAGGCCACGGATGCGATCGCGCAGCGCTCGGGACTCGCGCACCGTCCATCGACCGAGGGCGACTATGTGAGTGGCGTCTATCGCGAGCGGATCACGCTCGCTTCGGGCCGCTTCGCCATGATCGACGACGGCATGGGCTTTCAGCTCGTCCCCTGGCGGCCGGCGCTCGACCCGCATCTCGGCAACCACATCAGCGGCACAATGGGACGCAGCGGGGTTGTCGACTGGTCACTTGGCCGCGGCCGGGGGCTCGGCTTGTGATCCATTTTCGCTCGATCGGGAGTCCTTTCCAATGAACGCCACGAAAATCCTCTGGGGCCAGGTCATCACGGTCTTCGCCATCATCCTCGCAGCGATCTGGACCGCGACCCAGTGGACCGCCCATGCACTCGCCTATCAACCCGAGCTTGGTCGCCCCTGGTTCTGGCTGGCGGGCTTCCCGGTCTATCCGCCGCCGGCCTTCTTCTGGTGGTTTTTCAGCTTTGACGCTTACGCGCCCGACATCTTCCTGACCGGCGCCTATATCGCGGCGTCGGGTGGCATTCTCTCGGTCATCGTCGCGATCGGCATGTCGGTCTGGCGCGCGCGCGAAGCGAAGAAGGCGGAGACCTTCGGGTCGGCCCGCTGGGCGAACCGCCAAGAGATCGAGCGTGCTGGATTACTGAGCGAGGACGGTGTCGTGCTCGGCTGCCATGGCGCGCATTACCTGCGTCATGACGGACCGGAGCATGTGCTATGCTTCGCGCCGACGCGGTCAGGCAAGGGCGTCGGTCTGGTCGTGCCGTCGCTGCTGACCTGGCCGGGTTCGGTCATCGTCCATGACATCAAGGGCGAGAACTGGCAGCTCACCGCGGGCTTTCGGGCGGCCCATGGCCGCGTCCTCCTATTCGATCCGACCAATCCTTCGTCGTCCGCTTACAACCCCCTGCTCGAAGTCAGGAAGGGCGAATGGGAGGTGCGCGATGTCCAGAATGTCGCCGACGTGCTGGTCGATCCTGAAGGGAGCCTGGAGAAGCGCAATCACTGGGAGAAAACCAGCCATGCCTTGCTGGTCGGTGCGATCCTTCACGTCCTTTATGCCGAGGCGGACAAAACGCTCGCCGGGGTCGCCGCTTTCCTCTCCGATCCGCGCCGCCCGATCGAGACCACGCTACGCGCGATGATGACGACGCCGCATTTGGGCGAGGCCGGCGTTCACCCGGTCGTGGCGTCGGCGGCGCGCGAACTGCTCAACAAGTCGGAGAATGAACGCTCGGGCGTGCTCTCGACCGCCATGTCGTTCCTCGGCCTCTATCGCGATCCCGTCGTGGCGCGCGTGACGCGCGCCTGCGACTGGCGGATCAGCGAGTTGGTGGGCGGCGCCAGCCCGGTCTCGCTCTATCTGGTCGTGCCGCCCAGCGACATCAGCCGGACCAAGCCGCTCATCCGGCTCATTCTCAACCAGATCGGCCGGCGCTTGACCGAGGAGTTGAACGCCAGGGATCGGCCGCACCGGCTGCTGTTGATGCTCGACGAATTTCCCGCGCTCGGTCGACTCGACTTCTTCGAGTCCGCGCTCGCGTTCATGGCCGGCTACGGCATCAAGGCCTTCCTGATCGCGCAGAGCCTCAACCAGATCGAGAAGGCTTACGGCCAGAACAACGCGATCCTCGACAATTGCCATGTGCGCGTCGCGTTCGCGACCAATGACGAGCGCACCGCCAAGCGGATCTCCGATGCACTCGGCACCGCGACCGAGCTGCGCGCCATGAAGAATTATGCCGGACACCGGCTCAGCCCCTGGCTCGGGCATCTGATGGTGTCGCGCAGCGAAGCCGCCCGGCCGCTGCTCACGCCTGGCGAGATCATGCAACTCCCGCCGCATGAGGAGATCGTGATGACCGCCGGCGTGCTGCCGATCCGGGGGCAGAAGGCGCGCTACTATGTCGATCCCCGGCTGACCGCGCGGCTCTTGCCGCCGCCCGAAACCGCGCCTCTCGACGCAAGGAAGCGTCCTGGGGACGACTGGACCGCGATGGCCCCGATCGCGGCCCCCGAACCTCCGACGCCGGCGGCACCGTCAGCGGCATCATCCGAGCAACCACCGACACTGGCCGATGATCCCACCCCCGCAGACACATCCGACACTGCCAATGCGGGCATCCGTCGCGAGCCCGAGCTGGGCGACCACGAAGAAGTCGTGCCATTGCCCCGCGCGCCCGCGAAAGAATTCGAGTTCGACGCTGAGGAGATCGAAAACGAGGCGGCGCAGAGTCGGCGCCAGGCTGATCGCCTGATGGCGCGCAATGCGCGCGCCGCCTCGCTCGATCCCGACGACGGAGTCGCCTTATGACCAGCGCGCGCGAGAAGGGCAGCTTCCGGCTCCCGCCCGAATTGATCCGCCAACTGGACGGGTACGCACGAACCAAGCATGTATCGCGGACCGCTATCGTTGAGGCGGCGCTGGCCTCCTACCTGTCGCCCGACGGCGCCGAGCGGCTCGAGGCGGCAGTCAGTCGACGCCTCGATCGTATCTCCCGCCAGCTCGACCGGCTCGAATGGCACGTCGAATTGTCGAACGAGACGTTAGCCTTGTTCATTCGCTTTTGGCTGACCACCACGGCGCCACTCCCTGACACCGCGATGAAGGCGGCCCAGGCGATGGGAAAGGAGCGCTGGGAACGGTTCGTCGAAAGCCTCACTCGCCGAATGGAGTCGGGTCCCCGGCTCAGGAACGAGATCGCCACTGAAGTAGATCCCGGACCCTGAGCGCGAATCATGCCAATATCGGGGGAAGCAGCATATAGGCATTTGAACAGGACCGCCGGCAACTGGAAGTTCCGGGCGGCTCCGCCCCTAGCTAGGAGGAACGCTATGGACGCATCGCACGATCATCCGTCGTGACCGGCGACGAAAGGGCCGGCATTCAAGAAATACGGATGCCAGGCAGCTAATCGATCACAATTGGATCTACTGTCGTCTGAAAACAGATGGGAACTGTTTTTGGACACCTCAAGGACGATCGGCTTGGATGCAGGCTGGGAATGCCCTGGCGATCGAGTAAACCCATGCGTCTCCATCTTATCGACGAACTGGCGATGGAAGTCTCCAACGCCAACTCTAGCGATCAACTCACAGAGTCCATGAGCCGCGCCGCGCGCCTTATGGATTTCGATCATTTCGCCCTGAGCTACGAGCACCACACGTTAAGCACCACCAGGGCCGGTGTGCTCATCCACGACTACCCAGAGCCTTGGGCCAAGACCTATACGGAATTCGATCTCTCAGGGAACGATCCGGTTCGGCGCGCTTGCGAACGAAGCATGAAGGGTTTTGCGTGGCGCGAGCTCGAACAGCTTGTGCCATTAACCAAGGGCGATCATCGGATGCTTTCCGTTGGAAGCGCCAACGTATTGGCGATGGCTATACCGTCCCGCGCCATCTGCCGGGACATGCCAGCGGCTCCTGCACATTTGCCACGCGCCCCGACAGTACTGCCCTCGGCAATGCTGCACGTCGCAGAGGTCGTAGGCGCCTTTGCGCTGACGGCTGCGAGGCGCATCGCCGGCGATATGCTGGTCGCTCGCCGACCTTCGCTGAGCCCGCGCCAACGTGAATGCGTGCTCTGGTCAGCCCGCGGCAAGACTGCCGCCGAAACGGCTGCGATTCTTGGCATCGGCGAAGATACGGTGGTTCAGCATCTCAGGACCGCGCGCGAACGCTACGATGTCCATTCTCGCCACGCTCTCATCCTATGCTCCCTGTTCGACGGGTTGATCAGCTTCGCCGACATCCGGCGCTGGTGGTATTTCAACTGAGCCTGGCAAGGGTGAGGGCGTAGCCATCCCCCTTTCTTGGGATGCCGGGATCGGCCGAAAAATGATCGGGTAGGCGGAACTTCAAAACTCGAAGGAGCCGTCAATCATGATCGATCTTCTCGAACGGGCACCAGTGGTGCCCGGCGACGTTGCTCTGCGCGCCATGTTCGCTGCGCGCAAACAGGTGTTTGTTGACCTGCTGAAATGGGACTTGCCGGTTCTCGCCGGAGAATACGAACTGGACCAGTTCGACGATCCCGACGCGGAGTATCTAATCCTGGTCGATGAGGACGGGAGACATCGTGCGTCGGCAAGACTGCTCAAGACCGATCGCCCCCATCTGCTCGCCGACCTCTATCCCTTCCTGTGCGATGGCCCGGTGCCGAGCGGCCCCTCAACCCGCGAAATTACCCGATTCTGTCTCGATCGTCACCAGACGGTCTTGGAACGGCGTTCGGCGCGTAACCAACTGATCACGGCGCTCGCCGAATATGCTCTGGCCCAAGGTATCACGATCTATACGGGCGTCGCCGAGCTGAGCTGGTTCCGGCAGATATTGTGTTTCGGTTGGCGCTGCGCACCGCTCGGAGCCGCGGTGCTCGAAAGTGGACGCCCGTTAGCCGCTCTGCAAATTGAGATCGACGACCTCACCATTGACGGGCTCAGGCGCACCGGCGTGTACGAGCCTCTCGCATTACGGCTTGTCGATGGTGCACGGGCATGACCAGCACGACCTTCGCTGGTTGGACCGACCAGCTCCTTCGCCAGGGTTACTGCATCATACCCAATGCCGCACCGAGCGCCTCGATCGCGGCATTGAATGCTGATCTCGACCCCGTCTTCGCCGCCACTCCATTCGGCCAGGGACGCTTTTACGGCTTTCGCACCAAAAGGTTCGGCAGCTTGCTCAGACGATCCCAGCATGCCGAGGCACTAGTGCTGGACCCGGTCATTCTCGATATGGCGGAGACCATATTGGGCTCGGCCTGCGATCGCATTCAGCTCAACGTCGCCCAGGCGATCGAAATTCACCCCGGGGAAGTTCGCCAATTTCCGCATCGTGATCATGATATGTGGGCTGGTGCAAAAGGGGCACACGAATATCTCCTGAACGTGATCTGGCCACTCACATCCTTCACGGAGCAAAACGGCGCGACCCAAATCTACCCAGCCAGCCACGGCGCTGCCGGGCTTGGTAAGGATGACCCCGGCGATCCAATCGTCGCAGCGTGCGAACCCGGCTCTGCGATCTGCTTTCTTGGCTCGACCGCCCACGGTGCAGGCGCCAATCGCACGAGCAAGGTCCGGCGCGGCGTGGTCATCGGTTATAGCCTCGGCTGGCTAAAGCCTTACGAGAATCTGTGGCTCGCCTATCCGCCCGACGTGGCCCGGAGTTTCACGCCGGAGCTGGCAGCGCTCGCGGGCTATGCGCAGCATCGCCCGAATCTCGGCAACTACGAAGGTCAATGTCCATCGATACTACTGCGCGACAACGTGCCGGCGCATATCGGCGCCGTCGATGCCCTCCGCCCTGACCAGGAGGCCATGCTTGCCGGCTTTGACGAAGCCCGGTGAGTGTGGACGATGAGCCCCGCCCATGTTCTTGAGCCGACATATGAAGCGATCAAGCGCCGGCTTGTCGTCGGCGACTGGCCGATGGGCTTTCGTCTCGAAGCCGTCCGCCTTGCCGGTGATCTGGGGGTCAGCATCACGCCGGTCAGGGATAGCCTCTATCGTCTGGCCGGTGAACGATTGGTCGATACGATACCGGGCGAAGGCTTCCGCGTCCCGAGCCTGTCCGAGCAAGGCTTGCGCGAGATGTTCGATTTCAATCTGCTCCTTCTTCTCGGAGCGATTGACGCTGACGCGATCCCGTTCGCGATGTCTCCAGATGGTGAAATGGATCACGCTACGGCAATCGCATCGCTGTTCCTCGCGATCGCCAGTCTCGCGGGAAATGGCGAAGTTGTCGCGGCCGTGGAATCCCTGAACGACCGCCTGCACCAGCTCCGCCAGCTTGATGAGAGCTTCCTGCCCGAGGCCTTGGAAGAGCTGGACGATCTGCGCGCGTCATTTTCCTCAGGCCAATGGCGAAGCAATGGCCGCGATCTCCTCACGCGCTATCATCTCGCTCGCAGGCTTGGAGCCGGGCGCTACATCAGGATCATCGCAGGAAAGGGAAAATCATGAAATTCACGCCGATCGCGACCGCGCTTGCCCTGACAGTGCTGCTGGCTGGCTGCGGCAAGCACGAGCCTCGCGCCACGACCTATTTCGCTGCGCATTTGGACGAGGCGCGCAAGGTGGTAGCTGATTGCAAGAGTAGCGCGGCGGGCGGCGAGGAATGCGCCAATGCGGACGCCGCCGTGCAGGAGGCCGACGCCAGGGAGCGGTTCAAGCGGTTTCGCGGCAAGTGACTCCCGCGCTCCATCGAACCGCCACTAACTGTCCGGATCGGTTCGATGGAGGGCTGTGCGCGCACGACAATCCATTCCGTGCTTGTATGCGTGCTTGCACGGGACTATATTCCGTCCGCATCCGCAGGAGGACTCGATGGGCAGCACGGCCCGACGCCAACAGCCACCGATCACAATCCGCTCCGCACGAGCGGTCGAATTGTTGCGCACGCTGGTTGGGCCAGGCCGCAGCCAGGCCGAGGTGATCGAGCAAGCGCTCGAACAGATGGCGGCCCGGGGGCGCTCGCTTGCCGAACTGCTCACGCCCAAGGTTGCGCTCGATTTCGATTGGGAGCCGCCGCGGTCGAATCTGACGCTCCGTGAAGCGGATCTCTCCGACTGATGTACTTGCTGGATACGAATGTCGTTTCCGAAAGCCGCAAGCTGGCGACCGGCCGCGCCGATCCGAATGTCGTTGCCTGGATGTCGGCGAGCGAACCGGCCTTGACCCATATATCGGCGATCACACTCTTCGAACTCGAACATGGCGTCCTGCTCATGGAAAGGCGCGATCGGGTCCAGGGTGCCATGCTGCGCCGATGGCTCGTCGAAACCGTCCATCCTGCCTTCGAAGGGCGGATAGTGCCGATGTCGGCCGAGGTGGCGATCCAATGCGCGCGCCTCCATGTGCCGGATCCGCGCAGCGAGCGCGACAGTTGGATCGCGGCCACGGCGCTGGTCCATGATATGACGGTCGTCACGCGCAACGTCGATGATTTCGCTGGGACCGGTGTCAGTCTGATCAACCCCTGGGGCGCTCCCGACGCCCCAGGCCAGTGACGCGAAAGCCGGGCGTGCGCAGCGACCTCGATCATCTCCCCCCGCAAAAGCGCCGCGAGCTGGAGCGCGTCGTGCAGATCGTGTTCGAGGAATTCGAGGACGCGCTCGCTCTTGCCAAGCACGAGTGGAAGAAGCGCGGGCGGATCGAAAAGATCATCCTCTATGGCAGCTATGCGCGCGGCGGCTGGGTCGACGAGCCGCATACAGCCAAGGGCTATCAGTCCGATTTTGACCTGCTTATCATCGTCAACGACAAACGCCTGACCGACCGTGTCGATTATTGGCTGAAACTTGAAGACCATCTCAATCGCGAGTTGGCGATCACCAAGGTGCTGAAGACGCCGGTGAACTTTATCGTCCATACTTTGCAGGAAGTGAACGATGGGCTCGCCCACGGTCGCTACTTCTTCATGGACGTCCGGCGCGACGGGATTGCGCTCTATCAGGCGGTAGATGACGAGCTGCACGAGCCTAAGCCGAAGACGGCCGAACAGGCGCTAACGATGGCTCGCGACTATTTCGAGGAATGGTTGCCTGGCGGGGAGCAATTCCTTGAAACCGCAAAATTCGCGATCCAACGCGGATGGAACAAGAAGGCTGCTTTCCTGCTCCATCAATCGACCGAGTCACTTTATCATTGTGTCTTGCTCGTGGTGACCTTCTACACGCCCCACGTTCACAATCTCGGTTTTCTGCGCACCCAGGCGGAGCGGCTCGACCGGAGCCTGATCGAGGCCTGGCCGCGTGAGAAGCGCGCGGAGCAAGCGATTTTCGAGAAGCTCAAGGAAGCCTATGTAAAGGCGCGCTACTCCAAGCACTACAAGATCAGCGTCGAGCAGCTCGAATGGATCGTGGAGCGGGTCGAAGAGCTTGGCCAGATCGTTCACGCGATCTGTATTGAGCGCATCGCTCAGCTTGAGCGGGAAGCTCAGCGCAGCGCTAGTTGATTCCGGCGCCGCCCGTCTTGCCACCGGCTTTCCTTCTCGTCATCATCGTCCCGCGCCGCGAATATTCTGGCCCTCGCGGCGTGGAGATATCCGCCAGGCATCAAGAACGCCGGTCCGCGAGGGACAGGCGGCCGAACCGGGCAAAGGCGTCAGATTGGCGGCTAAACGGCGGCATAGCGCTGGGAACCAATAAGGCCGGTCAATTCCGGTCTCTTTGGTATTGCCTGCTCGGAACCGCCCGTGTCATCTTCGCGCATTCCACCATTCGCGATCGAACGTCCGCCGCTATCGGTCTCGTCCGGCTGCCATAACAGCCCCGTCACCGTGTTCGGGCCGCCGCTCGAAAGCGAAGCCCCACGTGATGCCGGTCTCGAAGACGCCTTCGTCACCGAGCGGTCGCGATTGCTCCAGTATCTCGGGCGCGCGCCGGCCAAGACGCGGCTCCCGATCTTGTTCAGGAGGTATTCTTGCGCGCCATCGGCAGCGGACAGTCGCGGCGTCTGGCGAACCCCGCCGCGTTTCTGCAACGCATCGCTCGCAATCTCCTGATCGACCGCTCCCGGAGGCGCGCCCGCGACAATGTCGTCGTCTTTCCGTTTGAAGAGGAACGCGATACTGCGAGCCCTGCCGAGCAGGAGTGGGGAATCGAGGTCGCTGACCTCCTCAAACTCTATGAATCGGCGATCGACGGCTTGCCCCACAAGACCCGACGTGTCTTTCTCCTCCATCGTGTCGATGAACTCAGCTATCGAGAGATTCACAAGAAATTGGGCATCAGCATCGCGACCGTGGAATATCACATGATCAAGGCGCTCGCGCATATCGCGCGAGCCGTGGATGCCGCTCGATGAACGATTATCGTGAGGAGCCAACCGACCCCAAGACCGTGATCGAGGATGAGGCAATCGCCTGGTTCGTCAAGATGCGCGGCGACGTGGATCATGGCATGAAAGCCGATTTCGACGCCTGGTACACTGCGTCACCTGAGCATCAGCGCGCCTATCATTGGGCCGAAGCGCATTTCGGCGCGTCTGCTGTGGTCAGGGAATCGAGTAAGCTCGAAACAGCGTGGCACCATAGACCGCTTCACTGGCTGATGGCCGGCGCGGCCGCGGCCGCCGTGCTGGTGCTCGCGTTCGGGATGCAGGTCAGCCGCACCGTCTCGATCGACAATACGAGCATTGCGTCCGATGACATGGCCAAGCCGTTGGTGACGGCTGCGCGAGAAATCCGCACTTGGCAGCTCCCCGATGGATCGAGCGTGACTCTCGACGCCGACAGCCGCGTCGAAGTGGCGATGACGAACAAGGAGCGCCGTTTGCGGCTGCGACAAGGCAAAGCGCGCTTTTCGGTGGCGCGCGAACGGAGACCCTTCATCGTCGAGGCTGCGGTCGGCGCCGTCACGGCGGACCAGGCGGTGTTCGATATGGCCTTCGACCGGAGCGACCGGGTAACCGTCAATCTGATTGCCGGTCGTGCCAATATGCGCGGGCTGATCCAGTCCGCCGTCTATACAGTTCCCGACAGGCCGCTTCAGCCCGGCAGGCCGGTCTTCTATCCTGTCGATGCCTTTACCCCGCAAGCGGACGACGCCCCTGCGGATACCCGCGACTGGCCCGATGGCTGGGTCGAGTACCGCTCAATCACGCTCCGAGACCTTGTCGCGCAGGCCAATCGCTATTCCGACCAGCCCATTGTTATCGATGATCCGGCGGTAGGCAATATGTCGGCGAGCGGACGGTTCAAGCTGACCGACACAGATGCCTTCGTGTCTCGGATAGCCGAAGCGCTCGACCTTTCTGTCAAGCATCGCTCGGACGGCATTCATCTCGGCCGACGATAATTATTTCGCCTGACGACTAAGGTCGTCCGAAATCCAGCGTCAACGCCCCTTCAATGGCGAACCCTTCTGGCTCGCCTCAGCCAAAAAGGGGGCTTTGAATGGCGGGACGGCGTGTATTGGTCATGGCGCTGCTGGCGGGCGTGGCGGGAGTTGGGTTACCCAGCGTCGCCTTGGCCCAGGACCGGGAAGTCTATCAGTTCGATCTACCGGCACAGAATCTCGGCGATGCGCTTCGGGCGGTCGCGGCGCGTGCCGGATGGGAACTCTACGCATCCGCCGATGACATCAACGGGATCGAAGCGCCTCACCTGCAAGGCGCGCTGACCGCTCGCCAGGCCATTGAGCAACTCCTCGCCGGCACAACTCTCTCCGTGCGCTTCACCAAAGGGGCGGTGATCATCCGGGGGCGATCGGAAACGGCAACGCTCGCGGGGAGCGGAGCCGAAGGCGACGATATCGTTGTGACCGGTTCGCGGGTTCGAGGCGCGCCCTCGATTTCTCCCCTGACGACCGTCAGTCGTGGCGAGGCCGAACGGTCGGGCCAATCTGATCTCGGCCAAGTCATTCGCGACCTGCCGCAAAACTTCTCCGGAGGCCAAAACCCAACCATCGCGGGCGGTGGGCAAGGCGGCTTCACCAACGTCAGCGCGTCGTCCACGATCAACCTGCGGGGACTCGGGCCTGACGCGACTTTGACCCTGTTTAATGGCCACCGGGTGGCGTTCGACGCGATCAGCCAGGGCATCGACATTTCGGCAATTCCCCTAGCGGCGATCGAACGGGTGGATGTGGTGGCTGATGGCGCTTCAGCCCTTTACGGATCCGATGCTGTCGCTGGCGTTGCGAATATCATCCTGCGCCGGGATTTTGACGGCCTGACCACCTCCGCGCGTCTCGGAACCGCGACTGACGGCGGCGCCGTCACGCAGCAATATGATGCTGTGACAGGGCACAAGTGGCAGACCGGCGGGTTCATGGTCGCGGCCAATTATCAGAGGTCGACGCAGATCACCGCCGGCCAACGCGCCTACACCGCCAATATCTATCCGACCTACACCCTCATCCCGGCGCAGAAGCAGGTCAGCGCCGTGGTGGCGGGGCATCAACGAATTACTGACACGATCCGGGTCGAAGTGGATGGCAATTATCTGCACCGCACGTCCGAGCGCTGTTTGACGACCACAGCGACGGCCGACTGCCGTTTTCAGGGCAACACGATCGCGACGAAGGTTGACAGTTTTTCCGCGACGCCGTCGCTGGTCGCGGAGATAGCCGGTGGTTGGTCTGCCAAGTTGGCTGGGACGTATAGCAAGAGCGACACCTCAATCGCCACCAGCGTCTATGCTGGCGGGAAAAACGTCACCATCGCTCTTCCCAAATATTACAACACGCTCAAAAATATAGAACTGAGCGGCGAAGGCCCGCTGTTCACGCTGCCAGGCGGCGACGTCCGGCTGGCGCTCGGAGCCGGCTTTCGGTCCAATAGACTTGTCGTCGACTCCCGCCGTGTGACTGGCGGCGTCGTATCGGTCATCAATGTCTTTGCCCAAACCCAAGATATCGGCTTCGGGTATGGCGAGTTATTTGTCCCGATCGTCTCGCCATCCAATCGAATACCGTTCATCGACAAGCTTCAGCTCGTCGGTGCCATCCGTTATGAGAACTACCGCCATCTCGGCGCCGTGACCACGCCGAAACTGGGGCTCGTTTATTCGCCCGACCCCATCCTCGAACTCAAGGCAAGCTGGGGTCGATCCTTCAAGGCGCCGACACTGTACCAGACCGGCCAGACCTCGAATGCGCAATTGATCAACAGCACCACCTTCATACCGGCACCCCCAAGCGCTTCGCCGGTCCTATACCTTTATGGCGGCAACCAGAATCTCTCTCCGGAGCGCGCGACGACCTGGACGATCTCAGGCAAGATCACGCCGCCATTCCTTGCCGGTTTCCAATTCGAGGCCAGCTACTTCAATATTCGCTATCGCGATCGGGTCGCCGCACCGCTTCTGTCAACCAGCGGCGCATTCCAGGGCATCTACGGCAACTTCGTGCAGCGCAATCCCAGTGCCCAGGACGTGTTGGCGGCGATCAACGGCGTCACCGGCAACTTCACGAACCTAACGTCCGGCGCGCTCGATCCCGGTTCGGTCTCGGCGATCGTGAACGACACGCTTCAAAACGTCTCGGTGCTGAACGCAAGCGGCGTCGATATTTCGGCCCAGTACCTTCGCCACTTCGGTGAAAGCAATCGCCTGACCATCAAGGGGTCGGCGACCTATTTCACCAGCAACCGTCAGATCACTCCGACATTGCCGTGGCAGGAAATCGCCGGGACCATCTTTAATCCGCCGCACTGGCGCGCGCGGATGAGCGCGAGCTGGGAGAAAGACAATGTCACGCTCACAGCGGTCGGCAACTATATCGGCGGGACGCAGGACAGCCGCACCGCGCCCGTCGTCGGCATCGATTCCTTCGCCGATATCGATGCGATCGCTCGCATCCGCACGACCGCGACCAGCGGGCTGCTCGCCAATCTCGATTGGTCGATCGCCGTTTTGAATCTGTTCAATCGACGCCCTTCGGCGGTCCGCAACACTGATCCGCTCGGTCTTCGCTACGACTCGATCAACTATCCAACATTGGGCCGGTCAATCAGCTTTACGCTCACAAAGGCGTGGTGAGATGTCGCTGTCCAAGGCGATCGCACCAGTCACATTTGGCTTTCTGTGCGCAGCTTGCGCATCAACGAACGCGCTGGCGCAGGGTGAACAATGTGGCAGTCTGCCGCCCGCAGGAACGCAGATCGCCAGCCGCGCGGGCTGACCGCCGAAGATCTGGCAGGGCTGCGCGATATCGGACCTCAATATCCCGCCGGGTCCGACCGCAACCTCTTCTCGATTTCGCCGGATGGGCAATGGCTCGCTTTCGAAATCCATCGGGCAAACCCCGACACGAACGACTATTGCGTGGCGCTCGCCGCGCTCCCGATCGCACGTGTTGATGATCGCACTCCACAACTGCTGGATCTTGGCGGGGAATTGATCCCCGCCACCTTTCGCCAATATGGCTGGGCGGCGCTTCCATCGGGAATGCCGATGCCGATCTCACCCCATTGGGCACCGGAAGGACGCTGGATCGCTTTCCTCAAACGCGAGCATGGATCGACCCAAGTCTGGCGCGCGATCTGTCGGGAAGCAAGGGCAGACAAATCACGCGCAGCGGCGGCGATGTCGAGGATTTTAGATTTGCCGGCGACGGGCGAACGATCCTCTTTGCCGCGCGGCCCGGATTGGCCGCGGCAGAAGCGGCGATCGACCGGGAAAGCCTTGGCGGCTGGCACTTCGATGCGCGGGCTTACCCGGTGCGGGGCGCGCGCCCCCAGACCCCCGATACGGCGCCGGTCCAGTATTTTGCGGTCGACGTCGCGACCGGCGATCAACGTCCTGCAACACCTCAAGAGGCCGCCCAATTCGGTCCGATACCGGCGATTCCCACGCGCGCAACGGGCGTGTCGATGACGCCGAACGGACGCATGGCGTGGGTCGAGCCAGCGGACACCCAATGGTCGCCGCCGCAATCGCGCGTCGTTGCCCGGCTCAGCGGCGATCGTCGCGTCTTCTGCGCGTTCGAGAACTGTGTAGTCGATTCGTCGTCGATGACCTGGTGGTCCGCCGATGGCAGGAAGCTGCGCTACCTCCGCCGCGAAGGCTGGGGCGAGAGCAAAACCGCTATCTACGAATGGATTCCCGGCGCCGCGGCACCGCGGCGCCTCTATCGCACCGAGGACGCGCTGATCGAATGCCACCCGATCAAGGACGATCTGATTTGCCTGCGCGAACAGTCCCGCAGACCGCGCCACTTCGTGCGGATCGACCTTTCCAGCGGCCGCGCGAGCGTCCTTTTCGATCCTAACCCGGAATTCTCCAGCCTTAGGCTCGGCAACGTGGAACGACTCCATTGGTCGACCGCCACTGGCGCCGAGGCCTATGGTGATCTCGTCTATCCCGTCGGTTTCCAGCAGGGACGTCATTACCCGCTCATCGTGGTGCAATATCGCACCAGGGGATTTCTGCGCGGCGGGGTAGGCGACGAGTTCCCGATCCAGGCCTTCGCCAACCGAGGTTATTTCGTCTTGAGCGTCGAAAACCCGAGCTATGAGGCGATCGTGGGGCGACACAGAACCCAGGTCGAGACGGCACAGGCTTTCAATCGCGACTTCGTCGGGCGGGCCGGCGTGCTGTCCTCGATCGAGCAGGCTGTACGAACCCTGATTGCGCGCGGGTTGGTCGATGACCACCGCATCGGAATTACCGGCCTAAGCGACGGGTCTTCAACGGTCCAGTTCGCTGCGCTCAACAGCACCTTGTTTGCCGCGGGCTCCGCAACAGGGTGCTGCTGGGAACCGACTCAGGATGGCCTGATCGGCCCGGTCATCGCGGACCATTTCCATGCGGTCGGCTGGCCCGCTATCAATGATGAGGCGACCGAATTCTGGTCGCGCATGTCATTGTCGCGCAACGCCGGCCGGGTGGCGTTCCCCATTCTCATGCAAGCCGCCGACAACGAATATCTCTTCGCGCTGCAAAGCTACACTGCCCTTTTGCGTGCAGGCGTGCCGGTCGATCTGTTCATCTTCGCCGGCGAGGACCACGTCAAATGGCAACCGGCTCATCGGCTGGCAGTCTATCGGCGCAATATGGCCTGGTTTGATTTTTGGCTGCGCGGATTGCTTCCGAGCGGGCCGCACGGGCAGGCCGAGGCAGCGAGATGGGCGACAATGCGCGGGCAGCACGCATCTCGGCTTGAGGAGCGCGGCCGATCGCAACCTGGGACCGAGCCGCGGCCTTAACCGCTCATTGCCGCGGATAATGGGCCAGCCGAGCGATCTGCCCAATGGCTCGCCCAGGCCTCAGTATCAAGCAACGCCATGATGCGCGGGTAGTCTTGTGGGCGTAGCCGCGTCCCGAACTGAAGCGTGTGATCAAGCGCTGCCCGATCCAGCAGGCCATGCCGCACCAGCCTACCCTCCAGAAGCCGTTCGCGGATTTCGGCGCGATGGCGGTGGATGATCTGCGCTACAAATCCATCCGGCCCGCCTTTGCCCCTCCGATTGACGATTTTCGGGGGAAGCCGGCGAGCAAAGGCTGCCGCGCCACTGCGCGATCGACTCCGCCTCTGCAGAACTCCCACGATGGAATCCCCAGGGCCGCCTCGATGATGGGCTGCGACATCAGCGGGCTGACGAGCGGAACGGCAAGAGCCTTATCGCGATGCTCCATGTGGTTGATCGCCCGTAACAATGTCGCCAGGTGACCTTGTTTGCCGGGCGGCATTTCTCCGGACCGATCCAGCCAAGGGTGCGACACGGGACGTTTTTCGTTCGGCCGCAACAAAGTCGGCGTGCAAAAAATCCTCAAACAGATGCCATTGGTATCCCGCGCGACGAATCCGATGAACCCGCCTGGCCTCGCGCAATACCTGCCAGACGCTCGCACCGGTAATCGAACAGATATCCTGCGCGGTGCTCCAAAGGCCGATCGACCAGCCGTCCTCCATATACCGATCCACAAGCGGTCGGGAGGAATGGGTCAGATAAAAGACGCTGTCGCCCCCGAGTCCCGTGAAAAAAGCGTCGACCCCGTGACGGTCGGCGACCCGCCGCACTGCTGAATTATAGGCCTCCTCGTGTACCTTGCCATTGGGGCAGGGAACATCAGCGGCGACGGAACGACCAAGATCGACGCTTGGCATTGCATATTGCTTCTCGATCAGTTCGGCGCCGATGCTTTCGCAAATTGCTCGCGCAAAATCCCGCTCATCGCCGACTGGGTCTTCGGTAACGAGCGTCAGGCAAGTGAGGTTTGCTTTCGAGGCAGCAAGACACACCGCGATAATCGACGAGTCCAGCCCGCCTGAAAGCCCGGCAAGGACGTTATCATAGCAAGACGCCCAGGCTGCGATCACCTGACGGACAGCGCGCCCTAGCACCTCCACATTCTCTTCCGCGGATCGGCCGTAGCCGCTCCTAACGTGATCCCATGGGGTCCAGTATTCCTCGTCCCGAACGTCATCCGCCTTCACCACGCGCGCAAAGCCTGCGCGCACCTGGCCGATGCCGGCGATGGCGGTCCCCGCTGATGGAAGGTCATGCTCATAAAGCACCCGTCCAGCCGCATCCCAATCGATCGTCGGCGTGACCAGTCCGGCATCGACCAACAGTGGCGCGTCAGAAGCGAAGGCAACCCCGTTCTCGCAACCGCTGTGATAGCAGGGCACCATAGCAGAGGGGTCGCGCAAGACGCATATCCCGTCGGTCGTCGCAATCGCTGCGACATAGCCGCCCCAGAAACGCTCGACCAAGTGTCGGCCAGCAGTGGCGGTGACGCTGTTCGCACTGTCCGGCGGGAACACTCGAATTCGTTCGGGAAGGCCGTAGCGGTGAAACAGCGTTCCGACGATGACGCCATTTTGCCCGGGAAGTGCGATCAGGTCGGTTGTGTCGCTGACCAGCAGCGCTATGCCCTTGTCCTGAAACGCGAGCTTGAGCCCCGTGCGACCGCTGAGAAGATCCAGCCATTCGGTTGATACTGTCCGCCGCGGGTGCGCCAAGAGTAGGTAGCGCGGGCGCATCAGATAACCATGATTGGCGTAAACGGTCGAATGCGCTCGTGGCGGTCGTTGACCACGACGTCACCGTGCTGAACCCAGCAATGCGCGGCGAAAGGATCTGATTGCACACCAAGGACGACTGAGACCTGAATCGATCGTTTGCGCGCCATTGCCGCGAACGCGAACGAACGAACCAGACACCGGTCATGACTTCCAAGCAAGAAATCGGCGCTGTCAAAATCTCGCACGAGCGTCGCCAGCCTGTCGAGGCCATGCTGCGGCTCACGGTTCTTAGGGCGAGGCCTCGTCGATCGAAGCGCCTTGATGACCCGCGCTATCGGCCAACTCTCGGTGCGCCGTGCCCAGATGAGCTGGGCTCCGACCGCCCGAAGAACACCAACGCTGGACGCCCGAACTGGCGGAATGTCGAGTTGCGTGCTGGCCGGCGCGATCAATGGCTGGCGCCTACGCGGACCTATCGGATCGCGGGGCGCGGCAACTAAGACCCCTTGGCGCAGCAGTGCGGCGAGATGCGCGAAATCTTCCTCGTCCAATGCTTGCGCATCGAGCCATCGCTGCAGCGCCAGATCCTTCGATTCGGATAGTGAAAAATATCGCCCCGCAGGAATGTCGAGAAAGACGGTCCGATCGCCAGGGATACAATAGGCAAGACCATCGCGAAGGGCGTAGCTCATAGGATATCCCCCAGCGACGATGGCGTGCGGACTGTCAGGTCCGCACGCGCTCGTGATCAATCGTCGGACAGCCCCGCCTGGATTTGCTCCAGGCCGAGCCCGTCGTCATTTCTGACGCCGCCGCCCTTCGTCTCGTCGACCATGCGGCCGAGATCGATCACGTCGTCGTTGCGGTCTTCACGATCCGTCATAATAACCTCCATCGGTTCCTCTGAGCTGCGACTCACTTGCCGCAATCAAATGTTCACCGATGGTCCGCCACCGTTCCACTTTATAATCCGATTATAATGTGCCGCGACGAACTCGCCGTATTGCAGACGACGGATTTATTTCGCGCAAGTGACCGAGCATTGGGAAACGCGCGTTGGGAGCGCGCACTGGCACCTTTAGCGGAAAGCCTGGACATACGCGCCAGGACCCGGTCACGCGCAACCAGAGGGGGAGCGCCGAAAGAGTTTCCAAAATTTATGAGATAATGACAAGCATTATCGATTCCGCACTGATCCAAAATGGAGAGATCAGCCGGGCTATGTCGGCCGCTTGCGGACAAAAGCCCGGTCTGCGGCCATGAACCGCTCAAGCATCGGCGGGATCAGCCGTTCGGGCGGAAAGGGCCGCTCAAGGCCGGTTTCCCGAGCATGGGCCTCGGCATAGCGGGCAAGATCGCGATGCACCGTGCCCGGCAGCTCGACCGTCAGCTTGACGGGCTTGTCGTCCTCGATCCGGCCCAGACGCAGTTTCGTCATGGCTTGCCTCCCTCCGCCTCGAGCACCAAATCGCGCGTCACAATCACCCGCAGCGGATAGCCCGGCCGAACGGTCAGGGTCGGCGGCACATCGATCTCACGCTGGACGAGCTGCTGGCCGGACTGGTTGACCGTGTTCTGGGTGCCGTAGCGCAGCGCGCGCGTCAGCCTGTCGTCGCCATCGGTCGCGAACTCGCTGCCCACGCCGAGCAATGTCGAAACGAGAGCAGCCTTGAGCATATTGCCCCAGTGGTAATTGGTCCGGTCCTGCAATCCCGCCATGCCGGCCGCGTCGGCACCAGGCTGGCGGTCGAGCAGGATCGATCGACCGCCGGGGAGGATGAGCCGATCCCACGCGAGCAGCACCCGATTCTGTCCGGCCGAGACGTCGCTGTCATACTCGCCGATCAGGCGCGACCTGCGGGATGAGCAGTATCTTGCCGGTCGGACTATCATAAACATTCTGGGTCACCTGGGCAGTGATCTGGCCGGGAAGGTCCGAGCGGATGCCGGTGATGAGCGCTGCCGGAATGATGCTGCCAGCTTGCACGACATAGGGTGACACTGGGGCGGTGATCCGCTCGCTGCTCGCCGTCGTCCTGTTCGCGGCGACCTGAAGGAAAGCCCGGTTGGCTGACTGTCCCGACGCGGCTGACGCGGTCGCTGCCGTTGCCGCATCGCTCGAAATCGCTGTTGTCTGGGTGCCTGTCGATGGTTGCGGCGTTGCTGCGCCACCCGACCCGCTGGTATTGGCGCCACCGAGAAACAGATTGCTGGTGCGGGCCGAATCCCGCTCCTGCGCGACCCGCTGGCGTGCCTGCTCCGCTGCTGCCACGCGCGGGTCAGGCGGCTGCGCGGCCTGTGCGCCCATCGGCGGCACCGGAACGGCCTGACCGTTCGCCTGCGCACTGAGGATCGGGCCACCGAGATCGCCAGGCAGCGGTCGTCCGAGCTTGGGCACCTTGGAATAGTCGGCCGGCGCGGCGGTCACCACATCGGCCTTTGCGCCGTGGTCGCTGCCGTAGAGATTCTGCGGCGGCGCGGCCGGTCCGCGCGGTTGCAGCGCATAGATCAGCGATCCGCCGATGCCGAGTCCGGCGATGACGCCGACCACTGCCAGCGCCTTGCGCGACAGCCGGGTCACGCGCGGCGGCGCGCCGCGCAGGCGGAAATCCCCGGCGCTGCTTGGCACCGGTGCCTCGGGCGGAGCTGGCTCTTCCCGCGGCGGCGCTTCGTTGGGCTCGTCGCTCATGACCGCCCCCGACGCCGAGGTTCGTCGCGGACGATCCGGACGCGTTGCGCCTGCTTCTTGCCGCCAAGCCGCAGCTCGGCCGCCGAGAACAGTCGGTCCACGATCATGTAGCGGCCCTGCACGCGGTAGTTGACCAGCTCTGCATTGCCGTCAGCACCGAGCACGAACAGAGGCGGCATCTCGGCTGTCGCGATCCCCTCGGCGAACTCGACATAGGTCTGCCGGCCATCGTCGAATGCACGTACCGGACGCCACGCCGCTTTGTCGCCGTTGATCCGATAGCGGAAATTGAGAGCGGCGGGATCGATGCCCGCGGCGACCGGCGCGACACGATCGGCCTCGGCTCGGCTCACGCGCAGCGCCACCAGCATGTCCTGCGGGTACGTCCACGAGATCGCGGCCATATAGGTCGCAGGCGTTGCCCGCAGTTCCAGATGATAGGTCCGCCGGTCCGTGTTGATGACGAGGTTCGTCACCAGATCGGCGCGCGTCGCTTGACGAGGATATGGACCTGCTTGCTCGCGCGGCGCCGCTCACCGTGTCGCCGATGATCCAGCGCACGGTATCACCCGCTGCGACCGGCCCGGGACCGGCCAGCTCCTCGCCGGCCTGAAGTGTTATGTCAGTGACGCGCCCAGGGGCGGCATAGACCTGATAGAGCGCGCCATCGGCATAGGGATATTGCTGGATCGCGTTGAGCCACGCGCTGTGATCCGGCTCGATCCGCGCGGTCGCATTGGCCCGGCCGACCCGCTCCTTCGGATCGCCTTGCGACTGCGCTGGCTCGATCGGCTTCAACTGGCCGGGAAGCGGAAGGGGCGTGGGGATTGCGACGATCTCCACCGGCTGGGCGGGCTGTCCGGCAGACCTGGCTGACGGCGCTGGTGGCCCGCCATCCTGTGCCCAGGCGGGCGCTGCGGCGGCGGCCAGCAGTGTCACTGCGATCAGACAGGGGGTAACGAGCCGGCGCACGCCGGCCATCTTGGGCGTTGTCATTGGCTGAGTTCCTTCGACCAGTTGAGGGCATCGACAAAGACGCCCAGGGGGTTCTTGCGCAGGCCATCAGGCGTGCGCGGTGTCTGGATCGCGATGGTCAGGATCGCCGACCAGCGCGCGGTCTCGGCGAGCGAGCCGTCCTGATAGCGCCGCTCGGTCCAGGCCACCCGAAAGCTGTCCGGCGACGCGCGGATCACGCTCGACACATCGACGGCGACCTGCACCTTGCCAGCCTGCGCGAAGGGATCGTTGCTGCGCGCATAGTCGTTGAGCGCGAGCGCGCCCCTATCGGTCGCAAAATCATAAGCGCGCAGCCAATCCTGACGCAGCACGATCGGATCGGCAGGGATCGAGCGCACATTCTCGATGAAGCGCGCGAGGTGGAACGCGATCTGAGGATCGGTCGGCCGATAGTCCGCCGACGCTGGTGCTACCGCCTGCGCCTCGCCGAGCTTGTCGACCTGCACCACCCAGGGAACGATCGTGCCGCGTGCCGACTGCCAGACCAGACCGCCCGCGAGGCCGCCGGACAAGGCAAGGCAACCGAAAAAGGCCAGCCGCCAGTTCTTTGCCTGGACACGCGCCGATCCGATCCGGTCGTCCCAGACCTGTTGCGCGCGCTGGTAAGGCGTGACGGGCTCGGGTGTCTGCCCGTACCGGATCGAGGGCCGTCGAAACATGGGTTTTAATCCTTTTGCGTGATGTCGGGTCCGGCGCCGCCGCCATGGCTGTCGCCCGATTTGAGGGTGTGGCTGGCGACGCTCACGCCATGCGTGACCGTCTGGCGCCGCTTCATCGCCTTCGCCCAGGCCGGCGGGCCGTCGGTGCTTTTCGTGGCGGCAGACGAAGCGGTAGTGGCAGCGCCGGATGCGCCGCCGCCTCCCGACGCAAAGCTCTCGCGGATCGAGCTGGCGGCTTTGCGCAGCGGTGACATGGCGGCGTTACCGGCACTCTTGCCGACATTGGCGAGCCCGCCCGCCACTGCCGAGCCGCCGCTTTTTCCGGCAGCCCCAGCCTGATAGGCGGT
>NZ_JSBN01000015.1 GCF_000797515.1 Sphingomonas sp. Ant H11
GGGCCTGGGCCCGCCGGGGCACGACGGCGGGACGTTCGCCAACCCGCCTTATGCTGCGTTGCTCGAATCCCAATGCACCATCCTCGTTCCCGAAAATGAAATGAAATGGCAGGCGCTGCGCCCGACGCCGGACGGGTTCGACTTTGGTCGGTTCGACGCGATGATGGCCTATGCGCAGGCCAAGGGCTTTGCCGTGCGCGGGCACAATCTGTTGTGGCATCAACCGAAATGGATGCCGCGCTGGGAAGAAAGCCACGATTTCGGGGCCCGTCCTGCATCTGAGGCTGCGCGCCTTCTCTCGCAGCATATCGATACGGTCTGCACGCGATACGGCAGCCGCATCGAAAGCTACGATGTGGTCAACGAAGCGGTAAACCCCGCGGACGGCACCCTCTATGAGACCGCTTTGTCCCGCGCGCTGGGCGGTGCGACGACGACACTCGACCACGCCTTTCACACCGCGCGCGCCAGCGCGCCGCACGCCCAACTGGTCTATAACGACTATATGAGCTGGGAGCCCGGCAATGCCGCCCATCGCGCAGGGGTGCTGCGGCTGCTCGAAGGATTCCGGGCGCGCGGCGTGCCGGTCGATGCGCTGGGCGTCCAATCCCACATCATAACGCAGGGCCCGGACACCGCGCGCATCGTCGGGCAGTTGCAGCCGGATTGGTCACGGTTCCTCGATGCGGTGACCGTAATGGGCTATCGCCTCGTCATCACCGAACTCGACGTACGCGACAACGCCCTGCCCGCCGACCCGGCACCCCGCGACCGCGCTGTTGCGGATTTCACGCACGCCTATCTCGACGTCATGCTCGATTATCCGCAACTTCGCGATATTTTGGTGTGGGGCATGACCGACCGGTACAGCTGGATCGAGGGGTTCGAGCCCCGCCCGGATAAGGCCCTCCGGCGACCCTGCCCCTATAACCGCGACTTCACCGCCAAGCCGATGCGGACGGCGATCGTCGATGCGCTTTCAGGCGTCCCGCACGCTCGCCGATCTGGCACCAGCGCCTCGCTATAGCCGCTGCGCGGCCAGAATGCGGCCGCCCTTGCCCGCTTGAACCAAAATGGCCTCGCGCAAGCCGGGCCCGGCGGGCTGCGCAATGCGATAGGATTGCGCGCGCCCGGTCCAGGTGCCGATCGCGACGAGCGACCTGACAACATTTCGGTGTGGCAAGGTGCGCCCGCCATTCTCGCCGGCGCGGATCGGCACCAATTGCGTGCGGGGGTCGTAACGTACCAGCCACACCGTTGCTGGGGTCGCGACGCTGCCTTCGGCCACCGTCACGCCCCCCGCGTTGCGCACGATGGCAGGTGCCGATGCGGCGCGGTGGCTGGCCCGGATTGCCGCGGCGAGCTGGTGCGCATCATTGCCGACGACGGTGTCGTGCCCATCGATAATCACTTGCGGTGTCGCCACTTGCCCGCGCCCGGCAGCGTGCGCGTAATCCCATTGCCGCGCAGTGAACGTCGGTTGCGCGAACGTATCCTTCCAGCCAAGGTTATCCCAGTAGGTCACCGCGAAATTCAACGCGAGGACGTCGGGCCGGTCGGCAATCGCATTGAGGTTGGCGTTTGCCGGAGGGCAGCTCGAACAGCCCTGGCTCTCGAACAGTTCGACGACCGTTGGGCCTGCAGCACCCGCCGCGTTCGCCGTTGCGGGAAGGAGCGATACCATGGCCAGCGTCGCGGCGAGTCCGCTTGCAAGCCCCGCCCCCAGAACAATTCGAGCAGATACTCCCGTCATGATCGATCTCCGGCGTTGGAATAAGTGGGAAAGGACGATTCGGACGCGGCCATGCGGCGAAAGCTGCTGGGGTCGGCACCATAGGCTGCCGAAAACGCCCGACTGAAATGGCTGCGACTGGCAAAGCCGATATTCGACGCGATCATCTTGACCGGCAGTCGCGTCCCGTTGAGCAGATCGGCACCCTGCCGAAGCCGCGTTCGAGCAACAAACGCCATCGGCGTCATTGCGAGCTTTGCGGCAAATTCTCGCGCGAAGGCGGAGCGACTCATCGACGCCGCGAACGCCAGGCTGGATACCGTATGCGGGGCCGCCGGATTTTCGATGACCGCCACGATCGCCTTGCCCAGACGCGGGTCACGCAGCGCGCCGAACAGGCCAGCATCGCCTTCAGACCGCGCAACCGCGTCCCGCAACGCCATCACGATGCACACTTTCATCAAAGCATCGACCAGCGCACGGGATCCCTGCCCCGGTGCGGCTGCCTGACGAGTCATCAGGCCACACATCTGCTGGATCAATTGCGGTTCAGCCAGGACCGAGACGATGGGATCGCTCGCCGAAGCCAGCAACTCGAACGTGCCACTGACGCGTGCGGTCACCACCCCCATCGCGATCCGGAGCTCGCTGGCAACGCAATCGGCGTCCATCCCTTCGGCGGGTATGATCGTGCGCTCCAGCCCGGGCGGCAGCAAGATCAGCGTCCCCTCGCCGCACAGCCGATCGGACTGACGGGGAATCTTCAGCCGCATTGTCCCGGCAAGTATGTAATACACCTCGATGCCATCGCTGCGATTGCCCGCCAGCGCATGGCCGCACCTCAACGACAATTCACGAAAGCTCTGCACCGCAACGCTGAGTGTCGTTAGCATTGTATGGAATTCGGGTTCGTTCATCACATCCTCCGAACCGCTATTTCGCCGCTCCATCGACAATGGTTACAGAAGCGGTTCGATGGTCGGCGCAGAATGACGGGGCGGCGCGCTCGCCACCACAAGAAAACCTCGCACGCAGTTGCTCTTCACTCGCTCGCCCGTGGTCTCCCAAGGGTCATTCGTCGGCGCACTCGTCGACCCTCGTGCGCTACGCCGGTAAGGTAAAGTCGGCCGCGGCCCGAGGCGACCGCACCGTAATCGCCTCGGCCAGAAAATCGGGGACTACCTCCCGCTGCCGGTCTCGGCGATCGGCAAGCCGAAGGTGAAGACCGTGCCGCGCTCTTCGGCAGGGGTCGCCACCAGTCCACCGCCATGGGCGTCGACAATGGATTTGCAAATCGCCAGCCCCATGCCCATCCCCTTCTCCTTGGTGGTGAACAGCGGCGTGAAAATCCGGGTCAGATGCTCGGCGGAGATCCCGGTGCCTGAATCCTCAATCCGAACGACCGCTTTGCCCTCGCTCCGCTCGGTCGTTACCGTCAGGATCCGGTCGGCCTCGGGGATCGAAACCATCGCGTCGATCGCGTTCATGACCAGGTTGAGCACGACTTGCTGCAACTGGACATAATCGCCGGTCACGACCGTTTCCATTCCGTCCAGGTGCGCGATGAGCGCGACACCGCGCTGGTCGATTTCGGCCGCCGTCAGCTCAAGGACATCGCGCACGACGGCGTTCAGGATTACAGGTTCGCGCGAAGCCGGCTCCTGTTTGGCGAGCGCGCGAAGCCCGCGAACGATGTCGGCCGCGCGCAGCCCGCCGTCCTTGATCTGCTCCAGCCCGGATACCGCTTCCGGAATATTGGGCTCCGGCCGCCGCAACCATCGGATGCTCGCGCCCGCATGCGAAACGATCGAAGCAAGCGGTTGGCCAATCTCATGAGCAATCGATGCGGCAAGCCCACCCATCAGCGAAAGATGCGATGTCTGCGCCAATTCGGCCCGCGCGGCCCGCAACGCATTTTCGGTCTGCGATCGGCGCGCATCCTCCTCCATCAGTTCCGCGTGCCGGTGTGCGGTGTCGAGCGCAATACTGGCCACCGCGCCGATGCGCTCGATCAGCGCGACGCCCGACGGCGCGCAGATCTCCGCCGCGCATGTCTCTAAATGCACGATTCCCAAGAGCCGATTGCGCTGTAGCAACGGGATCGACAGAATATACCCCTTTTCCCGATCCCCCGTCATCGCGGGCTTTTGCGTGCGCATCACGGCCTGCAGGACGGTCGGATCCACGCGCTCGGCAGTCGGAATCGCGACGGCGCTGCCAAGCTCGATGCCATTGCGCGTGGCAACGCCCATCGATTCAATGACGGGTTCGCCATCCCGCAGGATCATCAGCAGGCCGCGCTGCGCGCCTGCGCGTTCCATCATTGTCCGCGTGACCATCGCGTTCAATCGATCGGAAGCAAGCTCCTGGGCAAAGGCCTCGGCGAGATCCAGGATCGTATCCAGATCGCGATCCTGATCGACCCGCTGCCGATCAAACCATTCCGGGTGATCGGTTTCGAGGCGTGCCGCTTTCGCGGTAGCGCCCCAATCGAGATAGCCGGTGCGTGCCGCCCGGCCATGATACGCAGCGGTCACGCCAAGCCCGATCGCCGTACAGTGTCGCGCCGCCAGTTCATGCGCCATCGCTCTTTCATGACCAAAGCCATCGCTCGCTTTGACCGCGCGATCATAAAGCTGCAGCGCCTGAAGATCCTCGCCGCGCAATCGCGCCATCTCCGCGTCGACCATGAGGAGCTTGTTCTCGAAATTCTGCGGGTTGAGCCGGGCCCATGTCTCCAGCTTGGCGCGGTGGATCGCCATCTGACCCAACGCATCTCCATCTTCGGCTCCATCTTCGGCGCGCTGTGCGATGCTCAGGGCCGAGAATAACGCGAAATAGGTCAGGTCGATATTGGCCGGCAGCGCCCAAGCCAGCGGCTCTGCGTCCTTGAGCACCCATTCGGCACGCGCGTAATCTTCGAAAAGATAGGCGGCGATACCGGCGTACAGGCGAACCCAGAAGCGAGTCGACGCCGAAGTGATCTCGCCCGCGGATTCGAAAGGTACCATCGCGTGACCGTTGCTAAGCTCACGCACCAGCCCCTGTTGCGCGCCGATCAGCAGCTCGATGTCGCGAAATGCGATACGGCGAGTCAAATCCAGGCCGCGCTCCGCCTCCTCGTCGACCAGGGAAAGCGGTGCCCCCATCATCAACAGGTCCGACACAAGGTGGTTGCGCGCGTAACATGTCATGCCAAGATCGCCCGCGGCATACCCAGCCGCAATCGCTTCGCGAATGCGGAGGATCGCGCAAGAGAAGGGCTGCGTCCACGGGCTGAGCTGATCCAGCGCGACGAGAGTACCCGTCCGCTGCGTCTCGAAGCCATGCCGATCGACCAGCGCGAGCGCGGCCAGGGCATATTCCAGGCCATCGGCATATTGCCCGTAGAAATCGCAAACGAACACCCCGAACCAGGCGAGTCCATAGGACGATCCCGCAGTCGCACCATGCGCCAGCGTCAGTTCGGCAATCTTGGCAAGGTGGATGAAGCGCAGGCCGTCATCTGAAAAAATTGCCGCCACCATCGTCGACAACAGCCCCATGATCGCCTCGATCGCGGGGTCATCGGTTTTGGGCAGATCCGCCAGGCTCGCGATCGGGGTATCGCCCAAAGCCGCGCGGACTCGCTCATAGGCGGCGTCGCATTCCTCGCGTGAGGGAAAACGATGGAGATCGACGCCGAGCAGAGCGAGCCCTGCCAGCCCCGCTGCGATCGCACCGTCATAATCGGAATGCAGCGTCCGGGTAACGGCCTTCAGGCGGTAGGCCTGGGCCCTGTCGATAGGTTCTGCCGCATGGATCAGTAACGCGTCGATCCCGTGCTCGGCCCGCTCTACAGCACCAATCTGCAAAAGGTTCTCGGCTCTGCGAAAGTTGATTTCGAACGCCAACCGATAATGGCTTTCCCACCACGCTTCGGAAAACAGGGCATTTGCCCCTTCAATATACCGTGTGACCTGGTCCACGGCTGCCGTTTGGAGAGCGCGCGCCGCCGCGTCGAGCAGGGTCCGCGCGAAGAGCGGTCTGTCGGTGGACGGAATCTCGCTTGCCATCGCCGCAACCACATGGTCGGCAATGTCAAAGTCGCTGACTGAGGCGGTGCCACGCAAACGCAGCAGCAGCCGGGCGAGCTCGACATGACGTACCGGTCGCTCGGCTTCTGGCGTCAACGCAATCGCGACCTCCATGATGCGGTCATGCGCGAACGCATATCGTGTCGCATCCCGATGGAGAAAACCGCCTTCGACGAGCGGCTGCGCCCGGTGCGTAAGGCGGTCAAGATCCACGCGGAGAAACGCGGCAAGCAAGCTGCCATCGGCGCGAGTGCCGATCAAAGCAAGCGCCTGGAGCACCGCGCGCTGTTCCTCGGGCAAGCGCTCGACGCGGCTTCCGGTAAAGTCGACGACATTGCCTGTCTGCACCGAGGATTCGAGGCCTTCCCCCGTCCAGGTCCAACAGCGCCGGGCAGCATCGTATCGGATGACGCCCGCATCGCGCAGGGCACTTAACACTTGCTGGACGAAGAACGGATTGCCTCCGGTTCGCGCATGGACGGCGCGCCCGAGCGCGTCGACATCGCGCGTGGTTCCGCCAAAGGTGGATTCGAGCATTTCCACGATGGCTGCGGCGTGCAGCGGTGCCAACGCGATTTCAGTAACCGGGAGCGCATGCGATTTGATGGCGTCCAGAAACCCGGACGGCTTCAGATGCAAATGCGCTTCGTCTTCGCGATAGGCTAGAATGACGAGGGTGTTTTGCGGTGGCGTCCTGGCGAGGCTGACCAACATTTCCAGCGAGAACGGGTCCGCCCACTGAATATCGTCCAGGAACAGAATCAACGGTGCCTCTCGCGTGGCGAGCGCACCGATGGTTGCCAGCAGCGCCTGATGCAGCCGAATTTTCGCAAGCGCGGGCGACATATCTGTTCTCGCACCCGCCGTCCCGAGAACGATCTCCATATCCGGAACAAGATCGACCACCAATCGCGTGTCGTTCCCCAATTGCGGAAGGAGCGCGCGCGTAGGTTCTGCAACGTCGCGTCGCTTTCGCCGAGCAACGCATGCGTCAGGCCATGCAAAGCCTGGGCAATGGGCGCAAACGGCGCGTTGTGATGTAACTGGTCGCATTTTCCGGTGGTGAAACGATGTGGCGATGCCGCCATGAGCATCCGGAAGCGGCGTACCAACGCCGACTTTCCGACGCCGGACACCCCCGAAAGCAAAATCCCTTCTGCTGTGCCGCTGCCGCAAACCCGCGCCAGCGCGTCTGCGAGGGCAGCGCTCTCGGCGATACGGCCGAACAAACGGCGTGTGAACGTGGTATCCGACGGACCGTCACTGGCGGGCTCCGCAATATCGCGGTTTGGCGGCGTAAAGCTGGACGGGCTCCAGGGATCGGCTGAGGTCATATCAATCCAATACCGTTCAGAAAGGAGACTCGCATGCATCTGATCGGCATGGCCTTTCGGCCATGCAATAAAGTCGAGCGCGGCTCCGTCCCTGGGGAGGCGAAGGTCGCGCTGGATATATGGCGTAATACGGTTAGTCATCGGCGGATTGTACAATCTCAACACGGACGGCAATGTCGCGCGCAAACCCGCGCTTGCGCGGCCAGAAGCATTTCTATTATTTCCGACTGGATCGATAGGATATCCTCCACAAAGGAGGCCCCGTGACCGATTTACGCACCGACAACGATATCGCACCGATTCCCCCGCGCACCGTTGGCGACGCAATCGCCGATCTGCGCGAGGCGCGCGAGGAATGGCGGTCACGGCAGGACGAGGCACGCGATGTGGAAAGTTTCCCGTCGCGCGCGGCGCTGGAGCGGGTGCTGTCCCTGCTTGCCGCAGCGTTGTATCCGCGTCGCCTCGGCCATTTCCGCGGCCCCGTAGCGGAGGAGGACACTTTCGTTGTCGCCAAGCTGCTGGCCGCGATAACCGATCTCGAGCGTGAGATCGGCCATGAACTCGGCTATTGGCAGTGCGAGGCCGGGGCCTTCGAGGCCGACCATGCCACCACCATCGTGCGGCTGTTCACGGCCACGCTCGGCGACATCCGGCGCTTGATCGACAGCGATGTCGAGGCGGCGTTTCTCGGCGATCCGGCAGCGCGCAGCGTGGACGAGATCCTGGTCTGCTATCCCGGCGCGATCGCCAGCCTGCACCACCGCATCGCACACGAACTGAACAATCTGGGTGCCCCCATCGTTGCGCGGCTCATTTCGGAAATCGCCAACGAACGCACCGGCATCGATATCCACCCTGGTGCGCAGATCGGCCCGCGCTTCTTCATCGATCACGGCACCGGCGTCGTGATCGGCGAGACGGCGATCATCGGCGCGCGGGTGCGGCTGTATCAGCATGTCACGCTCGGCGCGCGCAGCCCGGTCGGGGCGACCCGCGACGACGTGCGCCACCGCCATGCCCGCCACCCGATCATCGGGGACGATGTCGTCATCTACGCCGGTGCCACCATTTTGGGCCGGGTGACGATCGGCGCGCGATCGACCATTGGCGGCAATGTCTGGCTACTTTCGGATGTGCCCGAGGACAGCGTGCTCGTTCAGCCGGAGGCGCTCCGGCTGGATCGCAAAGCGGGGCTGGACTTGCGCGAGACGTTGCTCGGGCAATCGGCATGACGGTGGCGAAACGCCCCGTCATCGGCGTGCTGTGCTGCAACGAAACACTGGGGCGGCCGGTGCAGACCGTCGCCACCCGCTTTGTCGCCCCCCTTGCGCGCTTTTCGGACAGCACGGTGATGCTGGTGCCGGCGGTGCGCGATGCCGTCGATATCGCCGTGCTCACCAGCCTGCTCGACGGCGTATTGTTGACGGGATCGCGCTCCAACGTCGCGCCGGAACGCTATGGCGGTGCCGCACTTCCCGAAGGCCAGCAGATCGACCGCGAACGCGACGAGGTCGCGCTCGCCTTGGCCGGACGGATGATCGAAGCCGGCAAGCCCGTGTTCGGCATTTGTCGTGGTTTGCAGGAGATCAACGTTCTGTTCGGCGGCACGCTGTCGACCGATTCGTGCAGGGGACGGCATCATCGCGGGTCCTGGGACGGGTGCTTCGACACGCTGTTCGGCCACCGCCACGATGTCGAGCTGAACGACGGCGGTCTGCTCGCTTTCGCGACCGGGCGTCAGCGGATGTCGGTTAACTCGGTCCACGAACAGGGCATCGATCGGCTTGGCAGCGGACTGACGGTGGAGGCGGTCGCCGCCGATGATGGCCTGATCGAGGCGATCCGCGCGCAACCGTGCGGGGCCGAGGTGCTGGCGGTGCAATGGCATCCCGAATGGGATGTCGATCACTCCCCAGAAAGCCGCGCCTTCTTCTCCGTGGTCGGCACTTCGCTGCGCGCCGCCTCAGACGCACGATAGCTACGGCCCCGGCGCTCCACCGCTACAGCCCTTCCGCCACCCAATGCGCGTTGGAGAGGCGGCGGGCCAAGGTCCACGCCTGCCCGCGAATGTCGGGCACCGCGACGATTTCCCAGAACGCGCCGCGCGTCATCGGCCCGAGCGCGAACAGGCGACGGTTGGCCATGCCATCACGACCGATCACCCGCATCTGCTCATCCACATCGATCCCGAGCCGCGCGGTATCGGGGCGAATGACGCCCCGCGCCACCAAAGCGCCGAGCATCGGCGCGCTGGTCCGACCGAGATCGCCTTGCGGGCCCGTGCAATTGATGATCCGTTGAACGATGCGGGTCCGTCGCGCGTCCTCTCCGCGAGGTCGCCACTCGACCGCAACACCGTCGGCGCATGTCGCAGCGAGACCGATCTTGCCAGCGACGATTTCAAGCCGCCCGCTTGACCGCAAGGCGGCGATGCGGTCGGCCACTTCGGGGGCCAAACGGTGGCGGTGAATGTCCCACCACGGCGCGCGTGGCGAATGAACCGTGCGCGCTCCGCAGCGGTGGCGGCGCGCCACATATCCTGGGTGAATGGGCGCAACTCGTCGATCGCGCTGCGCCAGCCGATGGCCGCGCTGCGCCTGCGGAGGGCTCGCACCAGATGGGAGAGAACCGTCGACGGCCGCTCCGCAATCGCAGTCCACGCGCCAGCCGGTGCAGCATGGGCGTGCGGTAACAATCCTCGCCGCGACAGCGCGATAATCCGCCCCGCAAACCCCTTTGCCTCCAGCAGCAACACGACATCGACCATCGTCAGCCCGGTGCCGAGGATCAGCACCGTATCATCGTCGAGCAAGCCTTCGGTCGCCTCCGCACTCCAGCAATCGCCGACATAGCAGCCGGGTCCAAGCGATTCCGCCACCAGCTCGACCGGCGTATGCGGTGGCAAATTGCCCACCGCCAGCACAGCGGCATCGGCCTCGACCGAGGCACCATCGGCCAGCAGGACGCGCACGCCGCGATGCTCTGTCACGTCGACCGCCTCGCCGCGCACGATCCGCAAGCGGCCGGGAAAATCCGCGGCGACGCGATCGAGCAGTTCGCGCAGATAGGTGCCGTAAACCAAGCGCGGCACAAAGCTTTGCCCCGCCGCCGCGTGTCCACGACTCGCCAGCCAACGCACGAAATGGCCCGGATCGTCGGGAAACGCGCTCATGTTGGACGCTCGCACGTTGAGCAGATGCGATGGGTGCGCCGCGCCATAGGCAAGGCCAACGCCTGCATCCGCTTGCTGGTCGATCAGGGTCGCACGCGGTCCATCATGGCGCAGCACGTTGATTGCGGCGAGCGACCCCGAGAACCCCCCGCCGACGATCGCCACATGCGCAATCACGCCCTCCCCCGGGGGCCGATGCCATTGCTGCCGTTCCTCGAGCGTACGCGGTTCACATCCATCTCCCATGTCGTGCACTTCACCGAGAAGGACGCACCGGCTGCGGCGATATAGCCGAGCTTAGCGCCCAGATAGATTTCCCTGCGTCCAATTGCCCGCACTTCGGGACAGACTATCGATCTGGCGCAACCGGCATACGCTCTGGCGCAGCTCTATTGCCTAGTACCGTAGTAGGAATAGCTTTTGATACGTGGAAGCGAAATCCGACTCGACCTCCGGGAGAGTCGCAAGCGACCACCAAAGTTGATGGGAGAGCAGTCATGGTCTTTGTTACCGACGTGCTGACCGACACTCCGCTGCCGATCCTGGTATCGGTACGCGGTGATTCGCCGTCCTCCACCCCAATCGCCCGGGTCGAGCTGGACCTTTCGAAATTCCACAATGGCCGCTGGGCGGTGCAGCTCGACGCGACCTTTTTCACGCGGCGATGCACCAGTGGTGATCCTCGCGCGTGGGGTGGCATGCCTGGCCATAGCGTGGTGGGCACAACTTTCGCCGCGCAGCTATCTGCGATCGGTTCGCGGTGCCGTGTTCGACTCGCCGCTCGCAGTGGACATGAGCCAAGTGGCCGTCGCCGCAGCAATCCGGAGTGGGCCTGCCTATCGCCTCCCCTTTCCCTCGATCGTGGTAAACGATGCATCGTTCCGGATCGGGGAGGTTCTGCATCTTGCCGACAAATGGGGCAGCCGGTTCGTCGAAAAGGCCGGAGCTTCGGCTGGCCAGCCCAGCAATCGCAACGGCCGCTTCACTGATGCCGAAGAGGGCCTGCTGGCCTATCTGGACGTGCTCGACCGAACCGTGCCCGCGCCGCAATCGCACGCCGCGCAGGTGCCCGAAGTCCCGGTCCTCGCCCCGCAAGACTAACCGTCATTGCCAAGGCGTACGACCGCGCGCCTGTTCCTGTCCCCGGGAGCCCGGGGACAGGATCGTCAAAGCAGGCGTCAGCCGCCCTTGCGGCCTGATGCGCCAACGATCGGGGGTTGCGGCGCAGTGGGAGCGGTCCACCTGTTCATCCACCCCAGCACTTCGCGATACCATTGGCGGCTCTCGCGTGGCTTCAGCACCCAATGGCTGCCGCCCGGGAACACCACCAGCCGCGATGGGATGTCGCGCCGCTGGAGCGCGGTAAAAGCGGCGATGCCCTGCGTATAGGGAATACGGTAATCGCCTTCGCTGGTGATGACGAGCTGCGGCGTTTTTCCACGCGGTCACATGGTTGACCGGGTTCCACTTCTCGAAAGCGGCGGGATCCTCATAATAAGGATGGCCGCCATGCTCCCACTCGTCGAACCACAGTTCTTCGGTTTCATAGGCCATGGCGCGGGCGTCGAACACGCCGTCATGCTGCACGATGCACTTGAAGCGATCGGGCCAGTTGCCCTCGATCCAGTTCATCATATAGCCGCCATAAGAGGCCCCCAGCGCACAGGCATTGTCCGCGTCGAGCCACGCAAACTTGTCGGTCGCGGCCTTCAGCCCGGCTTTCAGATCCTCCAGCGGCCAGCCGCCCCAATTGTTGCGGATCGCATCGGTGAAGCCCTGCCCGTAGCCGGTCGAGCCGTGGAAATCGACCGCGACCAGGCCATAGCCTGCGCCCGCGAACACCGCCGGATTCCAGCGATACGACCAGCTATTGTTGCTCGACCCTTGCGGGCCGCCGTGCACCATGAACGCGATCGGCACCTTGCCGGTGCTGCCCGCAGGCTTCACCGCATAGCCCCACACCGTATCGTTATTGGCCCCGGTGAAGCTGAACTTGGTGACGCTCGGCATCTCGACATCGGCCAGCTTGGCCGCGTTGACCGAGGTCAGCCGTACCGAACTCTTGCCGGTCAGGCGGTAGAAATCGTCGGGCGCGGTCAGCGAATTCATCGCATACACCACGCCGGTTGGCGTCGGCACCACGGCCGAGACACTGCCCACCCCGGTCAGCCGCGCGACCGCGCCGGTTACGGGCGAGACCGACCAGATCGGCGTTTCCTGCGTATCCTCGGCGGTAACGAAAATCGTCTTGCTGTCGGGGCTCCACGCGATCGAGGCGACCGAGCGATCCCAGCCTTCGGTCAGCGCGCGCACTGCGCCGCTCTTCAGGTCGCGCAGCATCAGCACTTGCCGATCAGCCTCATAGCCCGGCCGCTTCATCGCGAACCAGGCGAGATACTTGCCGTCGGGTGACGTGGTCGGGAGATTGTCCATCCCGTCATTGGCATCGGTAAGATTGACCGGCGCAGCCGACCCATCCGCAGGTGCCGCGAAAATATCGAGATTGGTCGACAGCGGCTCGATCCGACCGGCCTCGCGCAACGCGAAATACACGATCTTGCCATCCGCGCTCCACGACACTTCCTCGCCGCCGCCAAACGGCTTGGACGGGGCGTCCCCAACCAGCTTGCCTTCGATCGGTAAGCCGTTGCCCGTCGCGCCCGCTGCCGTCAGCGGCAGGACGAACAGTTGCGAGCGCGTGCCATCGGCCCAGCTCGCCCAATGCCGCACGAACATCTGGTCATAAGTGCGACCATTGCCGGCATTGGCATCCCGCTTGATCATCGCCGGTTCGAGGCTGGGCGCGCCCGGCAAGCGATCGGCCCATATCAGCAATTTGTCGTCCTGCGGCGAGACCTTGAAGCCGCCCATCCCGCCCTTGAAATGGGTCAGCTGCAGCGGCGCGCCACCCGCGATGCCGATCGACCAGACCGCATCCTCGCCGCCCTTGTCGGACTGGAAATACACGGTCTTGCCGTCATGCGAGAATTGCGGCGCAGTCTCGTTGACGTCGGCCTCGGCGATCAGTTTTTCCGGGGCGGCACCTTTGCGCGTCAAATCGAGCCGCCACAGATCGAAGCGACCGCCATCGATGGTCAGGTCGGTCTCGCGCTGCTGCCACACCAGCCAATGCCCATCGGGCGAAACGGCTGGAGCGGAGACGCGCGACAGCGTGGACACATCGTCGATCGTCAGTTGGCGGGCGACCGCAGGCGCGGCAACGAAAGCGGCCGTCAAAGCGGTCGCAGCAAGCAGTGTTTTCATGAACGCAGGTTACAGCAGAACCGCGCGGCCGCTGCAATCACCGCCGGACGGCTTATTTGCCGGTAATGCGGTCGATTTCCTTGGCCACCATCGTCTCGACGATCGCGGGCAGATTGGCATCGAGCCAGTCGCGCAACATCGGGCGCAGCATATCGCGAACCATGCCTTCCAACGTGTCCGATCCGCTGACCTCGGGCTTGACCACCAGCCGCGACAGCACATCCAGCGGCCCGCGCGAGGCTTCGGCGGTGCGCGGTGAAACAATCGACTCGGGCGCGGGCGTTTCAGGCACCGGCTTTGCCGCGACGGGCGGCGGCGCGCGAACGGGTTCGGGGGCTGGCTCCGGCACGAGTTCCTCCCTGGTCACGGCCCGGGCGATCCGCGCCGATTGTGGGTAATTCTCGGGCTGAGGACGGCGGTCGAGCTCGGGGGCCGGTTGGCTCAACTCGAGAATTTCGTCGTCACTAAAAGGGGTTGGCTCGGATCGCGCGGGCAAAGCACGCGCCGGTCGCTTGGCACGCGCCGGGGCCGCGTCATTCTCTTCCGCGATGATCCGCTTGATCGATGAGAGGATGTCCTCCATCGATGGCTCCGCGCTCAAATCCCCCATCGACAACCCCTGAAAAGTGCGTCGATCCGCCGGTTAGCGGTTCTTCGTTGCTTCACCTGCGGTAATTGGAGCACTTCTGTCAACTGGCGCGTCCAGAATCGGATCGAGCGGGCGGGTGACCTTGGCGTCTTGCGGGCGAGTCGCGTTGGTCCGCGTGCCGGTAACTGCGGGATCGGGATCCGACGAAAAGTCCGAAATCCGGCCGCGCACGCTCTTATAATGCGCCACCGGATCGTAGAGCGGGCCGCCGTCAAGGCCAAGACTGCGCGCCTCGGCCCGCCCCATCGCCGCCAGCAGTGCAAAGCCCGCGACATAGGCATCACGCCGCGCCGTCACCAAGGTGACCTGCGAGTTGAGCAATTCCTGCTCGGCATTCAGAATATCCAGAATGGTACGGTTGCCGACGCTGTTTTCCGCGCGCACCCCTTCCAGCGACAATTTGTTGGCGTTGACCGCCACTTCGCTCGACGCGATCACCTCGAGCGAGGATTTCCAGACCGCATAAGCCGATCGCGCTTGCGAGATCACGCCGCGCTCGGTCTCGGTGACGCGCTCGATCGCCTGCAACCGCGCATCCTGTGCCTGCCGGATCTGCGCGGCCGGACGCCCGCCCTGGTACAGCGGCAACGTCAGCCCCAGACCGACGGTCGAGGATGTGCCCGTCTGGCCAATCGCCACGCCGGTGCCTGACCCGAGCGATCCGAGATAATTGTAATAATTGCCACCGACGTTGACGCTGACCTTGGGCAAGCGATTCGAGCGCGCTACGCCAATGTCATACCCTGCGGCTTCGCTCGCTTTGGCGGCCGCCAACAGCGTCGGATTGTCCTTCAACGCCACGTCCACCGCAGTATCGGGATCGGCGGGAAGATTGGGGAGCGCCGGTGGCGGCTCAAGCGCATCGGGCGCAGTGCCGACATAGCGGATATAACTTTCCCGGCTGGAAATCAGCCGCGCCTGCGCCGTTTCAAGCTGGCCGCGGGCGACGGCGAGACGCGCTTCAGACTGCGCGACGTCGGTCCGGGTCAGATCCCCCACCTGAAACCGGTCGCGGCTGGCCTGCAGATTGACCTCAAGCACCTTCACGTTCTGAATATTGAGGCCGACGATCGCCTCATCGCGGATGACATCCATATAGGCACCCACGACCGTGGTGAACAAATCGGACTCGGTCCCGCGCAAGCTCAACTGGCCGCCTTCGACGCGGGTTTGCGCGGCACGGACGCTGTTGCGCACCGCGCCACCTGCATAAAGCGGCACCGACAGCGTCGCGCCGGCGGTCGCGCTGCGATCGGGCGACACGAAGCTGTTCGAGGATTTGACGACGTTCTCGGTATAGGCGCTTTGCAGATTGACGGCAGGCAGCGCCTGCGACCGCGCGATCGGCACGTTTTTCGTCGTTTGCGCGCACGTTTGCACGCTGCGCGGCAAGCGTCGGGTTGGTGTTATACGCCTTAACCAGCGCCTCGCGCAGCGTCTCCGCAGAAAGCGGGGTCGCCGCGAGCCCAAGCAGCGCAACGCCAGCCAGTAGGTGTATCGATCGCATGGGTCGCTGGTCTTTTCTGCTCAGAACGTGAAAGTGCGCGGCTGCGCAAAGCCGGGAAGCGGCACGCATTCGATGTCGGCAAAGGCGAGCAAGCCGAACCCGCCCGCGCTGCGCCGCCCGGCGGCAAGGCGCGTGATACCGCGATCGACGATCCCGGCCACCGCACGGCCACCAATTGTGACCTGCTCGACCAGGGCATCGGACACGCCTTCGACCGCGCCATCGATCACCAGCACGTCATAGGGCGCGCCAGCGGCATGGCCGTTTTCCAGCGGCCCTTCGACCAGCGTGACATTCGCAATCCCGGCCAGCGCGGCGCGGGCATGGGTGGCGAGCGCCGGATCGCACTCGACCGCGACGACCGACGCCACCAATTCTGCAAGCACCGCAGCGGTATAGCCGCCCGCCGCACCGATCAGCAGCACGCGGTCGGCGGGGAGCAATTCCGCCTGGGTCAGCAAGCGCCCGGTGGCGATCGGCACGTTCTGCGCGCGGCCGTGCCCAAGCGGTACGGCGGTATCGCGATACGCGAGCGCCGCCACCTCGCTCGGCAGGAATGCCTCGCGCGGGACCGAGTCCATCGCCGCGACGACGCGCGCATCGCTGACGGCATTGGTACGAAGCTGGCTTGCCACCATTGCATGGCGCATCGCGAGCATATCCGAATCGTGCGTATTCAAATTCATCGTGCCACCCTTGTCGGACACCCGGTTTTGCACAACTGTTGTAGCTGTGCAATACACTAGTTGAGAGTGCTCACCTCTATCGTGGCGAACCGGGTTCGCCAAGCGACGCGTATCGGCATTTTTGCAAGCGCGTGGTTGACAGCGGGCGCGGACGCTTGCATCTGCGCCGCTCTTCGGCCCGATGGCGGAGTGGTGACGCAGAGGACTGCAAATCCTTGCACCCGGGTTCGATTCCCGGTCGGGCCTCCACAACAGCTTCCAGCGACGCACGCAGCGGTCCTGGTGCAGCGGATTTCCAACAGGCCGCGATAGAGACATTTTTGCCCGCGTGACATAGCGAACAGCGCGCCATAAAGCGTCGATCGTGCAACCGTTCCGCGATCATATCCAGCAACATCGCGTCCTTGCGGCCTGGCTGCTGGCGTTTGCGCTGCTGCTGAAAGTCGTCGTGCCCAGCGGGTACATGCTGGACACGTCGCAGGGTACGATTCGCATTGCGATCTGTTCGGGCATGGGCCCGATGAAGACGATGGCGATGGCAATGCCCGGCATGGACCACTCAGTATCGCAAAAGCATCAAAAGGACGGCGAGAAAGCCGATCAGCCCTGCGCCTTTGCCGGCCTGAACGCGCATTCGGTTGCAGCGACCGACCCGATCCTGCTCGCACTCGCCATCGCTTTTGTGATGGCGCTCGTCTCGCGCCGGATCGCGCCGCCGCTGGTCGGCCTGCGCCTGCATCTCCGTCCCCCGCTGCGCGGACCACCTGCCACCCTATGACGATCGATAGAGCCGCGACGCGCTGAGCAAGCGCCGTCGCGACGGACGTGCATGGCCCACCGCCGCGCGCCCGCTACCAGCGTTTACAGGGGATTTTTTCGTGCGCCTTCCATCAACGTTTCTCGCGGCGTCGATCGCCGCGCTTGCCGCTGCGTCGGCGTCCGCTCAGACAGGCACCGACACGCGACGCCAGGAATTGCTGCGCCAACGCGCGGCGATCGACGCCGAACTGCAGCGCCTCGACACGCCCGCAAAGACCCCGGAAAGCCAGCCGAATCGAGCGGGCACCGCATCGACATCCCCCGACGACATCATCGTCACCGGGCGCGCGTTGACGCTGACGACCAAGGTCGCGGGCCAGACCGACACCACCATCACCAACGCCGCGTTCCGCAATACGCCCGCCACGACCATCGCCGACATCGTCAAACTCTCCCCCGGCGTCACCGTCATTGGCGGCAATGGCCCACGCGATGTGGGAGTCTCGATCCGCGGCTCGAACGCGCGCAACAGCTTCGGCGCGCGCAATATCCAGGTGTTCGAGGATGATTTTCCCGTCACCCAGCCCGACGGCCTTGCCCGGTTCGATCTGACCGACCCGCATGCTTATGGCGCGGTCGACGTCGTGCGCGGCCCGTCCTCGGCGCGCTATGGCAATTATGCCGTCGAAGGGGCGATCAACTTCCGCACGCGGCGTGGACGCGACCTGCAAGGCGTCGAGGCCGGAGTCGATGGCGGCAGCTATGGCTATCTCAACACCTACGCCACGCTCGGTCATGCCGGACCCGGCTATGAATATGCGGTGTTCGGCAGCTTCGCCCGCGCCGATGGTGCGACCGGCCATACCGGTTACCAGACCGGTACGATCAACGCGCTGGCGACCTTTGCCCTGTCGGACCGCGACCGTGTCACCGGCAAGGTGATCTACAATGAAGGCGAGTTCCGCCTGTCCACGCGGCTGTCGTTCAACCAATATCTCGCCAATCCGTACCAGCAAGGATGCGATCAGGCAGCCACTGCCGCCGCAGGCTGCGGGACGATCTCAGTGCTGGCAAATGGCATCAACGGCACCCGCATCGCCCAGACCGCGAGCGAGGGCGATCTCGCGCGAAACGACCGCCGGACCATTGTCGGTGCACGCTATGAGCATGACTTTTCCGCAGGCACGACCTGGCGCACGCAAGCGACCTTCGACAGCCGTGTGGTGTTCCAGCCGACCAGCGCAACCCCGTTTCGCGGCACGCTCAACAGTTACAATCTGAGCTCTGACGTCACCGCGCACAGCCAGATATTGGGCATGGATGCGCTGAGCTTTATCGGGATCTTCTACAACTATCTCGACGGGCAGAATTACTCGTTCAACAAGACGCCTGCAGGCCGCAACGGCATTGGCGCGCCGACCCAGACGGTGTTCGGCGGTGTGCGCAATATGGGGGTTCGCGCCCGCGAGGAATTGGCGCTGACGCAGGACCTGCAGCTGATTCTTGGCATTGGTTATGAGCATTCGAAGATCGACATGCGCCAGACGAACTACGCCTACCCTGTCGGTGCCAATCCGACGCTGACCAATATCCCGGCGATCCGCGATTTCGACAATGTCGCGCCCGAGGCGTCGCTGGTATGGCAGGCCGCGCCCGCAGTGCGGCTGCACGCCCGTGTCGGTACGGCCTACGGTATTCCGCAGTCAGGCCAGCTTTTCGTCACGACGGCAGGCGTCGCCGGCAACAATATCGACCTCAAGACGCAGACCAGCACCGGCGTGGACGTCGGTGCGGAGCTGACGCTCGGCGACACCCTCAAGGCCGAAGTGACGGGTTATTATGAGTGGTTCCGCAACGAGCAGGTTAGCCAGTCGGCGGGGGTGAACCTGTTGTCCTTCACCACCAACGTGCCGCGCTCGATCCATCGCGGCGTGGAAGTCGGCGTCAACTGGAAGCCCCTGCCCGCGCTCCTGCCCGGCGGCTATGTCCAGGCGACCTACAGCTATAACGACCAACGCTATACCAGCTATGTCGAGCGGCTGACCTCGGGGGCGGTGTCGGCCACCTTCGATCGTGCCGACAACCGCATTCCGGGCGTGATCCCGACCTTCGCCAACGGGCGATTGGGCTATGACCAGCCGCACGGTGCCTTCGCCGGGTTGGGCGGCTTTGCCGAGGTGACCTACCGCTCGCGCTATTTCATCGACAATGCCAATTTGCTGCGCATTCCGGGCTACACGCTGGTCAATCTCAACCTGCATTACGATCCGCCCGCTGCAGCAGGCTGGTGGTCGCGTTTGTCCTTTTACGCATCGGTGCAGAATTTGGCCGACAAGACCTATGTCGGTTCGGCGTCGATCATCTCGGACAGTCTGGGCGCTGCGAGTGCACAAAACCCCGCCTCGGTGCTGATGGGCACCACCGGATCCTTGTACGCGGGCCAGCCGCGCACCGTCTATGTCGGCCTGAAGGGCCGGTTCTGAGGAGGAAGTGATGGCCAACCCCGCCCGCCCGCAACTCAGCTATAACGCCGTCTGGCGCTGGCATTTCTATGCGGCGTGTTCTGCGTGCCCTTCGTGATCTGGCTGGCGCTGACCGGCACGATCTATCTGTGGAAACCGCAGATTGAGGCGTGGCTGGACCAGCCCTACACGCATCTGCCGACCACCGGCCCGACGGCATCGCCCGATGCGCAGGTCGCCGCAGCCTTGCGCGCGGTGCCGGGATCGACGCTGCACAAATATGTGCTGCCCGAGCGCCCGGACGAGGCGGTGCGCATCCTCGTCACCAAGGATCGTCAGGACCAACGCGTCTATGTCGATCCGCGTTCGCTCGCTGTCCTCAGCGTCGTCAGCGAGGAGCAGCGGCCGATGCGGCTGATCTTCCATCTGCACGGCGAATTGCTGGCGGGTGCGTTTGGCAGTTACATGGTGGAGATCGCCGCCTGCTGGACGATCGTGATGTTGCTGACGGGCTTGTATCTGTGGTGGCCGCGCGGGCGATCGGGTTTGGCGGGGGTGCTGTATCCCCGCCTGGCGGGCGGACGTCGGGTGTTCTGGCGCGATCTTCACGCCGTCTCGGGCATTTGGGTATCGCTGTTCGCCCTCGCGCTGATCCTCACCGGGCTGCCTGGGCCAAGGGTTGGGGCAACTATCTCACCGAAATCCGACAACTTACCGGCACCGCGCGCGGGCCGGTCGACTGGACGATCGGCGGCAAGCCACCGCAGGCCGAAGCGATGTCGGGAGACCATGCCGGACATGGCGGCATGGCGATGCCGCGCGCGCCAATCGTGTCGGGCGAACTCGCGCGCGTCATCGGAGTGGTGCGACCGCTCGCGGTGGCCCCACCGGTGCTGATCTCGCCGCCGATGCGTCCGGGCGACCCCTGGACGGCAGCGTCCGACGCGGCGAACCGACCATTACGTAGCACGGTGAAGATTGACGGTCGCACGGGCACCGTCATCAGTCGCGAAGGCTTTGCGCAGCGCCACTGGATCGATCAAACGATCGGCTACGGTGTTGCAGGGCACGAGGGCGCGCTGTTCGGCCTAGCAAATCAACTACTTGGCACCGTTACCGCGCTGTTGCTGGTGGTGCTGGCGGTGTCGGGCGTGGTGATGTGGTGGCGACGACGGCATGTTGGCCTGGGCGCGCCGATCGCGCTGTCCCGCCCGCGCCTTGGGGCGGGACTGGCCATCGCCATCCTCGCCCTGGCCTTATACCTGCCCTTGTTCGGCCTGACCCTTATAGCCGTGCTGGTTGCCGAAAGGGTTGTGGGGCGATGGATGCCCGGCCCCGCCATCTGGCTTGGACTGCGGGCAAGCCTAGCCCCGCGCTAACGCAGCCTCCAGGGCCGGGATAAATGGCAAATCGGCCGGGGGCATCTCCAGCCCCCGCAGGTCGGCGGGGGCGTGCCACGCGATCGCCGTCGCGTCGAGCGCCTGCGGCTCGCCTGTCCAAACCCGACACACGTAGAGCAAGAGCAGCAAATGCCGGTCGCAAGCGGTGCGCTGGCGAAGGTCAGCGGCGCGAGCGCGGTCGGCGCGACCACGACGCCCAGTTCCTCCTCCAGCTCGCGCACCAACGCCGCCTCGGGCGTTCACCGGCTTCCACCTTGCCGCCGGGAAACTCCCACAAGCCCGCCAATGCTTTTCCCGGTGGTCGGCGCTGCACAAGCACCCGCCCCGCACCGTCCACCAAGGCGGCGGCCACGACCAGCATCACGAGCGCCGCTCCGATGTAATGAGATTGTTAGGCATATCGTAACCCACCTGTTTTAGGGATCGGGAACCAGCAGCTGTTTCGGTGGCCTCGAACTCCTATGATCCTCGACACGCTGAAAAAGCTCCTGGGAGATCGCCGCGGTGCCACAGCCGTCGAATATGGTCTTATTGTCGCGCTGATCGTGATTGCGATGGTCACCGCGCTAACCCAGCTCGCCAATTCCACCACCACCATGTGGGGCAACGTCAGCACCAAGGTCTCGGCGGCCACCGCTGGCGTTTAGAGTCGCCCGCCCGACAAAGTTCCGTCGGGCTTAAACCTTTTTCAACTCTGCCTCCCTAGACTCGGCAGCGTTGGTCCGGTTTTTCCGGCCCGACCGGGTACTGAAGCTTTCACCAACGGAGACCGGAATCATGAAGACCATCCGCAATTTCATCAAGAATTCCAAGGGCGCGACCGCCATCGAATACGGCCTGATCGCAGCGCTCATCGCCGTCGCCGCGATTGCCGCGATGCAGGGCCTGGGCACGCAACTGAACAAGACCTTCACCAACGTCACGACCAACATGAAGGCTTCGTAAGACTCTTACGAACTCCTCTAATATGCCAGGGCGGCGGAACTACGGTTCCGTCGCCCTTTCATTTGCCTCGCGACCGAATACCAACCCTGGCGGCCGCGATCGCGCCCGCGTTAAAGTCGGCCCATCGCCAGAAATTTTGCACGTCGGGACCGGCGCAGCTCGGCGGGGCTCTGGCCATCAAGGTTCGACAAGGCCGCGTCGATCGCATTGCCCAGCGCCGCGATGGCCGCGCCCGGGTTGCGTTGCGCACCGCCCAACGGCTCGGGCACGATCGTATCGATGACCCCGAGACCCTTCAGGTCCTGCGCAGTGACTTTCATCGCCTCGGCGGCATCGGCGGCTTTGTCCGCCGTGCGCCACAGGATCGACGCACAGCCTTCGGGCGAAATTACCGAATAGACGGCGTGTTCGAACATCAACACCGTATTGCCAGCCGCCAGCGCGATTGCGCCGCCCGAGCCGCCCTCGCCCACCACCGCCGCCACCATCGGCACGCCAAGCGACAGGCACATTTCGGTCGACCGCGCGATCGCTTCGGCCTGGCCACGTTCCTCGGCCTGCACACCCGGAAACGCGCCCGAGGTATCGACCAAAGTTACCACCGGCAGGCCGAAACGGTCGGCCAATTGCATCAGGCGAATCGCCTTGCGATAGCCCTCGGGCTTGCCCATGCCGAAATTGTGGCGCAGCCGACTGGCGGTATCGTCGCCCTTTTCATGGCCGATCACCAGTACGCGCCGCCCGCGCAGGGTAGCAAAACCGCCGAGGATCGCCTGGTCGTCGCCAAACGCACGGTCGCCCGCCAGCGGCAGGAAATCCTGAAATAGCCCCGCTACATAATGTTTGAAGTGCGGACGTTCGCCGTGGCGCGCGACCTGGGTCTTCTGCCAGGGCGTCAATTTGGCATAGGTGTCGCGCAGCAACTTGTCGGACTTCGCCTGCAGCCGCGCGACCTCCGCGTCGATGTCGACCGTGCCTTCGGCTGCGGTCTCGCGCAATTCGTCGATCCGCGCTTGCAGCTCGGCGATCGGTTTTTCGAAATCGAGGAAAGTTGCCATAAGTCGGGCCGGTTAAGCCCCGCGCTTCCTTGCGTCAACGCGTGCCGTAGCTTCGGCGAGCGGATGACGCGCATTGACCAGCTCGATCAGGCGGCTGGCATCGACATGCGTATAGATTTCGGTGGTCGCAATATCGGCATGGCCGAGCATCGCCTGCAGCGCGCGGAGATCGGCTCCGCCCGCCAGCAAATGCGTGGCAAAGGCATGGCGCAGCACGTGCGGGCTGACGCGATCGGGCGGAATCCCGGCCTCCGCCGCCAGTGCTTTCAGGATCTGGTAGAGGCGAATGCGGCTCAAATGCCCCTTGCCGGAAGGGAACAGCCACACGCTGTCCTCGGGCACGTGCAGCCGCCAGACCGCAACGGCTGCGCGCGCGCGATCCGACAGCGGCACCAGCCGCTCCTTGTCGCCCTTGCCGCGCAGGATCAGATAAGGCCGGTCGGGCGCAATAGCGCGGCGCGAGAGCGATACCAATTCGGTCGCGCGCAGCCCCGATCCGTACAATAGCTCGACCAACGCCGCCATGCGCAGGTCGTTGGGGTCGGCGGGGACGCGCGCGATCCGCTCGGCGATCGTGGCGAACAGGCGGTCGATATCGGCATGGTCGAGCACCTTGGGCAAACCGCGCGATGCACCCGGACGCGGCAAGGCACCGCCGGGATCATCCGCCCGCAACCCCTCATCCGCCAGAAACGCGAAAAACGCCGCAGCGCCGCCGATTTGCGCGCTACGCTCGCCTTGGACAGGGCGAGCCATTCGCCACCCAGCCGGGCAAGGTCGTCAGGCGTGGCGCTGCTCAGCCGCCCGCCAAGCACCTCCGATGCGAGCGCCAGATCGCTGCGATAGGCGGCGATCGTGTTCTTTGCCGCCCCGGCTTCCGCCGCCAGCATCTCGAGAAAGCGATCGATCAACGCGCGATCCTCGCGCGGCGAATCGGGCGCGCTGGGGCGCTCGGTCAAAGCCGCGAGATCGCCTCGACGGCGATCATCCGCGCCTCGCCCGACATGCCGACCGCGTGCAGTGCGGCCGTGATGTGATAGATCGCCTCGGGCGAGACGCCATGCCACTGCCGCGTCTGCATACCGATCGCCGCGAGCAGCACCACCGTGCCGGGCTCATGATCGCGCGCCGCCTTGGCGATCGAGCGCGTCCAGCTATTCTCCTGCGTTATTCGCAACCCCAGCCCTTGCGCGCCACGCTCGACTTCGGCACCCGACATCCGCCCTAGCCCCGCAATTGCGGCAAAGAACATCCGGCGCTTCAACCCCTCGGCATCGTTCGCCCCGGAATAGGCGCTGACGTCGCCATAATTCAGCGAGGGCATTGCCGGATCGACCAGCGTCAGCATCGCCCAGGCATTGCTGCCGCGTCCCGCTTTATCACGCCAGCGCAGTGCCGGAACATCCAGCCCGGCGCTCAGCATCGCGGCGACCAGTCGATCGATATCGGGCTGCTCCAGTGTCGTCGGAATGCGCGCGGCAGCCCCGGCAGTCAGCACCAGCCGGGCATAGCGGCCTTCGGCGGTCTTGGGTTCATCCCACAACCGCACCAGCGCATCGGCGCGCGCCTTGCGTCCGGCCCCTCATAGGCCGCGCGCAGATCGCGCGCGATCCCGACCTCGGCACCCGTCTGATCGTCTCCCGCATCGATCGCGCTATAGAGATCGACCAGCGCCGCGCTCGACAGAATGCCACGCGCTGCGGCCAGCTCGGCCACGGCGGCGCGCACCCGCGGGTCCAGCGTCGGGGACAAAGCCCGCCAGCCCTGCACGGCAGGCGATGCGGTTGCCAGCAGCGACTCGGGGATCTCGACCCCGGTGGCAGTGGCCATGCCGTATCGCCAGGCGGTCAGGTGATCGACGCTGTCCCACTCGATCGTCACCGCCTGGCGTCCGCTTTGACCGGCACCCGCGACCTTTTGCGCCAGCAAAAAGTCGACGCCACCGGCAATTCCGGCCTTTCGCGCCTGCGCCAGCAACGGTTGCGCCCGCGCGGGCGTGCCAGACAGCCCCGCGCAAATCGCCCGCGCCATGATCCAGCCGCGTTCCTGGCCAAGCTCCGCCCCGGCCTCGGCCGCCGGGCATAACGCTGCCGCGTCTCCCGTCGCCAGCGCGGCCTGCATCGCCGCCTCGAACATCTTGGGCGTATAATCCTCGGTATCGACGGCTTGTGCCATCGCCCGCGCGGCCACGGATTCGCCCATACGCGTCAGCAACCACGATCGTTCCGCCGCGAAATCCGCACCGTTCACGCCGCGCGGGGTATCGACCCGCGCCATCAGCGCGCGGCGCAGCGCAATCGACACCCAGCGCGACGCGACCCGGGGTGTTCAACCGTTGCATCAGCACTTCAAGGAAGCGGCCGTCGGCGCGGCCAAAGGCGTTCGGCCCCATCGCGCCCTCAGGCGGACCCGCGACACCGACGCGCGCCAGCGACCGGCGCGCGAACGATGGCATGTCGGCGCGCACGAAGGCGGCAAAGTCGGTCGGCGCGGGAGGCGTGGCGGCGGGGGCTCGGCACAGTCGTCGGGGTCGCGTCGGGCGCTGAAAACCCTGCCGACGCGGCCGCTGGAGTCTGTGCGAGCGGCGGTGTAGCCGCTTGGCTCGGTTGCGCGGGGGCCTGCTGGACCGGCTTGGGCCGCGCCGCCGCCGGAGAAGGCGCGGGCGTAGGATCGCCAAAGCCGGGCGGCAGGATCGATTCGGGGCGTTGCTGCCCCAGCGCCGGTATTGCCAGCACCGCCGCGAGAGCGGTGCCGACGCGCAGCGCGATGGTCAGCTTGCGCGCGGTCGCGCCGGACACACCGCTACTTTTGGAGATTCGCAAGCGGGACGGCCTTTTCGACATGCTTCAGCGGCTTTTCGCGCGCGATCGAGGAGAGTCCGAACAGGACACCCACCAATACGACCACGATGACGAGGAGGATTACGAGCGAGCGGGACATGGGCCAAGACCTGTAACAGAACAATTTGGGCTGCGCCCGCAAGGCCTTTTGCCCGAGACGCCCGTGCGCTGTATAGCCCTCGCTTCGATGTTGCAAAGCCCAGCCCCCACCCCACCCCAATCGCCGAAATGGACCGGCCAGCCGATCGTGCTGGTTGGGCTGATGGGGGCTGGCAAATCCACCGTTGGCCGCCGCCTGGCGATGCGCCTCGGCCTGCCCTTCGTCGACGCCGATACCGAGATCGAAACGGCCGCCGGCATGTCGATCCCCGATATTTTCGATCGCTTCGGCGAAGCCTATTTTCGCGATGGCGAACGCCGGGTGATCGCGCGGCTGATGGAAGGCGAACGACGAGTGATCGCCACCGGCGGCGGCGCGTTCGTGGACCCGCAGACGCGCGCCGCGATCCTCGACCGGGGTTTTGCGGTGTGGCTCGATGCCAAGCCCTCAGTGCTGGTCGAGCGCGTCTCGCGCCGCGACACGCGCCCGCTGCTGCGCGGGCGCGATCCGCTTGCCGTGCTCGAAGAACTGGCGCGCGTCCGCAACCCGTTCTACGCGACCGCGCATCTCCGCGTCTCCAGCCACCGCGCGCCGCACGACGCAACCGTCAACGCCATCCTGAAAGCGCTCAACCAACCATGACGACCATTCCCGTTTCGCTGGGCGCGCGCAGTTACGATATCATCATCGAGGCCGGGCTGCTCGGCCGCGCTGCCGACTGGCTCGCGCCGCTGTCGCGCGGGCGGCGGATGGTGATCGTCACCGATGAGAATGTCCTGCCGCACTTGGCGACCGTGCAGGCCGCGCTGACCGCGGCGGGCGTAGCGAGCGAAGCGATCGTGCTGCCGCCGGGCGAATCGACCAAGAGCTGGGCGATGCTGGAGCAGCTGACCGACCGCTTGCTCGATCTTGGCGTGGAACGCGGCGACCATGTCGTGGCGCTGGGCGGCGGGGTGATTGGCGATCTCGTCGGTTTTGCGTGCAGCATCCTCAAGCGCGGTTGCGGCTTCGTGCAGATCCCGACGACCCTGCTCGCACAAGTCGATTCGTCGGTGGGTGGCAAAACCGCGATCAATTCCAAGGCCGGCAAGAATCTGATCGGCGCTTTCCATCAGCCGGCGTTGGTGCTGATCGACCCCAATGTGCTCGACACGCTGCCGGAGCGCCATGTCCGCGCGGGCTATGCCGAGGTCGTGAAATACGGCCTGATCGATGACCCCGACTTCTTCGCCTGGTGCGAGGCCAATGCCGCCGCGCTGATCGCGGGTGATGCCGACGCGCGGCTCTACGCCATCGCCCACTCGGTCGCGGCCAAGGCGCGGATCGTCGCCGAGGACGAACGCGAGACGACCGGCGCGCGCGCCTGCTCAACCTCGGCCACACCTTTGGGCATGCGCTGGAAGCCGAAGCGGGCTTTTCCGACCGGCTGCTCCACGGCGAAGGCGTCGCGGCCGGAATGGTGCTCGCCTTCGGCTATTCGGCGGCGCGCGGGCTTGCTCCACAAATCGATGCCGATCGCGTTGCCGCGCACCTCCGCGCGATCGGGCTGCCCGATGGCGCGGCCGCGGCGGGCATCACCGCCGATGGCGAAACACTGGTCGCGCACATGCTGCACGACAAGAAAATGGACGCGGGCACGCTGCCTTTCCTGCTCGCACGCGGGATTGGCGGCACTTTCCTCGACAAATCGGTCGATCTGGCGGACGTGCGCGCATTTCTGGATCGAGCGGCCTAAGTGCCGAACGGCGTCGCCAAGGCCGACCTGCCTGAAAAGATCTGCCCGGTCTGTCAGCGCCCGTTTGCATGGCGGAAAAAGTGGGCGCGCGATTGGGACAGCGTCGTTTACTGCTCCGAACGTTGCAAGCGCGCGCGGATCAGCGCCGCTTGAGCAAGGCCAGGCCGCCAAGGCTCAGCACGCCCGCCGCCACCAGATAAGCCCCGACCAGCCACAGCCCACCCCGCGCGGCCAGGGCCTGCGCCGCGATCGGGGCGAGCGCGCCACCCAGGATTCCGCCGAGATTGAAGGTGATCGACACGCCGGTATAGCGTACCCCGGCGTCGAACAACGACGGCAGCCAGCCGCCGAGCGGGCCATAGGCAAAGCCCATCGCGAACAGCGACAGCGCCAGCCACGCGAACACCACCCACAAGGACGCAGACCCCAGCATCGTTCCCATCAGCAAGCCCGAGGCGACGGAGCCGACAAACCCCCAGCGCAGCATTGCGGTCGCACCGAACCGGTCGGCCAAGGTGCAGGAGACGATCACGCCCGCAGCCAGGAACAGGATCGCACCGAGTTCCAGCCCCAGAAACGCCTGCCGCCCATGGCCAAGCGCGGTAGTGCCGTAGCTGAGCGCAAACGCCGTCGTCAGATAGAAGAGCGCAAAACAGGCAACCACGCCGACCGTGCCCGCGACTGTCGCGCGCAGATGCAGGCGGAACAGCTCGGCGATCGGCACTTTGGGCAACGCATCGTGCGCGGCGGCTTCGCGGAAGGCCGGCGTCTCGGTCAACTTCAAGCGCACCCACAGACCAAGCAGCACCAGCACCGCGCTCGCCAGAAACGGCAAGCGCCAGCCCCAATCGCGGAATTGCTGGTCCGTCAGCACAGCGCCCAGCAGCAGAAAGAAACCATTGGCGGCGATGAACCCAACCGGCGCGCCGAGCGGCGGAAACATCCCCCAGCGATTTTCCTGGCCCTTGGGCGCATTCTCGACCGCCAGCAGCGACGCCCCGCCCCATTCGCCGCCAAGCCCGAGCCCCTGCCCAAAGCGCAACAGGCACAAGAGCGACGGGGCGACCCAGCCGATTTGCGCATAAGTCGGAAGGAAGGCGATCGCGACGGTCGAGCCGCCCATCAGCATCAGCGAGGCGACCAGCGTCGACTTGCGCCCCAAACGGTCGCCGAAATGCCCAAACACCGCCGCCCCCAACGGCCGGGCGAAGAAGGCGAGGCCGAAGCTCGCGTAAGAGGCCAGCAACTGCACCGCCGGATCGCCCGCCGGGAAGAAGAGCGGGCCGAACACCAAGGCGGCGGCGGTCGCGTAAATATAAAAATCGTAGAATTCGACCGAGGTGCCGATCAGGCTGGCGAGCAGGATGCGGCGGGTCGAGGCGCTGGTCATCCACGCTCCCTATCGCGCTTGTCTGTTCGTGTCGAAGGGGCGAATGAATAGCGCACCGTCACCCCGGCCTCGCGCCGGGGTCCACCGCGATACGAGACAATCGATCGCAGAGACCCTGTATGGTGGATGCCGGCACAAGCCCGGCATGACGTGGGAAGGTTGCCGTCGTTGCCGTCCCGTCGAACCGTCCGTCACACCGCCGGACGCGGCACACGCTTACCCTTGGTCCGGCTGGTCAAATGAAACGCCCCGCAGCGATCGCACCGATAGGGCCTGAGCACAAGATCACTCGCCTGTGCCAGCGACCGCGCCTCTTGCTCGGACCCGAATCGCCTTTTTCTCGCGCAAACGCTGAGCTTGGTGCGGGCCACTTAAAAGGCACCTCGCGTCGGCGTCACACCGTCCGCGCCGCCGACCAGGCCAGCCACAGCCACCCGGCAATCAGCAACACGCCCCCGATCGGCGTCACCGCACCCAGCCAGCGGGGTGCGCCCAGCGCCATCAGATACAGCGTTCCGGCGAATATCGCGCCGCCACCGATGAACAACCACGCCGGGCCGCGCACCTCCATCCGCCACGCCACCAACGCCACAACTGCGTGGATCAGTTGATAGTGCGCGCCGGTCTTCAGCCACTCGGCCGCCTGACCGCTTGCCCCATGCGCGCCGAACGCGCCCGCGCCGACCGCAATCGCGCCCGACAGCGCCGCCAGAAGGGCGATCCAGTTCATCCTGCTTGCTCCTCGCTCAGCCCGGCGCGTTGATCTTGCGTAATCATGATGCCACGCGCCGCGCGAATGTCGCCCGCTCGGACTGCACGCGCAGACGTTCCTTGTCGTTGCGGCGATAAATGTCCTCGGTACGATCGATCTCGGCATGGTCCACGCCGATGCTCTCAAGCGCCATGCGCCCCATCTTCACCGCCGATTCGAGCACTTCGCGCACGACGCCATCGACCGGGGCGCCCTTCAGCTTGATCACCGCGCGACGATCGAACGCGCGCACGTAGATTGACGCTTTGGGAAAGGCGTTGTGGACCCCGGTAACGAGATCGGGCGAAATCTGGTCGCCATCCATGCAGAACAGGATCAGCTCCGCCTCGCCCGCACCCGCCTGACGCAGCAAATCCAGCCGCGTTCCGTCACCATAATAGACCTTGGCTCCGAAATCGCTGGCGACATCGATCATCTCGATATCGGTGTCGATCAGCGTCACCGGCACGCCTTGCGCGATCAGCATTTGCGCCACCGTCTGGCCGAAGCGACCATAGCCGACGATCAGCGCATTGGCCCCGTCGGCCTTTGGGCCGTCACGCTCGCCCGCGACGACCGGCTCTTCGCGAATGCGCTTGGTGATCATCATCAGGAACGGCGTCGTCGCCATGGACAGCGTGACGATCGCGCCGAACAGGCTCGCCGCCTCGGGCGCGATCAGGAAGGCACGCTGCGCCTGGGCGAACAGCACGAAGCCGAACTCGCCACCTTGGCTAAGCAGCAGCCCGAGCGCGAGCGCGGCGCGCCACTTCATGCGAAAGGCCATACCGATGCCGAAGATGATCACCGCCTTGGTCGCGATCAGCGCGAGCGCCATGGCGATCACGAAGAACGGCCGCTCGGCGATCGCGTGCAAATCGAGCATCATGCCGACCGCGAGGAAAAACAGCCCGAGCAGGATGGAGCGGAACGGCTCGACATCGGCCTCCAGCTCATGCCGATACGGGCTGTCCGCCAGCATCACGCCCGCGACGAATGCGCCCAGTGCGGTCGACAGACCAAGCGCCTCCATGATCGCCGCCGCTGCCACCACCGTGAACAACGCGGCGAACACGAACATCTCGCGCTCCCCCAGATTACCGATGATGCGGAACAGCGGGCGCAGCAGGAAGCGCCCGGCGAGCACCAGCCCGGCCACGGCGAGCACGGTCGACAGGAACAATTGCCAGCCCGGCGGGCCATGCGCGTCCGCCGGATTGCGCGACAGCACCGTCACCAGCGTGATCAGCGGCACGATCGACAGATCCTGGAACAGCAGGATCGAAAAGGCGCGCTCGCCAAAGGGCGTGCGCAGGCGCCCCGCCGATTGCAGCATCGGCAACACCTGCGCGGTCGAGGAAAGTGCGAGCGGCAACCCTAGCACCAACGCCGCCGACCAGGAGAAATGCACCGCCGCGACGAGGCCGGTGACCGCCAGCCCGCACAGCACCACCTGCAATAGCCCGAGCCCGAAGATTTCCTTCTTGAGCGCCCATAGCCGCGACGGATTGAGTTCCAGCCCGACGATGAACAACAGCAGCGTGATGCCGAGTTCGGCCACGCCGATCTTGGATTCGGCATTGCCGACCAGATGCAGCACTTGCGGCCCGACGACCGCGCCCGCGACGAGATAGCCGAGCGTCGCGCCGAGGCCGAAACGGCGGAAGATCAGAACGAAAACGAGCGCAAAGCCACCGAGGATGACGCCATCGAGCAGCAGCGATTCGTTCATGCCGGTGCCTTTGCGGCGGCAGCGGCGGCGGCTTCGGCGGCCGCTTCGAAGGCCAGTCGGATCGACGCGTGCCGCGCGCTGTGCGGCAGTGCAGGCGTGAACAATTCGAAGCCGGGCCAGTCGGGCAACGGCCCCTGCCCCGCCAGCCACGCGGCCAGCGCATCGCGCGCAGCGGCGATCTCAGCGGCGGATTTGCCGATCACCGCCGCGCCCATCAGCGACGACGAGGCCTGACCCAGCGCACAGGCGCGCACCAGCAGACCGAGGTCGGATACGCGCCCCTCAGCATCGACATTGATATCCACCGTCACGCGGCTGCCGCAGATCGGCGAACGTTTTTCCGAGGTCGCCATTGGACTTGGCAAGCGCTGATGATGCGGAATGGTGGCGGCGAGCCGCAGGATTTCGGTGTTGTAGAGCGGCGCGTTCATGCAGCGGATGTAGGGCATGCCGGGGGATTCGTCACCCCGGCGATGGGATGTTCTGCGCCGCTTTGCGCGGCCAGGGACCGAGAAATCGCTACTCGCCCGCGCGATCGGAGTCGGCGACGTTCGCGCCATGCCCGAACACCGGCTCGCCCTTGCGGCGGCGATCGACGAAATCGGCGATGCTGGCGCTGGTGCTGTTGAGGAGGGGATAGACCTTGGCCGAGGTCAGCCATTCGGGGCGATGCGCCGGGCCGCCGCTGACGGTGTCGGTCATCAGCACCACCAGCAGGAAAGCCAGGCTCGCGAGGATCAAGCCCTTGAGCGCGCCAAAGCCGAAGCCGAGCGCGCGATCGACCGGCCCCAGCACCGAATCGCGGGTACGGGCACCGATCGCCCGCGCAACCATGCGCCCGCCATAATACGTGCCGCCCGCCAGAATCGCGAAGGCGAGCACCGCCGCGCCCGTCGTCGTGCCGACCACGCCGGTCAACGCATGAGTCAGCGGGACATGGAACAGCTTGATCGCAAACACGATTCCGACCCAGGCGAACAGCGAAAGCACTTCGGTGACGAAGCCGCGCGTGATGCCGAGCGTGGCGGCACCGCCAACGGCGAGCAGGACCAATATGTCGAGGGCGGTAAGATGCATGGCGCGCGTCTTACAAGCGTGGGACGGTGGAAGTCGAGTGGGGTGCGGGCGTGTTGGGGGTTACGGGGTTTGGGGGAGTGCTTTCCTCAACCCGCTCGTTTCGAGCGTAGTCGAGAAAGAGCCACAAGCGCTGTGCCAGGTTTCTCGACTACGCTCGAAACGAACGGACGGAGAGCTACGGACAGGGAGCTACGGACAGGGCAGGGAGAGGATGCGACCAAGAGTCATTACGCTCCACCAGTGGAAGGCTTGTGGGAGGGCGCAACGCCCCCTCACCGCCCCAGCATATGCTCCACAAAGCTGGCCAGCGTGCCGAATCCGCTCAACTTCAACCCGCTCTTGTCGTCCGTCACCGCCGCGGGCAGCAGCGCGCGTTCGAAGCCGAGCTTGCCCGCCTCCTTCAAGCGCAGCGGACCGTGCGCGACCGGGCGGATTTCTCCGGACAAGGCCAGTTCGCCGAACACCACCGCATCGGCGGGCACCGGGCGTTCCGACAGCGCCGAGATGAGTGCCGCCGCCACCGCCAGATCGGCAGCCGGGTCCTGCACGCGGTAGCCACCCGCAATGTTGAGATAGACTTCGCTCGAGGAGAAACTGAGCCCGCAGCGCGCCTCCAGCACCGCCAGCACCATGGCGAGACGCCCGCTGTCCCAGCCGACCACCGCCCGCCGGGGCGTCGCGCCGCTCGCCAAGCGCACGACCAGCGCCTGAATCTCGACCAACACCGGCCGCGTGCCCTCCAGCGCCGGGAACACCGTGGTGCCGGTCATGCCTTCCTCGCGCTGCGTCAGGAACAATGCGCTGGGGTTGGACACTTCGGCCAAGCCTTCCGCCACCATCGCGAACACGCCGATCTCGTCGGTGCCGCCAAAGCGGTTCTTGATCGCGCGCAGGATGCGATATTGGTGGCTGCGCTCGCCTTCGAAGCTCAGCACGGTATCGACCATATGTTCGAGCACGCGCGGGCCGGCGATGCTGCCGTCCTTGGTGACATGGCCGACCAGCACCACCGCAGTGCCGCGTTCCTTGGCGAAGCGGATCAATTCCTGCGCCGAGGCGCGCACCTGGCTGACGGTGCCCGGCGCCCCCTCGATCAAATCGCTATGCATCGTCTGGATCGAATCGATCACCAGCAAGGCAGGCGGCGTCGCCTGGCCGAGCGTGGTGAGAATGTCGCGCGTCGAGGACGCCGCCGCCAGCATCACCGGCGCATGGCCGAGCCCGAGCCGCCGCGCGCGCAAACGCACCTGATCGGCCGCTTCCTCGCCCGAGACATAGGCGACTGGCAGCCCGGCCAGCGCCATCTTCGCGGCCGCTTGCAGGAGCAAGGTGGATTTGCCGATGCCGGGATCGCCGCCGATCAGCGTCGCCGATCCTTCGACGAACCCGCCGCCGAGCGCGCGATCAAGCTCGGCAATGCCGGTGGCGAGCCGATCGGGTAGCGTGATCTCGGCATCGAGGCTGACGAGCTGAAACGCGCGCCCGCCGCCCTGCAGATTATGCTTCGCCTGGAACGGCGTGACGGTAGCGGGAGCTTCCTCGACCAGCGTGTTCCATTCCCCGCAATCGGCGCATTGCCCCTGCCAGCGGTGCGACACCGATCCGCAGGCCTGACAGACATAGCGCTTTTGGAGTTTTGCCATAAGCAGCGATGTAGCAACACCGGAACGAGAGGGGAACAAATTTCGTTGTGGGTCGTGTCGTCCACCCGCCCGGCGCACGCGTTTTTCACGAAATCGGGACGCCGCCTTGTTAGCGGGCGAGTCGCGGGGCTGACCGTCGAGCACGACCCCGCGCCGGGAACAGGGGAAGCACAATGGATTCGGCAACGGCGATTACGCGCGCGCGCAGCGGGCTTGGCAAGAAGACCGAATATAAGAGCCCCGGCACCATGCCATCCTTCGCCGCCGCGACCATCCCTTCCAATGGCAAGCTCGATTGCAGCGGCTTTGTCTATGCTCGCTCGGCGGATGGCGGCAGCACGGGGATGCGATCCAGGAGACCGCACCCGCGCCGTGGCTCGCCCACAACAACGCAATTGCCGTGTGGTATGAAGGCTTTTCGGACGCGCCGTCGGCCTGACTACCCCCGCGCCGGGATCGCCAGACCGCGCTGCACCGCTGGCCGTGCGAGTCCGCGCTCGAGCCATGCCTTTACGTGCGTGAACTGGTCGAAGCCGACCAGCTCGCCTGCCCCGTAGAAATCGACCAGACCGCGTACCCAGCCGAGCATCGAGATATCGGCGATGGTATAATCGTCCCCCAGGAACCAACTCTTGCCCGCGAGCACGCCGTCCATCACGCCGAGGATGCGCTTGGCTTCGGCGACATAGCGGTCACGCGGGCGCTTGTCCTCAAAGTCCTTGCCAGCAAACTTCACGAAGAAGCCGACCTGTCCGAACATCGGCCCAACCCCGCCCATCTGGAACATCACCCACTGGATCGCCTGCCAGCGCGCAGCGGGATCGCTGGGCAGGAACTTGCCGGTCTTTTCCGCCAGATACAGCAGGATCGCGCCGGATTCGAACAAAGCGAGCGGTTTCCCATCCGGCCCATCGGGGTCGAGGATCGCGGGGATCTTGCCATTGGGGTTGAGCGATTCGAAGGCGGGGCTGTGCTGGTCGTCCTTGGCGAAATCGACCAGATGCGGCTCGTAAGCCAGCCCTGTCTCCTCCAGCATGACCGATACTTTCACGCCGTTGGGCGTGGGCAACGAATAGAGTTGCAGCCGGTCGGGCTGGGTGGCGGGCCAGCGTTGCGTGATCGGAAAGGCGGAAAGGTCGGTCATCGGCGCGAAAACTCCTTTGACGCCAGAGATAGTCATCCGGCGATAGCTTCGCTATGGCCCGGCACGATGGAAGCGTCCGATCTCCGCGTAGCCCTGTTCAGCGGCAATTATAACTATACCCGTGATGGTGCCAACCAGACCCTCAACCTCCTGGTCGGCTATCTGCTCAGTCGCGGCGTGAAGGTGCGAATCTATGCACCGACGAGCCGCACCCCAGCATTCCCGCCGGTCGGCGACCTGGTCAGCGCGCCATCGATCAAGATCCCGTTGCGCGGCGAATACAAGCTGACGCGCGGCATGGGCAACCGTGTCCGGCGCGATCTCGACGCCTTCGCGCCCAATATGATCCACGTTTCGGCACCGGACCGTCTGGGGCACAAAGCGCTCAATTATGCTGAAAAGCATAACATCGCCCGGGTTGCTTCGTACCATACGCGGTTCGAGACCTATATGAGCTATTACGGCTTGGGGTTTCTGGTGCCGCCGATGATCGGTATTCAGAAGCGTTTTTTACAGCCGGGTCGATGAAGTGCTCGCGCCAAGCCAGGTCATGGGCGAGATCCTGCGCGAATGGGGCGTGCCCACCCCGGTGACGCGCTGGTCGCGCGGGGTCAATCACGATCGCTTCAACCCCGCGCAGCGCGATCTGGCGTGCGACGTAGCCTTGGCATCGGCGATGACGAGGTTGCGGTCGGCTTTCTGGGGCGGCTGGTCAAAGAAAAGGGGCTGGACGTGTTCGCCGCAGCCCTCCGCACGCTCAAGGCGCGCGGCGTCAAGCACAAGACGCTGGTGATCGGCGAAGGCCCCGCGCGCGACTGGTTCGCGCAGGAAGTGCCCGATGCGGTGTTCGCCGGCTATCTGACCGGCGACGATCTGGGCAAGGCGGTCGCGTCGATGGACGTGTTCTTCAACCCGAGCGTGACCGAGACCTTCGGCAATGTCACTCTGGAAGCCATGGCGGCGGGCGTGCCCGTCGTCGCGGCCCGCGCCAGTGGTGCCGTCGGCCTGATCGCCGACGGCGTCACCGGGCTGATCGTGCCCCCGACCGACATCGAAGGCTACGCCGACGCCCTACAGCGCTTCTGCGAGGACCATGCCTTCCGCAGCACCGCCGGGGCCGCCGGTCATGCCGAGGCCGCGACCTATCAATGGGAACGCATCAACCAGACCGTGCTCGACACCTATTTGAAGGTACTCGCGCGCCGCGCCGCATGACGTGCGCGTTCAGCGCCAATCATAAGCGAGTGGGGCCTCGCGAAACGCGAAGCGATCGACATGGCGCGCGACCGCGCCTTGCAACGCTTCGAGCTGTTCGACTGCGCTAGCCTCGATCCGCACCACAAGCGCATCGGGTTCGGCATCGAAAGTGACGGTGGCATCGCCCGGGAAATTGGCCCCGCGCGCATCCTTTGGGAACACGATCGTGCCGTGCTCTGGGGTGAAGACCACCGCCAGATTGTGCTCCCAATGCTTGCAGGTTTGCTGAAGATACTTGCTCGCATGCGCCGTCGGCACGCGCGCGGTTGTGCTCAGGCTCATATCACGTCTCCGAAGGGGAGGCTCAGCCCCTGCCGCAGCCGCGGCACTTGCGAGGCGACGGCGGAGGAGCTGAAGCCGGGTCATGCTTACAGCCGCTCGATCTTCTGCGCGGCTTCGTCGATCAGCGCGACGACTTCGTGCAGCGTTTCCTGCGCCACGTCCTCGCTGCGCAACTTGTGGATCAACACTTCGCGCAGATTGCCCATCGCCCTGCGCACCGAGGCGCTGTCAGTCCGCGCGCGTTCTGCGCCGACCTCGGCAAGGCGCGCGAACAGCGCCTCGACCTGTTCGGCATTCTCGGCGAGATGCGCGGTGCCGGTCTCGGTGACCGCGAAGAGCTTCTTCGCCCCATCGGCCTGCCGCGCCTCGATCAAGTCCATGTCGTCGAGCAGGGTCAGCGTGGGATAGACGACGCCCGGGCTCGGCGCATAGGCACCCCCCGTCAGTTCCTCGATCGAGCGGATCAGATCATAGCCGTGGCGTGGCTCGTCGGCGATCAGCTTGAGCAGCACCAACCGCAATTCGCCGCCATCGAACATCCGTCGGCCACGCGGACCACCGCGCCCGTCACCGTCGCCCCGGCCGTGCCCATGACCATGGCCACGTCCGAACCCGCCGCCGAAGCCGCCACCAAAGCGCCCGCCCATCGCCATGCCTTTACGACCTGGATGACAGCCACGGTCTCCGCGACCGCCGCGCTCTACAAATACAAACATATCGTTCCTTTCTATAACACGATGGCACTAAGATATATCTTGATTGCATCGACGCAAGGGGTTCGTGCATTTTTTTTGGGGGAAACCCTATCTTGGCCTAACTCGCCCGAGGAAAATGATGCCCGACCTGTTCGCGACCTTCGATCCTCCCGCCGCCGACCAGCCGAGCGCCACCGCCCCGCTCGCCGACCGGCTGCGCCCGACGACGCTCGCCGAGGTGGTGGGGCAGGATCATATCACCGGCCCCGAAGGCGCGATCGGGCGGATGGTCGCGGCGGGGCGGCTGTCCTCGATGATCTTGTGGGGGCCGCCGGGCACCGGCAAGACGACGATCGCACGGCTGCTGGCCGATGCGGTTGGCTTGCGCTTCATGGCGATTTCGGCGGTGTTCTCGGGCGTCGCCGACCTCAAGAAAGCCTTTGCCGAAGCCCGCGATCACGCGAAGATCGGCAAGCGCACGTTGCTGTTCGTCGACGAAATCCACCGCTTCAACCGTGCACAGCAGGACGGCTTCCTGCCCTATGTCGAGGACGGCACCGTCACGCTGGTCGGCGCGACCACCGAGAACCCGTCCTTCGAGCTTAACGCCGCCGTGCTCAGCCGCGCGCAGGTGCTTATCCTGCATCGGCTGGATCCTGCCGCGCTCGGCAAGTTGCTCGACCGCGCAGAACAGATTGAGGGCCGCCCGCTCCCGCTCACGCCCGAGGCGCGCGATGCGATGATAGCCAGCGCCGATGGCGACGGCCGCTTCCTGCTCAACCAGGCCGAGACGCTGTTCGCAGTCGACCTGCCCGAGCCGCTCGATCCCGCCGGGCTCTCCGCCTTTCTGCAGCGCCGTGTCGCGGTGTATGACAAGGACCGCGAGGGGCATTACAACCTCATCTCCGCACTGCACAAAGCGGTGCGCGGATCGGACCCGCAAGCCGCACTCTATTATCTGGCGCGGATGCTGACCGCCGGCGAGGAGCCGCTGTACCTGCTGCGGCGCATGGTGCGGATGGCGGTCGAAGACATTGGCCTCGCCGATTCCAATGCGCTGACGCAATGCCTTGCCGCCAAGGACGCCTATGATTTCCTCGGCAGCCCCGAGGGCGAATTGGCGATCGCGCAGGCATGCCTGTATCTGGCCACCGCGCCCAAATCGAACGCTGCCTACAAGGCACAGAAGGCCGCCTGGAAATCGGCACGCGAGACGGGGTCGCTGATGCCGCCCGAGAATATCCTCAACGCGCCGACCAAGCTGATGAAGGACATCGGCTATGGCAAGGGCTATGCCTATGATCACGATACCGCCGAGGGCTTTTCGGGCGCGAATTACTGGCCGGCCGAAATGGCACCGCAGACCTTCTATGTGCCGACCGAACGCGGCATGGAAAAGCGCATCGCCGAACGCATGGCGTGGTGGGCCAGCCTGAAGGGGGAGGAATGAAGGACTGGGAGTCGCTCGCCGCCTTTGCGCTGACGCTGCCCGACACCGTGGCCGGGACGCATTATGGCGGGGCGGCGATCAAGGTCGCGTCAAACGGGCGGGCGTTCGTCTCGATCGGCAGCGAGGCAGGTTCGTTCGTCCTCTCGATCGACTCGGATACCAAGGAAATCCTGCTCGAAACCGACCCAGCGACCTTCTGGCAGACGCCGCATTATGAAGGCTGGCCCGCCGTGCTGGTCCGCTATGACACTAGCGATCCGGATCGGGTGCAGGACATGGTCACCCGTGCCCGCGACCAGGCGGCCGCGCGCAAGGCCAGCAAGCCCCGCAAGAAAGCGTGACACCGGCGCATTTCTCACGCTTCGCCGCGATCGACTGGTCGGGAGCCAGAGGCGCGCGCCACCCCGGCATCGCGCTGGCGCTGTGCGAAACCGGCACGGCAGCGCCAACCCTCGTCAAGCCGCCGCGCGGCATCTGGTCGCGCGCCGACATCCTGCACTGGTTGCGCGATCAGGCGGATACGCCCTTGCTGGTCGGCTTCGATTTCAGCTTCGCGCCGCCTTATGTGATGCGCGGGGCGTATCTACCCGGCGAGGACACGCCAACCACCGCCCGCGCTTTCTGGGCTTATGTCGACGCGCATGCGCCCGACGCCGATCTCGGGGCAGCCTCCTTCCTCGAAGCACGGCGCGGCACGCATTTCTATCTCGTGCGCGCGACGGGACCAAGGCCGACTTCCTCCACTTCCGCCGCTGTGAAGCGCACCACAATGCCGCAGGCTTCGGCAAACCCTCGACCGTCTATGATGCGATCGGTGCCGCGCAGGTCGCCAAAGCGAGCTTCGCCGGGATGCGTCTGCTCCATCATCTCGGCACGGACGTGCCCATATGGCCGTTCGATCCCGCTCCAACCGCCGGCGCGTGCGTGGTCGAGATCTACACCACCATCGCGGCCCGCGCCGCAGGTGTGCGCAAGGGCCTCAGCAAACTGCGCGATCCTGCCGCACTCGACGTCGCGCTTGGCGTGCTCGGCAGCGCACCGCACCTTCCTCTCCCGCGCTATACCGATCATGCCACCGACGCGATTTTGACTGCGGCGTGGCTGCGCGCCAATCGCGCACGCCCGGAATTTTGGCATCCGCCTGCCCTCACCGCACAAATCGCACGCACGGAGGGCTGGACCTTCGGCATATCCTGACGCATTGAGCGTGCGACGTGCCGGCTTAGCTCAGTTGGTAGAGCGCCAGTTTTGTAAACTGGATGTCGCGGGTTCGATCCCTGCAGCCGGCACCATCTCCAACGTGGGCGATTCGGGTAACACGTCCGCTGCATTGGCCCGGCCGTCTCGGTGACAAGAACCCAAAACCGCGCCCAACCTTCGTATAAATTACAAATCCACATCGCTGCCTAAAAAGAACACCGTCGTCGGTTGAGGGGTCACGAACGTCATGGCCCCGGCCGCGCATCGGAGGCCTGTGATGCATCGGGGAAAGCGGCGCGAGCTAACGCATTTGGCGCTCGTCGGCATAGCGTCGAGTTTGGCAGCCTGCAGCGCGTCTCCCGCCGCGGAACGGGTGCCCGCCGTCCCGGTCGTGACCGCCGTCGTTCAGCGCGGCAATCAGCCCGTAACGCTTGGTGCCCCGGGCCAGCTGCAAGGCTATTACACTGTCGATGCACGCGCGCAGACCAGTGGCAGGATCACCCGTTTATTCTATGCCGAGGGACAGACGGTCAAGGCCGGTCAGCCGCTTGCACAGATCGATCCGCGCCCTTTGCAGGCGGCGCTGGAGGCCGATCGGGCGCAACTCGCGCGCGACAGCGCGGCGCTGGACGGGGCGCGTGATCTGCTCGAGCGTAACGCGCCGCTCGTCTCGCAAGGGCTTGCATCCGCGCAACAAGTCGCTGCCTACCGAACCCAGGTCGCCCAACTTGCCGCAACCGTGGCAGGTGATCGCGCGGTCCTAACGCGCGACCGCCTGTCGCTCGCCTACACCACAATCCGTTCGCCCATTTCGGGCGTGGCAGGTCTGCGCAAAGCCGATCCCGGAGCGTTGGTCGGCCCGTCGGACGCCGCCGGAATCGTGACGGTCGCGCAGGTGCAGCCGATTGCCATGCTGTTTTCGGTTTCGCAAAAGGATCTCGATGCAATCCAGCGCGCAGTGGTTGGCTCGCGGACGAACCTGAAAGTCGCCGTCACGACGCAAGGCGATGGACGACCCGTTCTCGAATCCGGCGAATTGGTCGTTCTCAACAACCAAATCGATCCGGCAACCGGCACCGTGCTTCTCAAAGCGGTCCTGCCGAATGCCGACCGCAAGCTCTGGCCCGGACAATTGGTACATGCACAGCTCGAACTGGGCATCCGGCCCGGTGTCATAACAATCCCGTCCAGCGCGGTTCAGCGGAACCCGCAAGCGACGTTCGTCTGGCTGGTGTCCAACGGTCACGCGCGCATGCAGCCGATCAAGGCCGGAGCATCGACGGGTGATCGAACGATCGTAACCGCCGGCCTGGTCGGCGGCGAAACCGTGGTTACCGACGGCCAGTTCGCGCTGACTCCCGGGGCGGTGGTGACGGCCCAGGCCAATCCCGCCTCCGCCCCGGTGCGATCGGATGACCCTCACCGGCTGGGCATCGTTCAATGAGCGCGCCCGAGGCATCGGAGCTGACTCCATCGGGCGGGCTGTCGGGCCCCTTCATCCGGCGCCCGGTGGCGACGATGATGCTTGCGATAGCGCTGCTGCTCGCCGGCATTCTGTCCTATCTGCAGCTGCCGGTTGAATCGTTGCCGAACGTCAGCGTCGCGACAATCCAGGTCACCGCACAGCTGCCAGGCGCGGACGCGACCACCAACGCCGCTGCGGTCGCAACCCCGCTGGAGCGTCAGCTTGGGCAGATCCCGGGCCTGACCCAGATGACATCTTCGAGCGCTCTCAGCTTTGTGCAGATTTCATTGCAGTTCGCGCCAAAACGTTTCGGCCCAGCAGGCCGCGCTTGGCGTGCAGCAAGCGCTGATCGCGGCACAGGCGAGTCTGCCCCCGACGCTGGTCGCGCCGCCAAGCTTTCGCCTCGTCAACCCGGCCGACCCGCCCGCCCTCATCCTGGGAATCACGTCCGACGCGCTGCCGTTGACCACGGTCGACGATTATACCGAGAGCGTCCTGTTCGGTCGCCTATCGCAGATGCCCGGCGTCGGCCTGGTCACGATCGGTGGACAGCAGCAGGCTGCCATGCGGGTCGAAGTCGACCCGGCGGCCCTAACGAGCCACGGACTGACAATGGCCACCGTGCGTACGGCGCTTCAGCAAAGCACGCTCAAAGCCGCCAAAGGAACGATCCGCGGCGACCGCCAGACCTGGGGCCTGTCGACCAACGACCAGCTCGATACCGAAAAGGGCTTTTCAGATGTGGTGATCGCCTATCGCAACGGCGCACCGATCCGCATCTCTGACATTGGCAGCGCGCGGATCGGGCCCGCAAACACCCAGCTTGCCGGCTGGTTCAACCGGAAGCCGGCCATCATCCTCAACGTCTTTCCGGCAGCCGGAGCGAACGTGATCCAGACGGTCGCGCAAATCCGGGCGGCGCTGCCCAAGCTGCAGGCATCGCTGCCGAAGGCGGTGCAGATCCGCATTGTGTCCGACCGAACCACGACGATCCAGGCCTCCGTAAGCGACGTCCGGTCCACGCTTCTGCTGACGGTCCTGCTCATAATCGGCACGATCTTTCTTTTCCTCCGCGAGCCACGCGCCACCCTGATCCCGGGGATAGCCGTCGTGCTGTCGATCATTGGCACGTTCGTCGTGATGCGCCTGTGCGGATTCAGCCTCGACAATCTGTCGCTGATGGCGCTGTCGATCGCAGTCGGCTTCGTCGTCGATGATGCGGTTGTGATGATCGAGAACATCACCCGCTACGTCGAACAAGGCCTGACGCCGTTCCAGGCGGCACTGAAGGGTGCGGGCGAGATCGGTTTCACCATCCTCGCGATTTCGACATCGCTGCTTGCAGTGTTCATCCCCTTGTTGCTGATGAGCGGTCTGGTCGGCCGGATGTTCCAGGAGTTCGCGCTGACGGTGGCTTCGGCGATCGTCCTGTCGGTGATCGTCTCCCTAACCCTGACACCAATGTTGTGCAGCATTCTGCTCAAGCCAAGCCGTGCCGACGCCCGGCATGGCCGACTCTATACCTTGCTCGAGCGCGGCTTCGCGCGGCTGACTGCGGGTTACGGCAAAGGGCTGGACGTCGTACTGCGCCACCAGCGGCTCGCGCTCGTCGCGATGGGCGGCACGGTCGCATTGACCGGCCTCTTGTTCGTAACGATCCCAAAGGGTTTCTTTCCTGAGCAGGATACCGGCATGATCGCCGGGATTACCGAAGCCAGCGGCGACATCTCGACAACGGGGCTGGCCGCCCGCCAGACGGCGCTCGTCGACATCCTGCTAAAAGACCCCGCAATCCAGACCGTCGCGAGCTATATCGGCCCGGGCGGAAGCAGCCCGGCCCCCAATCAGGGCCGTATGTTCATCGCGCTCAAGCCGTTCGGACATCGAGGACCCGATGGCGGCGCACAGCAGGTCATCGCTCGGTTGAACAAGGCCGTCGCAGGGCTCGCCGGGATCAAGCTCTACCTCCAGGCGTCGCAGGACATTACGATCGGCGCGCGAGTCTCCAAGAGCCAATATCAGTTCACGCTGGTCGACGCCGACAGCGCCGAACTCAGCGAGTGGTCGCAGCGCGTGGCGTCGGCCTTCAAGAAGATCGCCGGTGTCACCGATGTGACCAGCGACGCGGGCAGCAACGGGCCACAACTTGCGATCACCATCGACCGCGACGCCGCTGCACGCCTCGGCATCACACCGGAAACCATCGATACCGCGCTGTACGACGCCTATGGCGAACGCCCGGCGACGAAGATCTACACTCCGGTGAACCAATATTTCGTCGTGCTCGAATTCGCTGCGGCACAACGGGCGACACCGGATTCGCTACAGCAAATCTATCTCAGCGCGTCGAACGGCGACCGAATCCCACTGTCGCAGGTCGCCACGATCCAGCCCGACTCAGCCCCGCTGGTGGTGAACCATCAGAGTGGCTTCCCCTCGACGACCATTTCCTTCAATCTCGCGCCAGGCGTGTCCATCGGCACTGCGGTAAGCGCAGTTCAGAAGGTCCAGGCGCAGCTTCATCTGCCGCCCACCTTGCAGACATCGTTCGCGGGCAATGCACAGGCGTTCCAGTCCGCGCTTGCGGGCCAGGGGATCCTGATCCTGCTGGCTCTTGTGGTCGTGTATCTCATTTTGGGGATGCTCTACGAAAGCTGGATCCTGCCCCTGACGATCCTGTCGACCTTGCCTTCGGCCAGCCTGGGGGCGTTGCTCACGCTATGGCTGGTAGGGCGCCCGCTGGACGTTATCGGAATTATCGGCATCGTGTTGCTGATCGGGCTTGTGCAGAAGAACGGCATCATGCTCGTCGATTTCGCGGTCGAGCAGGAAGCCGCAGGCTTGGCACCCGAGGCAGCCATCCGCGAAGCTTGCCTCACTCGCTTTCGGCCAATCCTGATGACGACCCTGTGCGCAATGCTTGGCGGCATCCCGTTGATGATCGGGACGGGCGCGGGTGCGGAAATCCGCCAGCCGCTCGGCTATGCCATCGTCGGCGGACTGATGTTGTCGCAGGTACTGACGCTGTTCACCACGCCGGCCGTCTTTCTCGCAATCAATCGCCTGTCCCGCCGCCGCAAGGCCTCACCAGGGCCGCTTCAGCCGGTGCCGCAGCCATGATGGGTCCCGCAATGTCGTCTCCTTGCTCATACCCGCACCGGATCATCGGTATTCTGCTCGCGAGCGCAACGCTGGCGGGATGCGCGCTCGGCCCCCGCCCGGTCCCGCCCGCCCCGACCGTCCCCGCGCAATGGAACAACCCGGTCGCCAACCAGGGAGAGTGGCCGAGCGACGACTGGTGGAGCGCATTTGACGCCCCCGAACTGGAACGCCTGATCACAGACGCGCAGTCGCTCAATACGGACATAGCCCAGGCTCAAGCGCGGTTGGTTCAAGCCGATGCGCAGGCGCGGATCGCGGGTGCGGCCTTGCTGCCGACGGTCGCGCTCCAGCCGGGCGCATCGACCATCCGCAGCCTCAGCCCCACCGGCACGCTGCGGCGCTACAGTCCGTTGCTCGGCGTCGCGAGCGCTTCCTACGAAATAGATTTATGGGGCAAGCTTCACGACGCGCGACGCAGTGCCATCGCCAACGGCCAGGCGGCGCGCTTTTCGATTGCGGTGGTGCGTCTCGGCGTGACGAGCAGCGTGGCGGCGACCTATTTCCAGCTCTGCGCGGTGCAAGACAAGATCGCGGACGCCAAGAATGACGTCCTAAGCGCGACCCGCATATTGGAGGGTCTGCGTATCCAGCAACAGCATGGGCTCGTCACGGGTATGCAACTGGCCCAGCAGACCGCCCTCGTCGCCCAGTTCGAAGCGGCGATTGCCCCGCTCGAGATCCAAAGGACGCATCTTGCCGACGCGCTGGCGATCCTGAGCGGCCACACACCCGAAGAGATTGCGATCACGGGAGGTTCGCTCGAAACCGTGAAGATCCCGCATGTGGAAAGCGGTCTTCCTGCCGACTTGCTCCTGCGTCGCCCGGACGTTCAGGAAGCCGAACGCCTGCTCGCCGCTGCGAATGCCAATATTTCGGTGGCCCGCAAGAACTTCCTTCCCTCCATTGCCTTGACCGGAACAGGTGGAGCGCAAAGCGTCGCGCTGGCAAGTGCGGTGGGTGCACCTGCCGCGATCTTCAATTTCGGTTTGTCGACGCTGCAGCCGATTTTTTCGGGCGGGCGACTGCGAGGTTCGCTCGACTATGCCAATGGCCGTTACGCCGAGCTCGCTGCCGGCTATGCGCGCGCCGTACAGCAGGCGCTTGGAGACACCGAGGATGCCTTGGCGACAGTCTCCGGCGAGGACATCGAGATGGCCAGACGCACCCAAGCGCTGGCCGCTTCGCGCAATGCAGCGGAGATGGCGCGCAAGGGTCTCGAAGGCGGCCTCACCGACACTCTCCCGCTCCTGCTGGCCCAGCAAAGCCTCGCAAGTGCGCATAGCAGCTATATCGACGCGCGCCTCAACCGGGTCCTGGGGGCGGTAGCCTTGTACAAAGCCTTGGGCGGCGGTTGGCAGAAGCCTGATATCCCGCGCGACGACCGGCCGATGCGCGAACAATATCTCTTAACTTCGCCCACTCTTCCGAGTGCGATCGGCGAGCGCTCAGCCCTCGCTGAACCCCGCCACCACAAACCGCTCCGGCAACGGTGCTTTGGCGATAATCGGCTCCTTGCCCGCACGCGGCACGGTCAATTCGGCGGCGTGGAGCAGGGTCGCACCCTCGCCCTTGCCATAGATCGGGTCGCCCACCACCGCCGCGCCCAACGCTTCGGCAGCATGGACACGAATCTGATGCGTACGGCCAGTTTCGGGAATGAATTCCACAAAGCTGCGCCCGTCCTTGATCTCGAGCACGCGCCATGCCGTGCGCGAGGGCTTGCTGCCTTTGGTGCCAAGGGGATCGCCAACCATGCGCCACCCCGTCTCGATCGTGCTGACCTTGGCCAACGCCAGGTCGATCAATCCGCTTTCGCCTTCGACCACGCCATCGAGCACGGCGAGATAGCGCTTGCGCACAAGCCCCTGCTCGAACGCCTGCTGCAGCCTGGCATGCGCCTTGGGATTGCGCGACAGCAGGAGACAACCAGACGTATCGCGATCGAGCCGATGCACCGGCACCGGCCAGCGTTTGAACCCGAAGGTCAGCCCGTCGAGGTGGTTTTCGAGGCTAAGCGAGCCATCGCGCGGGCGGTCGACCGGGAGGCCGGCGGGCTTGTCGATGACGAGTGCCTCGCCATCGAGAAAAAGAACATGGTTTGCGAGCATTTCGGCCTCTTGCCACCGCTAGCGCCGACATGCCAGAGATTGTGCCTGTGAGCAGATGCGGAAGATCGATAACGCAGGTCGTTTTTGGGGCGATGGGCATCGTTCTCGCCCTGACTGCGGCTGCCCCGCAAAGCGATCTTCCCGCCCCTATGCCGGACGGCCGCATGCTCGGCCATCTGCCCTATGCCGAGGCCCTGCGCGGCGACCTGGTCGAAGCGCCAGCGGGTTTCGGGGTTGGGCAACCGTGCTTTATCCACCGCGACGCGGCACCGGATCTGGCCCGGCTGCTGACTGCAGCAGCGCTGACCCCGGGGGTCGGCCGGGTCCTCCATGCGGTATCCTGCTTTCGCGCGATCGCGCATCAGCGTGCGGTCTTTTGCCGTAACGCCCGGCCCGGAATTTGCCCCGATCCCTTCAATCGCGCCCGCTTCGTCGGGCCACCCGGCTATAGCGAACATGCCACGGGCTATGCGATCGACTTTGCGGTGCGCCCTGCCGCCGATTGCCGGGACGTGGATGCCTGTATCGCCGCCACCAACGCCGGGCGCTGGCTTCTTGCCCATGCGCCGGACTATGGCTTCGAACTGTCCTTTCCCAATGGCAACCCGCAAGGGGTGACGTGGGAACCGTGGCACTGGCGCTGGGTCGGCGCGAGCGTCAACGTGTCGGGCGCGGCACGCGCGCGGCTGACCTTCGCCCGCGCCCGCACAACCTACCCCGGAAAGCCGGGTGTTGCCAGCGACCGCGACGCCTGGCTGATCGCCACTGCACCGCAACCGCCGCTCTTGCTGATCAGCAAGGCAGCCACGACGCCGCCACCGCCCCTGTTGGGAGCGATGGCAGCGCCCTGGAGTCAGGAGCTCAGGCGCTAAGCTTGGCCGCCGTTTCGGCGATGCGCTTGCCCTGATAGCGCGCACCGGCCAGTTCCTCCGCTTCGGGCTGACGGCTGCCGTCGCCGCCTGCGATCGTGGTCGCGCCATAAGGCGAACCGCCGCGCAGCTTGTCGACGCCCATCTGGTCCTGGAAGCCGTAATCGAGACCGACGATCGTCATGCCGTGATGCAGCAGGTTGGTGATGATCGAGAACAGGGTCGTTTCCTGGCCGCCATGCTGGCTGGCGGTCGAGGTGAACGCGCCGCCGACCTTGCCGACGAGCTTGCCCTGAAACCATACACCGCCGGTGGTATCCCAGAACGACGCCATCTGGCTTGGCATACGGCCGAAGCGAGTCGCGCGCCAACGATGATCGCGTCATAATCGGCAAGGGCGTCTGGGCCCTCGATCACCGGATGGGCGGTGTCGGTCTTGAAACCGGCCGCTTCGATGACCGCCTGCGGGGCGGTTTCCGGCACGCGGCGGATATCGACCTCGGCCCCGGCCGAGCGGGCACCTTCGGCAACCGCATCCGCCATCTGCTCGATATGGCCATAGGACGAATAATAGAGAACGAGAACCTTGGTCATTGTACAGTCCTTCTTCATTGCTCCCCTCCCGAGAGCGGGCGGGGGTTGGGGTAGGAAAACGGGTTATTCTGAATCGACGAGCACCAGTTCGGCATCTTCCAGCGCGGTGATCGTCACGGTCTGGCCGCCATCCATCGCGGCACCGTCGCGCGCCTTGAACGTTTCGCCATTGATCTCGATCGATCCGGTCGCGGGCACCAGATAAGCGTGGCGTCCGGGCAGGACGTCATGCGTGATGCTCTCGCCCGCCCGCACCATCGCGGCGAGCACCCGCGCATCGGCGCGGATCGGCAGAGCTTCGGTATCTTCCGCGAAGCCGCTGGCGAGCGTCACGAACTTGCCCGAACGATCGTCCTTGGGAAACGGCTTGGCACCCCAACTGGGCGATCCACCGGTCCGCGTCGGCTCGATCCAGATCTGGAACAGCGTCGTCGGCTCCTGCTCCAGATTGTATTCGGCGTGGCGCACGCCGGTGCCGGCACTCATCACCTGCACATCCCCTGCGCCGGTGCGGCCCTGATTTCCCATCGAATCCTGATGGGTGATCGCACCCTTACGGACATAGGTGATGATTTCCATGTCGCGGTGGGGATGCGGCGGAAAGCCGCTATTGGCGGCGATCTCGTCATCATTCCATACCCGGATCGCGCCCCATCCCATCCGGGCGGGCTCATAATAATCGGCAAAGGAAAAATGATGACGGGCATTGAGCCAGCCATGGTCGGCATGGCCCAGGCTCTCGAACGAGCGTTTCTCGATCACGGTGTTTCTCCAGCGGAGGAATTCTGTTGCCGCCAAGATAGAGCTTTGGATCACACGGTAAATGGAAACGCTGGAAACCTATCGTTTCCCCATCTACAAATGAGGAGACGTTTCTATCGAGGATTTTTCCATGCGCTTGCCCGATCTTGAAGCTTGGGCGATCTTCGCCAGCGTGGTCGAGCATCGCTCCTTCAGCGGCGCGGCGGATGCGATCGGCGTTTCAAAAGCGACGGTTTCGAAAGCGGTGACGCGGCTCGAAACGCATCTGGGACAGTCGCTGTTCCACCGTACCTCGCGCCGCCTCTCGCTTACGGAGAATGGCAAGGCCTTGGCAGAACATGCGGCGCGCATTCTGGCCGAAGCCAATGCCGCCGAAGAGGCTGCCCATGCCGCGGCAACTGCACCAACCGGCCTGGTGCGCGTCGCCGCGCCGATGTCGCTCGGGCTGATCGCCATCGCGCCGGTCATCGCAGATTTTCTCGCGCTGCATCCAGGCATCACGATCGACCTCCACCTGTCCGATGCGCGCGTCGATATCGTCGCAGAAGGGTTCGACATCGCATTGCGCATCGCCTCGCTGCCCGACAGTTCGCTGCGCGCGCGCAAGCTCGCCGACATCCGCATCAACCTTGTGGCGGCACCCGAATATCTCGCGCGGCACGGCCGACCGACCCATCCGGGCCAACTCGGCGAACATCGCTGTTTCGCCTACACCAACATTACCGCGCCGTGGCGATTCGTCGGGCCGGATGGGACGGAGGTCTCGGTGCGTCTGCAGGGCCCGCTCGCGACCAATAGCGGCGAGGCGATGCTGCCGGCGCTCCGCCGAGGCCTGGGCATCGCGATGCTGCCGGACTTTATTGTCGGCGACGACTTGGCCACCGGTCGGCTCGAAACCATCCTCGAGGATTGGACTCCCTATGGGGGAGCCTTGCACTTGATGACCCCGCCCGGCACGCTGCGGCCAGCGCGGGTGGAGGTGCTGATCGCCTATCTGAGCGAGCACCTGAAAACGCTTTGTTCCGTAAAAATCCCTAAGTGAATGCCCGCGACTCGTGGATTCAGGCCGCTTAATGTGAAATTAACCTTTTGCCTTCATCACTGATGAGGTTAATGGAGTGTGAGGCAAGTCGGACCGCAGGGGGCCCGGAACGCCTGACGAGAAACGGGGGAACGCCCAGATGCGCGTATTGCTGATCGAGGACGAGCCGACGACCGCCTTGGCGATCGAGCTCATGCTGACCACCGAAGGTTTCAATGTCTACAAGACGGATCTGGGCGAAGAAGGCCTCGATCTCGGCAAGCTGTATGATTACGATATCATCCTGCTCGACCTCAATTTGCCGGACATGCACGGCTATGACGTGCTCAAGCGGTTGCGGGTTGCCCGGGTGCAGACGCCGGTGCTGATCCTGTCGGGCATCAACGAAATGGACTCGAAGGTTCGCAGCTTCGGCTTCGGTGCCGACGATTACGTCACCAAGCCCTTCCACCGCGAAGAACTGACCGCGCGCATCCACGCCGTGGTCCGCCGCTCAAAGGGCCACAGCCAGTCGGTCATCCGCACCGGCAAGCTGGCGGTCAACCTGGATGCCAAGACGGTCGAAGTCGATGGTGCCCGCGTGCATCTGACCGGCAAGGAATATGCGATGCTCGAGCTGCTCAGCTTGCGCAAGGGCACCACGCTGACCAAGGAAATGTTCCTGAACCACCTGTATGGCGGCATGGACGAGCCCGAACTCAAGATCATCGACGTGTTCATCTGCAAGCTGCGCAAGAAGCTGTCGATGGCCTGCGAAGGCGAGAATTATATCGAGACGGTGTGGGGCCGCGGCTATGTGCTGCGCGAACCCGACGAGATGATGGCCTCCGCCGAAGTCGCCTGATCGCGTCACTCCGTCAAACCGAACAGCTTTCCGCTCCGGCGGATCCGGGCCGCGCCATCTGGGGGGGATGTCGCGGCCTTTCTTTGTCCCGCGTCGCCCAGTTGCGGTCATTCCCAGACCGATATTACGATGACGAGGATTTGGCCGACAGGCAACTTCTGTCACGCGGGGACGAAAGCTGCTATCGATAGTTAGCTGAAGCGCTGAAAGGCACTCGCCATGGACGATGCGGAAAAAACAAACGGCCACGTAATTGATCGCGACAAGCTTCACGGTGACTTCCCGACGCAATTTCAGGAGCCCGCTTTCTGGGAGGAACTCGGCCGCACGGTCGCTGCCTTTGGATTCATCGAGGGAGAGTTGGCGAAGGCCATTTACGCGCTCACCGGCGTGAAAGAGTTTGATCCCAAGGGCGATCCGGAAGCCTTTAACGCGTGGATCAAGACACTGGAAAAGGCCCTCACGGACCAGCTAGGCGCTCTCATCATGACCTACGACAAAGCGCTGACTGAAAATCCCCGAACCAAGGAACACGACTTCAGCAGACTGATCGCCGAGCTCAAGGAGGCCAAAGAGATTAGAAATGCGCTGTGCCACGGTTCGTGGGGCAAACCCGACGATCAGGGGCGCACGGTGCCCAAGTTCGTGAGGCGCGGCCTCCAGATTTTCGAAACGCCGGTTGACGTCGCCTTCTTCAAACAAACCCGCGCCGCGCTAAGGGAAATCATCTGCGACATTCTCGATAGCGTGACAATGGTTGGCTACAAATTTCCGGGTTCCGACAGCCCCGGCGAGCAACTCTGGCCCGACCCAGCGACCCTTACGGTCGTTTAGCGGCCAAAAAACGCGCGTCGATTTTGAGTGACCGCTTTCCACCAACCCAACCCTAGCCTGTCCTACATCCCCGCATTGTGCCACGCTCGCTGCATGCCAGGCACCGTCCGTTGCCCACGCCACAGCGCCGCCGTACCTGTCGCCCCCTTGGGCGGGGCGCAAAAGAGCGGGGACGTAGCGTGGACTTTGTGGACTTCCGCACCCGACTCGCCTGCGGCCGATCCTGTTCGGCGCGATGCTGGCACGCGGGAAGCAGTGTGCACGCTCGCCCTGGCCAGTCGGCTTCGTACACTACGCCCCACCCGTCACCCCGGCCTTGTGCCGGGGTCCACCGGTGTCCGCTACGATCGCCAGCGAGAGCGCGGCGCGGTGGATGCGGGGACAGGCCCGGCATGACGGTGGCGGTGACGGTGACGGTGGCGGGGACGGCGCGACAGGCGGGTCGCGTTGCGCTACGGGCGCACCCACATCTTCACACCGCCGACCCAGGTCTGCTCAACCTTGGTCGCGCGCAGTTCGGTCGGCGAGGCGAGCAGCGGGTCCCGATCGACGATGATGAAATCGGCGCGCTGCCCGACGCCCAGCCGCCCGAATTTGTCCTCGGCAAAACCGGCATAGGCCGCCGCGCCCGTAAACGCCCACCACGCCTGCTCGCGCGTCACGCGCTCTTCGGGCCGCCAGCCACCAAAAGGCTGACCATCGGCGTCCTGGCGGGTGAAGGCTGCAGCCCAGCCCGCAAACGGATCGGGCTTTTCGACCGGATAATCCGACCCGAACGCCAGCGTCGCGCCATTTTTGAGCATCGAGCCCCAGGCATAGGCACCGCTCAACCGATCCGGCCCAAGCCGCGCCTCCGCCATAGTGCGATCACTGGTCTGGTGCGTCGGCTGCATCGAGGCGACGATGCCGTTCTTGCCGAAGCGCGGCAGATCGGCTGGGTCGACGATTTGCGCATGTTCGATCCGCCAGCGCCGATCGCCCTTATAGGTGTCGACCATGTCGTCGATCGCATCGAGCACTTCGGCATTGGCGCGATCACCAATGGCGTGGACCGCGACCTGATAATGGTCGAGCGCGGCGCGACTCATGTAATTGCGCAGCACGTCGTCCGAGAGGAAGCCAGCGCCCGATTGCCCGGGGGCGTCGCTATACGGCTTTTTCAGCCATGCCCCACGCGACCCGAGCGCGCCATCGGCATAGAGCTTCACGCCGCCCATGCGCAGCTTGTCGCCATAGAGCCACGGCGTCGGCCCTGCCCCGCCGATACGGATGGCGGTGTCCACGCCCATGGCGTAGCTCATGATGCGCACGCGCAAATTGCCGGCATCGCCCACACGACGATAGGCAAGCCAGTCGTCCATGCCGGTCCCCATATCGGCGGTCGCGGTGATGCCATAGCTCAGCAAAATGTCCTGCGCCTTCAGGAAAGCGAAATCGCGATCCTTGGGCAGTGGCTGCGGCACGACCTTTTCGACCAGCGCCTGCGCCGCATCGACGAACACGCCATTGGGCTGCAGGCCGGTCTTTTCGATGCGGCCGCCGGGGGGCGATACCGATTTGGCGGAAATGCCGGCCGTCTTCAGCGCCGCGCTATTGCCCCAACTGGCATGACCATCGGCGCGCGACAACCATACCGGGCGATCGCTGACCACGGCATCCAGATCGGCCGCAGTCGGGAAGCGACCAAGACCCCACACTTCCTGGTTCCAGCCACCGCCAATGATCCACTTTTTGTCGGGATTGGCCGCCGCATAGGCCGCAATCCGCGCCTTTGCCTCGTCCAGCGACTTGGCCGCCGACAGATCCAGCTCGAGCGCGCGAAAACCCAGCTCCATCACATGGCCGTGCGCGTCGATGAAACCGGGCAGCAGGACTTTGCCATGTTCGTCGGCGCGCCAGTCCAGCTTGACCGGGCGCTTCTCATTATCGGCGAGCAGCTTCACCACCTTGCCATCGGGCGAAATCAAAACGCCGGTGAAGCGCACCACTTTGCCATTTTGGTCGAGCGTGATGCCGTTGACATTGTCCACCAACGCATCGGCAAACGCCGAGGTCGGCAGCGAAAGTGCCGCGAGAAGAAGCGCTGCACGGCGAGCGAAGGATGGGCTTTGCATGGGTAAGGCGATAAGCAATGTTCCTTCGCCGCGCCAGATGGTCTAGGCGCGCTGCCAGCTCCGTTGGTGTCGCGCATAGTGCGGCGCTGTCATTCGCGTGACGCGGAGCAAAGCAGATCAGCCCTTGGACACGTCCGGGGATAACGGAAGACAGAATGGCCACGCACACCCGCCCCGCGCCCGAAACCCTCCCCGTCACACTGCCCGATGTTCAGGCGGCTCACGCGCGCATTGCCGACCAGATCGTGCGAACCCCGACCTTCATCAGCAAGACGCTGTCGGAGCTGACCGGCGCAACGGTGTATCTGAAGTTCGAGAACCTCCAGTTTACCGCCGCCTATAAGGAGCGCGGCGCACTCAACACGCTGTTGCAACTGCCGGCGGGAACCAGCGGCGTCATCGCCGCGTCGGCTGGCAACCACGCGCAGGGCCTGGCTTATCATGCCAACCGGCTCGGTATCCCCGCGACGATCGTGATGCCGACCAACACGCCGACGGTGAAGGTGACGCAGACCGAAGGCCACGGTGCGACCGTCGTGCTATTTGGCGACACCTTCGATGCCGCTTATGCCCATGCCCGTGAGTTGGAGGTGGAGCGCGGACTGACCTTCGTCCACCCCTTCGACGATGCGCGCGTTATCGCAGGCCAAGGCACCGTCGCGATCGAAATGCTGCAGGACGTGCCCAGCATCGATACCTTCCTTACGCCAATCGGCGGTGGCGGGCTGATTTCGGGCATGGCGGTGGTCGCGGCTGCGGCCGACCATCCCATCGAAGTCATCGGGGTCGAAGCGGAATTGTTCCCCTCCATGTATAATCGCATCAACGGCACCGACATGCCGTGCGCCGGCGACACGCTCGCCGAAGGCATTGCCGTCAAGGAACCGGGCGCGATCACGTCGAACATGGTCCGCGCTTTGGTCGATGACATCGTATTGGTCAGCGAACGCAGCCTGGAGCAAGCGGTCAGCCTGCTGCTGCAAATCGAAAAGACCGTGGTCGAGGGTGCCGGAGCCGCAGGCCTTGCCGCCTTGCTGCAGCACCCCGAACGTTTCGCGGGCAAGACTGTCGGCGTCGTCCTGTGCGGCGGCAATATCGACACGCGTTTGCTGGCCAACGTCCTGCTCCGCGACCTAGCGCGGTCGGGGCGACTGGCGCGACTGCGCATCCGCTTGCAGGACCAGCCCGGCGCACTGTTCAACGTCGCGCGGATTTTCGATGCCGAGCGCGTCAATATCATCGAAATCTATCACCAGCGCGTGTTCACCACCCTGCCGGCCAAGGGGTTGATCACCGATGTGGAATGCGAAACCCGCGACCGTGCGCATCTCGATCGGTTGATCGCCGCGCTCCGCGTCGGCGGCTATGAAGTGAGCACCGTCGAACTGGCGTGACGAGTGGAATCGGGCGTGCGACCAACCGCACGCCCCGGCCTTCCGCAATGGACCTCAACACTGCATTATAGGTGGATCGCGCACGGTCCGTCGTTTTCGGCGTCGCGTTAACCACCATTGTTGGTAAAGCCGCTTTTCATCACGTTCCATCCGATTCATAACGGGGCCACGAGCCGCCACAGCGACGGCGCGCTCCCTGGTTCAAGGAACGATACGCGGTGACAGCGCCATTTCGCTTTCCAAGGTTTTTCGTCACCAGCCCTTCGCCGTGCCCGTATTTGCCCGACCGGCAGGAACGGAAGGTCTTTACGGAGCTTCGTGGGGAACAAGCTGGCGACTTGAACGATGCGCTGAGCCGCATCGGTTTCCGCCGCAGTCAATCGGTTGCCTATCGACCGAGCTGCGCGGGCTGTTCCGCCTGCGTATCGGTTCGGGTGGTGGCCGCCGGTTTTGCCCCCAACGCCACCCAGCGCAAGCACCTGCGCCGGAACGCCGATCTGGAAGTCGCCGCCTGCCGCCCATGGGCAACCGACGAACAGTATCAGTTGCTCCGACGTTATCTCGCCGCCCGGCATCCTGGCGGCGGCATGGCGGATATGGACGAGGGCGATTATGCCGACATGGTCGAGCATTCGCCCGTTAACAGTTTCATCGTCGAATATCGCGAGCCATCGATACATGGTGAACGCGGCAAGCTGATCGGTGCGTGCCTGACCGACCAGCAGGCCGACGGGCTTTCGATGATCTACAGCTTCTTCGATCCCGAGCATGCCGAGCGCCCGGGACTCGGCACCATCATCATCATGGACCACATCCTGCGCGCACGCGCGGCGGGCTTGCCCTATGTCTACCTTGGCTATTGGGTTAAGGGGTCGCAGCGCATGGCGTACAAGGTCCGCTATCAGCCGATCGAAGCGCTCGGCCCGAGTGGTTGGTCCCTGTTGGTCGACGAAGAGGCGACTTACCGGCCACCGGCCGAACGCCATGCAGTCTCGGATCACCTCGCCAGCGCCCGCTGATCCTGGCGGTCGCTGACGCTATCCTATTGGCCGCTGCGATCGACGTGGAGATCGACGTCCAGCATCTCCTCACCTTCGCCAAGCCGAGACCCGGCCACCGGGGCGGCTCCGGCCGAATCGAGCGCTACTGCCACTCGGGCATAGGCTTCGTCCGCGCTGAGGCCGGTACATGGGTCAAACGCGACCCAGCCCAATCCCGCCACATGCGCCTCCGCCCAGCCGTGGGGAGCCGGACGCCCGGCTCCAACCACACAAGCCGGGCTATACCCTGAGACATAGCGGGCCGGGACGTCGAGCGTGCGCGCCGCCGTGATGAAGACCTGCGCCATATCGCGAGCACTGGCCTCCCCTTGCGAAAAGGCTGCAATCGCACTCCGCCCGGCCACCGCGCGCCCGCGATCGAGCGCGAAGCGGCGATGGACGGCAAGGTTCAACGCATGAAGCCGGGCAACCGGATCTGGCTCCCGAATTGCTCGCGCGAAGGCGACAATCTCTGCATCAGGCGTCGTCAGGGGCGTGGTCCGGAGAAACACTGCGGGCGGTAACGGCTCATGCGCGCCATGGACGACCCCGTTGGAGGGGTTGGTCAGCACTTCGCCGGACACTGCAATTTCGATGCTTTCGATCGGCCCTTCGACATAGAGCATCGTCGTGCGATTGCCGAAGCCGTCGCGGCCGTGCCGCAGGCGGGCATCGCAATCGACATGCAGGTTCCAGCTCGCGACGGATTGGTCATGCGTGCCATCGGGAATCAGGCGGAGCAACTGCGTCAAGCGCGCCTGCGGGCTGGAAAAGCGATAGGTCGTGCGATGATCGACCGACAGCCGCATCAGGTGAACTTGAACTGGCGGCCGACCGCCATGTGCAATTGGTCGTTTTCGGCAATGAAGCCTTGCAGAAACTGGTGCAGCCCCTGCGCGATCACGTCGCCCGAGCGCAGCCGTTGCAGGCGCTGCTGCCGCGCCCGTGCCATGCGGTCGGCCTCGCCGTGGAGCCCGGTGCGCTTGGCAAGCAGATTGAGGATCTCGACCGCTTCCTCGACCGACGCGGCGAGACTGCGGGGGAGTTCGGGCCGGGCGATCAACAAATCGATGACGTTCGCCGGTCGCAGGCCTTCGGAATAGAGCCAGCGATACGCCGTGACAGCCGACACCGTCTGCAGGATGGTTGTCCATTGGTCGCGATCAACCACGCCACCGACGCGTTCGCCCTCGGGCAGCAGGATGTGATATTTCACATCGAGCAGGCGGGCGGTATTGTCCGCGCGCTCAATTGCCTGACCAAGGCGGATGAACCACGTCGTCTGGTTGCGCAACATACGATGGACCGCGCCTTCGAAGCCGCGCGTTTCCGCCTTGATCGCCTCGACGAGGTTGAGCGTCGCCATCGCCCCGCCCTGCCCCTGCGCACCCGGACTGGTGCGGTGGTCGAAAATCAACCAGGCACGGTTGATCCCGGTCCAGGCTTCCTTGGTGAGGGCGGTGCGGACCGCGCGTGCATTGTTGCGGGCCATGTCGATCGATCGGACCATCGACCCCGGGTGGCTGGAATCGAGCGTAAGAAACCGCGCGACATGCGCTTGGGTAATCGACCGCCCGGTTTCGGCAAAGGCGGCGTCCGTTTCGGTCACTGCCAGCGCCGACGCCCAGGCCGCCTCCCCCGCCGGACGCGGAGACAGGACGTCCAGGCGGACCGTCGCCTCCACCAGACGCGCGATGAAATCGGTCCGCTCGACATAGCGACCCAGCCAATAAAGCGATGAGGCGGTACGGCTCAGCATCGGCCACCCGCCTTCGCCGACGTGCGCGTCCGCGCCGGGCTCACGCGGCCTGCCCCTGCGATTGGGTCAGGAACTCGGCAGGCTGCACGCCGTCATCCATCAATACGAAGCTGTCTTTCGTGCCCCCGCCCTGCGAGGAATTGACCACTAACGATCCTTCCTTCAGCGCAACCCGGGTCAGGCCGCCAGGCACCACTTGAACGCCCTTCGATCCGGTCAACACGAATGGCCGGAAATCGACATGGCGCGGCGCAAGGCCGATTTCCGTCATCGTCGGCACCGTCGACAGCGCCAGCGTTGGCTGCGCGATATAGCGGTGCGGCTCTGCCATCAGGGCGGCACGAAACGCCTCGATCTCGGCCTTGGTGGCCGTCGGCCCGACGAGCATACCGTAGCCTCCCGAACCATCGACCAGTTTCACCACCACATCCGCCAGATTATCGAGCACGTATCGAAGCGCCTGCGGCTCGCGGCACCGCCAGGTTTCGACATTGGGGAGTTTCGGATCCGCTCCCGAATAGAATTTCACGATCTCGGGCATGTAGGAATAGATCGCCTTATCATCGGCAATGCCATTGCCCGGCGCGTTCAAGATCGCGACATTGCCCGCCGCATAAGCCGCGATCAGCCCCGGCACCCCCAGCATCGAATCCGGCCGAAACACCAACGGATCGAGATAGTCATCGTCAATGCGACGATAGATGACATCTACTTTCACGCGCCCCGCGATCGTGCGCATCCAGACGATATCGTCATCGACCACGAGATCGGCCGCCTCGACCAGTTCAACCCCCATCGAGTCCGCCAGGAAGCTGTGTTCGTAATAGGCCGAATTATAATGTCCCGGCGTCAACACCACGCACACCGGCGCGGCGACGCCCTGCGGCGCGACCGATTTCATCGTCTCGAGGAGGCGATCGGGATAGGAATCTACGGCGGCGACGCGAAAATCGCGAAACAATTCGGGACACAGTCGCAGCATCGCCTCGCGATTTTCCAGCATGTAGCTGACGCCCGAGGGCGTGCGCGCATTGTCCTCCAGCACGAAGAAATCGTCGGGCCCGGTTCGCACCAGATCGATCCCGCAAATATGCGCCCATACGTCGTGCGGTGGTCGGATACCGGCAATTTCGGGCCGGAACTGCGGATTGCCGAAGATCAAATCCGGCGGCAGCACGCCTTCGGCCAGGATCCGACGCTCACCGTAAATGTCGTGCAGGAATGCGTTGATCGCCTCAACGCGCTGCACCAACCCATCCGAAAGCCGCGCCCATTCGCTGGCGAGGAAGATTCGCGGCACGATGTCGAACGGGATGATGCGTTCGCTTGCATCGCTATCCCCATAGACCGCAAAAGTGATGCCGAGTTGTCGAAAGGTTGCTTCGGCCGACTGTTGCCGCCTGCGCAATTCCGCATCGGGCGTGCTCTCGATCCAGTTCCCAAGCGCGGCCAATTCTGCGCGGGGCGTGGCCGACCCAGCCTGCCCCATGATTTCATCAAACGCTGACCGCATCCCCATCTAACGGTAAAGCCCCCAAAACGCCGCGGGTTCCATGCTGCGACGGATTGCTGCGCCGCACAAGGGGGCAAAGCGTCAGCAATACCGATTGGTTTCTGACAGCGAAGCGTTCGTTCAAATTGAGTAGAACGACTCTGATGCCAAATCCCGTTTTTCGTGTTACTCGCTTACCAACGACATGGACGAGGGAAAGCCCGTCTTCGGGATTAGCGATACCGTGCCAAAATTCATGTTGCTTCATGAACACTGCGGAACACGTGATCCGTGCAATATTTTGGAAGATCCCCCCATTAAAACTATGCGCGCTTCCCACGAACGGAGACTTGATGACATCGTATTCATGGCGGTGTCGTTACTTGACTGCAGCTTGGCGATGATCACCGACGCCAGCGAAAACAAGCGCGTACTCGCATGTGCCGTGCGGGGCGACGGCGAGAATTCATTTGCGATCAATGACGCGCCGCAGCGGTGGCTCGACCCGGTAGACGCCGAGCGGGTCGGCCTTCTCTTTTATTGCGGCTTCCCGCTCCGGACCGCGGCGGGCGACAATATCGGCCACCTTGGCGTATACGATGTCGAACACCGCAAGGTTGGGCAGATGGAGCTCGACATGATGCTGCGGCTTTCGCGTATTGCCGCTGCACTTTTGGAAAGCGTCGGCGGTGCGTTAACAGCTGACCTTGTCGATTAGACCCAACAGGTGCTGGCCCCGCCGCGTGATCAATGCACCGATCACCCGCGGCTCTGGATCGGCACCAAGTACCATGGCATCGTAAGAAATAAATCCGTGGTCGTTCAGATATTGAACGGTATGCACGAAGTCGCGATCCGTAACGCCTCCTGACGCAAGAGGAAGTGCGCCCGGCAGCAGCATCGCAGAATTCGGCCAACGGTCGGTCAGCGCACTCAGCACCTCGCGCGCAAGGGGGGCAGCATCATGGATCGATGTCAGGCCTTCGGTCATACCACGAACCTAAGCCCCGTTCGCCCGCATTAACGAACGTTAAGGTTGGGTGAAAATGCGCGGGAAAGGTTAAAAAAGAGTTAACTGAGCACGACACCTGCAACCCCACATCCACAAAACAATAAATACGATATAGTAATGCAAATCATCGTGCTGGATGATAGGCAAAAAACGACCATGGTCGCCGTACTTTATATCGCACTATTTCGTCGGTAGACTGGCAAGCAGAGCAGAGGATAAAACTTGCGGCAGCACCTGTGGCTGGCCCGTTCCAGGACCATAATAAAGATATAGCGGCACGCCCGCCCGGTTATGCGCTTCGATAAAGCGCCCCATCACCGGATCACCGTTGGTCCAATCTCCAATGAGCACCGCAACATTGTGCGCAGCGAAAGCGGCACGGGTAGTGTCGGTTTCAATTGCCGCTTTTTCATTGACCTTGCACGTGAGGCACCAGTCAGCGGTGAAGTAAACGAAAACAGGCCGCCCGGCCTTGCGCAAGCTCTCCAGCCGGGCCTCGCTAAACGGCTCCGCACCCCCCGGCTGCGCCGCAGCGGTGTCGGCCCGGTCCGGATGGCGTCCGTTGACAGACCAGGCACCCACGATAGCGACGCCGAGCAGGAGCAGTGTCATCACGACACCAAAGCCCAGCCCCGCGCGCTGCCGTTGCCCCGCCACCCACAACACGATCGCGAGAGCGAGCGTCAACACGAGTCCCAGAGCAAGGGCATCGACCCCGGCCTCTTTGCCCAATACCCAAGCCAGTGCGATGGCGGTGAGCCACATCGGCACCGACAGGATGCGCCGGAAGGTCTCCATCCACATCCCCGGCTTGGGCAAGCGCTTGCGCAGCGCAGGCACGAAACCGAGCGCGAGAAACGGCAAGGCCAGCCCGAGCCCAAGCCCGGCGAACACCGCCAAAGCGGCCGGCCATGGCAGAACCAGCGCCGCGCCCAATGCTGCGCCCATAAAGGGTCCGGTACAGGGCGTCGCAATGAAGGCAGCCAGCGCGCCAGTGGCGAAGGCACCGCCTGCCCCACCGCTGCGGTTGACGAACGCTGGGGTGGGAATTTCGAACAAACCGCCCAAGTTGAGCGACAACGCCACGGTCAGCAGCAGGAGCAGCACGATCGCGCGCGGATCCTGCAACTGGAACGCCCAGCCCACCGCTGTACCGCCTGCGCGCAAGGCCAGAATCGCCGCGCCCAAACCAACGCAGACTGCAACCACGCCGCCGGTATAGGCCAAGGCTTCATGCCGTGCCGCGCGCTCGTCGAGATGACCCCGCGCCAGGCTCAGCGCCTTGAGGCTCAGGATCGGAAAGACGCACGGCATGATGTTGAGGATCAAGCCGCCCAACATTGCCCCGGCAAAGGCAATCGCCGTCGCCAGCCACACATTGTCCCTCGACGCGGACGCCATCGAGGCAACCGATGCAACGTTGCCCGCCGCTGCCGTGACCAAGAGCCCCTGTTGCGCACCGATCTGCAACACGCCCTTTAGCGACGCTGCGCCCGCGCCAGCGGCCGCCTTGGTTTCCACCACCAGCCGGTCGCCATCCCGCACCACGCTCTGCGGCTTGGCATAGTCAATCATCCCGGGCGTAATCGGGTAAAAATAGGCGTCCTTCGCTACCGCCGCTCCCGCCGGATACGGGATCGCGATGCGAATGGTGCCCCCGGCAATCTGAAAAACACTTTTCGCATCGAGCGGCCGCGGGACGGCGCGGTGCCACGCATCGAACTGCGCCTGCGCTTGCGCGGAGATCACCCCGTCGCCAACGGTTAGTGCAATCGCCAAATCCGCCGTCTCGGGGACGCATACCGTCGCCGAGCACACCAGATAATTGACATGCAGCTTCACCGGCAGGGCCGTCCCCTGCGCCAGTCCTGCAGGCACGCTGAGCGTGACCAGCGGGGCATAGGGTTTGTCGAACACGTAGTTCATCAAATCGGCCACCACGAGCCGTCCGGGCACGGGATAGCTCGGGTCGCTGACGGTCACGCCCTTGGGCAAGGACCAGTCCAATTTGGCAGGGAAGCCCGCGTCGCCGGGATTTTCCCAATAGCCGTGCCAGCCTGGTTGCGGGACCGTGGCCAAAGCGAGCGTCACGTTGGACCCGGCGGCCGGATGCTCGGTCTCAGCCACCAGCGTCATCGTGAGATGCCGCCCCCCCAAGCCCGCATCGGGGGCTGCGGGCTCGGCTTGCGCCGCGCTCAACCCCAACACCGCCACCACCGTCACCATCGCGTAATGAAACCAGCGCATCGACCATCCTTGTAGCTCGCGCGCACCAAGGCCATAGCAGCGCGCGCGGTCAAGCCTGTCGATAGCGGAGATTATCATGAAACGGTTCGTATCAAGTCTTGCCCTGTCGATAGCGCTGCTTAGCGCACCAGTCGCGGCCAAGGACGCACCGCCAGCACCACGGACCGCCAATGCTGCCCCGCCCAAGCTGATCGTCGTGATCTCGGTCGACCAATTTTCCGCCGACCTGTTCGGGGAATATCGCAAATCCTTCACCGGCGCTTCGCCCGGCTGCAGCAGGGTGGCGTGTTCCCGAGCGGGTATCAAAGCCACGCCGCAACCGAAACCTGTCCCGGCCATTCGACGATCCTCACCGGTTTCCGCCCCGAACATACCGGCATCATCGCCAATAACTGGACCGACCTTTCGGTCGCCCGCGCCGACAAGCAAGTGTATTGCGCCGAAGACGAGACGGTGCCCGGTTCGACCTCGGCCAATTATACCGTGTCCGACAAGCATTTGCTCGTCCCCACGCTTGGCGAGCGGATGAAGGCGGCCAATCCTGCGGTGCGTGTCGTGTCGGTCGCGGGCAAGGATCGCGCGGCAGTGATGATGGGCGGCCATACTGTCGATGAGCTGTGGTGGTGGAACGGAAAGGCTTTTGTCAGCTATGCCGGTCGCGCCACTCCCGCAGTTGTCGTCCGCGCCAATGAAGCGACCGCTGCCAATATCGCCCAGCCACAGGCCGCGCTGGAGGTCCCGGAGGTGTGCAAGGCACACGACCGCGCAGTGCCCGTTGGTGCAGGCAAAACCGTAGGGGCGGGGCATTTCGAGCGGGCCGCAGGCAGCGCCGGTGCCTTCCGTGCGTCCCCCGCCTTTGACGGTGCGATCGTCGCGCTCGCAGCGGGCCTGGTGCAGGATATGAAGCTCGGCCAGGGCCCGACCACCGACATCATTGATGTCGGAGCGTCCGCCACCGACTATATCGGCCACACTTATGGCACTGAGGGTGCCGAGATGTGTATCCAGCTCCAGCAGCTTGACGCGACCCTCGGCTCGTTCTTCAGCGTGCTCGATGCGACCGGCGTCGATTACGAAGTCGTGCTGACAGCCGACCACGGCGGCAACGACATCCCCGAACGCGAAATCGACGCCGGACTGCCCAACGCGGCCCGCGCCACCGTCGCGCTCGCGCCCGCCGTCGTTGGCAAGGAAATCGGGGCAAAGCTCGGCATCGCCAAGCCGGTGCTGTTCGGCGATATACCCAATGGCGACGTCTATATCGCCCAGGACATTACCCCCGCCCAGCGCAAAGCCGTGCAGGACGCCGCGATCGCCTATTACAAGGCCAACGCGCAGGTCGCCGAGGTCTTCACGCAAGCGCAGATCCTCGCCACGCCAAGCCCCAAGGGACCGCCCGAAAAATGGACGCTGCTGGAACGTGCCCGGGCATCGTACAAGGTTGGCCGGTCGGGCGAATTGATCGTCTTCCTCAAACCGCGTATCACCCCGATCCCCGATCCGACCAAAGGCTATGTCGCGACCCATGGCAGCCCCTATGATTATGATCGCCGCGTACCGATCCTGTTCTGGCGGAAGGGCATGACCGGTTTCGAACAGCCGACAGGCGTCGAGACGGTCGACATCCTGCCGACGCTCGCGCACCAGATCGGCCTCGCGCTGACGGGCCCGAAAATCGACGGCAAATGCCTCGATCTGGCGGCAGGCGGAGTGCCCTGCCGCTGATGGACAGGAGCGGGGCCGAGCTGGCGACGATCCGCGACCTGGATCGCTATTGGGCGGAGGCAACCTTTCGTGCGCCCAGGAGCCTTTCCCGGATACAAGCGCGGATCTTGCTCGACGTGCTTGGCCTTGGCGTCGAACAGACCTCGGTCTACCTTGGCCGCCAGCCCGATTTCGCGACCTTTCAGGCATGGGTCCTCGCAACCGCGGGGCCGCCCGATGCCGATCGGGTGGAGCGTTATCACGCCTGGCTCGATAACGCTCCGCCGCCCCACGCGACGGCGGAGCGCCTCGCCAGAGTCGAGGCAGCTCCGGATGTGCTGGATGCGGACGACCTTGCGCAGTGGGACGCACTCGGCTTCGTGATCCTGCGCGGCGCGCTGTCCCCGGACCAGGCCAAGGCGTGCGAAGCACTGTTATGGCAGCAAGTCGGGGGAACGCCCGATGATCCGACGAGCTGGTATGCTCCCCGCACGAACGGCATCATGGTGCAATATTTCCAGCATCCCGCCCTCGACGTCGCGCGCACCGCGCCGCGCGTGCATAAGGCCTTCGCCCAACTCTGGGGCACGGCCGATCTGTGGATGACGGTCGACCGGATGAGCTTCAACCCACCCGAGCGCCCCGGCTACACCTTTCCCGGCCCGCATCTGCACTGGGACGTCAGCCTCGCCCAGCCGATCCCGTTCGCGACGCAGGGCATTCTCTATTTGACCGACACGCGCGCCGATCAGGGCGCGCTGCAACTCGTCCCCGGCTTCCATCATCGCTTGGCCGATTGGCTCGATGCGCTGGGCGACGCCGATCCGCGCCAGGTCGATCTTGGCGCGGAAGCGATCACCATCCCCGCCGCCGCGGGCGATTTGGTCATCTGGCGACAGGATTTGCCGCACGGTGCCAGCCCCAATGCGAGCGATCGCCCGCGCATGGCGCACTACGTCAATATGTACGCGCCGACCCTGCAGTCGCACCCGGTCTGGCGTTAGCGCACTTCGTACAGGCGGATCCCCGCCCCCAGCCGGTTCGCCCCCACCGCAAGCTGCTCCCCGCTCATATTGGCGACGAAGGCGGGGTTGGTCGGGGCCTTGGGCGCAAGGCTCGCATCATTGCCCTCGATGCGCAGCCCCGCCGAGGGGTAGGTCTTGGCCTCGGCTGACACCACGATCAGCCCCGAATGGTTTTCCTTATTCGGCCCCTGGACGAAGGTGTTGCGGGTGATCAGTCCGGTCGCGCCCTCGGGCAGGTCGATCATGTAATTGGTCTTGCGGCCCTGCGTATCGTCGAAGCTGTTGTCGGCGATCGTCACCTTGGGCACGCGCAATTTGACGTAATGCCCGCCCGTGCCGCGTTCGAAGCGCGAATTGGTGATCACCACCGATCCGCGATTGGCGAGATAGATGCTGTGCGAACAGCTCGGGCTCTCATCGCATTGGCCGAGCCCGGCAAAGGTGGAATGGTCGATCGAAATCTTCTGCGCGGCCGGCTCCCCGCCGAGAATGCCTTCCTGGCTATCGAGGAACATCGCGTTGCGCACCACCAGATCGCCCATTTCGGTGCGGATGCCCGCGCCATTGCCATCGGCGACACGCATCTTGCGGAACACGATGCCATCGACGGTCGAGCCCTGCCCGCGCAGCACGAACGCGGCCTTGCCCTCGCACGCCGTGCCCTCGAAGATCGCGGTGCCCGGCGTCACCGCCTTGAAGGTGATATGCCCGCCCGCCTGCACGGTGCATTGGTGATAGACCCCCGGCGCGATCAGGATCGTCGCGTCCCCATCCGCACCGATTGCACCGCCTCGTCGATCGTCTGGAAGCCTTGCCCCGTCTCGGCAATGGTAAACGGCGCGCGCGCCTGCTGCGCGGCAGCAGGGGCGGCGATGGCGAGGGCGATGAGCGGAAGAATGCGGCGCATGAGTCAAGGCTCCTTTGCGGGGTGGGATGCCCGCCCGCCCGCCGCAGGGGAAGGTATATTGAGGGTTAACCAGCGCGCGCGGCGCGCTTTTCAAAGATCAGATCGACGCCTATGCAGACCGCGATTCGGGGGAAACAGCATGCTGACCGAGACCACCCAAGCGTTGCCACCACGCTATGTCTCGCCCGCCGGGCCGCCCTCGGCTTATGCGATGCTCACCCGCGCGCTGTCCGATCCGGCCTCGGTCATCTCCGACGCAATCTATTCCGACTGGTCGCTGAAACTACCGGGGCCGCGCTCGCCCGTCGTGGTGTCGCACCCGGATGCGGTGCGGCAGGTGTTGCTCGACAAGGACGGCGCATTCGGGCGCAATCGACAGTTGCGTCTGCTGATGCGCCGCGCCTGGGGAAAGGGTCTCGCCGCCGCCGAGGGTGAATCCTGGGCGCGCCAGCGCCAGGCCGC
>NZ_JSBN01000150.1 GCF_000797515.1 Sphingomonas sp. Ant H11
GTGCCACGGTGGCACCCAAGGCTGCCGAAGCTGCTGCGGCACCCGCCGCCCCGGCGGCGGTCGCCCCGGCCAAGCCCGCCGCAATCCCCGACATTCCGCACACCGCCGAAAAGCTCAGCAACGTGCGCAAGACGATCGCGCGCCGCCTGACCGAATCGAAGCAAACGGTTCCGCACATCTATCTGACGGTCGACATCCGGCTCGACGCGCTGCTCAAGCTGCGTGGCGAGCTCAACAAGGGGCTGGAGCCACGCGGCGTAAAGCTGTCGGTCAACGATCTGCTGATCAAGGCGCTCGCCGCCAGCTTGATCCAGGTGCCCAAGTGCAACGTGATGTTCACCCCCGACCAGCTGATCAGCTTCAGCCGTGCCGATATTTCGGTCGCGGTGTCGACGCCGACCGGGCTGATCACGCCGATCATCGCCGGGGCCGACACCAAGGGTGTGGCCGCGATCTCGACCGAGATGAAGGATCTCGCCGCGCGCGCGCGCGACAATAAGCTGAAGCCCGAGGAATATCAGGGCGGCACCGCCTCGCTCAGCAACATGGGCATGTACGGGATCAAGCAGTTCGAGGCGGTGATCAACCCGCCGCAGGGCATGATCATGGCGATCGGCGCGGGCGAGAAGCGCCCCTATATCATCGACGACACGCTCGGCGTGGCGACGGTGATGTCGGCCACCGGCAGCTTCGATCACCGCGCGATCGACGGTGCCGACGGCGCGCAACTGATGCAGGCGTTCAAGACGCTGGTCGAAGCGCCGTTGTCGATGCTGGCATAATCCGTCGATGCGTCGCACCCTCATCGAGTTGCTCCATATCGCGGCGGGCATTTTCGCGACGGCAGTGTTTGCGGCGGGGGCGGTCTGGGCATTGCCCCATGCCGCCGCGACGATCTGGGGTGTCGCCTACGGCGTGATGGTCGTGGTGGTGTTGATGGGAATCCGGCCGTTGCGGCTGGCCTGGCGGGCGGATCACGACGACCGGCCCGCCGATGGTTGAGTTTCCCCCCGACTACCCGCCCGCGATTCGCGCGACAGCGATGGCGTGCGATGCGAACCCTTATGGCAAGATCTTCGTCGGCTGGCTGATGGGGCAGATGGCGCTGGCCGCCGGATCGGTCGCCTCGCGTTTTTGCGGCGCACGCGCGCCGGTGGTGGCGGCCGATGGGTTCAGTTTCACCGCTCCGGTCGAGATTGGCGATGAGGTGAGCTTTCATGCCGAGATCGTTGGCACCGGGCGGACCTCGATGACCGTCGCTGTACAGGTCTGGCGACGCGACCGGCACGGCGAGGGCACCTCGCAAGCCGCGGCCGGCCGCTTTACATTGGTTTCGATGGGGGAGGACGACCGTCCGCTCCCGCTTAAAGTAGTTCCGCTACAAGAAGGATCCTCCCTTGGCTGATACGTTCGATCTCGTCATCCTCGGCTCCGGCCCCGGCGGTTATGTCGCCGCGATCCGCGCGGCGCAGCTCGGGCTCAAGACGGCCATTGTAGAGCGCGAGCGGCTGGGCGGCATTTGCCTCAACTGGGGCTGCATCCCGACCAAGGCGCTGCTGCGCACCTCGGAAATCTATCACTATATGCAGCACGCCGAATCCTATGGCTTGAAGGCCGAGAAGGTCGGTTTCGATCTGCCCAAGATCGTCGAGCGCAGCCGCAAGGTCGCGGGCCAGCTCAATGCCGGCGTCAAAGGCCTGATGAAGAAGAACAAGGTCACGGTGTATGAGGGCGTCGGCACGCTGACGGGCAAGGGCAAGCTCAGCGTCAAGCAGGGCGACAAGACCTCCGAGCTCGAAGCCAAGCACATCATCATCGCCACCGGCGCGCGCGCGCGCGATCTGCCCTTCGCCAAGGCGGATGGGGAGCGCATCTGGACCTATCGCCACGCGATGGTGCCGACCGAAATGCCGACCAAGCTGCTGGTCATCGGCTCGGGCGCGATCGGTGTGGAGTTCGCCAGCTTCTACAACGACATGGGTGCCGATGTTACGATCGTCGAGATGCTTCCGCGCATTCTGCCGGTGGAAGATGAAGAAGTCTCCGCTTTCATGGACAAGGCGCTGACCAAGCAGGGAATCAAGCTGCTCACCGGCACGGGGCTCGAGGGCCTGACCACCTCGCCCAAGGGCGTTACCGCCAAGATCAAGGGCAAGGACGGCAAGGTGACCTCCGAGGAGTTCAGCCATGTCATCGTCGCCATCGGCATCGTGCCCAATACCGAGAATATCGGGCTGGAAGCGCTGGGGATCGAAACCGATCGCGGCCACATCAAGGTCGATGGCTATGCCCGCACCAATGTCGAGGGGATCTATGCGATCGGCGACGTGACCGGCGCGCCGTGGCTCGCGCACAAGGCGAGCCATGAAGGCATCGTCTGCGTCGAGGCACTGGCGGGCCTCAAGCCGCATCCGTTCGACAAGTGGAATATCCCCGGCTGCACCTATTCGCGTCCGCAAGTCGCGAGCGTGGGGCTGACCGAGGCCAAGGCCAAGGAAGCGGGTTACGAGCTGAAGGTCGGCAAATTCCCCTTCATCGGCAATGGCAAGGCGATTGCGCTCGGCGAGGCCGAGGGTTTCGTGAAGACGGTGTTCGACGCCAAGACCGGCGAATTGCTCGGCGCACACATGGTCGGTGCCGAAGTGACCGAACTGATCCAGGGCTATGTCATCGCGCGCCAGCTCGAGACGACCGAGGCCGAGCTGATGGAAACGGTATTCGCGCATCCGACGCTCAGCGAAATGATGCACGAAAGCGTGCTCGGCGCGTACGGTCGCGCGTTGCACATCTGATGGATGCTCGTGCGCCCGTAGCGGGACGTCCGCGACCTATATGATACCGTCGCCGCCCCGCATCTGGACGGTTGCCGGGGTGACGCTGCTATTGCTGGCGGGCGCGCTGGCGCTGTTCTGGCCGGGCATCGCGATGTACGATAGCGTCGGCCAGTTCGCCCAGGTGCTGAGCGGGGCCTACGAGGACTGGCACCCGCCCGCGATGGCGCGGATGTGGAGCCTGCTCCACGCCGCCTTCGGTGGCACAAGCGAGCCGATGTTCGTTGCACAGATGGTGTTGTATTGGGCCGGGTTCGGCCTGATCGCAGCGGCGTTGGCGCGGCTGGGGCGGGGCGGTGCGGCTGCCGCGGTGCTGGCGATTGGCGCGCTGCCGCTGTTCCTGGGCTGGCAAGCGGTGGTGCTCAAGGACACGCAAATGCTGGGCGCTGTGCTGGCGGCGTGTGGTGCGGTCGCGTGGTGGCGGCTCCGGGGTGCGCGCGTCCCGGTATGGGCGCTGATCGCGGTGGCGGCGTTGCTGGCTTATGCCACGCTGGTGCGCGCAAATGCGGTGTTCGCAACCGTGCCGCTGGCGGTGATGCTGTTCGGGACGGGGCGCTGGTGGACGCGGCTCGCGCTCGGTCTGGCGGGCGTGGCGGCGGTGTTGATGGTATCACCGATCCTCAATCACGGACCGTTGGGAGCGACGTCGAGCGGGGTCGAGCGAACCGAAGCGCTCTATGATCTGGCCGGAATTGCGGTGCGCGCGCCCGATACGGCGATTGGCTTTACTCCGCTCGAAGCGCGGGCATTGCAGGCCGGGCATTGCGTAAAACCCTATTTCTGGGATCCGCTGGGCGAGGAAACGCGTTGCGCACCCATCGTGGCGCGCCTGCAGCGATTGCCTGCCGGAGCCCTCTATCGAATGCTGGTCGCCGCGATCTTTCGCAATCCCGTCGCCTATGCGGCGCACCGTCTGGCGCATTTCAATTCTACCGAGCGCTGGCTGGTGCCGGCTGGCTGGGCGGGGGCGGCTCCGCCCGCGCGGAGCGAGCCCAACGATTTTGCCCTTGGCAATCCCGGCGTGGTGGCGCGCGGGTGGCAGGTGGCCGCGCGGTGGATGGCGGAGACGCCGCTGGGGTGGCCCTTTGCGTGGCTGACGGTTGCGATCGTCGGGCTGGCGGTGGCCGCTCCCCGTGCGAGCGGACCGCCGCGTGACCTGGCGCTGGCGCTGTTGGTTTCGGCGATCACGCTGGAGCTGAGTTTCGGCGTGCTGAGCATTGCCTCGGACCTGCGCTACCATTTGTGGCCGATGGTTGCGACGGCACTGGCGACGGTGCTGTTGTGGGGGGACTGGCGGCAAAGCAAGCGCGCTGGGCGGATCGGCGGACTGGCCCTTGCCGTGGTGCTGGTTGCTGGAACCGTGGCACGGCTGACCCTGCCGACTCCGCCGACCAGCTATCGCGATTTGCTGCGGTAGGAAACGCGGCGGTTGATGACCGCGCCCGGCCAAGCACGCGAACCCTTTGGATCGCAATGCTTGGGCCGGGGGGGGAGTCGATCAGGCGGCGGTCGGTGCCGTCGTAAATTGCACCACATCGTCGTCGCGTTTCGCGGTGACGGGTGGGGTGCGGTCGAAGGCGCGCGTGCCGGAGTCGGCCGCGATGTGCTTCAGACGCCCATCAATCGAGGCACCGGTTTCGATCGCGATCGATTCATATTCGACATCGCCGACGATGCGGGCAGCCCGTTCGATCGTAAGCTGACGGACCGAGACCGAGCCCTCGATCGCACCGGCAAGGCGTGCGATTTCGGCGGTTACCGCACCGTTGATGCGGCTGTCATTGCCCTGGACGAGCGTCGCGCAATGGACGTCCCCGTCGACCCGACCGTCGATGTGCAAATCTGCGGTGGCCGCGACATTTCCGGTGATCACCACGTCTGGGCCAAGGACCGAGAACATGCCACGCTTGCCATTGGCGTTTTGCGACAGCGTCGGCGGCGCTGGGGGAAGCCCCGAACCCGCATCCCGGTCGCCGCGCGAATTGCTCGTGAAAATCGCCATCTACCTGTCCCCACACACCCCGAATCTGGAGTTTTGCTACCATAGCCTGCAGAAATTACAGAACTAAGTTCTCGCGGGCTGGCGTGCCATAAGGGGATTGTCGTTGGCTGCGGGCTTCAGGACGCTGCGCGCGAGCCACAGCGTTGCCGTCACCAGCGCTCCCGCGCCAAGGATGGCGAGGCCGCCAAGCCCCGATAGGTCCGCCAAAACGCCAAGCGCCGATCCGGCTTGTACCAGTAATGCGATGCGCCAGCTCGCAGGGTCGCGCTTGCTCAGCGCGAGGATCAGCACGAGCATGTCGGCGAGAAAGACGCCGCTTGGGTGGAGGTGCGGCAGTAGCCCCGCCATGATCAGCGAAGCGAGCAAGGCCGCCGCCACAAGCGAATGCCCGCTCAGTCGCAGCGTTGAAATACGCGCGACATAGGCACCGCTGACCCCGATAGTCGCCGCTAAGGCGAGTCCGGACAGCGGAACTCCCCCGAGGGGGAGCACCTGTACGATCGTCCAGATATTGGGGGCATTGACCGAAAGCTGTTGAACGCCGTCGGCCTTCACGAAAAAGGCGCAGGCCCAGCCGCCTATTGGCCAGCCTGCCGCGAAACGCGCCGCCAGCGTCGCTGCGGCGACCAGCGGGGCGACTGCCCAACGGTATACCGGGACGCGCCGATCGATGAGCAATGCCAGAAAAAAGGGCGCGACGAACATCGCCTGCGGATCGATGCCCAGAGCGCTCCCCCAGCACAGCAGCATCAGGATATGGCGGCGATCGAGCGCTGCGGCGAGCGCCATCAGACAGGCTGCCATCCACAGTGCATCGTTCAGGTCGGCCAGGCCCGCACCGAACAGGACGCACGGCCCAAGCGCGAAAAGCGCTGCACGTCGGCCGGGCTCGGCCGTATCGAGCCGCCGCAGTACCGCCAGCCCGGCAAGTGCCACGACAACGATGCCAAGCAGAGCGCAAAATGCGGCAAAGGGCGTCGCCCAAAGCGTGGCGGCAATGACGAACGCCCCGGCAATCGGCAGCGACACGGCTACTGGCGGCAAGCGCTGCCGTTCCGGGCGCGCAGGCATCGTGATGAAGGCGGCGTTCACCCGTTTGTCTTGCCAATGTCGGGCTAAGGCCGCGTTAAGGTCGCAGCCGTTCTTTGCAGAGAAGCCAACGCCTCTTGCTCCGGGACGCGGCGAGGTTCACCATCGGTGCCGCGACGCATAAGACGTCGGCCGGAGAGTGACGATGCTGCAGCCAAGCGGCGAGAGACCGCCACCCTTCGTCTGCTCGTGCGTTGACGCGACTGACCGTTTGAAGACGGCGTATCAGCAGAAGGAAACGAGCGCATGACGGATACAGCAAGCGACGCTTTCAAGGAGACAATCGCCGATCCGGCCAAAAAGGCGGCGGAATCGATTCGCGACGCCGGCACGAAGATCGCCGAGAACAGCGCCAGTGTGGGGCTTAAGTTGCTGGACCAGGCCGAAACCAACACGCGAGAGGCGTTTGCCGCGATGCGCGCTGCCGCCTCAGCCAAGGATCTTTCGGAAGTGATGAAGATTCAAGGCGAATTTCTGCGCGAACAGGGCAGCCGCAGCATGACCCAGGCGCGCGAAATCGGTGAAGTGATCCTGCAATTCGGTCGCGACGCAGTGGGGGCAGTGCGCGGGGACGCGTGACCGGACAAGGGCGCTCGCTCCGGGTGCCCTTGTCTGCGGACAATAAGGGGAGGGTCAGGCTGGGTCCTCGGCAGTCCGGGATTTCCCGGCAACGGGCATATCATGGCTGAGAATGGTGAGGTCATAGGCCGTCCCGGCGCGATCGCGGACTTGGCCTTTGAGCAGCGCCTCGGCGCGGAAGCCCAGGCTCTCGAACAGCATCACCGATCCTATCTGATCCGGGGTCATCTGTGCGGTCAATTTGGTGAGGCCACGGTCCATCGCGATCGCGTAAATGCCCTCCAGCAAATCGCGGCCCAGCCCGGCCCCCCGCTTCTCCGGCGAGACGAGCAAACGGACTTCGCCGACATGGCCGCTCCAGCCCAGCGGGTCGCGCACCAACGCCGCCGCGCCGACCAGCCTCCCCTGATCGTCCTCGGCGATGAGGCTGTCGATCGCACCTTCGCCGATCGCCTCAACCCAGGCGGCGATCACGCGCGGATGCCGCAAATCGCGCCCGAGGAACAACAGATCGTGCTCGGGCAAGCGTTCGGCAAACGCTTGCATCGCCGTTTCGTCTTTTGCCGCGAACCGGCGAATGTGATGGCCCATGCTGATCGTTTCCCCAAAGCCCCACGATCAAGCTCGGCCTATGCCACCCGATCGACCGCCCCGGCAGCGAGGCTGGCACGCCTGCCTGCGATTGTCACCTGTGTCCGACGCAAAATGTTGGCGCGCACCGCCTGAGGTGCTCAAGGGCGCGGCGCGGTGGGTTGCGGTCCCGTCGGCGTGACATCCAAGGCCGCATCCCCGCCCAGCGCCCGGTACAGCGTCACCCGATTGGTTGCGCCGGTCAGCCGCGTCGTAACCAGCGAGCGCTGCGCCGAATAGAGCGAGCGTTGCGCGTCGAGGCTTTGCAGGAAGGTGTCGATGCCGCCGCGATAGCGCGCGTCGGACAGGCGGTAATTGTCCCCTGCGGATTTGGTCAGCGCCTCTTGCGCCGCCAATTGGTTGCCGATCGTGCCGCGCCGGGCCAGCGCATTGGCGACTTCCGAAAACGCCGTCTGGATCGATTTTTCATAGCTGGCGAGCGCGGAATCGCGTTGCGCCTGCGATTGCGCGACACCCGCGCGACCGGCACCGGCGCGGAAGATCGGATAGCTTACGCTCGGCGCAACCGAGTAGTTGAAGGCACCGCCGGTAAACAGGTTGCTGAGCGAGGTACTGGCAAGGCCCGCCAGAGCAGTGAGCGAAATGCGCGGGAACAGTGCCGCGCGCGCCGCCCCAATCTGCGCATTGGCGGCGCGCAGCGTATATTCCGCCTGCACCACGTCGGGGCGGCGGAGCAGGATGCCTGAATCGAGCCCGGCTGGCAGGTCGGCGATTGTCGGGGCGGCTTCCTCGATCGACGTCGGCAGCAAAATGGGGTCGACCGGGGCACCAACCAGCAATTGCAAGGCGTTGATGTCCTGCGCGACGGCGGTGGTCTGCGTTGCAAGATCGGACAAGGCGGTTTGCTGCACGATCTGCGCCTGGTCGAGATCGGTGCGCGGCGCGATCCCGCCATCGAGCCGTGCCTTGGTGAGCGTAACGCTGCGCTGCGCGCTGGCCGCGGTATCGCGCGCGATCTTCAACAGGCTCTGGTCCGAGGCATAATTGAGCCAGGCGGAAGCGATGTCACCGACCAAGGTCAGTCGGGTTGCGCGCGCGGCGGATTCGGTCGCGAAATAGCTGTTCTGCGCGGCGGTGGTCAGCGAGCGAACGCGACCGAACAGATCGATTTCGAACGCCGTAATGCCCAGGCTGGCCGAATATGTGTCGCGAACCCCCGATCCGCCGGTCGTTGTGCCGCCGCTCGTCGATCCGCCGGTGCTGCCCGAGGAGACGCCACTGGTCCCGTTGTCGCGATGGCTGAAGCTGAGCCCGCCATCGACTTCGGGCAACAATGCCGCGCGCTGAATGCGATATTGCGCCCGCGCCGTCGCGATATTGGCGGCCGCGATCCGTAGATCGCGATTGTTGACCAGCGCCTGCTCGACGATCTTTTGCAGGCGCGGATCGCGGAAAATGTCGCGATAACTGACGCTCGGCAGCGCCGCTTCGCTCTGTTTCAGATACGCATCGCCGACGGGCCAACTCGGCGGCACGGGCAGATCTGGCCGCACATATTTGGGGGCCATCGAACACGCTGCGAGTGACGTCAGCGCGATCAGCGGGATGGTTTTGCGGATCATGCCGTCGTCTCCGGCTGGCCTGGGGCCGCAGCGGGCGGGGTGGGGTGTTCGTGGTGCAGATGCTTCAACACGTCGCGTGTGCCCCGGCGGACCAGCACGAAGAACAGCGGAATGTAGAAGATCGCGAGGATCGTCGCGGTCAGCATTCCGCCGATCACCGCGGTACCGATGGCGATGCGGCTGTTTGCGCCCGCGCCGGTCGAAATGGCGAGCGGCAGCACGCCGAAGATGAAGGCGAAGCTGGTCATCAAAATCGGCCGCAAGCGAATGCGCGCAGCCTCCAGCGCAGCCTCGATCACGCGCTTGCCCGATTTTTCGGCCTGTTCCGCAAATTCGATCATCAGGATCGCGTTCTTCGCGGCAAGGCCCATCGTCGTCAGCAGCCCGATTTGCAAATAGACGTCGTTCTGCAGCCCGCGCAGCGTGACCGCGAAGATCGCACCGACCAGCCCGAGCGGGATGACCAGCAGCACCGCGATCGGGATCGACCAGCTTTCATACAAAGCGGCAAGGCACAGGAACACGACCAGCAGCGAAATGCCGTAGAGGAACGGTGCCTGTCCCGAGGACAGTCGTTCCTGATAGGACAGACCGCTCCACGCCACGCTAATGCCGGGATAGTGCGCGGCCAGTTCGCTCATGCGGTTCATCGCCGTACCCGAGCTGGTGCCCGGGGCGGCCTGGCCGGACAGCTCATAGGACGAGATGCCCGAGAAGCGGGCGAGCGTCGGCGGGGTCTTGCTCCATGAAATGGTGGAGAAAGCGGAGAAGGGGGCCATTTCCCCGCTCGATCCGCGGACATACCATTGCGCAAGATTCTCAGGGGCCGCGCGGTACTGCGCGTCGCCCTGGACATAGACGCGTTTCACCCGACCGCGATCGTTGAAATCGTTGACGTAGCGGCCGCCCCAGGCGGTCGCCAAGGTGGTGTTGACGTCTGACTGGGTGAGCCCGAGCGCGCTGAGTTTCTGCGCGTCGAGATCGACCTTGAGCGTCGGCTGATCGTCAAGGTCGGTTGGGCGCACGGCGGCCAATGTCGGATCGGCGCGCGCCGCCGCAAGCAAGCTGTCGCGCGCGGCCTTGAAATCGGTGCGGCTCAGCCCGCCGGTATTCTGCAACTCCATCGTAAAGCCGTTGGATTGCCCAAGTCCGCGCACGATCGGCGGGACGGTCGCGTAAAATTCGACGTCGCGCAGCCCGCTCAGGGCCTTGGTCGCGCGTTGGGTGATCGCGTCGGCCCCGTTGACCGCGCCCTTGCGATCGGCCCAATCCTTGAGCGCGATGAAGCCGCGGCCGGCATTCTGCCCGCCGGCCACGCCGCCGCCGCCCGAGCCGGCAACCGTCAGAAATCCGTCCACATTCTTGGCCTCTGGGCCGGAGAAGTATTTCTCGATCTGCATCTGCGCCGCGCGCGTCTGGTTGATCGTCGCACCGGGGGCGAGGTTGAACTGGATCTGCGCGATGCCCTGGTCCTCGGTCGGCAGAAAGCCGGTCGGCAAGCGCACGAACATGATCGCGAGGATCGCAACGACCCCGGCGTAGATCAGCAGGAACAGCCATTTGCGGTCGACCACGCGCGACACGGCATTGCCATAGCGCGTCACCATGCGGTCAAACCCGGTGTTGAACCATTCCGAGGCGCCGCGCGTCTTGCGGTCGAGCCAGCTCTCTTGCTTCGTTTTGTCCTTACGCTTCAGCAACGTGGCGGTCAGCGCCGGGGTCAGCACGAGCGCGACCAGCACGGACAGCCCCATCGCCGATACGATGGTGATTGAAAATTGCCGGTAGATCACGCCGGTCGAGCCGCCGAAAAACGCCATCGGCAGGAACACCGCCGACAGCACCAGTGCGATCGCGATCAGCGCGACGGTGATTTCGTCCATCGACTTGATCGTCGCGTCGCGCGGCGACATTTCGGGATGTTCGTCCATCAGGCGTTCGACATTCTCGACGACGACGATCGCGTCATCGACCAGCAAACCGATCGCCAGCACCAGCCCGAACAGGGTCAGCGTGTTGATCGAAAACCCAGCCAGCGAGAAAATACCGAAGGTGCCGAGCAGCACGACGGGCACCGCAATCGTTGGAATCAAGGTCGCGCGCCAGCTTTGCAGGAACACGAACATGACGACGACGACCAGCGCGATCGCTTCCATCAGCGACTTTTCGACTTCCTCGACCGACAATTTGATGAACGCGGTCGAATCCTGCGGAAAGCTGTAGGCATAGCCATTGGGGAAGTTTTTCGAGGCGCGCTCGATCTCGCTCTTCACCAGTTCGGCGGTGCTGAGCGCATCCGCGCCCGGTGCCAGGCTGACCGCGAGACCTGCGCCGGGATGGCCGTTGACACGGCTGGTGATGCCGTAATTTTCCGAGCCGAGCTCGATCCGGCCGACGTCGGACAGCCGCACCGTCGATCCGTCGGGCTGGGTCTTGAGCACGATCGCGCGGAACTGGTCGGGGGTCGACAGGCGCGACTGCGCCGTGACCGTGGCGTTGAGCACCTGTTCGGGTCCGTTGGGCGTGCCGCCGATTTCGCCGGCCGCGACTTCGGTATTTTGCGCGGTAATCGCGTTGACGACATCGCCCGGGATGAGGCTGTAGCTGGCGAGCTTGTTGGGATCGAGCCACACGCGCATCGCATATTGCGCGCCGAACACGTTGATATCGCCGACACCCTTCAGCCGGCCGATCGAATCCTGCAGGTTGGAAACCAGATAGTCCGACACGTCCTGGTTGGTGGTGCGATCGCTGGTGTCGTAAATCGCGGCGATCAGCAGGAAGTCGGGGTTCGACTTGGTGACGGTAATGCCCTGCTGCTGCACTTGCTGCGGCAGGCGCGGCAGGGCTTGCTGGACCTTATTCTGCACCTGCACCTGTGCGATGTCGGGATCGGTGCCCTTGGCGAAGGTCGCGGAAATGTTGACCTGGCCGCGCGAGGAGGAACTGGTGCTGAAATACAGCAAGCCATCGATGCCGGTGAGCTGTTGCTCGATCACCTGTGCGACCGACGTTTCCAGCGTCTCGGCCGATGCGCCGGGATAGGTCGCGCGGATGTTGACGTTGGGCGGGGCGATATCGGGGAATTGCTCGACGGGAAGCGTATAGATCGCGCCGATCCCGCCAAGCATGATGATGATGGCGATGACCCAGGCGAAGATCGGCCGGTCGATGAAAATGCGCGAGATCACGGGCGGTCAGCCCTTCGACTTGTCAGAGGTCGGTGCCTTGATCGTCTGCGGCGTATCGGCATTGACGGGTTTGATCGGCTGGTTGGGTTTCACCTTGCCGACGCCCTGCGTAATCACTTTGTCGCCTGCGTTCAGGCCGTCGGTAACGACCCAAAACGTACCCTGTGTGCGTGGCGCGACGACCGTCTTCTGGATCGCCTTGTTGCCGGGCCCGACCACGAACACCGTCGCATTGCCCTTGGGGTCGCGCGATACCGCTTGCTGCGGCACGAGGAAGGCCTTGGTATCGATCGACTGCGCAAAGCTGGCGCGGACGAACATGCCGGGAAGCAACAACCCCTGGGGGTTGGGGAAGCGCGCGCGCAGCGTAACGGTGCCGGTTGCGGGGTCGACCACGACTTCCGAAAATTCGACATCGCCGGTCGGGCCGTAATTGCTGCCATCCTCAAGCTTCAGCTGCACATCGGCGCGGGTCGGAATAGCCCCGCCCGACGCGAGCGCACGGCGCAGGCGCAGCAGATCCGCGCTCGCTTGCTGGATGTCGACATAGATGGGATCGAGCCGCTGGATCGTGGTCAGCGGGCTCGTCTGGCTTGCCGTCACCAACGCCCCTTCGGTGAAGAGCGAGCGGCCGATCCGCCCGGTGATCGGGGCAGGGACAGTGGTGAAGCGCAGGTTGATCTTCGCCGTATCGAGCGCGGCGCGATTTTGTTGGACGGCAGCCGCCGCTTGGCGCGCGACTGCGGTGGCGTCGGTATAATCCTGTTTGGCGACCGCTTCCATCTCGACAAGCGGCTTATACCGATCGGCCTTCGCCTTGGTTGCCTCGGCATTGGCGGCAGCGCTGGCGAGGTTGGCCTGCGCCTGATTTGCCGATGCGCGGTACAGGCTCGGGTCGATCTGGTAGAGCGGCTGGCCCTGGCGTACCAAAGCCCCTTCAGTGAAAAAACGATGCAGGATCAGGCCGCTGACCTGCGGCCGCACCTCCGAGCTTTGATAGGCGGCGGTCCGCCCGGCAAGTTCGGTGACGATCGGCACACTGGTTGGCTGCACGACGACGAAGCCGACTTCGGGCGACCCCTTGGCGGTGTTTTTCTTGTTCTGCGACGCAGCGCCGCAGCTGCAAAGCAGCAGGGCAGAACCGCCAAGGAGCGCAATTGTTTGCAGGGGGAAAAACCGAACCGTCATTGCTGTCCACCGCTCCGGGCCAAGTCGGCGCACGGTGGATACCCTGCGCAATCGTCGCCAAACGTTGTCTGTTAGGGATTGTTCCGGGCCCGGATCAACTGTCTCGGTTCGGCCCTAACCGACTCTATTGCGGCGCAACATGTCACCGCAGCTTGGCGATGGTCAACCCATCGGCCTTCGCGCGGTCCTTGGTAGATTCCTCGCTGCGCTTGAGCGCCTTTGCAATGGCCTTGAGCGCCATCCCCTTCTTTGCGAGGGTGTGGAGCTTCTGGATCTCGTCGGTGGTCCATGGTTGCCGGTGGCGTTCGAATCGATCTTCGCTCATAGCGGCGCGCTACCCCAATCGCGCGGCCTGCGCCAGCGTATCGCATGCGTGACACACTCTTGCGACACTTGGCGGCTAGGCGGCCAATATTGTCTCTAACCTCCATCGACGGATTTGTTATGGCTGCCACCACGACCTTGCTGACGCTCGCACTCGCGGCGACCCCCGCGCTGGCCAGCGCGCAGGCGGCACCGCAGCCGGGCCAGGCACCGCAGGCACCGGCCAAATCCACCCACCTCCGGCGTCGGACGATAATGAGGACGGCCCCGACATCGTCGTCCAAGGGGCCAAGCAGCCGGGCGCGGTGATTGGCGACATCCCGCCCGAGCAACAGTTGGGCCCCGCCGATATTCGTTCCTACGGCGTAAGCTCGGTCTCCGAATTGCTGACGGAACTGGCACCGCAGATCCGCAGCGATCGCGGCAGCGGCGGCGCGCCTGTCGTCCTTATCGACGGCAAGCGCATTTCCGGATTCGCAGAGATTCGCGATTTGCCGACCGAGGCAATCGCCCGCGTCGACATCCTTCCGGAGGAAGTCGCGCTGAAATATGGCTATCGCGCCGATCAGAAGGTGGTCAATTTCGTGCTGCGACGGCGCTTCCGCGCGGCGACGGTCGAGCTGTCGGACAAAAGCGCGACTGAGGGCGGTCGCGACACACCACAAGCCGAACTCGATCTGCTGGCCATTGCCAATAAGGGGCGGGTCAACCTGCACCTGGAATATCTGGCATCCGACGCGCTGACCGAGAGCGAGCGCGACATCCTGCCCACCACCAAAGCGTCGGGCACTGGCGGCAGCTCCACCAGTACGGTCGATCAACGCCCGTTTCGCACGTTGCTGCCCTCGGGCCGCACGTTCAACGCCAACACTACCTATGCGCGGACCTTCGGTGCCGTTTCGGGCACCTGAACGCGACGCTGTCGGCAACCGATACCACGGGATTGCTTGGGCTTCCGGCCGACGCGGTGGTCGTCAACGGCGTGCCGAGCGGCAATGTCACCCCGCTCAAGCAGCGCAACTCGACCGTTGGAGCGCATCTCGGCACGGCGTTCAACGGGGCGCTGGGCGGGTGGCAATGGTCGGTTACCGGTGCCTATGATCACAATGAATCGAAGACCTTTACCGATACCGGGCTCGGGTCCGCCGCCGCTTTGGCACCGGTCAATCGCGGCTATTCGACCTCGGACGAGGGACAAGTGGACCTTCTGGTCAACGGCGCTTTGTTCAAGCTGCCGGCGGGCGAAGTCTCGACCAGCGTGCACCTCGGCGGCGATATCAGCGATTTCAGCAGCACGTCGTATCGAGCAGGACTGATTTCGCCCGGAAGTGTGTCGCGCAATACCGCCAACGGCCAGCTCAATATCGACGTGCCACTGACCAGCCGCGCCAAGAATGTGCTGCCGGTGATTGGCAGCCTGTCGGTCAACGGCAATGTCGCGGTCGATCAACTGTCGGACTTCGGCACGCTGACGACACTTGGTTATGGGCTCAATTGGTCGCCGGTGGTGCCGCTGCGGATCATCGCGTCGGTCACCGATCGCGACACCGCACCAACCGCGCAGCAACTCGGCAACCCGCAAGTGGTGACGCCCAACGTGCCGGTCTTCGATTATGTGCGCGGCGTGAATGCCGTCGTGACGACGGTTTCGGGTGGCAACCCCAATCTGATCGCGAGCAACAGCCATACGCGCAAGCTGGGTGTCACGCTAAAGCCATGGAGCACCAAGGACCTGTCGCTGTCGGCCAATTATGTCGATGTGCGTACCGAGAACCCGGTCGCCAGCTTTCCGAGCGCGAGTTCGGCGATCGAGACGGCATTTCCATCGCGCTTCACCCGCGATGCCGATGGCAACCTGCAGCGGATCGACACGCGGCCGATCAATTTCGCCGAGACCAGCCGGTCGGAACTGCGCTGGGGCATCAATTTCTCGGTGCCGCTGAAATCGAAACTGCAAAAGCAAATCGAGGCATGGCGCGCGGGCAAGGGGCCCAATCCGTTTGCTGGGATCAAGGTCCCCGACAGCGTCGCGCGGCAGATCGCGCAGGCACGGGCGGAGCGCGGCGGT
>NZ_JSBN01000151.1 GCF_000797515.1 Sphingomonas sp. Ant H11
GGCGACCCTCACCCTTCCGCCGCCTTACGGCGGCTCCCTCCCTCTCCCAAAGGGAGAGGGAATGCAACTCACGCCCCCTTGAACACCGGCTTGCGCTTTTGCAGGAAGGCGATGCCGCCCTCCATCGAATCCGCACTGCCGCGCACGGTGCGCTGGTTCTCGGCTTCCTGCAGCATGGCGGCGGCATAATCGACTTCATAGGCGTGGCGGATCTGCCGCCGCATCAGCCCCAAGGCCACCGTCGGCCCCGCCGCCAGCCGATCGGCCAAAGCGAACGCCTCGGCATCGAGCGCATCGTCGGCGACGACCTTGTGGATCATCCCCCAGTCGAGCGCCTTGGCCGCCGCGACGCGCTCGCCCAGCAGCATCATTTCGGTCGCGCGCGCACGGCCGATCAGCCGCGGCAGCATCCAGCTTGCGCCGCCATCGGGCACCAGCCCGATATTGACGAACGCCTGCAGGAAATAGGCCGTCTCGGAGGCCACACAGAAATCGGCGGCCAGCGCCAGGCTGCAGCCGATCCCCGCCGCCGGCCCGCGCACCGCGCTCACCACCGGCACGCTGAGTTCGGCAAGCGCCGCGATCGTCGGGTTATACGCCTCGGTCAGCGCCTTGAAGGTGGTGTTGCCCGGATCATGGCTGCCCAACGCCCCGCCCGCGACATCCGCGCCCGAACAGAAGCCGCGCCCGTTCGCCGCGATCAGCACCGCGCGCGCACCGTCCAGCGCAGCCAGCGCCTCCCGCAATTCCACGAACATTTCGGGCGGCGCGGCGTTCAGCCGCTCGGGCCGGTTGAGCGTCAGCACCAGCACGTCGCCGCGCCGTTCCTGCTGGATCATCGTGTCGGTCATGGCCTCTCCCTATCTTCGCGCGCATGCTGTCCGGACAAAGGCGCACCCACGCAACGTCGCTTTGATCCGTCCCTACAGAGCGGACATATCATGCGTCCACTCGCCTATGTCACGGGGCATGCCGCGTCAGCCGTGCGCCAGCGCGGGCGTTTCCATCACTTCGACCAGCACGCCCCCCCATATCCTTGGGGTGCAGGAAGACGATCGGCGTGCCATGCGCGCCGATACGCGGCTCACCCAGCACCGTCACGCCCTTGGCCTTGAGCGCTGCCACCGCCGCATGGATTTCGGGCACTTCGAAACAGACATGGTGCTGCCCCCCGGCCGGATTCTTGCGCAGGAAGCCCGCGATCGGCGAGCTGTCGTCATACGGCTCGATCAGTTCGATCTGCGTGTTGGGCGTGTCGATGAAACACACTTTCACGCCCTGCGCGGGCAAATCGAACGGCGCGCCGATACGGGTCGCGCCCAGAACGTCGCGATACAAAGCGATCGAGCGTTCGATCGAGGGCGTGGCGATTCCGACATGGTTGAGCCGCCCCAGCGTGAAATCGGCGGCAGCGGAAGACGGCTCGGTCATCGACAATCGGCCCTTTGCAAACGCTTATTGATCGTCCGGTGTCGCCGGAGCGGCCGGCGCCGCGGCGGCCACCAGCGCGCGCGGGCGGCTTGCCCAGTTCATAGCCGCACGCCGTCAGCACTTGCCGGATCGGCGCTTCGCCGGGGCCCGTAAACTGCGCTTCGACGATCTTCTCCTCGGGGTCCACCACGCGCACCTTGATCGCTTTGCCGTGCGCGATCATCGCGGCGAGGTTGCTCACCACCAGATCGTCGCTGACGAACGCGCCATTGCCCGGAAATTGCCAATTGGTGCCAAGCCAGCCGCCATCGTCGATGTTGATCGCCACCGGGCGCGGCTGTGCCGCCGCGAAGCCGGGCTTGGGGATGAATTGCAGCGAGACGATCTTCTCGCTGGTCGCATCGCAGCGCACCACCAGGCGCGCTGTGTCATCGCTCGACCAGGCGGAGGTCGAGGTCGCGACGCTCTTGCCGCTGGTGCGCGTCTGCACCGCCCAGGGGGCAGGCGCAGCGGCGGGTGCGGGCGCTGCCGCCGCCTGGAGCAGGAGCAGCGCGAGCATCACTGTGCCACCACGCTTTCGGGCAGATCCTTGCCGAACACCCGCTGATAATATTCCGCCACCAGAGCGCGCTCCGTTTCATCGCATTTGTTGAGGAAGGACAGGCGGAAGGCAAAGCCGACATCGCCGAAGATCAGCGTGTTCTGCGCCCAGGTGATCACGGTTCGCGGGCTCATCACGGTCGAAATGTCGCCGTTGATGAAGCCGCGTCGCGTGAGATCCGCCACGCGCACCATATTCTCGACCTGCTTCTTGCCCTCGGGCTGATCATATTCGCCCGATTTGGCGAGCACGATCCGCGCCTCGACCGCCGCTGGCAGATAGTTGAGCGTGACCACGATGTTCCAGCGGTCCATCTGACCCTGGTTGATCTGCTGGGTGCCGTGATACAGGCCCGACGTATCGCCCAGGCCCACCGTATTGGCGGTGGCGAACAACCGGAAATAGGGGTTGGGGCGGATCACGCGGTTCTGGTCGAGCAGCGTCAACTTGCCCTCGGTTTCCAGCACGCGCTGGATCACGAACATCACGTCGGGGCGGCCCGCATCATATTCGTCGAACACCAAGGCGGTCGGCGTCTGCAGCGCCCAGGGCAGCAGCCCCTCGCGGAATTCGGTGACTTGCTGGCCGTCCTTCAGCACGATCGCATCGCGCCCGATCAAGTCGATGCGGCTGATATGCGCGTCGAGGTTGATGCGGATGCACGGCCAGTTCAGCCGCGCGGCGACCTGCTCGATATGCGTCGATTTGCCGGTGCCGTGATAGCCCTGCACCATCACGCGGCGGTTGTGCGCAAAGCCTGCGCAAATCGCCAGCGTCGTGTCCTTGTCGAACACATAGGTCGGGTCGAGATCGGGCACGCGCTCATCGGCTTCGCTGAACGCCGGGACTTCCATGTCCGAATCGATCCCGAACAGGTCGCGGACCTTCTTCATCTGGTCGGGCGCGTCGAGGATCGTAGTCTCGCGGCTGTCGGGCTGAGTGTTCGGAATCGTGGTCATTGCTGAATGCTCTGCAAGGTGGTTGCCCCCTCCCTAGCCCTTCGTATCGCGCGAAGTCGAGACGTGAGTTTCATGCAATTTTGGGCGGCAGTTCGAACACAGTGCAGAAGCGTGCGGCGAGTGCGACATCGCCGCTGACCGCCAGCCGCCCCCACGACACCACCTCCGCCAACGGCGTCGTGCCGAACAGCGCGGGCAGAAAGGCGTTGGGCTCGCCTTCAAACACCGCATCGGGATCGGCGACGTCGCCGCGGCTGACCGTCAGCGCGCCATCGGCAATGCGGGCACCATAACGCTCCTTACCGAGCACGAAACCGAACGCCCCGGCAAAGCCCCGCGCTCGTTCGGGGTGAAACATCATGCGCAGCGCCAGCATCAGCGCCACGCGCGAAAAGGGCAGCGACGGGTCATGCGCGGGCGACCGCAACGCCCAGCGCCCCAGCGCCATCACGATCGGCTCGGCTTCATACCCCCACGGCGTCAGCGCATAGACCTGGACATTGGCGGGCGGCGGCAGCGTCGCGCGCGCGAGAATCCCTGCCGCCTCCAGCCCCTGCAACCGCTGCGTCAGCACGTTGGCGCTCAGGCCCGGCAAACCGCCGCGAATTTCGCTGAAACGTCGCGGCCCCAGCAGCAATTCGCGGATGATCAGCAGCGACCAGCGCTCCCCCACGAACTCCAGCGCCAGCGCGGTTCCACACGCATCGTCATACCAGCGCTTCGTCGCAACCGGAGGGGTTTTGGTCACTTTTTCTAACTTCATGGTTGTTTTAAGTAACCTGAAGATGCATCAAATACAAACAGCGAGTCGCAAAAGGAGAGGTGCGCCGTGGCCAACGCCGTCTTTATCAATTTGCCCGTTGCCAACGTCGCTGCGTCCATCGCCTTTTACGAAGCGATCGGCTGCACCAGAAACGAGCAGTTCTCCAACGCCTCCGGTGCCGCGATGACGTGGTCGGATTCGGTCAGCTTCATGCTGCTCGCCCACGATCTGTACAGCAGCTTCACCCCCAAACGGATCATCGATGCGCACGCGACCAGCGGCGCGCTGTTCGCGCTGGCGCTCGATTCGCGCGAGGCGGTGGATGCGTTTGCGGCGCGCTCGCTGGCGGCGGGCGGGCGCGAGGCGCACGGCGCGGAGGACGAAGGCTTTATGTATTCACGCGGGATCGAGGATCCCGACGGCCACGGCCTCGGCCCGTTCTGGATGGATGCCGACGCCGCGCCCGCTGCGCAGCCGCAGGCGGAAACGGCCGGCTGACCCGATCAATCCCGCCACCCACCCTCGAACGATCAGGAGAGGACGCATGTATATCGACGGCTTCGTGATCCCCGTGCCGACCGAGCGCAAGGCCGAGTTCCTCGACCATGCGCGCCTGGTCGACGCGATGTTCCTGGAACTCGGCGCGACGCGCATCGTCGAGGGCTGGGGCGACGACGTTCCGGCGGGTCAGCACACCGATTTCGCACGCGCCGTCGCCGCGACGGCGGAGGAAACGGTGGCGTTTTCGTGGATCGAATGGCCCGACCGGGTGACGCGCGATGCGGCAATGGAAAAGATGCGCAGCGACCCCCGGATGGCGGACACGCCGATCCCGTTCGACGGCAGGCGCATGATCTTCGGCGGGTTCGACCCCGTCCTCGACCTCACGGCCTGACCTTAACGCGAGAGGAGCGCCCCATGACCAACCCACACGGCACCCCGATCTGGTACGAGTTGCAAAGCATCGACCCGCCCGCGTCGAAAGCGTTCTACGATCACGTCATCGGCTGGTCGATCGGCGAGCCCACTCCCGAAATGGATTACCGCATGATCGAAACCGGGCACGGCGCGGTCGGCGGGGTGATGCGGCTGACGCCCGAGATGGCAGCGGGCGGGGCGAGGCCCGGCTGGCTGTTCTACCTTGGCGTAGACGATGCCGATGCGACTGCCGATGCGATCAAGGCCGCAGGCGGAACGGTGCATATGGGCCCGTGGACCATGCCGGGGGTCGGCCGCATGGCGGTGGTCGCCGATCCGCAGGGCATCCCCTTCTACATCATGCGCGGCGACAGCGACGCATCGAGCACCGCTTATGAGCGCACCGGCATGGGCAAGTGCAACTGGAACGAGCTGATCACTCCCGATCAGGACGCCGGCGACGCCTTTTACCGCAGCGTGTTCGGCTGGAACTATCCCGACGTCATGCCGATGGGGCCGATGGGCGAATATCGCTTCATCGCGGTCGGCGACCTGACCTTCGGTGCGACGATGCGGCATGACGGCTCGGGCCCGCCGCCCGGCTGGCGCTTCTATTTCCGCGCGCCCGATATCGAGGCGGCAGCCGCCAAGGTGACCGAGGCGGGCGGCAGCGTGACGATGGGGCCGATCGAGGTCCCCGGCGCGACCGCATCATCGTGGCGAGCGATCCGCACGGCGTCGTCTTCGGCGTGGTCGGCCCGGGTGACGCTGCCGTCGCGGAGCATTGAGCGATCAGGCGAACGCCGCCGCGCTCTTTAGCTGGGTATAGGCTGCGATCACGTCCTGCAGCTTGCTCTCGAAACTGCGGTCGCCGCCATTGCGATCGGGGTGATATTTGCGCACCAATTCGGCATAGCGTTCGCGCAAACCGCGCCGGTCGACATCGGGGGCGAGCCCCAGCACCTTGAGCGAGCGCCGGTCGACCTCCGACAAAGGCCGCCCGTCCTTCCGCTCTGGCTCCATCTTGCGCCGGAAACGCGCGCCGATCGCGTCGAGCGGGTCGCTGAAATCGGACCATTTCGGCGGCACGTCCCCGCCCGAATGCGCGAAGGCGCGCGTCTCGCGCTCCCATCCGGCGAACGGGCGCTGTTGCGCGTGGATTTCCTCGGGGCTCATACCGTTGAAGAAATTGTAGCGCGCGTTGAACGCGCGGACATGGTCGAGGCAGAACCAGCGATAGCCACGCGGGCCATCCGCACCGAAACGCGGTCCATCGCCCGCCGGCGCGCGAAATTCACCGGCTTCGTTGCAGCCCGGTTCCTCGCACACGCGCCCGCTTCCCTCCACGCGTCCGTGGAAGCGCGGGGCGGGCCGCTCTCTCGCGCCATCTTTCTTGTCGTCGTCGCGGGCCACGCGGCTCCCTCAAATGCAAAAGCGGTCTATATAGGCGCGATGACAGACCCTGCCACCGCCCCCCATCCGATTCCGCGCCCGATCGTCGACGAGATTCGCGACCGCCTCGTCGCCGCCCTCTCCCCGACCGCGCTCGATGTCTCCAACGACAGTGCGCAGCATGCCGGGCATCTGGGTGACGACGGCACCGGCGAATCGCACTTTACCGTCACGGTCGAATCCGGGGCCTTTGTCGGTTTGTCGCGCGTTGGGCGACAGCGTTTGGTCAATCAGGCGCTGGCGGACCTGCTGCGGGACCGCATTCACGCCCTCGCGATCCGCGCCCGGGCTCCGGGAGAATAAGCGATGCGCTACGGTCTGTGGTATTGGCCCGGAATCCAGGGCCGTGGCGAATTCATCAGATTGCCGCTGGAGGCAGCGGGGATCGCCTATGTCGAATGCGGCCGCGTCGAGGGTGAGGACGCGCTGGTCGCCAACATCCTGCTTTTTCTCGGCGACCATCATCAGGTCGGCGCATCGCGCATTGCCGACCGGTTGTGGCTCAACCAGTTGCAGCTGACGATCGCCGACATGGTCACCGAGGTCCACAGCGTCCACCACCCGATCGCCGGGTCACTGACCTATGAGGCGCAGAAGGACACTGCGCTCGCGGTAGCCAGGGTGTTCCGCGAGGAGCGCATGCCCAAATTCCTCGATCACTTCGAGCAGGCGGCCAATAGCGGTTCGGGCGAATGGCTAATCGACCATCACTGGACCTATGCCGACACGTCGCTGTTCCAGTTGGTCGAGGGGCTGCGCTATATGTTCCCCAAGCGGATGGCCGCGCTCGAGCCCGCTTATCCCGGCCTGATCCGCATCCACGATCTCGTCGCCGATCTGCCCGGCATCCGCGCCTATCTGAAGAGCGAACGCCGCCTGCCCTTCTCGCAGAACGGCATCTTCCGCCATTATCCCGAGCTCGACGCTGCATGACCCGCACCCCCCCGCCCCGCCGCGCGCATCGTGTTGCTCGATCCGGCGGGGCGCGTCCTCTTGTTCCGTTTCGACCCAGATGACCGCCCGCCTTTCTGGTGCACGCCCGGCGGCGCACTCGATCCGGGCGAAGACTATCCCGCCGCCGCCCGACGCGAATTGCTGGAGGAAACCGGCTTCGATCTCGATCCCGGCCCCGAAATCCTACGCCGCGTGGTCGATTTTCTGACGATCGAAGGCGTGCCCGTCACCGCCGACGAACGCTATTTCCTCGTCCGCGCGCCGCACGACCGGATCGAGACGCACGGCCACACCGCGCTCGAACAGCGCGTGATGACGCGCTGGCGCTGGTTCACCCGCGCGGAACTGACGCAAGCGACCGAGCCCTATTTCCCGAGCGACCTGCTCGCCCTTCTCGCCGATCTGGAGGCACAGCCATGACCAATGACGATCTGATCCTGCAGACGATCACCCCCTCGACCCACGATCTCGGCGGCTTCAAGGTACATCGCACCTTGCCGTCGCGACCGCGCACGATGGTCGGCCCGTTCATCTTCTTCGACCAGATGGGCCCCGCACGGCTGGAGGTCGGCACCGGCATCGACGTGCGCCCGCACCCGCACATCAATCTGGCGACGGTCACCTATCTGTTCGCAGGCGCGCTCGGCCACCGCGATTCGATCGGCAGCGACGTGGTGATCGAGCCCGGCGCGGTCAATCTCATGACGGCAGGGCACGGCATCGTCCATTCCGAACGCTCGCCCAGCGCCGAGCGCGCGGTCGGCCCCGAATTGTCGGGCATCCAGACCTGGCTTGCCTTGCCCGAAGCGGATGAAGAGCGCGATCCCGCCTTCGAGCATGTCGCCAAGGCCGATCTGCCGACGGTCGAGACGCCGGGGGCCCGTGCGCGCGTGGTGATGGGCAGCCTATGGGGGCAGAGCGCGCCGACCACCACTTATGCCAGCACGATCTATGCCGACATCGTGCTCGATGCAGGCGGCGCGGTGCCGATCGATGCAGAGGCCGACGAGCGCGCCATCTACATCGCGATTGGCGAAGCGACGCTCGACGGCATGACGCTGGAGCCGATGACGCTCTATGTGCTCAAACCCGGCGTCGCCGCGACGCTGCGCTCCGCCACCGGTGCGCGCGCGATGCTATGCGGCGGCGAGGCGTTCACCACCCCGCGCCACGTCTGGTGGAATTTCGTCTCGTCCAACCGCGACCGCATCGAAGAAGCCAAGCGCGCCTGGACCGCAGGCGAATTCCCCAAGGTGCCCGGCGACGACAAGGAATGGATCCCGATCCCCGGCGTGCCGAAGACCGTGAGTTATCCTTAAATCTACTCCCCTCCGCTTGCCGGGACGGGGGAGGGCAAGGG
>NZ_JSBN01000152.1 GCF_000797515.1 Sphingomonas sp. Ant H11
CGCCCTCACCCTTCCCATCGCTGACGCGATGGGCCCCTTCCCTCTCCCAATGGGAGAGGGAGATTTTGCGCGCACCCATCACTTGCGCGCCCATGGGCGGCCGCTGGCGGTTTCTTCGGCGATCATTTGCGCCTGCTGCTCGCGCAAATGCCACGGCATTTCCTCGAACACGCCATCGAACAGACTGTCGAGCGGCTGGTGCAGGCCGTGGCCGAGCACGCCGTTCGCCTCGGCTTCCTTCTGCGCGGCCTTCACTTGCTCCGCCAACTCCTTGTCCTGCGCTGCATGGCGTTCCTCGTCCCATTCGCCGATCGCGATGAGATGATCCTTCAACCGCGCGATCGGATCGCCCAGCGGCCAGGCCGTCGGCTCACCCGCCGAGCGATATTGCCCCGGATCGTCCGAAGTCGAATGGCCTTCGCGCGATAGGTGAAATGCTCGATCAGCGTCGGCCCCTGGTTGGTGCGCGCGCGCTCCGCCGCCCAGGCGGTGGCGGCATAGACCGCCAGCGCGTCATTGCCGTCGACGCGAAGCCCGGCGATCCCATAGCCGACCGCGCGCGCCGCGAAGGTCGTCGATTCCGCGCCCGCAAACCCGGAGAAGCTCGAAATCGCCCATTGATTGTTGACGACGTTGAAGATCACCGGCGCGCGGTAGACGCTGGCAAAGGTGCAGGCCGAATGGAAATCGCCCTCGGCGGTCGATCCCTCGCCGCACCAGGTCGCCGCGATGCGCGTATCGCCCTTGGCAGCACTCGCCATCGCCCAGCCGACCGCCTGCGGATATTGCGTCGCCAGATTGCCCGAGATCGAAAAAGAACCCCGCTTCCTTGACCGAATACATGATCGGCAATTGCTTGCCGTGCAACCGGTCGGCGGTGTTCGAATAGATCTGGTTCATCATGTCGACCATCGACCAGCCGCGCGCGATCAGCAGGCCCTGTTGGCGATAGGAGGGGAAGCACATGTCTTCATAATCGAGCGCAAAGGCGGCGGCGACCGCGACCGCCTCCTCGCCGGTGCACTTCATGTAGAAGCTGGTCTTGCCCTGGCGCTGCGCGCGGAACATGCGCTCGTCGAACGCGCGCACCAGCGCCATGCTGCGCAACATGCCCCGCAGCATATCGGGCGACAGCCGCGGGTTCCACGCGCCGACCGCCTGGCCGTTCTCATCGAGCACGCGCACCAGTTGATAGGCGAGATCGGTGAAGCTCTCGGCATGGTCGGCAGTGTCGGGCCGCCGCGTTTCGCCTGCGGGTGGAATCGCCACCTGCGTAAAATCGACCGTGTCGCCGGGCCGGAATTTGGGTTCGGGCACATAGAGCGACAAAGGCGGCAAATTGGGCTTCAAATGCGCAGGAACGCGGTCGCTTGCCATGATCTCTCCAAACGGGGCGTGCGCTGTACCAACGCTCGGGCACGCAGAAACGCTCTTTCGAATCGTTGTTATAAAATTTCGTGAGCTTTGGCGAGAGGGGCGAACGCGGGGAAACGACGGACCGTCCCAATTGCGATAAGGGGCCGCTTGACTCGGGTCACACAAACAGAACAAAATAGGAACGAACCTATTGTGCGAGTCGTGGCCGTGTCCTGTCCTGCCATCCCCTCCTCGGCCATCATAGCCGAGCTTCGCGAAAGCCTGAAGAAGGTGGAACGTGACGGGCTGCGTCGTCGCCCGGTGCTGCCCTTCGGGATCGGCGCGATCGACGAGAAGCTGGCGCCCGGCGGGCTCCGGCTCGATTCGCTGCATGAGATCGCCGCCGCCAGCGCCGCCCCGTCGGACGATGCCGCCGCGACGCTGTTCATGGCCGGAATCGCGGCGCGCGCCTGGGGCCCGGTGCTGTGGGTGGTGCGGCGGCGCGATCTGTTCGCGCCAGGGCTGTACCAGGCCGGGCTCGCCCCCGAACGGCTGATCTATGCCGAGGCGGCCGACGATGCCGAATTGCTCGCCTTGATGGAGGAGGGGCTCCGCCACCGTGGCCTTGGCGCGGTGGTCGGCGAAGTGAAGCGCGCGGCGATGCCCAATACGCGGCGGCTGCAACTGGCGGCGGAGGGCGGCAAGACGATTGCCTTGCTGCTCAAGCGCCATGCCCGCGCGGCGACGGATAAAGGCGGTGGCAAT
>NZ_JSBN01000153.1 GCF_000797515.1 Sphingomonas sp. Ant H11
ACCGCCGATGGCCGATTCGTGCGGCTGAGCGTGGAGGACGATGGCGCGGGCATCCCGCCCGACGCGCGCGTCGCTGCGCTGGCGGCGGGCCAGCGTCTCGACGAACGCGGCGACGGCCACGGCTTCGGGCTGTCGATCGCGAACGAGTTGGCGACCCTCTATGGGGGGACGCTGACGCTCGAGTCGGCGGCACTTGGTGGCCTCGCAGCGATCGTTACGCTGCCGACATCGCCTTCTTCCGACGCCTAAAAAATTGTCATGTTCCCGCTTCGGTCTCTTGCCTTTCAGCAAGGGCAGCTTTGACCGCGCGTCGCGTGGTAGGACCGATATGGTCCTGCTGCGAACCGACTCAAAATAGCGACGAACGGAGTCTCTAATTCGTCATTTACCGTATTGCGTGCTCGCGCGATCCGGCACAATCTGTAGGGGTTGAGTTCGGGGGCGAACCCAAGCGCTGGTAGAACACAAGCCGCAACCCCATATTGCGGAGACGGCCCGACCCATGGTGTCTCCATGGGACAGGTCTACTTTTGTTCTCGCAGGTCGCCCGCGACATGGTAGTATTGGGGTTCGCCCGCCGATTCGAACGGATCGGAAACGCGGCTGACCCTGATCGCAGAGTTTTGAACGAGTTGGCAGGGACGCGGCAGATGGATTTTCGGAATACCGGGGAAGCGAGTACGGACATGGCTACAGACGCAATCGAGGCGCTGGCAAGCGCGCCCGTGGAAGACACCAGCGGCGCTCAGCGCAAGCTCTCCGCGCGCGGTGATTCCAAGGAAGTGAAGGCGCAGCTCTATCCGGTCGAGGTCGACCATTCGCGCGATGCCCTGCTGACCGATTTCGGCAAGGAAACGCTGCGCGACCGCTATCTGCTCCCCGGCGAGAATTTCCAGGATCTGTTCGTGCGCGTGGCCTCGGCCTATGCCGATGATGCGGGCCATGCCCAGCGCCTGTACGGTTATATCTCGCGGCTGTGGTTCATGCCGGCCACGCCCGTGCTGTCCAATGGCGGCACCGGGCGCGGCCTGCCGATCTCGTGCTTCCTCAATTCGGTGCCCGACAGCCTGGGCGGCATCGTCGACACCTGGAACGAGAATGTCTGGCTGGCGTCGCGCGGCGGCGGCATCGGCACCTATTGGGGCAATGTCCGCGGCATTGGCGAGCCGGTCGGCCTCAACGGCAAGACCAGCGGCATCATCCCATTCGTGCGCGTGATGGATTCGCTGACGCTCGCCATCAGCCAAGGCTCGCTGCGCCGCGGTTCGGCCGCTTGCTATCTCGACGTGTCGCACCCCGAGATCGAGGAATTCCTCGAAATCCGCAAACCCTCGGGCGATTTCAACCGCAAGGCGCTCAACCTGCACCACGGCGTGCTGATCACCGACGCGTTCATGGAAGCGGTGCGCAGCGGCAGCGAATGGACGCTGACCAGCCCCAAGGATGGCTCGGCGCGCGCCACCGTCGATGCGCGCAGCCTGTTCCAGAAGCTGGTCGAAACGCGGCTTGCCACCGGCGAGCCGTACATCGTCTTCGCCGACCATGTGAACAAGGGCATGCCCAAGCATCACCGCGACCTCGGGCTCAAGGTCTCGACCTCGAACCTGTGCAGCGAGATCACGCTGCCGACCGGCAAGGATCATCTCGGCCACGAACGCACTGCCGTGTGCTGCCTGTCGTCGCTCAACCTGGAAACCTGGGACCAGTGGAAGGACGAGAAGGGCTTTATCGAGGACGTGATGCGTTTCCTCGACAATGTCCTGCAGGACTTCATCGACCGTGCCGAGCCGGGCATGGAGCGTGCGGCCTATTCGGCGATGCGCGAGCGTTCGGTCGGGCTCGGCGTGATGGGCTTCCACTCCTTCCTCCAGGCGCGCGGGCTGCCGTTCGAGGGCGCGATGGCGAAGTCGTGGAACCTGCGCATGTTCAAGCACATCAAGGCGCAGGTCGACGAAGCCTCGATGCATTTGGCGACCGAGCGCGGGCCCTGCCCCGACGCCGCCGACATGGGCGTGATGGAGCGCTTTTCGTGCAAGATGGCGATCGCGCCGACCGCGTCGATCAGCATCATCTGCGGCGGCACCAGCGCGTGCATCGAGCCGATCCCGGCCAATATCTACACCCACAAAACGCTGTCGGGCTCCTTCTCGATCAAGAACCCGTATCTCGAAAAGCTGCTCAACGAGAAATCGAAGAACAGCGACGCGGTGTGGAATTCGATCCTCGAGCAAGGCGGTTCGGTGCAGCATCTCGACTTCCTCGACCAGGAGGAGAAGGACTGTTTCAAGACCAGCTTCGAGATCGACCAGCGCTGGCTGATCGAGCTCCAGGCCGATCGCACGCCGTTCATCGACCAGTCGACCAGCCTCAACCTGTTCATCCCGGCCGATGTCGAGAAGTGGGATCTGCTGATGCTGCACTTCCGCGCGTGGGAATTGGGCATCAAGTCGCTTTACTATCTCCGCTCCAAATCGGTGCAGCGCGCTGGTTTCGCGGGCGGGGTCGAGGCGGACAACACGATCGAAAAGCCGCAATATGAATTTGCGACGACCGATTACGATGAATGCCTGGCGTGCCAGTGAGGTGATACTCCCTCTCCCTGTGGGAGAGGGAGGAGCGGCGCAGCCGCGGAAGGGTGAGGGTGATGCGCCTCTACCACAACCAGCCCTCCGGCACCGTGGCGCGCGCCCGTGACCTCCGCCGCACTGCGACGGAGGCCGAAAAGCGCTTGTTTCGCGCGCTGCGCGAAGCGTTTCCGGCGCTGAAATGGCGGCGGCAAGTCCCGGTCGGCCCGTATTTTGCCGACCTGCTGAGCTTTGGAGCGAAACTGGTGATTGAAGTGGACGGCGGGCAGCATAGCGAAGCGCAAAGCTACGACGCTGCACGTACGCGCCACATCGAAGACGAAGGCTATCGCGTGCTGCGCTTCTGGAACAATGACGTGCTCGCCAACACCGACGGCGTCATCGCGCAAATCTCCCTCTCCTGCGGGAGAGGGAAGGGGCCCATGCGCAGCATGGGAAGGGTGAGGGTGAGCCCAAGAAAAGGGCGCGCC
>NZ_JSBN01000154.1 GCF_000797515.1 Sphingomonas sp. Ant H11
GGCGAGAGGTAATTCTTCCGCGCCCTACTGGGTAAGCTACAGCGACATCGTCGAGATGATGGGCGCGACGCCGATCATTTTGCAAACACGGTCCGAAGATGGGTTCCGCCTGCGGGCAGAAGATCTGGAACGGGCCATCACGCCGCGTACCCGCTGGTTGTTGATCAACTCGCCGTCCAACCCGACCGGCTCGATCTATCGCAAGGAAGACTACGAACCTATCCTCGATGTGCTCGCACGCCATCCGCAGGTCTGGTTGGCTCTGTTGCAAAAATCGTGAAGCTTGAGCATGCTTGGCGGAGATTGGACGGACGGAACGATGACGGATTTCAAGTGGCGCCATTTCCAGGGTGATGTGATCCTGTGGGCGGTGCGCTGGTATTGTCGCTATCCGATCAGCTATCGCGACCTTGAGGAAATGCTGGCGGAACGCGGCATTTCGGTCGACCATACGACGATCTATCGCTGGGTCCAGTGCTACGCCCCGGAGATGGAGAAGCGGCTGCGCTGGTTCTGGCGGCGTGGCTTTGATCCGAGCTGGCGCCTGGATGAAACCTACGTCAAGGTGCGGGGCAAGTGGACCTACCGGCTCTGTTGCAAAGATTGGCGGCAGTCAGAGGTAGGCTGTCGCTCTGCGCCGATCAGGCGGCTGCTGCGAAATGGTGGTTGAGCATGCCCATGGCCTCCGTCAGCGCCGAGGGCCCAATGCCAAAAGCTCTCTCCACAAGGCGCACCTCGCCCCTGATGCCGGGCTGCAGGCACCAGGGGCGAGCCTGTCCTTTGCGCAGGGCTCGCATGACTTCGAATCCCTTGATCGTGGCATAGGCCGTGGGGATCGATTTGAAACCGCGCACCGGCTTGATCAGTATCTTGAGCTTTCCGTGATCGGCCTCGATCACGTTATTGAGATACTTCACCTGCCGGTGGGCCGTCTCCCGGTCCAGCTTTCCTTCGCGCTTCAATTCGGTGATCGCTGCACCATAGCTCGGCGCTTTGTCGGTATTGAGCGTGGCAGGCTTTTCCCAGTGCTTCAGGCCTCGCAGGGCCTTGCCCAGGAACCGCTTCGCTGCCTTGGCGCTGCGGGTCGGCGACAGGTAGAAATCGATCGTGTCGCCCCGCTTGTCGACTGCCCGGTACAGGTAGGTCCACTTGCCCCGCACCTTGACGTAGGTTTCATCCAGGCGCCAGCTCGGATCAAAGCCACGCCGCCAGAACCAGCGCAGCCGCTTCTCCATCTCCGGGGCGTAGCACTGGACCCAGCGATAGATCGTCGTATGGTCGACCGAAATGCCGCGTTCCGCCAGCATTTCCTCAAGGTCGCGATAGCTGATCGGATAGCGACAATACCAGCGCACCGCCCACAGGATCACATCACCCTGGAAATGGCGCCACTTGAAATCCGTCATCGTTCCGTCCGTCCAATCTCCGCCAAGCATGCTCAAGCTTCACGATTTTTGCAACAGAGCCGCTGGCGTCGATCCCGACCACATCTATCAGGATACGGCTTCAGGCCGCCGCGATGATCGTCCCGGGCTTGCGGCCGGTCTCAAGGCGCTGCGCTCTGGCGATACACTCGTCATTTGGAAGCTCGACCGGCTCGGGCGCGATTTGCGGCATTTGGTGAACACAGTCGGCGACCTCACAGCGGAGTCGACGATATCATGCTGACGATCGATGCGATCCACCACCGTATCACGCGCTCGAACGCCGGTTGGGGACACTCGAATCCGACAGCGCGCACGCCTTCTTCCTGCAACGCTCGATCGATCATCTGTCGGCCGCCCGGAAGCGCCTCATGCGACATCCGCGACCGCCTCGCTGAACGGCACGGCATCGCCTCGCGACGATGCCGGCACCGGCTGCGCCGGAAGGAGAGAGGGACCGGATCGGCATCCTGGACATGGGGTCCGGGCATTTTGCCGAAAGGTCACGATCATGTGCATCGATCCCAACGCCGAGCCCGTCGCCTTCGCGCTCGACACCAAACTCTGCCACCTCCTGCCCACGCTGACCGAGCCGCACCGCGAAGCCATCGCCCAGGATCTCGCGCGCACCGCCATCTTCATGGCGACCGCAATGGCGGCCGACATGGCGCAGGACGCGGTGAACGGCCTCGTGCCGATCCCGAAGATGCCGACGCTCGGCAAGCCGCCCGCACCCGCGCTGGTCCCACAGGCGCAAACGCCGCGCGATACCGTGCTGCTGACCCCCGCGGTCGCGCCCGTCGTCACGATCAAGGCCAAAACGACCGACGTCACCGTCGCCGGCTTCGACCAGCGTCAAGGCTACACGTTCGGGATCGACAACAAGTCCGACCGGCTGATCGACATCCGCCACGCCGGCAAATGCTGGTGCATCGATCCGAGCGACGAGGCGACCGACGTCGTCAGCCGCGCGATCGGCGCGCTCGCCGCGGCGCACGCCGATATCGGCACCGCGCTCACCGACCAGCTCGCCCACTGAGCACCGACATCGTCCGCCTGCCGCACGATCCACCGTCCGCGTGAAGACGCGGTCGGTGAGGGGCGCTCATCGCGCCCTGCCCGGCCGAAGGGCCGGGGAGGGGAGGAGGATTGAAGATCGGTGTCGAGGACATGGGGTCCAGCACGACATCACAGGAGACACGTCATGAACATCGGTCAGATCAAGCAGAACGACGCGGGCATTTTCATGGGCCGCATTTCCACCCTCGCCGTCGCGATGACGATCGCGCTCAAGCCGGTCCAGTCGTCCAACCCGCGCGCGCCGCGCTACGAGATCCACGCGCTCACCCCGGGCCGGACGTGGGTGCAGGTCGGGGCGTTCTTCGAACTCACCTCGAACAACACCGGCGAGGCGTTCCTGAACGGCCGCATCGACGATCCGTCGCTCGCCGCGCCGCTGCAGGTCTCGGCCTTCCGCCAGGACGACGGCTCGTACAACGTCGTGTGGCAGCGCGCCCAGAAGCGCCGCGATGTCGGTGCCGCGCTCGGCGTCAAGGCGGATGACGATCTGTCGCCGCCGTTCGGCGCCGATGGCGGCCCGGTCGGCAACGGCCCCGATCACGATGCGGGCACCACCGACAACGGCCTGGGCGAAACCACCGCCCCGGTCGAGGAGCCGGTCGGCAAGGGCCGCGGTCGCCGCCAGCGCGTCGCCGAGGACGCCTGATCCACCCCCGGTGCGTGCACTCCCTCACGGCACCGCATGGCGCACGGGCGCGCCCCCTTTCGCTCCCGCACGCCGAAACTCGGGGCAACGCCGGCACACGGCGTCGCCCTTTTTTTGCTTCATGGGCTCCAGTCCCGATTCAACACCGTATCGGATCGATAATTTAGCTATTCCTTCGCTTTATCGCCGTATAAGCACAGGATATCGCAGTTCGAACCTGGGCCACGCTCAAGGGAAGGGGGTGATGAATGGATAGCCGGGCGAATGGTGATGACACCGCTCGCGGGACCGGCACGTCCACTTCATCACGAGGTCCCGACATGGCCGACCGCGTCTCCGTCTCCATTACGATCGGGGGGAAACTTCCCGCCGATCGACTGCCCGAACTGTACAAACTCGCCGATTTCTACGGCCTCTCGACCGAATGGGGGGGAGAACCGCTTGAATCCGTTACATCCGGCGAACCCCTGCGCCTCCATGCTCACGAGGTCCAGAACGGCAATATCGAGGATATCGAGGACTTCTGCTGCACCAACGACCTTCCGTTCAGGACGTGGTCGGGAGGCTCGCCCGGGTCGTTCTCGCCCGAGGTTCGGGTCTGGCCAGGTCATGGTCCGCGCGCGATATTCTCGGCCGACGACAACGAAAGCGTCGTGCTGACGCTTCAGGAATACAATGCTCTAGGTGACCTCGCCGCGATCGGTGAGCACTTCCGGTTGGGTGGCTTCAAACCGCCTGCGCTCTCCATCGTCCCGGGAAAGCCTGAGACCGATAGCTAACAGCGCCATCGGCACATCCTCCTGACCTAGCCCGATCCGCGTCCCGCACGCACCACCGTCCGCGTGAAGAACGCGGTCGGTGAGGGGCGCTCATCGCGCCCTGCCCGGCCGAAGGGCCGGGGAGGGGAGGAGGATTGAAGATCGGTGTCGAGGACATGGGGTCCAGCACGACATCAGGAGACACGTCATGAACATCGGTCAGATCAAGCAGAACGACGCGGGCATCTTCATGGGCCGCATTTCCACCCTCGCGGTCGCGATGACGATCGCGCTGAAGCCGGTCCAGTCGTCCAATCCGCGCGCCCCGCGCTACGAGATCCATGCGCTCACCCCGGGCCGGACGTGGGTGCAGGTCGGCGCGTTCTTTGAACTCACCTCCAACAACACCGGCGAGGCGTTCCTCAACGGCCGCATCGACGATCCGTCGCTCGCCGCGCCGCTCCAGGTCTCGGCCTTCCGCCAGGACGACGGCTCGTACAACGTCGTGTGGCAGCGCGCCCAGAAGCGCCGCGACGTCGGTGCCGCGCTCGGGGTCAAGGCGGACGATGGCGAACCCGCGCTGCCTTTCACCGCCGATGGCCGTGACGTGGCGACCTCGGGCGCAGGCGATGACACCGGAGACGGGCTGGGTGCCAGCACCGCGCCGGTCGACGAGAGGGTCTGACCGGCATCGGGCGGCGCTGACGCGTCGCCCGTATCGCCACCTCGACGGGGATCGCTTCATCGCCGAAGCGGTCCCTGTTGCCGTTAGTGCCTGTTGCAGCCGCGCGGTCCGTGGTGTACGGATTGTCTTCCGTTTTACGGAAGATACGGATTCCCATGTAACAGAAAGATGGCCGTTACAACATTGGCAGGACCAGATGAGGGTCCCATCCTGGAGGGACGCAGGGCTTAATCGATCCCCGGCCGCGTAACGAAAGATGAGGGAAACCATGACCCCTACAATCGAAAAGGCCAGATCGACCGACGTGTCGAAGCGGTTCGGCTTCTATTACGACGAGGCGATGACGCATCCGATCGCAATCGAGCGCAACGGCGCTGCCCGCGTGGTCATGCTACCCGCCTCCGAGTTCGAACGCTTGTCCCGCCTCGATCACCTCGCGCTCTCGCCGCAGGAGTTGAGCGATGAAGCCATCCACGCCATCAGGACCGCGACGCCAGCGCCGGGTCCGTCCAGAACGATCAGTACGTCGATTGAACCGCAAGCCGGTGACCTGATCTGGTATTTCTACCTCTGGCGGCATGAACATAACCGGGGCGACGAGGACGGCTCGAAACTCCGCCCCTGCATGGTGGTTGGCAGCTATCGCTCAGCCGGAAGGCTCCGTGTCCTGATGGTGCCACTGACGACGCGCGATTATTCACCGGCTGCATCCATCCCTCTGCCGCCGCGATTCATTGAGCCTTCGGCCTCGATGACCGATCACGCATCGTGTGGGACGACGTGAACGATTTCGCATGGGTCGGACCCGACGTTCGCGCCGGTAACGACGGTAGCACCATCATCGCCGAGGTGCCGAGCCGCATCGTACAACGTGTCGCGGCGCTGATCGTCGAGCATCGGATCACCCCCACCCGGCGAACCGAGTAGGCGATCGATCCTCGCCAACCCGAAGGGCGGCGCCCGCAGACACAGCCCGGTTCGCTGGCCGAGTGGAAAGATCATCACGATCGGCGATGATCCCGCAGCCGGGCGGCGCGTAAAGCCGTCGCTGTTCTGCCAGCGGGTATCGGCAGGCGTTTGCCCCCTATGGCGATGAGGACGCCCAGGTCCGATGCGGTTGCCGGCGATCGCCCTGGCGAGGGTCGGCCGTCGGGCGACCTTGCGGCATCCGGTCTCCTTGCCGGTGCGTCGTCGCCCGGGCGCGGCCGTCCTTGTCGAGCTTCGGAGCGGCACCACGTCGGTCAGCGAGCGACGCTGGCGGCACGCCTGCCTTCGCGCCGGGTCGTTCGGGGGTACGGGTCAGGCGACCGACATGAGCGGTTCACGAGGTTTGTCCATGGCAATGCCTGCGGGAACCTTGGGCTGATCGACGGCCCATCCGCCGTTTCGTGTCACCTGCGCCGCGCCCCGGGGCCTCGCAACCCCTTTGGCAGGGCCGTGTTGCCGCGCTTCGCGCGGCTGCCCGCACCACCCCTGCAAAAGGGGTTCCCCTCCGGTCGACCAGGCCCGCCGCCTGCGCGCCGGCCCAGCTCGCCCTCCGGTGCGACGCCCCGAACCGCGACGCCCTTCAGGTGACACCGGCGGACGGACCGCCGACCAACCCAAGGAGGCAATGCCATGAACAACGTGAACCTCGTCGCCGCCTGACCCGCACCCCCGAACTGCGCGAAGTCAATCGCGCCACCAGCGTCGCGACCATCTTCGTGGCGACCGATCGCCCGAAGCTCAACAAGGACGGCCACACCTACAAAGGCGACGACGGCTTCACCGTCAAGGAGACCGAATACCACAAGGTCACCTGCTTCAACGGCCTCGCCAAGGCGATCGCCGGCAACCGCAAGAAGGGCGACCTCATCGCCATCGAGGGACGCCTGCACTACACCCGCTGGCAGGACAGCGACGGCAACGACCGCTACGGCTGCGAGATCATCGCCGATCGCGCCGAGTTCTACTGACCGGCCAGCGAACCGGGCGGCGCCTGCGGGCGTCGCCCTTCGCGCATGCTTCATCATCGCCCGCGCAGGACGCCTCGCCCACGGTGCTTCGCACCGCGGCCTTGCGCCAGCGCGCGCTCACCTGAAAGGTCCGGCACCATGACCGTCCAGCGCGACATGTTCGACGGCGACCCGTTCGCGCCCGAGCCGATACCTGCGGCACCGGACCCGGTCGCTCGGGTCGACGAGCCGGCACCCGCCGGCGGCGAC
>NZ_JSBN01000155.1 GCF_000797515.1 Sphingomonas sp. Ant H11
GCTGGCGCTCTATGATCGCCACCAACGCCTCGCCCCGCTCTGGCAGCCGCTCGGGCTGTGGCACCGGCCGCGCGCTATCCGGTGGCGGGGGAAACGCTGCATCAGGCGGCGGTGCGCGAAGCATGTGCAGTGCGCACCGTCGCCGGGATCGTCGATATCTCGACGCTCGCCAAATTCGCGGTGGTCGGGCCGGATGCGGCGGCGTTGCTCGAAAGCGTGTGCGCGACCGGCATCGCCAAGCTCGCGGTCGGGCGCGGGCGCTACACCTTCATGCTGCGCGAAGACGGCATGGTGATGGATGACGGCACCGTCTGGCGGCTGGAGGAAAACCGCTATCTGCTGACCAGTTCGACTGGCGGGGCCGAGCGGATGGAGGCGCATCTCAGCTATGCCCACCGCGTGCTCGCCCCGCATTTGCGCGTGTCGGTGGTGGCGCAACAGGAGCATTTCGCCGGGATCGCACTGGCCGGACCGTGCGCGAAGGACATTCTGGCCGAACTGACCGGCATCACTCCGCCCGCGCATATGGGGTTGGCCTATGCCGAAATCGCAGGGGTGCCTGTGCTGATCCTCGCCGCCAGCTATAGCGGCGAACGCGCCTTCGAACTCTATGCGGTGGCGAGCGATGCTGGCACGGTGTGGGATGCGCTGGAGACGGCGACCCGTGCGCGCGGCGGTGCGCCTTATGGGCTGGAGGCGCTCGAATTTCTGCGGATCGAAAAGGGCCATATCGTGATCGGGGCGGAGGCCGATGGCCGCACCACCCCGCACGACCTCCAGCTTGAACGGATGCTGCGCAAGAGCGGCGGTTTCATCGGCGCGGCGGGGTTGACCCGCCCAGCCTTGTCGGCCCCCGATCGCCTGCAGCTCGTCGGCCTGACCAGCGACACGCCGATCCCGGAAGGCGCAATGCTCGTCACCGCAACCGGAGAGCCGGTGCTGGGCCATGTCACCTCCGCCACCGGGCGCGTGCTGGGCGAGGGCGCGGTCGCGCTGGGCTTGCTCGCCGGAGGGAGAATGCGGATCGGCGAGAGCCTGGTCGCCACGTCTCCCACCCGCAGCCAGTCGGCCCGCGTTACCGTTACGGCACCGCTTTTCTACGATGCCGAAGGGACACGCTATCGTGACTGAGGCGCGGGTTACCCTGGCGATAGCCGCAGCGGGCGATGTCATCGCGCTCGACCTGTGGGACGATTCGGAGCCGCCAAATCTTCCAACCGGGCGGACCCTGCCGGTCGAGCCGCGACGCTGGTGGTTGATCGACGCCGCGCAGCACGCGCCCGCAATCACCGCGCACATCGCCGATCGTGGCGCGCTGTCGCCCCTTGGCGGCGGCCTGATCCGCGCCACGCTCACCGGCCCCGGCTGGCGCGGGCTGCTGAGCGTGAGCGGCTGGTTCGATTCCGAAAATCCGGATTTCGGCCCCGGCCAGATCGCCGCGACAACGATCCACCATGTGCCGGTGTGGATCGCGCCGATCAGCGACACCGCGTGTGAGGTCTATCTGCCAAGCAGTTACGCCGCTAGTCTGGTCGATCTGTGGACGCGCGCCATCGGGGGTAACCGAACCGCCGCCTGCACCGTGCAACAGTCCCGACGGCAGCTGACGGCGGGGAAACGAACACAATGGGGGCCAGCATGATGACATCGACGACACCGCGCCTGGAATCGGCGCGCTGGTATGTCGTCCTCGTGCTGGGGCTGGTCTATGCGGTCAATATCGCCGATCGCTACGTGGTCGCCACCGTGCTCGAACCGATCCGCAAGGAGTTCGGCCTCAGCGATTCAGGCGTCGCCTGGCTGACCGGCGTTTCGCTCGCCTTCTTCTATATCTTCGTTGGGCTGCCGATCGCGCGCTTTGCCGATCGCGCCAATCGGCGGAACATCGTCGCAGGCGCGATGATCCTCTGGTCGGCAGCGACCGCTTTGCTCGGCCTGACGCAAAACTATGTGCAATTCCTGCTGGCGCGGATCGCGGTCGGCATCGGCGAGGCGGGCGGCACCCCGCCCTCGACCTCGATCATCGCCGACAATTTCCCGCGCGGAAGGCGCGCCTATGCGCTGACCATCTATGCGCTGGGCCTGCCGCTTGGTGCGTGGATGGGGTCGAGCCTGGCGGGTGCGATCGTCGAGCATTTCCATAGCTGGCGCGCGGCCTTCATCGCGCTCGGCGTGCCCGGCGTGATTTTCGGCCTGCTGATCCTGCTGACCGTGCGCGAGCCGGTACGCGGCCGCTTCGAATTGGTCACCGAAGACAGCGCCCCCGCTGCAAGCTTTGTCGAGACGTGCCGCTTCCTGTGGACACAGCGATCTGCGTGGCACATCAACGCGGCCGGCACGGTGATTTGCCTGTGGGGCTGGGGCCTGTTGTTCTGGACGCAGACCTATTTCGAGCGCGCTTACGGCCTGTCCACCGCAGAGGCAGGCGCGCGCCTCGGCACGATCTATTTCTGGGCGGGCACGGTCGCGACGATCGCCACCAGCGCCATCCTCGCGCTGCCGCAAATGCAGGATCCGAAATGGATCGCCCGGCTGCTCGCCGTCATCGTCGCGGCATCGACGATCCCGTCCTTCCTGATTTACTGGACGCATTCGCTCACCGTGGCGACGGCGATGCTGTGGATCGTGGTGCCCGCGATCTATCTCTATGTCGGCCCGACCATGGCGCTGCTGCTCAATTTCATGCCGGCCCCGATGCGCGCACAAGGCATGGCGATCAGTTTGCTCACCGCCAATGTCGCCAACCTCATCATCGCGCCCACCGTCGTCGGCTGGATCAGCGACATGCTGACCGGGCCGCTGGGCGGCAATGCCGCATCGCTGCGCTATGCGTTGCTGGCGCTGTCGCTCACCGGTTTCTGGGCGGCCTATCATTATTGGACGAGCGTGCGCAGCTATGCGGTCGACGATCTACGCGTGCGGACCTTCGGCATGGACGCCGCCCCTAAACCTGCGGAGACATGATGCCCGTTCAGCCGTTTATCTTAACGCTGTCGTGCCAGGACCGGCCCGGCATCGTCGCCGCCGTGTCCGGCCACATTCTGGCGTGCGGCGGCAACATCACCGATTCCAGCCAGTATAACGACGCAGATTCGGCCAGCTTTTTCATGCGCACCGCCTTTTCCATCCCCGGCGACGGCGATGCGGCGGCGTTGCACAGCGGGTTCGACGCGCTTGCCAAAGGCTATGGCATGACGCTCACGCTCCGCCCGGCCGATGCCCGACAAAGGGTGCTGATCCTGGTGTCGAAGTTCGACCATTGCCTGGTCGACTTGCTCTACCGCCGCCGCATCGGCGAGCTCGACATGGACGTGGTCGGAATCGTCTCCAACCATCCGGCCGACACCTTTTCCGCACTCGATCTGGCGGGCATTCCGTTCCACCATTTGCCGATCACCCCCGCGACCAAGGCCGAACAGGAAGCCAAGATCTGGGCGATCCATCAGGCCGCGAACACCGATCTGGTGGTGCTGGCGCGCTATATGCAAATCCTGTCGGACGATCTCGCAGCCAAATTCGCCAGCCGCTGCATCAACATCCACCACAGCTTCCTGCCCGGATTCAAAGGGGCCAAGCCCTATCATCAGGCCCATGCGCGCGGGGTGAAGGTAATCGGGGCGACCGCGCACTATGTGACCGGCGATCTCGACGAAGGGCCAATCATCGAACAGGATGTCGAACGGATCAGCCACGCCGACACGGCGGAGGATCTGGTGCGCAAGGGCCGCGACATCGAGCGCCGCGTTCTGTCGCGCGCGGTTGGTCTCCATCTGAGCGGACGCGTGCTGGCCAATGGCGCGCGGACGATCGTGTTCCGCGACTGAAGGCGATGGGGAGAGCGGTTTGCCGCCCTCCCCGTTCCGGTCAGAATTTCACCTTCGCCCGCACGCCAATCGTGCGCGGGCGCGCATAGGTCACGCGCGATCCCGCCTGATAGATCGCATAGTAAGTCGCGCGCTGGATATCGATCACCTTGACGCCGTCGAACAGATTGTTGCCGAAAACGCCGAATTCGAATTGGCCGATGTCATAGGTGACCGACGCGCTCGCATTATGGCTTTCGGGGATCACCGCGAAGGTCTGGCTGAGGCCGCCATTGCTGGCTTTGTCGACGATCAGCTTCTTGGTGGTGGGATCGAGCGTGGTCGAGAAATTGTTGAACGTCGTCTGCTGCGACGAGATGTATTTGTACGTTGCCTGCAGATGCAGCGACCCGCTGCCGAGATCGGTATCGTAGAACGCCCCTGCCGACGCGGTCACTTGCGGCGAATAGGGCGTGCGGTCGCCGTCAAACGCGCCGACCGTCGGAATATCGCCGCGCGCATTCGAATCGTTGAACGAGAAGCTGCCGTTGAGCGTGATGTTGCGCGTCGCCTTGACCGCCGCCTCCAGCTCGACGCCCTTGCTGGCGATCTTGCCCTTATTGTCGGTGAAGAAATACGAGCAGTTGAGCCGCAACCGCGTCTGCACGTCGGACCAGTCGATATAATAAGCGCTGGCGTTGAGCGTTACGCGGCCGCCCGCCAGCTTGGCCTTTTCGCCGATCGTATAGTTCCACAATTTATCGGGCCCGAACGTCCCCGGCGCGGCGGTATAGCCATAGGCATTGAGCTGCGTCGTGCAGCGCCCGGCCAGTCCCGCCGTGCCGAGCGGCACCGGCTGATTGGCACCGCCATAGCGGAAGCCCTTGGCCGCTTCGGCATAGACCAGCACATTGTCATTGAGCTTGTAGGAGATGTTGGCGCGCGGGTTGACCCCGTTCGATTTGAGCGTGGACGTGATCGACTGGGTGATGCCCGTCGTCCGCCCCTGCGCATCCTTGCCGAGCAGCACGCCGAACGCGCCGCCTTCGTACAGATAATAGTTTTCCTTGAAATTGAAGTAGCGCAGGCCAGCGGTCAGATCGAGCCGATCCGTGACGTGCCAGGTGCCATCGGCATATGCCGCGAACTGATGCTCGTGGACGTCCTGCAGGCCTGAGAAAATGTCGTTCGAGTTGAATGCGCCATCGACGGTTTTCGAATCATACAGGCCGCTCGGCGTTGCGAACGGGCCAAACGCGGCGTTCTGGTAGGACAGCGTATCGAACCCGGCGACCGGAATGTCCTGAACGAGATGCCGGTTCTGCTTTTCGTAATAAGCGCCGACCGTCCATTTGATCGGGCCATCGTTCTTCGACACCAGCCGCGCTTCGGCCATGAAATCGTTGAGCTTCTGGTTGATCGTATAGTTTTCAGCCGGGATCAGGCTGGTGACGGCGTGGTTGTAGCTGGCTGGCGGGTTATACAGCGGGTATTTGCCGGCCCCGGTATAGGGCGCGTAATAACTGGCGAAATAATAGCCGATCTGCGGATCCGGGCTCGCGTTGAAACCGATCTTGCGGTCGGTATACGCTCCGGTGACGATCAGATTGGCAAAGCCCGCATCATAATCGAAACCGCCGGTGTAGAGCTTGAACAGGTCGCGCGTCCCCTCCGCGCCATTGCTCTCATAGGTGTAGGGCGCAAGGCCATTGAGCCCGGTGTTGAGCCCCTTGGCGCGGCTGTCCTCATAGGTGAAGCTTCCATCGACGACCAATGCGTCGGTCGGCGTCCAGCGTACCGCGACCCTGCCCTGGGTGGAGCGGTTGCTATTGGCGTTGTCGACCTTGTGCTGGCCGATATTGTCGATGAAGCCGCCATCGTTGCCGACGAAGATGTTGCCGCGCACCGCAAGCTGATCCTTGATCAGCGGAATGTTGACCATGCCGCGAACATTGTAGCTGCCGGCACCATGCTCGGTGGTCGAGCCGCTCGCTTCGGCGGTGCCGAAGAAGCTCCTGGCATCGGGCTTCGCCGTCACGAAGCGCACCGTGCCCGCCATCGAACCCGCACCGAACAGCGTGCCCTGCGGCCCACGCAGCACTTCGACGCGGTCGAGATCATAGACCTTCAGGTCAGGCGTCTGCCCCTGCACCGAGATCGGCGTGTCGTCGAGATAGACCGCGACCAGCGGACGATCCGACGTGTCCGACGTGACATAGCCGCCCGTCGCAAGCCCACGCAGGTTGAACTTGTTGAAGCCCGGCGCACCTTCGGTGATGACGAGTGAGGGGGTGAATTTGGCGAGATCGGACAGATTGCCCTGCCCCGATTTGGTGACCTGATCGACATTCACCACCGACACCGCGATCGGCACCTTCTGCAGCGATTCCGCGCCCGAGCGCGTTGCGGTGACGACGATGTCGGTCAGCTCGCCGTCCTTGGGGGGCGTTTGTGCAGACGAAGCTGCCGCCGCGCCGTATCGGGAAGGGGGGCAGCACGGTCTGCCGCAGCAAAAGCCGCTTGCGGTGCCAGCAGCGCCAAGCCTCCCGCAGATGCCAGCAAAGTAGCAAGCAAAGGCGTGCGACGGCCCAACGGGCCGGATTGAGCATGAAACTTCGTCATAGTCCCCCCTTGTCGTAAACGCCCCGTCAGATCCTCGCGCTGCCGCATCAGGCTTCATGCCTTTTGCTTGCGGAGAATTTGGATCTGATCCCCGATTGAAGAAGCTCACCCGATTCCCGAAAAGCGAGAAGGATAATAATCAGATAGGGGCATTCCAAATTGCGATTATGGCCGATCGGTGACGGGTCTGGCAAGGGGGCCGAGCGTTTCGATCAACGGGCCAAGCCACGGCTCGAAGCCACGCCACTGGTCCAGCGCGTCGCGGAAGATCGGGCGGCGCACCTGTTCCGAACTGGGCGTGCGCACATTCCGTCCGGTCTCGAAAAAGCGCAGACAGTGCGGCTCGAAAGCAAGCCCGCAATAACCGAGCAGACGGCGGATTTCGCTCTCGGCATCGTCCACCAGATCTTCATAGACAATGCGGTGCACCCTGCCCGGTAAGACCGTATCGAAATGCGCCATCAGCGCCACATAATCGCGATAGTAATGGGCCAAATCTTCCAGATCATAACTATACGCCTGCCCGCGCGCGAACGCCTGCTTGAAAATGGAAAAGCAACACGCCACCGGATCCCGCCGGACATCGATGATGCGCGCGTTCGGCAGCATCAGATGAATCAGGCCGCCGTGCAGGAAATTGCCGGGAAATTTATCGACGAACAATGGTCGGTCACCGCTGCGATACACCTCGGTCTGCTTTAGATAGGCGCGTCCAAGCTCGGCGAACGTCTCAAGCGGCACTTGCGAGATCGAAGAAGGATAGCCCGGATTGGCGGTCGCCAAGTCCCGCGCCAGCGCGGTCAGCGTCGGCAGCTCCGACGCGCCCTCGACCTGACTATGGCTGGCGAGGATCTGTTCGACCAGCGTCGAGCCCGATCGCGGCATGCCAACGACGAAGATCGGGCCGATCGCATCGCACCCAGCGCCCGCCGCTCGCACGAACAGCGAAGTGTCGAACGCGGCGATCGATTGCGTAACGAAGCGACGATGCGCCGCGGCATCGTGCGGCTCCAGTCGCTTTCGCGCCGCATTGCCGCGTGCATAATGGTCGAACGCCTCTGCATAGCGGCGCTCATCCTCCAGCGCCTTGCCCAACGCGAAATCCAGATAGGCGCGGTCGCCGGGATTGGCGCTGGCCGCTTTCGGCAGCGCCTGCATCCGCGCGATATCTTCGGCGTCGAAGCGCACCGTCTTGAGATTGGCGAGGCTCCACCATGCCTCACCGGAGCCGGGCGCAATGGCGATGGCGCGACGATAGGCGGCGACAGCATCGCTTTGTCGCCCGATCGCGCGCAGGGCGTGGCCATAAGCATGCCACATCTCGCTATCCTCGGGCGTCGTCCGCACCACGCCTTCATACGCATCGATTGCCTGCGCGACATTGCCGAGCTGCATGTGGATCGCCGCTTGCAAACCGACCACCATCGCGCTGCCCGGATACGCCTCCACCACCGGCTCGATCGCGGTGAGGGCCTCCGCTCCGCGTTCGAGCCGATGCAGCGTGAGGGCGAGGCTGAACCGCGCGGGCGCGAAAGCGGGCGCGGTCGCCACCGCCGCGGCCAGCAACGGCT
>NZ_JSBN01000156.1 GCF_000797515.1 Sphingomonas sp. Ant H11
CCGGAGGGGAATATTACAACATCATCGCCCTCGCGCCGGCACGGCCACAGCCCCGCCACGCCCTTCGCCGTCAGCCACTTCTCGGCAATGATCTGGTCGAGCATCTTCTGCGCATCCTCGAACAGATTGCGCGCGCTTTCCCCCACAATCTCGTCCTGCAGGATCGCCGGATAATTGCCCGCCAATTCCCAGGCGCGGAAGAACGGCGTCCAGTCGATCAGCTCGCGCAGATCGGCAAGATCCCAATCCTCGAACACATGCACGCCGGGCTGCTTGGGCGCCCCCGGCTTCAAGGTCATGTCCGCGACAAAGCCATTGGCACGCGCGGTCTCGATCGGAATCAGCTCGCTCTGCCCCTTATTGGCGCGCGCGATGCGAACGGCTTCATATTCGTCCGAGGTCTTCTGCACGAATTCGTCGCGGATCGTGTCGCTGACCAAGGTCGAGGCAACACCGACCGCACGGCTCGCATCGAGCACATGCACCACCGGCCCTTTATAGGCAGGCGCGATGCGCAGCGCGGTGTGCACCTTGGAGGTGGTCGCCCCGCCGATCAGCAGCGGCATCGTCATCCCCGCCCGCTGCATTTCCTCGGCCACCGTCACCATCTCGTCGAGCGACGGCGTAATCAGCCCCGACAGGCCGATCATATCGGCATCATTCTCGTTCGCGGCCTTGAGGATGTCCGACCAGGGCACCATCACCCCCATGTCGACCACGTCGAAGCCATTGCACTGCAACACCACGCCGACGATGTTCTTGCCGATGTCATGCACGTCGCCCTTCACGGTCGCCATGATGATCTTGCCCTTGCCGCGCGCGCCGGGCTCCTTCGCCGCCTCGATGAAGGGCAGCAGATGCGCCACCGCCTTTTTCATCACGCGGGCCGATTTCACCACTTGCGGCAGGAACATCTTGCCCGAACCGAACAGGTCGCCGACGACGTTCATCCCGTCCATCAGCGGCCCTTCGATCACCTCGATCGGGCGCGCGAAGCCCTGTCGCGCTTCCTCGGTATCCTCGACCACATGCAAGTCGATGCCCTTGACCAGCGCATATTCGAGCCGCTTGTTGACCGGCAGGCCGCGCCACTCGGCCGCCGCTTTCTCGGCCACCGCATCGGTGCCCTTGAAGCTTTCCGCCATCGCGATCAGCCGCTCGGTCGCGCCCTCGTCGCGGTTGAGGATGACATCCTCGCACGCGGTGCGCAGCTTGGGGTCGATCGCGTCGTAAATGTCGAGCTGCCCGGCATTGACGATCGCCATGTCGAGCCCGGCGGGGATCGCATAATAGAGGAACACCGAATGCATCGCGCGGCGCACCGGCTCATTGCCGCGGAAGCTGAACGACAGGTTGGAGAGCCCGCCCGAGATATGCGCGTGCGGGCAGCGCGCCTTGATGTCGCGACACGCCTCGATGAAGTCGACCGCGTAGTTATTATGCTCCTCAATCCCCGTCGCCACCGCGAAGATGTTGGGATCGAAGATGATGTCCTCTGGTGGGAAGCCGATGCCCATCAGCAAATCATAGGCCCGCGCGCAAATCTCGAGCTTGCGCGCGCGCGTATCGGCCTGGCCGACGGTGTCGAACGCCATGACGACGACGGCGGCACCGTATTGCATGACCTTCTTGGCCTGGGCGAGGAACTGCTCTTCCCCCTCCTTCATGCTGATCGAATTGACGATCGGCTTGCCGCTGACGCACTTCAGCCCGGCCTCGATCACCGACCATTTCGAGCTGTCGACCATGAACGGGATGCGCGCGATGTCGGGCTCGGCGGCGATCAGCTTGAGGAAAGTGACCATCGCATATTCGGCGTCGAGCAGGCCCTCATCCATGTTGATGTCGAGCACCTGCGCGCCGCTCTCAACCTGCTGCCGCGCGACTTCGACCGCCGCCGGATAATCCCCCGCCATGATAAGCTTCTTGAAGCGCGCCGATCCGGTAACGTTGGTGCGCTCGCCAATGTTGACGAACTGGGCGGTGGAGGTGGTGGTCATGGGTGTTTTTTCTTCTTCTCCCTCTCCCCGCTGGCGGGGAGAGGGTGGCCGAGCGAAGCGAGGTCGGGAGAGGGGCAGTACGCAAGTG
>NZ_JSBN01000157.1 GCF_000797515.1 Sphingomonas sp. Ant H11
CCCCCCACCCCCTTCAATCCCCTCCCTTCCCAGGGAGGGGAGGCCCCAGCGATCTCAGGCGCGCCTAAATCCCGCCCTCGTCAAGGCTCAGCAGCGTCGCATTGCCGCCTGCGCTGGTCGTGTCGACCGAGACCGCACGCTCCACCACGAAGCGGTGGAGATAGTTGGGTCCGCCCGCTTTGGGACCAGTGCCCGACAGTCCCTCGCCGCCGAAGGGCTGCGAGCCGACCACCGCGCCGATCATCGACCGGTTGACGTAGAGGTTGCCGACTTCGGCCAGCGCTTCGGTCTCCTCGGCGGCGCGCGCGATGCGGCTGTGCAGCCCCATGGTCAGGCCATAGCCCTTGGCATTCACGCTACGGATCGTTTCGGCAAGCTTGCCCGACGGCCAGGTGACGACATGCAGGATTGGGCCGAACCATTCGGCGGTAAGGTCCTCGATCCGCGACAGCCCGATCAGCGTCGGCGGCACGAACAGCCCCTCGGCCGGCGCGTCCAGCGTCTTCAGCACGGTCGCGCCCGCACGATACGCCATGAGCTTGTCATAGGCGGCCTGGTCGATCACCGGGCCGACATCGGTCGCAGGATCGCCCGGATCGCCGAGGCGCAGCGTGTCCATCGCACCCTTCAGCATTTCGATCGTCGTCTCGGCGATTTCCTCCTGCAGCAGCAGCAGCCTGAGCGCCGAGCAACGCTGCCCGGCCGAGCGGAAGGCCGAGGTGACGACATCGGCCACGACCTGTTCGGGCAAAGCGGTGGAATCGACGATCATCGCGTTGATCCCGCCAGTCTCGGCGATCAGCGGCACGATCGGGCGCGCGTCGTCTTCCAAGAGCGAGCGGGCGATTTTTCGCGCGGTTGCGGTGGAACCGGTAAAGGCGACGCCCGCGATGCGCGGATCGGCGGTGAGCGCGGCGCCAACCTCAGGCCCTCCCGGCAGCAGGATCAGCGCATCGCTCGGCACGCCCGCTTGATGCGCCAGCGCCACCGCGCGCGCGGCGATGCGCGGGGTTTGCGGGGCGGGCTTGGCGACGACGGTGTTGCCCGTCACCAGCGCCGCGACGGTCTGGCCGAGGAAGATCGCCAGCGGGAAATTCCACGGCGCAATCGTCGCCCACACCCCGCGCCCGGCATAGCGCAACACGTTGCGCTCGCCCGTCGGCCCGGGCAGTTCGACCGGCTGCAACCCATCGCGCGCGGCGCGTGCGTAATACCGACAGAAATCGACCGCCTCGCGCACCTCTCCGAGCGCATCCGGGATCGTTTTGAACGCTTCCGACACGCAAATCGCCATCAATTCGTCGCGATGCGCCTCCAACAGATCGGCCAGCCGCTCCACGATCGCGCAGCGATCCTCAATCGACCGCCCAGCCATGCGGGGAAGGCCGCGGCGGCAGTACCAACGGCCTTTTTTCGCCTCTTCCTTCCTGCCTTTGTGGCTTTGTGCGAGATCATCTTTTTGCTCGGGCAAAGACACAAAGCCACGAAGAGAAGAAACCGTCTCGCCCAAGGTCGTACGATCCGCGAGGTCGACCCCGGCGGAGTTTTTGCGCTCCGCGCCGAACAGGTCGACCGGCAGCGGGATGCTCGGGTGCCGCGCACCGCCGACGGCAGCGATCTTCGCCACAGGGTCGGCCAGGATCTCGGCCTCGGTCAGCCGCTCGTCGGCGAGTTGATGGACGAAGGACGAATTCGCGCCATTCTCCAGCAAGCGCCGCACCAGATAGGCCAGCAGATCGCGATGCCCGCCAACCGGCGCATAGACGCGGCAGTGATAGCCCTGCTCGCGCACTAGCCGCTCATACAGCCCGTCGCCCATGCCGTGCAGCCGCTGGAATTCGAAGTCGCGGCTGTTGCCGGCCCATTCCATGATCGTCGCCACCGTCAGCGCATTGTGGCTGGCAAAGGCCGGGCGGATGTTGGGCGCATCGAGCATGTCGCGCGCCACCGCCAGATACGACACGTCGGTCGCCGCCTTGCGCGTGAACAAGGGATAATCGGACAGCCCCTCGACTTGCGCGCGCTTGATCTCGCTGTCCCAATAGGCCCCCTTCACCAGCCGCACGTTCATGATGCGGTCGAGCGCGCCCGCCCACGCGACGACTGGCCGCGCGCGCTTGCCATAAGCCTGCACCGCCATGCCGAAGCCGTCCCAGCCCTTCAGGCTCGGCAGCGCGGCGACCTTGCCGATGATGTCGAGGCTCATTTCCAGCCGCTCGCTCTCCTCGGCATCGACCGTCAGCGCGATACCCTTGCCCGCCGCTTGCACGGCCAGCGCCTCGAGCATTTCGGTCAGCGCCGGCACGCATTCCTCCCAGCGCGCGACTTCATAGCGCGGGTGCAGCGCCGACAGCTTGACCGAGATCGAATGCCCCGCCGCCGGATCGCGCCCGACCGCATCCACCGCATCGGTATAAGCGCGGAAATAGCGCTGCGCATCGTCATGCGTCCGCGCCGCCTCGCCCAGCATGTCGAAGCTCGCGGTAAAGCCCTTATGCTCGGGCTTTTTCATCCGCTTCATCGCTTCGTCGATGGTGCGGCCCATCACGAAAATCTCGCCCATCATCCGCATCGCAGCGCCCACCGCCTGGCGCACGAACGGCTCGCCTGCACGGGCAATCAGGCGGCGCAACGCACTTTGCGCCTGCCCCTCCCCCACCAAAGCGCGGCCGACCACCAGCCCCCAGGTCGCCGAATTGACCAAAGTCGAGTTGGATTTGCCGGTGTGCGCGCGCCAATCGGCATCGCCAAGCTTGTCGGCGATCAGCAGATCGGCGGTCTCGGGGTCGGGCACGCGCAGGAACGCCTCGGCCAGCGACAGCAGCGCGACGCCCTCGGACGAATTGAGCCGATATTCCTGCAGGAACTGGTTGACCCAGCCCTTCCCTTGCGCCGCGCGCAGGTCGGCGAGCAGCCCCAAAGCATGGCCCATCACCCGTTCGCGCGACTCGGGGGTGAGCGCGGCACGGTCCAACAGGGGCTTTAGAACATCGGGTTCGCTCGCGCGGTGGAGATTGCCCATGGATTTACGGGCGGTGGACGCTACGTCAAAGGTCATGTTCCGGTTTCCGGTCGGTGTGAGGCTTGCGCGCAGGCACGGCGGATGCCATTTGCTTGGCCGCGCCTATGCGACGAAATCAGCTTCAGGGGAATGCCGTGACGACCGTTACAGTCCAGGAAATGGCAGGCCGGATCGGCACCGAACAGGTGTCCGACTGGGTCGAGGTCAGCCAGGAAATGATCGACAAGTTCGCCGATGCGACTGGCGACCACCAGTTCATCCACGTCAACCCGGCAATGGCGGCGATGACCCCGTTCGGCGGCACCATCGCGCACGGCTTCCTCACGCTGTCGCTGATGCCGCTACTGTCGTCCAAGATCATCGACGGCGTCGAGATCGAAGGCGTCAAGATGGGCGTCAATTACGGGGGCAACAAGGTCCGCTTCCTGCAGCCCGTCCGCTCGGGCAAGCGCGTGCGCGGTCGTTTCAAGCTCTTGAGCTTCGACGAAAAGCGCCCCGGCCAGTGGCAGCAGACCAACGAATTCACGGTCGAGATCGAAGGCGAGGACAAGCCCGCAATGATCGCCGAATGGATCAGCCAGATTTTCGTTTGATGTAACCCATTTCCCCTCCCGCTCGCGGGAGGGGTTAGGGGAGGGCGGTGTTTCGGGTCGAACGGGTGCCAGCGATGGATTTCCCTCCCCCAGCCCAGTTCGGGGTCGGATGTGCCCCCAGCACATCCTCGACAGCGCGGGGCGCTGTCGACCCCGAGCTCGCAAGCGGGAGGGGAGTAGGTGCAAGTCGATTTCTACCATTTGACGCTCCAGCGCTCGACCGCGTGCTGCCGCGCATTGCCGAGCGCGTGGTCGAGGGGGGCGGGCGGTTGCTGGTGGTGGCGGAGAGCGTCGACCAGCGCGCCGCGCTCGACCGCTTGTTGTGGACCTATGCCGCCGACAGTTTCCTGCCGCATGCGCAGGCCGACGGGGGAGGGCGATGCGGCGCAACCGATCCTGATTGCCGAGCAGCCGGTCGCGGCGAACACCGCACGCAACATCGCGATTGCCGATGGCCTGTGGCGCGAGGAAGCGCTGGGCTTCGACCGCGCTTTCCATTTCTTCGACGAAGACCGCATCGGCGCGGCGCGGGTGGCGTGGAAAGCACTGACCGATCGTCCCGGGATCGAACGGCGGTATTGGAAGCAAAATGACAATGGCCGTTGGGAGCAAGCGGCCTGAGGGTTGCCCAGAGGCTTGCCCAGAGACTTGCCCAGAGACTTGCTTTGCCGCGCCCCCGCGACTAGGGACACGCGACTTTCCAAATCCCCCACCTATCAACACAGGAGCTTCACGGTCATGGCCGCGAACCGCACGTTTTCGATCATCAAGCCCGACGCCACGCGCCGCAACCTGACGGGTGCCGTCACCAAGATGCTCGAGGAAGCCGGCCTGCGCGTCGTCGCCTCCAAGCGCATCCAGATGACGCGCGAGCAGGCCGAAGGCTTCTACGCCGTCCACAAGGAACGCCCGTTCTTCGGTGAGCTGGTCGAGTTCATGATCTCGGGCCCGGTCGTCGTGCAGGTTCTCGAAGGCGAGAACGCGATGCAGCGCAACCGCGACATCATGGGCGCGACCAACCCCGCCAATGCCGAGCCGGGCACGATCCGCAAGGAACTGGCCGAATCGATCGAAGCCAACACCGTTCACGGTTCGGACTCGGACGAAAATGCGGCGATCGAAATCGCCTATTTCTTCAAGCCCGAAGAAATCGTCGGCTGATCCAGCCGATGCAATGGCGCGTGCGACAGGCAGGTGTGGCGGATGCCGACCTGCTGTCGCTCGTCGCCAATGCGACATTTCTTGATACCTATGCGCCGTCTTTGGAGGGCGCAGATTTGCTCGCGCATTGTCTCAAGAACAATCGCGCCGAGGCCTTTGCGATCTGGCTCGCCGACCCGGCAACCATCGTGACCGTTGCCGAGATCGAACCGGGCCATGCGCCGCTCGGGTACGCGGTTTTAACCACCCCCAATTTTCCGATCGCGCTGGAGCCGACCGATGTCGAGCTGCGCCGCATCTATTCGCTGCGCCAGGCGCATGGGACCGGCATCGGCGCCGCGCTGATGGCGCGTGCCATCGAGGATGCCGCCCGGATGGGCGCGCGTCGGCTGTTGCTTGGCGTGTGGGAGCACAATGCGCGGGCGCGTGCTTTCTATGAACGGCACGGCTTCCGCGTGATCGGCACGCGCGAATTCCAGGTCGGCAGCGAAGTGCACATCGACCCGATTTACGCGCTGGACCTTTCGGTCAGGATTTCGGCTTCGGCTTGACGCTGGCCCACACCGCATCGAGCCGGGCTTGCGTGCCGCCCAGTTCGTGCAGCCGCAGACTTTCCAGCTTGAGCGAACGGCCGAACGGGAAGCCGCCCTCTGCCTTCCAGCCAATATCATAGATGCCGCGCGTGGTGCGCGGGGTGTCGCCGTCCCAATAGGTGAGCGCGATGAGGACGGGCAGGCGGCCGGTTTTCTTTTCCATGGCCCCATCGGTTGCCTTCAGCACTTCATGCTCGAACCAGCCGCGCTCGATCGTATCGCCGACGGTATCCTTGCTGCCGATGCCGAGCTCGCTCGGGAAGGTAACGGTGGCATCGCGGATCGGGTGGCGGTCGTCATGCTGGAGCAGCAAAGCCGTGCCGTTGGCCGCGGGCACCGCGCGCACGTCGAAGCGCGAGGAGTCGCGCTGCGCCTTGACCGCGGCGACCCGCTTGTCGGCCTGGTCGGCGCGGTGATCCGACCAATTGAGATACAGGCTACCGCCCGCGATCAGCAGGCCTGCGACGGCGATGAATTCGCCGAGGTTGATCCAGCGCCGCCGCGTTGCTGCGGCTTCCGCCTTGGCGACGGCTTCGGTCGCCGCGACCTGGATTGCGGGGTCGTGCTGGGGCGGGGTTTTCGTGATGTCGTCGCTCATCGTCCACCCGCTTCCAGCAAGCGCCGCGGCGCCACCAATTCCCAACTGATCGCGATCCGGTCGCCAATGCGGTCCCAGTCGACCTCTTCGCGATCGAGCCGCATCGCAATCCAGCCAGATGGCCCGAGATAGGGCGGGCTATAATAACACTCCGGGTCCAGCTCGATCAGTATCGCTTGCTCGTCGCGGCCAGTGGTCTTGACGATCACCACGGTTTCGCCGTCGCCATGATGGTTATGCCAGAAATAGGCGAAGAACTTGCCCTTTTCGATCAGGAAGCCCGGCGACCCGTGCGATGCTCGCTCGACCGTTTCCGGCAGCGCCAGGGCGAGCGCGCGGACCTTGGCGAGCGGGATGTCGGGATCGGGGCTCATCGCGTGACGAAGTCTGCCAGAACCGAGGGGTAAAGGCCATGCTCGGCCGCAAGCACGCGCGCGGCGAGGGTGTCGGCGGTGTCGCCGGGGAGGATCGGCACTTCGGCCTGGCCGAGCACTTCGCCGCCATCGAGCTCCTCGGTGACGACATGGACCGAGCAGCCCGCCACCGCATCGCCCGCCGCGATCGCGCGGGCATGGGTGTCGAGGCCCTTATATTTGGGCAGCAGCGAGGGGTGGATGTTGATGATCCGCCCACGCCAGCGCGCGACGAAATCATCGGACAGCAAGCGCATATAGCCAGCGAGCGCGATCACCTCGACCCCGGCGGCGCGGAGCGCAGCGTCGATCGCGGCTTCATAGTCGGCCTTGGGAATGCCCTTGGGCGATTGGGTGAAGGTGGCAAGGCCCCGGTCGCGCGCCCAGGCGATGCCGGCGGCATCGGGCTTGTCCGAGGCGACCAAAGCGACGTCATAGCTGCGTGCGTGCTCGACCAGCGCCATCATGTTGGAGCCGCGGCCCGAGAGCAGGATGCCGACCTTCCGGTTCAAGACTCCCCTCCCGCCTGCGGGATGGGTTGGGGGAGGGGCGTGTCTTCACGCGATGCGATGCTGTTGGAGGTCAGGCCCTCCCCCAGCCCCTCCCGCGTGCGGGAGGGGAGCAGGCGCGCGTCACCCATGATTGTGCGTCGCGGTCCAGGCGCTACGACCGCCCCAGGTTTCCAGCGAGCCCGTCACGGTGCAACCGCGCACGCCCGCTTGGACCGCGCCGATGGTGAACACGGTTTCGCCCGCCGCAGTCAACGCTGCCGTCACCGCCTCGACCTGATCGGGCGCGACGGCGGCGACCATGCCGATGCCGCAATTGAAGGTGCGCGCCATTTCCTCGGGCTCGATATTGCCCTGCGCTTGCAGGAACGCCATCAGCCGTGGCTGCGGCCAGGCATCGGCATCGATCCGCGCGTGGACGCCTGCGGGCAGCACGCGCGGCACATTCTCGAGCAAACCGCCGCCGGTGATATGGGCAAGGCCCTTGATCCGGCGCTCGGCCAGCAAGGGCAGCAGTGACTTCACGTAAATGCGCGTGGGTGCCATCAGCGCGTCGATCAGCAGCACGTCGGCATCGAACAGCGCCGGGCGTGCCAGCTTCCAGCCCTTGTCGGCAGCGAGGCGACGGACCAGTGAGAAGCCGTTCGAATGCACGCCCGACGAGGCAAGACCCAGCAGCACGTCTCCCGGCGCAATGTCCTGCCCGGTCAGCACGCGGTCCCGCTCGACCGCGCCGACGCAGAAGCCAGCGAGGTCATAGTCATCCGCGGCATACATGCCGGGCATTTCCGCAGTCTCGCCGCCGATCAGCGCGCAGCCCGCCTGGCGACAGCCTTCGGCAATCGAAGCGATCACGCGCTCCGCCACCGCCGGATCGATCTTGGCCGTCGCATAATAATCGAGGAAGAACAGCGGCTCGGCACCCTGCACGATCAGGTCGTTGGCGCACATCGCGACCAGATCGATTCCGACTCCATCATGCGCATTGTGGTCGATCGCCAGTTTCAGCTTGGTGCCGACGCCATCGTTCGCGGCGACCAGCAACGGATCGACGAAACCCGCCGCCTTGAGATCGAAAAAGCCACCAAAACCGCCGAGTTCGGCATCCGCGCCCGATCGTCGGGTCGACTTGGCGAGCGGCGCAATCGCCCGGACCAGGGCGTTGCCCGCTGCAATCGAGACGCCCGCTTGGGCATAGGTGTAGGACGTCGCGTCCGGGTTCGTATCGCTCATGATGCCCGCCTAGCCATATCCTGCTTGGATTTCCACGCCTCCTTCGCCAAAAGGGCGCCGACATGTCGATCCGCTGCTTTTCCCGCCCCCTGCAATTTGCCGCAGCGCTTGCCCTTGCGGCGACCGGTGGGCTTGTGCTCGCGCAAGTCGACGATCCCGATCAGGGGCTGGCGGCTGCCGACAGCTCGGGCAGCTATGAGGTCAGCGGCATCGCCGTGGATGTTGTCGGCAAAACCGCCGATGCCGCGCGCTATGCCGGCTGGCGGATCGCACAGCGCAAGGGCTGGGCAATGCTCGCGCAGCGCATGGGCCAAAGCGCCACGGCACTCTCCGACGGTGCGCTTGACGGAATGGTGTCGGGGATCGTCGTCGAGGACGAGCAGATCGGCCCCAACCGCTACGTCGCACGGCTCGGCGTGCTGTTCAGCCGTGCGAAGGCCGGTGCAATCCTGGGGATTGCGCCCGAGGCGGCACGATCGGCCCCAATGCTGACGATTCCGATCGAGATCAGCGGCGGCGTCGCCACGGGCTTCGAGCAAAAGACGGCGTGGCAGGACGCGTGGCGGCGCTATCGCACCGGCAACAGCACGGTGGATTATGTTCGGCCGAGCGGCACCGGCGGTGACGCGCTGTTGCTGACGCTGGGGCAGGTCGAGCGGCCCGGTCGCGGCTGGTGGCGCGTGGTGCTCGATCAATATGGCGCGAACGACGTGCTCATCCCCAAGGTCACACTGCGTCGGGAATGGCCGGGCGGGCCGATCATCGGCATGTTCGAGGCACGGCACGGCCCGGATAACCGGTTGCTCACGCAATTTTCGCTCCGCGTCGACCGGGCCGATGCGTTGCCCGTGCTGCTCGACGCCGGGGTCAAGCGGATCGACGATACCTATCAGGCGGCGCTGCACGCGGGGCTGCTGGGGACCGATCCCGGCCTCGCTTTTGTTGCGCCGGTCGTTGCCGCGACACCGACCGATACGCCAAGCGATGTCGGTACCGGCGACGTCGCGGCTGGCACTCAACCGGGTGCGAGCGGCAGTGTGATCACGATTCAAGTCGATACGCCCAGCGCGGGCTCGGTCACCGCGACCGAATCGGCATTGCAAGTGGTGCCGGGGGTGCGCTCGGCCGTCACCACCAGCCTTGCCATCGGTGGCGTGTCGGTGATGCGAGTCGGCTTCGATGCCGATCCCGCTGTGTTGCGCGCTGCGCTGGAGGCGCGCGGCTGGACGGTGGTTGCCAGTGGCTCGACGCTGCGCATCCGGCGCTCGGGGCAGCCATCCGCAGGCGGGCAAGCAGCCCCGCCGGCTGATAACACGACGGGTTGACGGGATGCTTCCGGCCCAAATGGCATTGCCGCTCGACTGGCCTGCCGATCCGCGTGACGACGAATTTCTGATTGGTCCATCGAACGCCCGCGCGGTGCAGCAGCTCGAGCGCTGGAGCACCTGGCCGGTGATGGCCGTGGTGGTCACAGGCCCACGCAAATCAGGCCGGAGTCTGCTCGCCCGGATCTTCGCCGCCAAGACCGGTGGCGGTTTGATCGACGATGCCGAACGGCAGAACGAGACGGCGATTTTCCATGCCTGGAACCGCGCACAAGAGGATCGCCGCCCGGTCGTGATCGTCGCCGATGCGCCGCCGCCGGAATGGTCGATCAAGCTCCCCGATTTACGCTCGCGGCTGAGCGCAAGCCCGACGATCCGGATCGGCGATCCGGACGAGAGCCTGATGCGCGCGCTGTTCGAGCGGCAGTTCCTGCGGCGCGGGCTCGATGCCCGGCCGGAGTTGATTCAATGGCTCGTGGTCCGGGTCGAGCGCACGCATGTTGCGCTGCTACGCGCGGTCGATGTGCTCGATCAAGTCGTGCTGGAAAGCCACAAACGCTTGTCGATTCCGCTCGCACGGGCCACATTGGAGGAAGCGGGGTTGATCCCCGGTCGCGCACCCGAATCGATGGAAAACCCATGACCCGACCCGCCCATATTGCGAGCCTGGACCACGACGACGACCCCTTTGCGGGGAGCGAGGGCAGCGACCGGTATTTCAATCGCGAGCTGTCGTGGCTCGCCTTCAACCGGCGTGTGCTGGAGGAAGCGTGCAATACGGCGCACCCGCTGCTGGAACGGCTGCGGTTTTTGTCGATTTCGGGCTCGAACCTCGATGAGTTTTTCATGGTCCGAGTGGCTGGCCTGAAGGGGCAGCAGCTTCAAGATGTCGCCCGCTTGTCGAGCGACGGGCTCACCTCGGGACAGCAACTCGCCGCGATCGTCGCCGAAGCCGACGCTCTGGTGACGAGCCAACGCGACGTGTGGCGCGACCTGCGTCGCCAGTTGGCCGAGACCGGCATCGCCGTGCTCAGTTCGCGCACGATCGACGAAGCGCTGTCACCCGAAGACCTGCACTGGCTGGAAACGCAATTTCGCGAACAGCTCTTCCCGATCCTCACGCCGCAAGCGCTCGATCCGGCACATCCCTTTCCGTTCATGCCCAATAAGGGGCTGGCGGTGATGTTCGATCTGGTGCGGATTTCGGACGAGCAGCCGATCCGCGAACTGGTGATGATCCCGGCACCGATGCCGCGCTTCATCCGCTTGCCGGGGGAGAAGGCCCGCTATGTCGCGGTCGAATCGCTGGTGAAGCGCTTCGCGCCGTTGGTGTTCCCCGGCTACCGCGTCATCGGCGGTGCCGAGTTCCGCGTGCTGCGCGACAGCGACATCGAGATCGAGGAAGAGGCGGAGGATCTCGTCCGCTATTTCGCCAATGCCATCAAGCGCCGCCGTCGCGGCCGGGTCATCCGGCTCGAGCTGGAAAGCGGGATGCCCGAGGGGCTGGGCGCGGTACTGCGCGACGAGCTTGGCGGATCGGATGCCTTCGTCACTGAAAGCGGAGCGTTCCTGGGCGTCGGTGACTTGGAGGCGATCGTCGATGAGGATCGTCCGGACCTGAAATTCACGCCCTTTTCGCCGCGCTTCCCCGAGCGCATCCGCGAATATGGCGGCGACTGTTTTGCCGCGATCAGCGCCAAGGACATTGTCGTCCACCACCCGTATGAAACCTTCGACGTGGTGCTGGCCTTCCTCAAACAGGCCGCAGCGGACCCCGACGTGGTCGCGATCAAGCAGACGCTCTATCGCGCCGGCAAGCAGCCCGCCGTCATCAACGCGCTGATCGCCGCCGCCGAGGCCGGCAAATCGGTGACTGCGGTGGTCGAGCTGAAGGCGCGCTTCGATGAGGAGCAGAATCTGCTCTGGGCGTCGGCGTTGGAGCGGGCCGGGGTGCAGGTCGTCTATGGCTTCATCGACTGGAAGACCCATGCCAAGGTCTCGATGGTCGTCCGCCGCGAGAACGGGCAATACCGCACCTACTGCCATTTCGGTACGGGCAACTATCACCCGATCACAGCGAAGGTGTATACCGACCTCAGCTTCTTCACCGCCGACCCGCGGCTCGGGCGCGATGCCGCGCAGATGTTCAACTACATCACCGGCTATGTCGAACCCGAGAATATGACGCTGATCAGCTTGTCGCCCCGCGACTTGCGTCCGCGCCTGATGCGGCTGATCGACGCCGAGATCGCCAATGCGCGCGAGGGCAAACCCGCCGCAATCTGGGCCAAGATGAATTCGGTGGTCGATCCCGCCGTGATCGAGAAATTGTACGAAGCCTCAAACGCAGGGGTCGAGATCGACCTGATCGTACGCGGAATTTGCTGTCTGAAGCCCGGCGTCCCCGGCATGTCCGAGAATATCCGCGTCAAATCGGTGATCGGCCGCTTCCTCGAACACAGCCGCATCTGGGCGTTCGGCAATGGCAAGGCCTTGCCCAATGACGGTGCCAAGTTGTTCATTTCCTCCGCCGACTGGATGCAGCGCAATTTCGACCGGCGGATCGAATATATGCTGCCGATCGAGAATCGGACTGTTCACAAACAGATTCTCGACCAGGTGATGGTCGCCAATCTGATCGACAATGAGCAAAGCTGGGAATTGCAGGCCGATGGCAGCTATGTGCGCGTTCAGCCGGGCGAGCGACCATTCAACCTGCACCGCTATTTCATGACCAATCCGTCGCTGTCCGGTCGCGGTGCCTCGCTCGCCGCAAGCGGGTCGGTGCCGAAGCTGTCGCTGCGAAACCGGCGTTAGTCGCCCGATGGCGACGCTTCTGTTCCGCAAGGCGAAACCCGAAATCACGGGAGAACCACGCACCGGCATCATCGACATCGGGTCCAACTCGATCCGTCTGGTCGTCTATCAAGGCCCGGAGCGCTTGCCCGCGATCCTGTTCAACGAAAAGGTGATGGCAGGACTCGGTCGCGGCCTAGCCGAGACCGGGACGATCGCCGAATCGGGGCTTGCGGTTGCCAGTGACGCCCTGGCACGCTTCGCCGCCGTCGCGCGCGAGATGGAGGTGACGCGGCTGCGCACCGTTGCAACCGCTGCTGTGCGCGATGCGACCAACGGCAAGGTCCTGCTCGACACGGCGCGCGATCTCGGGCTCGAGGTCGAGCTCCTGTCCGGCGAACAGGAAGCAACGGCGGCCGGACACGGTGTCTTGTCGGCGATCCCCGCGGCCGATGGGATCGTCGGCGACCTTGGCGGCGGCAGCCTCGAGCTGATCCGCATCAGCGGCGGCAAGGTGGGCGAGCGCGTCTCTTTCCCGCTTGGCGTGCTGCGGCTCGGCGCGTTGCGGGACAAAGGGCAGGGCGCTCTCCAGCGCCAGGTCGCGCGCTTGCTCGACGCCGCCGGGTGGACCGGCAAGGGCGCAGGGCTGCCGCTGTATCTGGTCGGCGGATCGTGGCGCGCACTGGCACGACTGGATATGCATCTGGGCAGCTATCCGCTGCCCGTCATCCACGAATATGCGATGTCGGCCGAAGCGGTCGCGCGGATGGGGCGCACGATCAGCCATGTGAACAAGGCCTGGCTCCGCGCGATCCCGGGCCTGTCGGCGGGGCGCGCCGCGACGCTGGGCGATGCGACCGCCTTGCTGGTGGTGTTGCTCAAGCATTTGCAGATCGAGACGACGATCGTCTCGGCCTTCGGCTTACGCGAGGGGCTGCTGTACGGCGCGCTCGACGAAAGCGTGCGCGCGCAGGACCCGCTGATCGTCGCAACGCGTGATGAAGGGCGGCGGCATGGCCGCTTTGCCGAACATGGCGATTTGCTCGATGGCTGGATCGCGCCGCTGTTCACGCGCGATGCGCCGGACATGGCGCGACTACGGCTTGCAGCATGTTTGCTTGCCGATGTCGGCTGGCGTGCCAACCCGGAATTTCGCGCCGAACGCGGGGTCGAAATCGCGCTGCATGGCAATTGGGTCGCAATCGATGCGCGCGGCCGCGCGCTGGTGGCGCAGGCGCTCTACACCAGCCTTGGCGGCGGCACCGAAACGCCCGCGCCGCTGGGCGTTCTCGCGACACCGGCGGACTTGCGCCACGCGGTGTTGTGGGGGCTGGCGATGCGGCTGGGCCAGCGAATGAGCGGTGGATTGGCCGGGCCGCTGCAACGCTCGTCGCTCGCCGATGATGGCAACACGCTCACGCTCAGCGTCGCGTCGGGGGGATCTGGCACTTTACAGCGAAACGGTGGAACGTCGGCACTCGGCGCTTGCTACCGCGCTCGGGCGCAAGGCACTGATCCTGGCGCGGTAGCGCCTGCGGTCGCGTCAATGGTCGGTGCTGGGCTCCGATGAAGCGGTCGTCATTGCTTTCATCGCAGCGGTCATGGCGGCCTCAACCTGTGCTTGCGCAGCCGCGATCGCGTCCCGTTGCTGCTTCATGGCAACCTCGATCGCCGATTGCACAGCGCCCGTCGCGATGTGTTGCTGTTGTTGTGCGGCCTCCATTGCAGCTTGCACTGCGGCCATCGCGGCCTGGTGCTGTTGCTGGGCGGCGGCCATCCCTCCTTCTACCGCATCTTGCGCCGGTCGCTGCGAGTCGCCTTGCCCGGCGTGCGGTTGCGATGGATCCTGCTCAATCATAAGTGGTACTCGCTTTGGGCGCGGCGGCGTCTGAACCCGAGGGGTGATCTTCGCGCACATAGTCCTGGGAGATCGCGACAACCATCCGCAGCGTTTCGATCGCCTTCGTAATCAGATGCTGCCCTTCCTTAGCAGCCTCCAGATAGATGCGATCGTTGGTTGCAAAAAAGCGCGCCAGCCCGGCTGCGGATGCCGCTGTGGCAATCATCGTGGAATTGCGCAGTGCATCGGTGGCATCCTGCACCGCGATACTAAGCGCCAGCCTGATTTGCGGGTCGGCATTCTGCATCATTGCTCAGCCGCTGCTGGCTTGGGCGAGGGAGCCGCCACTGCCGCCGCGATGCGGGCGAGCGCTGCGGTCGCCGCCTCCGCATCCTGACCGGCTTGCACAACGCGCGCCTTCAAGACATCGACGGCCAACCGCGCCTGCTGCTCGTAAACCGCGACGATTGCCGAGTTTGGCGAGTGCGCGCCGGGACCGGGCGGGAGCGGTGCGCCCAGGATTTGGGCACAAGCCGCCGCCGTCGTCGCGGATGCGATCGTCGCATCAGCTTGCTGGCGGATCACGGCCTGAAGCTGCCCCAGCGCAATGGCCTGGGCGCTCGCCAGTTCGACCATCGCCGCGGCGGGATTGTCGGCTGCGCCTTTGGTCAGCGCCTGGATTGCCGCTAGGCTGTCCAACACCTGCGCGTTGACCGTAGCGAACGGTTCCGCGGCAGCCTCGGCCGCTGGATTTGGGTCGGTGTGGTCTTGCACTATCGTCCGCCTTTCAGGCTACGCCAGAAGCGACGGGACCAGCCGCCGGTTGGCTTTCGGCGACCGGGGGCCATCGCGGCGGGACTGTGCAACGTGTTGGCCTGGGCGTAGATCAGGGCGACGCCTGCGCGTGGCGGCCTGGGCTGTGATATAGGCCTGTTGCTGCGCGAAGGTAGCGTTGTGCGCAGCCATCGCGATCGTCTGGGCGACTGCCTGATAAAGCGAGGCCAACGCCACGGCGGGGGCGGAACCAAGCGTGACCACGCCAGCTTGCGAAACAGAATCGGTGATCTGGCTGTTGACGGCGGTAGGATAAGCCATGGGTCGTGCTCCGGATTTGGTCGTTCGAGACGAATGTGTGGGGCGTTAAAGCCCCCTCACACGACCCGACTGCAAAATATCTTCCGTGGAGGCTCCCGTGCTCGCGGTATCGATCGAATATAGGGTGGCAACCCCCATCGTCGTGGCCGCTTGCGCTGTTACGTAGCTTTGCTGCTGCGCCGCGGTCGCATTGTGCGCGGCATTGGCCAGCGCCTGCGCGGTGGCCTGATACAGATTTCCCATCGCAATCGCCGGGCTCTCACCCAGAACCTTGACGTTGGCTTGTGTAACCGAGTCGGTGACTTGATCGTTGACAGAGGTCGGAAAGGCCATGAACGTTCTCCCGCTACAAAAAGTTTCGATATCGAAACTTTGCATGGCGAACGTTACCGGTCAATGAAACCCGGAACGAAAGAAACGGGGCTGGCTGATCGTCAAAATTATTGCGGATAGACCGGGGCGTCCTCGGTGCGCGTCATCTTCAACTTGCCGTTCACCACTGCAAAGGCCAGCCGCCCCTCGACCAGGTCGAGCGCATCGCGGCCGAATTGGTCGAAGCGCCAGCCCTCCAGGATCGACAAACCGCTGCGTTGACCCGCGGCCAACGCGTCGAGATCATCGGTGCGCGCAAGCAAGCGCGCCGCCACGTCGATTTCCTTGGAGCGGATCTTGAGCAGCAGCTTGAGCAAATCGGCAACCAGCGCGCCATCCTTGCCCATGCCGGGCTTGCGGTCGTCGCGCGAGGGCAGTTCCTCGGGGGACATCGGTTGGGCATGTTCGAGCGCCGCCATCAGCCGCGCGCGATATCGTTCTGCGCCCAGGTCGCGGAAAGACCGCGCACCTTGGCGAGATCGGCCTGTTTGCGCGGGGCGTGTCCAGCAAGATCGGCGATCGTCTCGTCCTTGACGATGCGGCCGCGCGGCAGATCTTTGCTGCGGGCCTCGATTTCGCGCCAGCGTGCCAGCGCCTTCAGGCGGCCGAGCACTTCGGGCTTGCGGCTTGGCACCTTGATCCGGCGCCAGGCTTCCTCGGGATCATTGGCGTAATTTTTGGGGTCGCCGAGGCGCTCCATTTCCTGGTCGAGCCAGGCCCCACGCCCGGTGCGGCGAAGCCGTTCGAGCATCTTGGGGAAAATCTTGGCGAGATGCGTCACGTCGCCAATCGCATATTCGATCTGCCGTGCATCGAGCGGACGACGGCTCCAGTCGGTGAAGCGCGCGCCCTTGTCGACAGTGATGCCGAGATAGGCGTCGACCAGATTGGAATAGCCGACCTGCTCGCCTTGCCCCAGCGCCATCGCGGCGACCTGCGTGTCGAACAGCGGGTGCGGGGTGGTACCGGTAAGGTTGTAGACGATTTCGAGGTCCTGCCCGCCGGCGTGGAAGACCTTCAGCACATCCTCATTGTTGACCAGCAGTTGCAGCAGCGGCGTCATGTCGAGGCCGGGGGCGAGCGGATCGATCGCGGCGGCTTCGTTCACGTCGGCAATCTGGATCAGGCAGAGTTCGGGCCAGAAGGTGTTCTCGCGCATGAACTCTGTATCGACGCAGACGAAGTCGGCTTCGGCCAATCGGGTGCAGAGATTGGCGAGGGTGGCACTGTCGGTGATGAGCGGATGGATATGCATACAGCCCCCCATAGCGAGCGCCGGGCGGGTTGACAAAGGTGGGTGAGGGAGGGAAGCGCAGCGGCTATATTCGCCGTCACCCCGGCGGAGGCCGGGGCCGCTGCGTTGTCAGGCGTTGCGCTTCGATACACAGCGGCCCCGGCCTTCGCCGGGGCGACGAACATGAGAAGATTTATGCACGCCTATCGCACTCATACCTGCGCCCAGCTTCGCGCCACCGATGTCGGGGCCTCGGTCAAGCTTTCCGGCTGGATCCACCGCAAGCGCGACCACGGAAACCTGTTGTTCGTCGATCTGCGCGACCATTATGGCATCACCCAGATCGTCACCGACAGCGACAGCCCGACGCATGCGGTGCTCGACAAATTGCGGCCCGAGTCGGTGGTCACCATCACTGGCGACGTGGTCGCCCGTTCGGCGGAGACGGTGAACGCGGCGCTCCCCTCGGGCGAGATCGAACTGCGCGCCCGCGATGTCGTGGTGCAGTCGGCGGCGCAGGAATTGCCGATGCCGGTGTTCGGCGAGAACGAATATCCCGAGGAAATCCGCCTCAAATATCGCTATCTCGATTTGCGGCGCGAGCGGCTGCACGCCAACGTGCTGCTGCGCTCCAACGTCATTTCCTCGCTGCGCCAGCGCATGATCGGCCAGGGCTTCACCGAATTCCAGACGCCGATCCTGACCGCCTCGTCGCCCGAAGCGCGCGCGATTATCTGGTGCCGAGCCGTGTGCATCCGGGCAAGTTCTACGCGCTGCCGCAGGCCCCGCAGATGTTCAAGCAGTTGCTGATGGTCGCGGGCTTCGACCGCTATTTCCAGATCGCACCGTGCTTCCGCGACGAAGATGCGCGCGCCGATCGTTCGCCGGGCGAATTCTACCAGCTCGATTTCGAGATGAGCTATGTCACGCAGGACGACGTGTTCGCCGCGATCGAGCCGGTGCTGCACGGCGTGTTCGAGGAATTCGCCAACTGGCAGGGCAAGGGCCGCACCGTCTCCCCGCTGCCGTTCAAGCGCATTCCGTACCGCGAATCGATGCTGAAATACGGCAATGACAAGCCCGATCTGCGCAACCCGATCGTGATCAGCGACGTGTCGTCTGCATTCGCAGGATCAGGCTTTGGCCGATTTGCAGATATTGTTGCCGACGGCGAAGTGGTTCGAGCAATTCGTGCACCAGGCGCAGCTTCTCGGTCTCGCAAGTTTTTTCGACGAAATGAATAGCTGGGCTCAATCCGAAGGTTTCGGTGGCTTAGGTTGGGCAACGTGCGTCGCACGTGACTCCCAGATATCGCTCATTGATCGCATCAACGCCGCAGATCGAATGGAGTTGGATCCGGAACGGAACGTCGTCGAGCAAGAATTGGTAAGCTCGTACATCAGAGCTGAAAGCCCAGCGGACTTTGAAGGGCTATCTGGACCGATTGCGAAGTGGCTGACACCTGGCCGAAAAGTTCAGCTAATCCTAGATTTGGAACTGCAGGATGGCGATGGCGTGTTCTTTGCTGCGGGCAAGGAAGCGCAGGCAGCCAAGCTGGCGGGCCTCGCGCGCACGCGCGTTGCGGAGCAGCTCGGTTTGATCGACGACAAGCGCTTCGAGTTCTGCTGGATCGTCGATTTCCCGATGTTCGAATATGATGAGGATGCGAAGAAGGTCGATTTCAGCCACAACCCCTTCTCGATGCCGCAGGGCGAGATGGAAGCGCTGGAGACAAAGGACCCGCTCGACATTCTCGCGTACCAATATGACATCGTCTGCAACGGCATCGAATTGTCGTCGGGCGCGATCCGGAACCATCGCCCGGAAATCATGTACAAGGCGTTCGAGATTGCCGGGTACACGCAGGCCGATGTCGATACCAATTTCGCGGGCATGATCAACGCCTTCAAGTTCGGCGCGCCGCCGCATGGTGGCTCGGCACCGGGGGTCGACCGAATCGTCATGCTGCTGGCGGATGAACCCAACATCCGCGAGGTGATCACCTTCCCGATGACGCAGAAGGCCGAGGATCTGATGATGGGCGCGCCCAATTTCGCGACGCCAAAGCAGTTGAAGGAACTCAACATCCGCGTGACCGGCGACGCCGCGCGGGCACAAGAGGGTTGAGAATGCCCGGAAGCGCTACAGCAGCGCAGTGGAGCCGCCGTGGCGTCATCGGCGCGGGGCTCGGCTTGCTGGCGGCACCGGTGCTCGGTGCTGAGATCGCTTCCGGCACCGCAGTCACGCCGCATATTCTGCGGCTGGCACCGGGGCTCGACCGCATTCTCGATCCAAATGCGCCGATCGAGACGATCGCAACGGGAATCCGCTGGGCCGAAGGGCCGGTATGGGTGCCGCGTGGAAACTATCTGCTGTTTTCCGACCCTCCGGCAAATATCATGCGGCGTTGGTCGCGCAGCACCGGGACATCGGTATTCCTTTCGCCTTCTGATGCTTTCGCGCCCGATCCAGCGACCGTGCGCGAAGGCGGCTCGAATGGCCTGACGCTCGATCACGCCGGAAACCTGCTGATCGCTGGCAGTGGATCGCGCGCGGTGGTGCTGCTCGATCTCAAGACCAAACGCCGGACGGTGTTGGTCGATCGCTATCAGGGCAAGCGCTTCAACAGCGTCAACGATCTGTGCGTCGCGGCGGACGGCGCGATCTATTTCACCGATCCGCCTTATGGACTGGTCGGGGGCGACCAATCGCCGCTGAAGGAACAGCCGCATAACGGCGTTTATCGCTGGGCACCCGGCGGCGCGGCGGTGCTGGTCGATGGGACGCTCACGCGGCCCAATGGCATTGCTTTGTCACCCGACGGCAAGACGTTGTTCGTGTCGGTTTCCGATGAGCAGGAACCGCGGATTATGGCCTATGCGCTTGATGCGCGCGGGATGCCGACGTCGCGCAGGCTCTGGCTCGACGCCAAGCCGATGCTCGCCAACGCCGCGCCGGGCCTGCCCGATGGCATGAAGATCGCGCGCGACGGTACGCATTTCAACAGCGTGCCCGGCGGGATGATGATCCTCACGCCGGACGCCGAGCCACTCGGACTGATCGCCACCGGCGCGCCGATCCCCAATTGTGCGTTTGGTGAAGACGGTCGCACGCTGTTTCTGACGGCGAATGACCGCATCCTGCGCCTGCGGTTGAAGGTTTCTGCGCTATGACGATCTCCCTGTCCGATTATGAGTCGGGCAAGCCCTATGCGGGCGATTACGAAGCGGATCTGATCGCGCTGCAAACCCGGCTCGCGCATATCCAGGTCGCGCATATCGTCCACCGCAAGCGCGCGATCGTTTTGCTTGAGGGTTGGGACGCGGCGGGGAAGGGCGGGATCATCCAGCGTCTTTGCGCCAATTGGGACCCGCGCAATTTCGAGGTGTGGCCGATCAAGGCACCGACCGAGGACGAGCTCGATCGGCATTTCCTGTGGCGCTTCTGGCAGAAACTTCCCGCCAAGGGCGACATCGCAGTGTTCGATCGTAGCTGGTACGGGCGCGTGCTGGTCGAGCGGGTCGAGGGCTACGCGACCGAAGCCGAATGGAAGCGCGGCTATGACGAAATCAACGAGTTCGAAGCGCAACAGGCCGATTCGGGCACGACGATCGTCAAGCTGTTCGTCCATGTGACGCAGGATGAGCAGGACAAGCGCCTAAAAGACCGGCTCGACCATCCTTGGAAACGCTGGAAAACCGGGCTCGAGGATTATCGCAACCGGGCCAAGCGCGCCGACTATCTCGATGCGATGCACGACATGTTCAAGCGCACCGATACGCGCTGGGGTCGGTGGACGATCATCGACGGCAACGACAAGAAAGCAGCGCGGATCACGGCGCTGACCACGATTGCCGAGCAGCTCGAAGCGCAGGTCGACATGACTCCGCCCGTGCTCGATCCCGAAATCGAGAAGGTCGCGCGCACCGCACTGGGGCTGCCACCGACGCCCGCCGCCTGAGGCGGAGGGCGGCGCGGCTAGACCCAGAGCAGGACGATCGGCACTACGGTGCCAAGCACCAGCAAGATGATCGAAATCCGCCGCATCGCGCGGCTGGCGAGCGCGATCACGATGCCCGTAATCGTCGACAGGCTGAGCGCGATCGACAGCAGAACGACGAAGATCTTGAGCGGCAGGGGCGAGGGGCGTTTGGCCGCGCCGGCGCTCGCTTCCGCACGCGGCTTCTGCGCTTCAGCGGCACCGGGTGCGGGCTTGGGCTTCTCCGCCTTGCGTTCACGCGGCGGGCCCTGATCCTTGTGCACGCTGGCGAGCCACACGATCCAGTTGGGCGGCGTGCCGCCATAGCCCTTGGCTTCCTGCAACCGGAAGGTCTGCAGCGCGCCGCTGATCGCGAACAGCAGGATCATCGGAGCGAAGAACAGCCCGAGATAATGGTGATAGCGGCGCAGCAGCCGAAGCGTGTTGGGTCTCATGCCGAACGGCTAGCCGACCGGTGCCGCGGGAGCAACCGCAACCGCGACACCTACGCCGTATCGACCTATATGTTTTCCCAACGAAAGGGTTACGCGGCCGCGAAGACGCCGTCGTCGTCCATCACGTGCAACACGCCGTCGGCTATGGCAAAATAAGCCCCGCGAAGCTTCAGCGTGCCTGCGGCCTCGCGCTCGGGAATACAGGGGAAGGTTCGCAGGTTGGCGATGCTCACCCGCACCGTTTCCAGTTCCAGTTCATGGATCGCCTCGGGCCCGGAACCGTGTTCCGCCACGATCCGATTGCGCGCGTCGTCGAGCATGTCGACCCAGTGATCGATGAAACCGCCTTCGCCCGGGGCCTTGCCGGCGAAGGCCTGGGTCATCGCGGCGTGCACGCCGCCGCATTGGCCGTGGCCCATGACCACAACTTCAGACACTTCCAATTGTGTCACTGCGAATTCGAGCGCGGCCGAAACGCCGTGGCGTCGTCCATCCAGTTCGAACGGCGGCACCAGATTGGCGACGTTGCGCACGACGAAGATCTCGCCCGGCGATGTGTCGAACACCTGCGCGGGATCGACTCGGCTGTCGGAACAGGCGATCACCATCACCTTGGGGCTTTGACCCTTGGACAATTTGGCCCAGCGGTCGCGCTGGCGGGTCCATTCACTGTCGCGAAAGCGGCGATATCCGCCGATCAGATCTGAAAAATCGGTCATGGGGGCCGTGTATCCGCCCTCAGGGGGGGGTGGCAAGGGCGCGCGGCAGTCGCTATCTGCTCCGCCATGAACGAGATGTCCCCACTCGCCCGCCCGCGTCAACGCAAGCCCGACTGGATCCGCGTGAAGGCGCCAGGCGGCACCGCCTTTGGCGAGACCAAGGCGATGATGCGCCGCCTGAACCTCAACACTGTGTGCGAGGAAGCGGCTTGCCCCAATATCGGCGAGTGCTGGACCAAGAAGCACGCCACGGTGATGATCCTGGGCGACACCTGCACGCGCGCCTGCGCCTTCTGCAACGTGAAGACCGGTATGCCGCGTGCGGTCGACCCGCTCGAACCACAGCACACCGCCGATGCCGCCGCCGAGCTGGGGCTCGAACATATCGTCATCACCTCGGTCGATCGTGACGATCTGCCTGATGGCGGGGCCTCGCAATTCGTCAAGGTAATCGAGGCGCTGCGCCGCACCACGCCCAATACGACGATCGAGATCCTGACCCCCGATTTCCGCAACAAGACGCAAGCGGCGGTCGAGTCGATCGTGGCCGCGCGTCCGGATGTCTACAACCACAACCTCGAAACCGTGCCGCGTCTCTACCCGACGATTCGCCCCGGCGCGCGTTATTATGCGTCGCTGCGCCTGCTGGAGAGTGTGAAGCGTCACGATCCCTCGATCTTCACCAAATCCGGCGTAATGCTGGGTCTGGGCGAGGAACGGCTCGAAGTGCATCAGGTGATGGACGACATGCGCTCGGCAGAGATCGATTTCCTGACGATGGGGCAATATCTGCAGCCGACCCCACGCCATGCCAAGGTGATGGACTTCGTCACCCCCGCCGTGTTCGACGCCTATGCCGCGATCGCGCGCGCCAAGGGGTTCCTGCTGGTCGCGAGTTCGCCGCTGACGCGGTCGAGCTATCATGCCGGTGACGATTTCGCCCGCCTGCGCGCCGCGCGGGAGGCAAAGCTCGCCCAGCGCTGATGCCACGCCATTCCGAAACGCGGCGGCTGCCCTACACGCCCGAACAAATGTTCGATCTGGTCGCCGATGTCGCGCGCTATGCCGAGTTCCTGCCGTGGGTATCGGCGATCCGGGTGCGCTCGAACAGCGAAACGCAGATGGTTGCCGACATGATCGTCGGCTTCAAAGGCTTGCGCGAAACCTTCACGTCGAAGGTCGAGAAACACCGGCCTGAGCGGATCGAGGTCGAATATCTCGACGGGCCGCTCAAATATCTGCGCAATGAATGGGCGTTCCGGCCCGACGGGAGCGGCTGCGCGGTCGATTTCACGGTCGATTTCGCGTTCAAGAATCGCGTGTTCGAAATGTTGGCGGGCCAGGTGTTTGGCACCGCCCTGCGCAAGATGATCGGCGCGTTCGAGGACCGCGCCGCCGTGCTTTACGGGGCTTCCTCGGCCTCAGGCGCGGTATCGTCCTCGGATGGCAGCAGCAGTTCGAGCGCGCACAACGCCGCCTGAAGGCGCACGCCGCCGCGCCCCAAATCGCCGAAATCCTTGCGATCGGCCACGACATGGCCGGGATCGGCACCGCGCTCCGCACGCGCGAACACGACCGTGCCGACCGGCTTCTTTTCGGTGCCGCCACCGGGGCCCGCTACGCCGGTGATCGCGACCGCGACATCGGCACCGCTCGCCTCCAGCGCGCCCTGCGCCATGCTCCACGCGGTTGCCACCGATACTGCGCCAAAGGTTTCGAGTACGTCTGCGCTGACGCCCAGCATCTCCAGCTTGGCGTCGTTGGAATAGGTGACGAAACCGCTCTCGAACATTTCGGACGAACCCGCGATTTCGGTGATTGCGGCGGCGACGAGGCCGCCGGTGCAGCTTTCGGCGAGCGCCACGCGGCGGCCGGCGGCGAGATTGGCGGCAACCACCTTGCGAGCGGCCTCCACCAGTTCGGCGGGCAGGATGGTGTCCATCGTTATCGCTCCCCTGGAACCCGGACGGTGGCGGCGGCCTGCGCCGCAATCCCCTCGCCACGTCCGGTAAAGCCCAAACGTTCGGTCGTCGTCGCCTTGATGCTGACCTGATCGGCGTCAAGCCGCAAGAGCTCTGCGATGCGGTCGCGCATCGCGACGCGGTGCGGGCCGATCTTGGGGGCCTCGCAGATCAACGTCAGGTCGATGAAATCGATGATCCCGCCGCGCGCCGCGATCAGTGAGGCGGCGTGCTGCAGGAACTGCGCCGAATCGGCACCGCGCCATTGCGGGTCGCTGGGCGGAAAATGCGTGCCGATATCACCCGCCGCGATCGTGCCGAGCAGCGCATCTGTGATGGCGTGGAGTGCGACATCTGCATCGCTATGCCCCGACAGACCCTTGTCATGCGGGATCAGCACGCCGCCCAGCCACAATTCCTCGCCTGCCTCCAAGCGGTGGACGTCGAAGCCGGTGGCGGTGCGAGAGCGCATCGTGGTGGCAAGGCGCGACTCGGCGGCGGCGAAATCGGCGGGATGTGTGATCTTTTCGAGCATGGGGTCTCCTTCGACCAGCGCGACCCGGCCACCGACGGCCCGCAGCATTTGCGCGTCGTCGGTCGGTTCGTCGCCGGTCCAGCCGCGATGCGCGGCGAGGGCTGTGGCAAAGTGAAAGGCTTGCGGGGTCTGGATGCGGTGCAAGGCATCGCGGGCAACGGTTTCGCCCAGCTCGCTCTCGCCGCGCGCAAGCGTGTCTGGCACCGGTAGAGCGGGAACAGCGCCGTCATGCGTGTCGAGCGCCGCGATCAGCCGGTCGATCACCGCCGCGCTCAGGAAAGGGCGGGCGGCGTCATGAATGAGCACATGGGCAGGGGGCTCGTTCGCCAGCGCTTCCAGCCCTGCCAGCACCGACAGGCGGCGCGTCGCGCCACCCGTGACATTTTCGGACCCGCCGATCGCATCGTGCAGGAGTGCCTCCTGGTCCGCCCCGATCACCACGATGACGCGGTCGATCGCGGGATGGTTGCGCAAGGCGGCATAGCTGTATGCCAGCACCGCCTTGCCGCCCAGGCGGGCATATTGCTTTGGAACGGCGCTGCCCGAGCGGACGCCGGTACCGGCGGCGACGATGATGGCGGCGGTCTTGGTCGAGGTCATGCGGCGCGCCTAGCCCAAGCCGTGGCCGCCCGCCAGCCCGCCTTGCTGCAAGACGGGCTTTCGCCTATAGGCTGCCCGTTTTTCAGGCAGATCCCATCCCGTGACTTCGCGTACCCTTGCCCCTCTGAACGTCGGCCCCGTGACGATCGCGAGTCCCGTGATCCTCGCGCCTATGACCGGCGTGACCGACATGCCGTTCCGTACGCTGGTGCGGCGCTATGGCTCGGGCCTCAACGTCACCGAGATGGTGGCGAGCCAGGCGGCGATTCGCGAAACGCGCCAGTCGCTGCAAAAGGCGGCATGGCATCCGATCGAGGATCCGGTATCGATGCAGCTCGTCGGCTGCACGCCCTATGAAATGGGCGAAGCGGCGAAGCTGAGCGAGGATCGCGGTGCCGCGATCATCGACATCAACATGGGCTGTCCGGTGCGCAAGGTCACCAATGGCGATGCGGGCTCCGCGCTGATGCGCGATCTCGACAATGCCGGTGCGATCATCAAGGGCGTGGTCGAGGCGGTCAGCGTGCCCGTCACGCTGAAAATGCGGATGGGCTGGGATCACAGCAGCCTCAACGCGCCGCAACTGGCGAAGATCGCGCAGGATCTGGGGGGTAAAGCTCGTCACCGTCCACGGGCGCACGCGCAACCAGATGTACAAAGGCAATGCCGACTGGGCGTTCATCCGCTCGGTGAAGGATGCGGTGACGATCCCGGTGATCGCCAATGGCGACATCTGCTCGATCGAGGATGCCGAGGCGGCGCTCGACCAGTCGGGCGCGGACGGCGTGATGATCGGGCGCGGTTCTTATGGGCGGCCATGGCTGCTGGGCCAGGTGATGGAGTGGTTCGCCAGCGGCCGCCGCGTGGCCGATCCCTCAATCGAGGAACAATATACCGTGATTGCAGAGCATTACGAAGCGATGCTCAGTCATTACGGGAACGAGACCGGCGTCAATATGGCGCGCAAGCATATCGGTTGGTACACGCGCGGCCTGCATGGCTCTGCCGAATTCCGCAATCGCGTGAACCAGATCGCCGATCCGAAGGTCGTTCAGGCGATGCTCGCCGAATTTTACGCGCCCTGGTGCAGTCGCGCCGCCGCGTGAACACGGCCGCCGGTCCCGATTTCGCAGACTTGTTTGCCGCGCTGCCGGTGGCGGTGCTGGTGGTCGACCCCGAGTCACGAGTTGCCCATGCCAATGCCGAGTGCGAAGCGCTGCTCAATCTGTCCGAGCGCGCGATGCTGGGACAGCCATTGGCGTCGATCCTGAAGGCACCGGAGGACGAAAATCCGCGCGACAATCACGGTTTCGCGGCGTTCGATGTCGAGATCGCGCTCAAGCGCGGCGGCAAGGTGCGCGTCGATTATATCGAGTCGCGGATCGCCGATTATCCCGGCTGGCAGACGATCACGCTGCATCATGCCGCCACCTCGCGCCGGATGGGGCACAATGCCGATCGCGCGTCGGCTGCGCGCGCCGCAATTGGCGCGGCAGCGATGCTGGCGCATGAAATCAAAAACCCGCTCTCGGGCATTCGCGGCGCGGCGCAATTGCTGTCCAAGGGCAAGGGTGCGGCGGAACTGACCACGCTCATTACCACCGAAGTCGACCGGATCGCGGCGCTGATCGACCGGATGCAGGATTTCACCGATACGCGCCCGTTGCAGCTTGTGCCCGAGAATATCTATCCCCTGCTGGATCATGCCCGGCGCGTCGCGCTCGCCGGTTTCGGGCGGCATGTGGTGATCGAGGAACGCTTCGATCCGTCGCTGCCGCCGGTCCAGATCGACCGCGACGCGACGCTGCAAGTGGTGCTCAATTTGCTCAAGAATGCGAGCGAGGCCGTGCGCGACCAGGCCGATGCGCGGATTACGCTGGCCACCGCCTATCGCCACGGCATGGCAATTGCGCCCGCCCCCGGCAAACCCCGCCGACCACTCCCGATCGAAATTTGCGTGATCGACAATGGCCCTGGACCACCCGCCGATATTGCCGAACATCTGTTCGACCCGTTCATTTCGGGCAAACCCGAAGGGCAGGGGCTTGGCCTTGCGCTTGTCGACAAACTGGTGCGCGATATGGGCGGGATCATCCAATTTGCGCGCGAAGGAACCCCGCCGATGACCGTGTTTCGCATCATGCTGCCGCGTGGGGGTGCATGACCCGCACCGGACGGATCCTCGTCGTCGATGACGATGCCGCCATCCGCACAGTGGTTGGGCAAGCGCTGAAACGCGACGGCCACCGCGTGATCGTCGTGGCGACGGTCGCCGAGGCCGAAGTGCACCTTGCCGCGACAGCGCCCGACGTATTGGTCACCGACGTGGTCCTACCGGACGGTAACGGCCTCGATCTGGTCGAGCGCGTTGTTCAGGCGCATCCGGGCTTGCCGGTGATCGTGCTGTCGGCGCAGAACACGTTGACGACGGCGGTGCGCTCGACCGAAGTCGGCGCGTTCGATTATCTGCCCAAACCATTCGACCTCGACGTGCTGTCCCGCACCGTCCAGAGCGCGCTCGCCCGGGGGGGCGGGGGCAGTGGCCGATCCGATCGAGGCCGAAGATCGCGCGCTGCCGCTGATTGGGCGGTCGCCGGCGATGCAGGACGTGTATCGCATCATCGCGCGCGTCGTTTCTAATGACCTCACCGTGCTGATCTCGGGCGAATCGGGCACCGGCAAGGAACTGGTTGCGCGCGCGATCCATGATTTGGGGCCGCGCCGCCGTTCGCCCTTCATTGCGCTCAACATGGCCGCGATCCCGCGCGAACTGATCGAAGCGGAGCTGTTTGGCCATGAGCGCGGTGCCTTTACCGGCGCGCAGGCGCGATCGGCCGGGCGGTTCGAGCAGGCGGCGGGCGGCACGTTGTTCCTCGACGAAATCGGCGACATGCCGATGGAGGCGCAAACGCGGCTGTTGCGCGTGCTGCAATCGGGCGAGTTCACCACCGTCGGCGGTGCCCGCACGATCCGCGCCGACGTGCGCATCGTTGCGGCCACCAATCGCGATCTCGCGCAGTTGGTGACGATCGGCCAGTTTCGCGAGGATCTGTTCTATCGCCTCAACGTCGTGCCGGTGCTGCTGCCTGCCTTGCGCGCGCGGCGGCAGGATATCGCGCTGCTCGCGCGCCATTTCCTCGACCGCGCAGCCGAGGACGGCTTGCCGCGCAAGCAGCTCGATCCCGACGCGATCGCCGTGATCGAGGCCTATGACTGGCCGGGCAATGTCCGCGAGCTGGAAAATATGATGCGGCGCATTGCCGTACTGGCGCGCGACGAGCGGATCGATGCCGATGAGATGCGCGCCATGTTGGGTGGCGCACTGCCGTTGGTACCGATGATTGGCGATGCGGGAATCGAAGCGGCCATTCGCGCTCGGATCGAGCGGCTGGCGATAGAGGAACCCGCCGCGCTTGACGATGGAACGCTTTATGACCGAATCATCGCCGAAGTGGAGCGGCCGCTGATCGAGGCGCTGCTGGCGCGTCACGGCCAGAACCAATTGCGAGCTGCGCGCGCCTTGGGAATCAATCGCAACACGCTGCGCAAACGTTTGGATATGCTCGGTATTGCCCCCTGAACGGGCGACGAGCCGGGCTCACCCGGTTCGAACTTGAGATCGGCGGCGTCATTTGTGTGTTTTCCTTGCAACGCGGGCGTTGTAGGAATGTCACGATGAGTGAGTCTGTGCTTTCGGTTCCGTTAAGGGGCGGCGTGCCGCCCCGGTTCCATGTCACGCGCTTTCTGGAGCTGGCGGTGCTCGCCATCGCGATTGTAATCGCGGCAGCCAGCTATCTGTTCATCGCGCGCGGGAGTAGCGCGGATGCGCTGTTAAGCCCGGCTCTGGTGGCTTCACTGTTGCTCGCCAATTTGCTGCCCGGCATTGCATTGCTGGTGCTGATCGGGCGCCGCATCGCGATGCGGCGTGCCTCGCGTTTGCCGATCGGCGGGCGTGGTCGGTTGCACGTACGGCTGGTTGCGCTTTTCTCGATCATTGCGGCGGTGCCAACACTGTTCGTGGTCATCTTCGCCTCGCTGCTGTTTCAATATGGCGTGCAATTCTGGTATTCCGATCAGGCGCGCAGCATGATCGAAAATGCTACTGGCGTTGCAACGACCTCGTATCAGCAAATGCTCCAACGTTGGCAGGTTGCTACGGTTACCGCCGCGCAGGATATTTCCGAGAATTTTTCAGAAAAGGTAAGATCTCCAGATTTTCCCGAATATTTTGGAAAATACCAGATTTTTTACAGAAGCTTTTCGGATGGTTTTCTTTTTATATATTCCCCGGACGGCAAATTTCATGAAATCGTCAACCTGAACCCGGACAAGCTCGATCTGGCGCGGGAGGTGACGCGTGGAGACATTCTGGATGTCCAACAGAAGGTGCCCAGCATTACCACGGTGAACGGCAACCGCATCAAAACGCTGGTGCCGATCCCGGGGACGACCAATGTCTATTTGCTGACCGTCGCGATTTCGGACGTCCGCGTGATGGAAGCGCAGTCGAAGCGCAGCGCGGCAGTGCTGTCCAGCTATCGCGACTTTCTCGCGCGTTCGCGATCGCTGCAGCTGAAGTTCAACGCTGCGTTGCTCGGAATTTCGCTACTGATCATCGCCATCGCCGTATGGATCGCGCTGGAAGTTGCCGATCGCATCGTGCGTCCACTCGGCGCGCTGGTGGCAGCGGCGGATCTGGTTTCTACAGGCGATTTTACCGCGCGCGTGCCGACGCCCAAAACCGACGACGAGATCGGCACGTTGACCAGCGCCTTCAACCAAATGACCGAGCGCCTGCAAGCGCAGACCGGTGCGCTGGAAAGCCGTCGCGCCTTGATCGAGGCGGTGATGTCGGGGGTCACTGCCGGCGTCATCTCGGTCGCGCCCGACGGGACCGTCCGCCTGATCAATCGTTCGGCCATCACGCTGCTGGATGGTCCTGACGATATGCCGGTCGGCAAACCGCTGAAGCTGATCGCGCCCGAATTGGCGGCGCTGCTCGACGGACAGGATCGCGAAGCGATCATCGAGATCGGCACCGGTAATGACGCGCGCACGCTGGCGGTCAAGGTCACGCGGGCACACGAAGGGCCGATCCTGACCTTCGACGACATCACCGGGCAACTGCTCGACCAGCGCCGTGCCGCCTGGTCCGACGTCGCACGCCGCATCGCGCATGAAATCAAGAACCCGCTGACCCCGATCCAGCTCGCCGCGGAACGGCTCCAGCGGCGCTATGGCAAGCAGATCGACCCGGACGACACCACCTTTGCGCGCCTGACCGATACGATCATTCGCCAGGTCGGCGACTTGCGACGCATGGTCGATGAATTCTCCTCCTTTGCGCGGATGCCCAAACCGGTGTTCCGGGAGGAGTCGCTGGTCGATCTCGCTCGCCAGACACTGTTCCTGCACGAAGTCGCGCACCCCGGCGTCGTGTTCAGCCTGGCGCATGAAGAGCCGAGCATCATGCTGGTGTGCGACCGCCGCCAGATTAGCCAGGCTCTCACCAACATCGTCAAGAATGCGGTCGAGGCGGTTGAAGCCAATCCGGGCGCAGCCGAGGCGAGCATCACGATGACGCTGGAGGAGCGGGACGGCCGCACCACCATCACCGTCGCCGATACCGGCATCGGCTTGCCCGCCGCGCGCGACCGTATCGTCGAGCCCTATGTCACGACGCGGCGCGCGGCACCGGCCTTGGCCTGGCGATCGTCAAGAAGATCGTGGAGGAGCATTTCGGCACGATGACCTTTGCCGACCGCCCCGGCGGCGGCACGATCGTCACCGTCAGCTTCGACACGGCGATGCTCTCCAATCTCGACACCGGCGACGGAGGCGATGGGGGCATCGCCGAAGCGCCACCCCAGCAACTCTCGCAGAACCGGACCTGAACCCATGCCCCTGGACATCCTTGTCGTTGATGACGAACGCGATATTCGCGATCTGGTCGCCGGTGTGCTCGAAGACGAAGGCTATGGCGCGCGCGTCGCGGCCGACAGCGATTCGGCCCTGGAAGCCATTTCGGTGCGGCGGCCGTCGCTCGTGCTGCTCGACGTGTGGCTACAGGCTCGCGGCTCGACGGCCTCGAGTTGCTTGATGAGATCAAGCGGCGCGACCCGTCGATCCCGGTGCTGATGATTTCGGGGCATGGCAATCTCGATACCGCCGTTGCTGCGATCCGGCGTGGTGCGGCCGATTTCATCGAAAAACCGTTCGAGGCCGAGCGGCTGCTGCTGATGGTGGCACGCGCGACCGAGACCGAGAGCTTGCGCCGCGAGATCGCCAGCCTGCGCGCGGTGGTGGGCCGCGATACCGATTTGACCGGCAATTCCGGTGCGATCAACGGCGTGCGCGCAACGCTGAAGCGCGTGGCCGCGACGGGCAGCCGCGTGCTGATCATGGGCGCGGCGGGCGTCGGCAAGGAAGTGGCTGCTCGGCTGCTGCACGGCTGGAGCCAGCGCGCCGATGCGCCGTTCGTCGTCGTCAGTGCGGCGCGGATGACGCCCGAGCGAGTCGAGGAGGAGCTGTTCGGCATCGAGGAGGGGGGGCAGCTCGTCCGCTCCGGCCTGCTCGAACAGGCGCACGGGGGCACGCTGTTCCTCGATGAAATCGCCGACATGCCGCTGGCAACGCAAGGCCGCATCCTGCGGGTGCTCACCGACCAGAGTTTCAGCCGCGTCGGCGGGCAGCGCGTGGTCAAGGTCGATGTGCGCGTGGTGTCTGCCACCGCACGCGATTTGACGCATGAAATTGCCGAAGGCCGCTTCCGCGAAGATCTCTATTACCGGCTCAACGTCGTGCCCGTCACCATTCCGGGGCTGGCGGAGCGGCGCGAGGATATCCCTGCGCTGGTCGATCATTTCATGGCGCATTACGCGTCCGAACGGCGCGTTCCCACGCCAGCCGTCGCGCCTGACGCCATGGTGGCGCTGCAATCCTATGAATGGCCCGGCAATGTGCGCCAGCTCCGCAACATTGTGGAGCGCACGATCATCATGGCACCGGGCGACCGGATCGGGCAGATCGATCTCGATATGCTACCCCCCGATATTCTCGGCGATCCGGGCGAACTGGGCGGCGGGGCGACCGCGATTATGGGTGCGCCGCTCCGCGAAGCGCGCGAGACCTTTGAGCGGGAATATCTGCGCGTGCAGATCCGCCGCTTCTCCGGCAACATCTCCCGCACCGCCAATTTCATCGGGATGGAGCGGTCGGCACTGCACCGGAAGCTGAAGCTGCTCGGCATTACCGAGGTGCGCGAGGATTAATCGACTGGATCGGTGGACGAAACGATCGTGCATCCCTAGATTAGAGGACGGGTACACCACCTAACTCGACGCCGGAACCGGCGCGCTGCGGGAATCCCCCGCCAAGAACAAAGGATCGACCGATGGCCGACAAGCACACCTCTCTGCAAGACCTGTTCCTCAACGCCCTGCGCCGCACCAAAACCCCGATCACGATGTTCCTCGTGAAGGGCGTCAAGCTGCAGGGCATCGTCACCTGGTTCGACAATTTCTCGGTGCTGCTGCGCCGGGATGGGCAGTCGCAGCTGATCTATAAGCATGCCATTTCGACGATCATGCCGGCCAACACGGTCGACATCGATGCGATCGTCAACGCGATCGGCGAGGCGCAGAAGAAGCAGCCGCTGCTGCAGGAAATCTTCCTCAACGCGGTGCGCAAGTCCGAAGACAATGTCACCATGTTCCTGGTGAATGGCGTAATGTTGCAGGGGCAGATCGCGGCGTTCGACCTGTTCTGCATGCTGCTCCAGCGCGATGGCATGGCGCAGCTCGTCTACAAGCATGCGGTCTCCACCATTCAGCCCGCCCATCCCCTTAATTTGGCTGATGAAACAGCAGGTTCGGACGACGATTGACCACAGGTTTTGAACGGGACCGCGGCGATGTCGCGCGCGGTGCCAAGGCCGTTGTCGTGTATCCCGACACCGGTATTTCGTCGCGGGATGCCGATGCCCGGCTGGCCGAAACCGCCGGGCTGGCCATGGCGATCCATGTCGAAGTGGTCGATCGCGTTGCGATCAAGGTGCGCGCGCTCCAGCCTTCGACCCTGATCGGCAAGGGGCAACTCGAAGCGCTGGGTGCCACGGTGCGGATGGCGGAAGCCGAACTGGTCGTGTTCGACGCCAGCCTGACGCCGGTACAGCAGCGCAACCTCGAAAAGGCGCTGTCGGCCAAGGTGATCGACCGTACCGGGCTGATCCTCGAAATCTTCGGCGAACGTGCGGCAACCGCCGAGGGGCGCTTGCAAGTCGAACTCGCGCATCTCGATTATCAGGCGGGGCGGCTCGTTCGCAGCTGGACCCATCTGGAACGCCAGCGCGGCGGCTTCGGCTTCCTCGGCGGCCCGGGTGAAACGCAGATCGAGGCCGATCGGCGCTTGATCCGCGATCGCATGGCGCGGTTGAAGAAGGAATTGGAGCAAGTCAGTCGCACGCGCGGGCTGCACCGCGACCGGCGCCAGCGCGCGCCCTGGCCGGTGATCGCGCTGGTCGGCTATACCAACGCCGGAAAATCCACGCTTTTCAACCGCATGACCGGTGCTGACGTCATGGCGGAGGATCTGCTGTTCGCCACCCTCGACCCGACGCTGCGGCAGATCGCGCTGCCGGGCATCGACAAGGCGATCCTGTCGGACACCGTTGGGTTCGTCTCCGAACTCCCGACCCAGCTCGTCGCGGCCTTCAAGGCGACGCTCGAGGAAGTGGTGTCGGCCGATTTGCTGATCCACGTCCGCGACATCGCGCACCCGGATACGATTGCGCAGAAGGATGATGTCGAGGCGGTGCTGCGCGATATCGGTGTGGATCTCTCGGTTCCGCGGATCGAGGCGTGGAACAAGCTCGACATGCTCGATGGCGACGATCGCGCCGAATTGCTGGGCGAAGCCGCGCGGCGCGACGATGTTGCGGCGATTTCGGCGCTGAGTGGGGAAGGGGTGTCGGCCTTGCTCGACACCGTCGCCGCGCTGCTGACGTCGAGCCATCGCCGCTACACCATCCTGCTCGATGCGGGCGATGGTGCCGGCGCGGCCTGGCTTCACGCGCATGGCGAGGTGCTGGAGCAATCGGTCGAGGGCGAACAGGCGATCTATGAAGTCCGCATGGCCGAGCGTGATTATGAACGGTTCTGCCAGCGCTGACGTCGTCGATCGCGACCTGATCGCAGGCTGGCTCCATGCCCGCTCGATCGCGCGGGCTCTGCCGATGCCAGTGGCCGATCACGGCGGCTGGCGGGTGGACACGCGGTCGGAGCAGGAATGGTGCCGCTATGTCTTCACCGATCCGGCACCCGCGATTGCCGAGCTGGCGCAGTGCATCACTCAGCCAAGAGTCTATGTGAAGCTTTGCCAGGATGACGCTGTTTTAAGAGCGCTTTTGCCGTCACATTGGCAAATCTGTGCGCCTTCCTGGATGATGACAGCGGGGGCCACACCCCTTGCAGAAACGGGGCTGCCCGACGGCTATCTCCCGACGGTCGAAACCATCAACGGTGTCGTTCGGGTCGCGATCACCGGCGCAGACGGCGCGCTCGCGGCCAGCGGCTATGCTGCCGAAGCGTCGGGCGTATTGGTCTATGATCGCATCGTCACCAACCCGGATCATCAGCGGCGCGGCCTGGGCCGGGCGGTGATGAGCCTGTTGCAAGCGCAGCGCCGCTCAAGCGCGTCGCGCGAAGTGCTGGTCGCAACCGCGCAAGGCCGCGCGCTTTATACGAGCCTCGGCTGGTCGGTGCATTGCCCTTATGCGACCGCGGTCATTCCTGACGCGGTGCCTTGATCGCTTGCCACAAGGCTTCCTTGTCGGCGAGCGGCAGGCCGGGAAAGGCATCTCCAGCTTCCGCTTCCATCGCCTTGAAACGGCGTTCGAACTTGGCATTGGCACCGCGTAGCGCCGCCTCGGGGTCGACGCCCAATTTGCGCGCCCAATTGACCACCGAGAAGAGCAGATCGCCGACCTCATCCTCGGTCTCGGCCGGGGTGGTGGCCGCTTCGATCTCGGCGATTTCCTCGTCGATCTTGGCACGCGGGCCTTCCGCGTCCGGCCAGTCGAACCCCACGCGCGCCGCACGATTCTGCAGCTTTTCGGCGCGCAGCAAAGCGGGAAGGCCCAAGGCTACGCCGTCCAGCGCGCCCGGCGGGACGTCGGCCAGGCCCTTGGCGGCGCGTTCGGCGGCCTTGATCTGTTCCCACAGATGATGGCCGCCCTCATCGACATCGCCAAAGATATGCGGGTGACGGCGCTCCATCTTGTCGCTGATCGCCGCCACGATGTCGGGCAGCGCGAAATGCCCGGCTTCCTCGGCCATGCGCGCATGGAAAACGACCTGGAGCAGCAGGTCGCCAAGCTCGTCCTTCAGCTCGGCCATGTCGCCGCGCGCGATCGCATCGGCGACTTCATAGGCTTCCTCGATCGTATAGGGCGCGATGCTGGCGAAATCCTGCGCGACATCCCATTCGCAGCCCGACACCGGATCGCGCAACCGCGCCATGATCGTGACCAGCCGTTCGATCATCGACACGCTCCATTTCGGGTGAGGAACCGGCTCCCGCTGGCGACCTCCATCAATCCGATAATATACATTATGTTAAATTGAGGCCGTTTCATCAGAGCAAGCCTCCCAATACCGATCCAGCCCCGAAAGCGCCCTGCCACAGCACCACCAGCACGAACAGCACGCCGAAGATCGCCACCCAGGCCAGCGCCATCCTGATCGTATCGCCGAGCGGCAAACGGCGCGCCGCTAGCGCGCTGACCGGCAGGATCAGGACCAGCGCGTAAAAGACCAGATCCATGCTGGTGTCGGTCATACCTGCAGTTCCAGCCCGTCATAGGCTGGCTCGATGCCCGGTGGCAGTTCTGCCAGCAGGCTCGCATAATCCATCGACTGGTCCATATGCGCCAGCACCGCATGACGCGGCTTCAGCATCTCGATCCAGCCCAGCGCCATGTTCAACGTCGGGTGCGACGGATGCGGCTTGCGGCGCAGTGCATCGACGATCCACAGGTCAAGACCTTCATACAGCCTCGCCATATCCGGCGTCATCGCACTGAGATCGGTCGCATATCCAATCGATCCCGCGATGCTGTCAAAGCGCAAGCCGGCCGATTGGAACGGCCCGTGCGGCTGATCGACCACGCCAACCGTAATGTCCCCGATGACGACACTGTCGGGCAGCGCCTCGATCGCGACGGTCGGCGGATAATCATCCCAACCGTGGAAAACATAGCCGAAACGCCGCTTCAACGTGTCCATCAGATCGGGCCGCGCCAGCCCGCGCACCGGCCGCCCCATCGCATGGAACACCTGGCGCAGATCATCTATGCCGTGCGTGTGATCGGCATGATCATGCGTCCAGATCACCGCATCCAGCGTCGACACATCCGCCGCCAGCAACTGTTCGCGCATGTCGGGTCCGGTATCGACCAGAATGCGCGTCGTCTGCGTCTCGACCAGGATCGACGCGCGCATCCGCCGATTGCGCGGATTGGTCGGGTCGCACGCGCCCCAGTCATTGCCGATCCGCGGCACGCCGGACGAGGTGCCCGATCCCAGGATCCGCACCTTCATGCGCGCGTCTTGGTAAACAGTGCGTGAAAGTTCTCCGCCGTCGCCGCTGCCAGCGTTTCCAGCGGCTCGCCGCGCAATTTTGCCAGGAATGCGGCGGTATCGGCCACGAAGGCCGGCTCGCCCGTTTTCCCGCGATGCGGCACCGGTGCCAGGAACGGCGCATCGGTTTCGATCAGCAGCCGGTCGAGCGGCAGCCGCGCGGCGGTGTCCTGCAGATCCTTGGCGTTCTTGAAGGTCACGATGCCCGAGATCGAGATATAGAAGCCAAGCTCCAGCGCGATATCGGCAAATGCCCCGCTCGCGGTGAAGCAATGGATGACGCCGGGATAGGCCCCCTTCCCCATTTCCTCGCGCAGGATCGCGGCGGTATCGTCCTCGGCATCGCGCGTGTGCACCACGATCGGTAGTTGCGTTTCGCGCGCGGCGGCAATGTGCGCACGAAAGCTCGCGCGCTGGCGGTCGCGGTCGCTATGTTCATAGTAATAATCGAGCCCGCTCTCGCCAATGCCGACGACGCGCGGATGCTGCGCGCGTTCGACCAGCCGAGCGGTGCCGATATCGGGATGCTCATCGGCTTCATTGGGATGGATGCCAACCGTCGCCCAAACATCGGGCTCGCGCTCGGCGGTGGCCAGCACCGCATCCCACTCGCTTTCGCGCGTCGCAATGTTGAGCATGGCATGCACGCCGCGCGCCGCGCGCGCGCCAGGATCTCATCCTGCTGCTCGCCCAACCCCTTATAATTGAGGTGGCAATGGCTGTCGGCGAACATCAGCCTTCGACCGGCGCTTCGAGCCGTGGGAACACGCCGACCGGGGCCGGCAGCGTCAGGCCCGGCGCCAGCGGGTGGCCGAGTGCTTCGAAGTGGCGCGCATCGCCGTGCTGCCCCAGCAGATCGAGCAATTTGTCCGCCCCATTGGGGATCGCCCAGCGCGCCAGAATCGCGATCCGCCGCACCGCATCCGCTGCATGATAGAGGATGGTGTCGGCGCGGGCCGGATCGGTCTTGCGCACGCTCCACGGTGCCTGATCGGCGAAATATTGGTTGGCATCGCGCGCTGCGACCAGATCGCGTCGAGCGCGTTGTGCAAGGCCAGATCGCCCATCGCATCGTGCATCCCGGCCTCCGCCGCAGCGACGCTGGCGAGCAGCGCGTCCTCGGCCTCGGTGCGTTCGCCCGCCGCCGGCACCACGCCACCGCACGCCTTGGCAATGATCGACAGGCAGCGTTGCGCGAGATTGCCAAGATTGTTGGCAAGGTCAGCATTACAACGGGTTACGATCGCTTCTTCGGAATAACTCCCATCCTGGCCGAAGCTCACTTCGCGCAGCAGGAAATAGCGCAGCGCATCGACACCGAAGCGATCGGCCAGTTCCATCGGATCGGTCACGTTGCCGACCGACTTGGACATCTTCTCACCGCGGTTGAGCAAAAAGCCATGGCCGAACACCGCACGCGGCAGCGGAATGTTGGCACTCATCAGGAAAGCTGGCCAGTAAACTGCATGAAAACGCACGATATCCTTTCCAATCACGTGCAGATGCGCGGGCCAGAAGGTTTCGTACAGTTCGACATCGTCGGGATAGCCGACCCCGGTCAGATAATTGGTGAGCGCATCGACCCACACATACATCACATGGCCCGGGCTGCCCGGCACCGGAACGCCCCAGTCGAAGCTGGTGCGCGATACCGAGAGATCGGACAGGCCGCCCTCAACGAAGCGCAAAATCTCGTTGCGGCGCGCCTCGGGCAAAATGAAATCGGGCTGCGCGGCATATAGGTCGAGCAAAGGCTGCTGATATTTGGAAAGCCGGAAGAACCAGGTTTCCTCCGCCGTCCATTCGACCGGCGTGCCCTGCGGCGACAATTTGGCACCGCCCTCGCCTTCGACCAGTTCCTTCTCGTCGTAAAAGGCTTCGTCGCGAACCGAATACCAGCCTTCATAGCGGTCGAGATACAGGTCGCCCGCGGCTTCCATCGCTTGCCAGATCGCCTGGCTGGCGCGGTAATGGTCGGCGTCGCTGGTGCGGATGAAGCGATCGCACGAAATCTCCAGTTTCTCGGCCATTGCCTTGAAATAGCCGCTCATTTCGTCAGCCAGCGCGCGCGGGGTCAGGTCACGCTTGCGCGCTTCCTGGACCATTTTCAGGCCATGTTCGTCGGTCCCGGTCTGGAAGCGGACTTCACGGCCCAATTGGCGTTGATAGCGCGCGATCGCGTCGGTCGCGATCGCCTCATAGGCATGCCCGATATGCGGGCGTCCGTTGGGATAGCTGATTGCGGTGGTGATATAATAAGGGTCGGCCATGGCGGCCTCCTAGAGCATCGGTCGCCGCAATTGAAGCCTTGGCGCCGCTTTCAGCGTGCAAGCCGTGCGACGATCCCCGACATTTCATAGACGGTCGCCTGCGCATCGAGCGTCAGCGCGCGCGCGGTGGCGGCAAGCGTGCGGGCGGCGTCATAGCCGTCGAGCGCAATGCGCAGCCGTTCGCCGTGCCGTTCCGGGGCCAGGCCCGCGATAAAGGCGGGGGCGCGGTCGAGGAACGCCTCATAGCGCGCCTGTGCGGCCTTCAGCGCCAGCGATTTGGCGAGGCGGACGCGACGGCCGTTGCTCGGGTCGCCATCGCGCGCGATTGCCGCCAGCGCTTGATCGATGGCGGCCAGATCCAGCCCGGCAAAGCCAAGGGCGCGGCCCGGCGATCCATGCGCCATGCGGATCAACGCCGCCACTTCCGCCGGATCGGCAGCAGGAAGCTGTTGGTTCAGCACAGCCGTCATGGTGCCGTCATCCAGCGGATCGAAGCGCAACTGGCGGCAACGCGAGCGGATCGTCGGCAACAAACGCCCCGGCGCGTGGCTGACGAGCAGGAAGATCGTGCCCTCGGGCGGCTCTTCGAGATTTTTGAGCAGGGCGTTGGAGGCCCCCGGCCGTTCCAGATCATCGACCGCATCGATGATGACGACTCGCCTGCTCGACATGGAGGGGCGCGTCGCGAACATCGGGCCGAGCGCGCGGACCTGCGCGATCGGGATGCTGCGCGCGAGGTCGAGCCCGGTCTTGTCGCCTTCCTTGGGCTGCCGCGCGAGCACGCGGTAATCGGGGTGCGATCCCGCCGCGATCAATTTGCGTTGCGGGTTGTTCTCGGGCACGTCGAAACCCGGCGGCAGCTCTGCCCCCGCCCCTTCGGCCAGCAACCGCAACGCAGCCGCGCGCGCGAACGTCGCCTTGCCAATGCCTTCCGGCCCCGCGAACAGCCACGCATGGTGCAAGGCTCCGCTCGCCATTGCGGCGGCGAAGGCCTGGTGCGCGGCATCGTTGCCGAGCGGCAGCGTCATGGCAGCAGGTCGGCCACGGCGGCAAACACCGCGTCTGCGACATCGTCAATCGCTGCGGTCGCGCCGACCAGGCGGAAGCGCTCGGGTTCCTGCTTGGCAAACCGGCGAAAGGCGGCGGCGACGTCGGCGTGGAAGGTATCGCCGCGCGCCGCGAACCGATCCGCTGCAGCGCCATCGCGGACCGCCGCGCGTCTTCGTCCAAGCTCGGGCGATAGTTCCAGCACGAGCGTCCGGTCGGGCAGCAGCCCGCGTGAACCGAAGGCATGGAGCGCCAGCACGGCAGCGTCGTCAATGCCGCCAGCCACCCCTTGATAGGCGCGACTGCTATCGAGGAACCGGTCGCAAATCACCCAGCGTCCGGCCCCCAGTGCCGGGCGGATCGTCTTTTCGACGTGGTCAGCGCGGGCAGCGGCGAACAGCAACGCTTCGCTATGCGGGCTCCACCGCGCGACGTCGCCTTGCATCAGCAAGCGCGGATCGCCTCGGCCCCCTCGCTGCCCCCGGGTTCGCGCGTCACCAGCGTTTCGATCCCGCGCATCGCCAGCGCATCGGCGAGCAAGCGCGCCTGGGTCGATTTGCCCGCTCCCTCGCCGCCTTCCAGCGAGATAAAACGCCCGATGCCCGTCATCGGCTCAAGCGCCGAACAGGCTCATCAACCCGGCCCAGGCCCGCCCGAAAAAGCCCGCCTGCGGCACGTCGTTGGCGGCCACCAGCGGAAGCCGCTCGGCGGGCATCCCCGGTGTTACCACCACCAGATCGGCGATGTGCTGCCCGGCCTTAATCGGTGCCTTGATCGGCCCGTCATAGCTGACCGTCAGCCGCATTTCGCCCGCCGTGCCGGCAGGCACCGTCGCGGAGAGATCGCTCGGCGCGACGAGCCCAACCTTGTTGGAGGTGCCGAGCTGCACCTCGGCGGTTTCGATCTGCTTGCCCTTGGCGAGGATCGGCTTGGCCTGCCACGCGCGAAAACCCCATTCCATGAACTTGACCGATTCCTCGGCGCGCTGGCCCGACGTGCCCAGCCCCGCCAGCACCATCACCAGCCGACGGCCATTCTGCTGCGCCGAGCCGGTAAAGCCGAAACCGGCTTCATCGGTGTGCCCGGTCTTGAGCCCGTCGGCACCGCTCACCCGACCGAGCAATGGATCGCGATTGGCCTGGTCGATCGGCTTCTCGCCGCCCAGCGTCTTGCCCCAGGTGAAGCTGCGCAGCGAATAGAAGCGCTTGTAGAGATCGGGATAATCCTGGATCGTCGCGCTCGCCAGCTTGGCGAGATCACGCGCGGTCACATAGGTGACGCCATTGTCGGGCCAGCCATTGGCGGTGCCGAAATGGCTGTTGCTGAGGCCCAGCTTGGCCGCCGCGCGGTTCATCCGTTCGGTAAAGGCCGATTCGGTGCCCGAAATCCCTTCCGCCAGCACGACGCAGGCATCATTGCCCGACAGCGTGACGATGCCCTTGAGCAAATCCTCGACGCTGACATTCTCGCCCGAGGACAGGAACATGGTCGAGCCTTGCGAATGCCATGCGCGCCACGTTTCGGGGCGCACCGGGAATTTGGTATCGAGCTTCAATTCGCCCGACTTGATCATCTGGAAGGCCACATAGACCGTCATCATCTTGGCCATCGACGCGGGCGGCATCCGGCGGTCGGCATCCTTCGAATACAGGATCGCGCCGGAGGACAGGTCCTGCAGATAGGCGACCGGTGCCGGCGTCTGGAACTCGGGTGCGGCCACGGCCGGACAGGTCGCGGCGACGGCGATGAGGGCAGCGGCGGCGATCAGTTTTTGGCGGGAAAGCATCAGGTCCGGTCTCGTTTTTTAGTCGGTGTGGAGGATTTGCGCGTCACCATAACCGTGCCGGGCGGCCCCGTCACGCGCGCGCTGTGCGCTGGCTTTGTCGCCAAAGGGGCCCAATTGCACGCGAAAAAGGCGTCCGAGCGGAACAACATGGCCGCCCAGGGCGTGCGCCATCGCAGCGGCTCGCTCCGCCGATGACAAAGCGGCGACCTGCACGACAAATCCGCCAGCCGTAGAGGGAACCGGTATCGATGGAACCGGTGCCGGCTTTGGCTTGGCGAGCGGCTTGGGCGCTGGCGCTTTGGGCATCGGCGCTTTGGCGGGGACCGCACGCGGCACCGCCGGTGTTCCCTGCGGCATCGGCACTTTGCGACGCAGCGCCGTGAGCAAAGCTGGCGGCGCATCCAGCCGCGCCGATGCCGCCTGTCCCGCGCGCAATGCCGTCTGATCTTGCGGGCTGGCCACCACCGCCCGCACCCGCACCGGAGCCCGGTCGCCAACCCCCAATGCCTGCGCGGTCGCTGGCGACAGCGAGACCACCGCCCTGCTGGTGTCGCGCGCGACCACCAGCGCCAGGATCGTCCGCCCCGTATCGAGCGCGGTGATCTCGACCGGTGTGCCCGGCGGGACATTCGGATGCGCGACCGCCATCGTCACCGCGCTCCACTGCGGATCGACCGGCAGCGATGACACGGCCGCGAAACCGACGCTATCGTCCCGCACTTCGCCCGAGGTGCCGCGCGGCCATCGCCCGGCGGCAAATCGCTGGCGGCGGCGATCGCGGGGGGCGAGGAGACGTCGTGAATTTTGGGTGCGCCGCGGTGCTGAGGGGGCGGCATCGCCTGCCCGCCCCCGCTTACCAGCGCCAGCGCCACCAGCACGCCCATCTCAGCGCTCCACGGCATCGGCCAGCAGGCCGACCGACAAGGCATAGAAATTGGAGCAATTATAATCGAGGATCACCCGGTAATTGCCCGTCAGCAAGTAGGCCGTGCGCCCGGGGCCATCGGGTTCGAGCAACGTCGCCAGCACCGAATCGCCCGGCCAGTCGCGCGTCAGCGGGACAAGCCCCAGCCTGCGCCATTCGGCCATCGTTTTCCACGCGCTGTGGCGCGCGAACACTTTTTAGACAGCGCGGCGACAGCAAGCGATTGGTCACTTGGCTGCGGTCGAACGTCGCGGGTACGGAGACTGCGAGGCCCCACGGTTGGCCCGGTCTCCACCCCGCATTCGCGAAATAATTACCGATGGAGGCGAGCGTGTCGGCCCGGCTCGCCCAAATGTCGACCCGGCCGTCGCCGTCGCCGTCGCGCGCGAGGCGCAAATAGACCGACGGCAGAAACTGCGGCCCACCCGTCGCCCCTGCCCAACTGCCGACGAGTTGCGCGCGCGATACGCCGCGATCCATCATTTGCAGCGCGGCGATGAACTCCTCCGCAAACAGATCGCGCCGCCGCCCCTCATAAGCGAGCGTCGCCAGCGCACGCGGCAGATCGAACCCGCCCATAACCCGGCCATAGCTCGTCTCATGCCCCCAGATCGCGACCATGATCGATTCGGGCACGCCGATCTGCTGCTCGATCCGTTGCAGGCGCGACCGTTCGGCCTGATAGGCATTGCGACCGTTGGCGATGAGCGCGGTCGTGAGGTGCTGCGCCTGATACGGCGCGAAATTGGGAACCCCGGCATTGGGATTGGCCCCCGGCTGCGCACGATCCAGATCGATGACGCGCTGGTTGAGCGTCAGCGTAGGAAGGACCGCGTCAAGCGTTGCCCTGCTCACCCCCCCGCGCCAGCGCCTGCGCGCGCAGGGTCTGGAGATAGGCCTGAAACCCCGCTTCATCCTGCGCCGCTGCCTGCCCGATCATGGTGAAGCACGCGCCCACAACGGCCAGCGCGATGCCAATTCGACGCCCAAAAATACTGGTTCCTCGCATCCTCCGACCTTGGCACACCGGCCTGCCCACATGAACCCCTAAAGGCCCGATACCGACCACAAACCTTGCACATCTCGTCCCGTCGCCGCTAAGCGGGGCATCCGCTGCAAGGTTGGCCTATGAGAGTCGGCTGGCCGTTGTCGCAGACCGACGGGAAGAGTGTCCGAGTGGTTTAAGGAACCGGTCTTGAAAACCGGCGAGGGTGCAAGCTCTCCGTGGGTTCGAATCCCACCTCTTCCGCCAAGGCTTTGTGCCGGGTTGTCTCATTTAGCTCCAAAGCGACTCGCCCGCCCTCGGTAAATGCCTTGCGGGTTGTCTCATTCGACATCATTGAGCGACAGCACAGCGCAATCGATTCGGGGGCACTTCTGGGGCACCGGTTGCTGCTTGTGGGGGCACCGCATGTTGACCGACCTAGCCTGTCGCCGCGCGACGCCCAAGGAGAAGCCATACAAGCTCGCGGACGCTCGCGGGCTTTATTTGTACGTGCTGCCCTCGGGCTACCGCTCGTGGCGTTGGAAGTTTCGGTTCGCGGGCAAAGAAAAGCGGATGGTGTTCGGGCCATATCCGGAGATTTCGCTGATCGAGGCGCGCGAACTGCAACAGGCAGGTGCCCGCCTGCTGCGCACAGGTGTGGATCCGTCGATCGACAAGCGCCAGCGGAGTGCCGCCCAGGCCAGCAAGGCCGGAATCACCTTCGCGCCCCTGGCGCGGGAGTGGCACGAGAATCAGAAACACCTGTGGTCGGCGAAACACGCGGCCGACGTGCTGAGCCAGATGGAGCGCGACGTCTTCCCGAAGATCGGCAAGCTGCCGATCGCGGACATCACCCCGCCCTTGGTGCTGGAAGCGCTGCGCGCAATCGAAACGCGCGGTGCAATCGAGACGGCACGGCGCGCGCGCCAGCGGATCTCGGACGTGTTCGTCTTGGCGATCGCGAGCGGGATTGCCGAGTCGGACCCGGCAGCGGGCCTCGCGCCTGCCATGAAGAAACTGATCAAGGGCAAGTCGCCCGCGGTGCGGACGATCGCGGACGCGCGGAAGGTGCTGGCGGCGACAGAAGCGCAGCCCGGCCATCCGCTGACCAAGCTCGCTTCGCGATTGCTCGCGCTCACCGCAGTGCGGTCCGGCGTCTTGCGCGCAGCCGAGCCGCACGAGTTCGAGGATCTCGACGGGGAAATGCCGCTCTGGCGCATTCCTGCGGCCAAGATGAAGCTGGTCGTCGAGCGCAAGCGCGACGTAGCCTTCGAATTTCTGGTGCCATTGTCGCCCGAGGCGGTCGAGACGGTGAAGGTCGCGATCGCGTTCTCGCGCGGTGCCCCGCTGATCTTCCACAGCGTCCGCAGCACGCGGCGGCCGATCAGCGACAGCACGATCAGCAAGGCCTATCGCGACGCGGGCTATTCGGGCGTGCATGTTCCGCACGGCTGGCGATCGACCTTTTCGACGATCATGAACGAGCTGGCGGAGGAACGGAATCGCGTTGGCGATCGCGCGATCATCGATCTGATGCTGGCGCACGTTCCGTCGGGCGTGGAGGCGACGTACAATCGCGCCGCTTATATGCCCCGCCGTCGCGATCTGGCGCAGGAATGGGCGACGATGCTGGTCGGCGAGCTTCCGCCGGCCTCTTCTTTGCTGGACGGTCCGCGACGCAGCTGATCGGCGGTGCGCGGTGAGCGCGCCGACAAAACCGGCTGGCCTCGCCGCCGCCAACCAGGCGCGCGCGGAACGCCACACCGTTCGCAGCCTGATCAAGGGCGTCGGCTTCAGCTTCGAAGGCAAGCGGCGCGGCAGCTGCGCCGTGCTTGCGACCAGTCGGCTCGCTGGCGAGGCCGAGCTCCGCAACTGGCGGCACCACAATGTCTTCCCACGCGTCGAGAAAGAGGAACGCCTGCAGCAGATCTTCGCCTGGGCCGACGAGCATAAGGCCAAGGGCCGGCCCTGGGGGCTGCTGTCTCCCAAGGAGAAGGTCATCTTGAAAGTGCTGCACGACGCGCGCGACTATCTGACGGGGCGGCTCGACTTCGCCTATTCGCAGATCTGCGCCATGGCGAAGTGCTGCACGCAGACGCTGAGCGCCGCGATCAAGAAATTCGAGCGACTGCACCTGGTCGAGAAATGGCGGCGCATGGTGCCGATCGTCGGCGGCGAGCTCGGGAGCGCGCGCAACACCCAGATCAACAACGCCTATTTCCTCAAACTCCCGGGCGAGGTCGCCAAACGCGTGCGCGATGCGCTCGAGAAGGTCTCGTCCATCGTGTTGCCGCCCGTACAGCCTCCCAGGCAGCCCACAGAGCACGAGCTTGCCGCCCAGGCCACAGCGCGTGCCAAGTCGGCCGGAAGCGACCGCACAGCCGCCTCGCGCCACGAGCATTACGCAAATAGTGCCGTCGAGGGCATGCACGCCCGCCGCGCCGCCCCCGCTTTATCGTAGCTTCGCGATTCTAGTGATCAGAGAGTCCACCACCTCAGGAGATAAATAAAAGGAACGCCTTCGGCGTGCGCTATTGATCGCCCCTTCCCCCGGTGCAGACGTCCGACCTGGACGGCAACCCGATCGCCCAGCTTGGCGGTCGGGCTTTTGGCTATCGGGGGGCGAGAGCATGAAGCGTGCCACCCTGCCCTCGGGTATGGCGCGTTGTGCACGGTCAGAACGGGCGCGATCCTCAATATCGGCCGATGGTTATCCGATCAGGATCTCGGCCCATTCCTCGAGCAGCGCGCGCCGCGCGATGATGTGTTTGGCGCGGTTATAGGCGAGCTCCACCTTTTTCATGTCCTTTGGCATGTGGCCCAGCGTGCGGTCGATATCGGCGCGACATTCCGGCCGCCGCTCGTTCATGACGGTGGAGAAACTGGCGCGCCAGCCATGTGGGACGTGGCGGCCACCGAAGCCCGCGCGGAAATAGAGCTCGCCGATCGCGCCGGCACCAATTGGTTGAGCGCCAGCCCGCCCGGGAAAGACGAAGCTCGATGGTTCGCCCGGCACCGCCATTCTCGCGCGGATCGCGCGCAAAATTGCAGCGGCGGGCGCGGAAAGCGGCACGATATGATCATTGGCGGGGTCGCGCTTATTTGCCGCACCGAGTTTCATCCGCGCCGCCGGCACGCGCCAGATCGGCGCGTCGCCATCGAGGTCCTCGACTTCGCACCATTCCATCCCGCGGAGCGCCGCCATGCGCACTGCGGTCAGCGCGAGGAAACGCGATGCCTGTCGTAGGATCGGCGCGGCATCGAGCGTATCGACGTTGGCGACGAGCGCGCGCAGCTCGGCAACCTCGACCAGCGCGGCCTGGCGGCCGCTTGCTGGCGCGGCCGCGAGCGCTTCGCGGACGTCGGCCGGGTTGTCGATCGACGTCAC
>NZ_JSBN01000158.1 GCF_000797515.1 Sphingomonas sp. Ant H11
GGCACGCTGATCGTCCGCGCGCGCCCCGGAGCGCGGCGGGTGGCGGCGCGGTCGTCTATCTGCGCACCACCGATTTGCGCGGCGCGACCATGATCGGGGGCGGCAAGCTCGACATCACCGGCCCGCTGCGCGCGCAACGCGTCGATGTGCAATTGACGGGCGGTGGCACGATCGTCGCGCCGGCGATCGAAGCCGAACAGGTCAATGTAACGCTGATCGGTGCGGGCACGCTGACGCTGGGTGGACGCGGCGGGCAAGTGCGGATCATCTCCAGTGGCGCAGGCACGATCGATGCGACCGCGCTGCACGCCGACCAGATTGTCATCCGCAACGGCGGGGCGGGTCCGATCACGGCCAGCGCGCGCTATTTCGCCGATGTCATGACCACGGGGCTGGGCGCGGTGACGGTGCTCGGCAGCCCCAAATGCAAGACCAAGGCGGTGGGCGGCGCGATTACCTGTGGCGGCGCGGCGGTGGGCCAATAGCAGGGCGGGCCTCTCAAGCCGCTACAGCAACCCCAAAGCCGACAATTTCCCCAGCAACGCCGCCGGAATGGCATCGCCCGCCACCGCGCCCTCGCCGAGATCGGCGGGGGCGTCGGTGGCTTCAAGATAGCGCCAGCCCTGATGCGCGCGCTTGGGGCGGCCTTCGGTCAGCACCAGTTCGGGGTCGATATGGATCGCCACGCGCCCGCCCTCGGCTTCGCCGAAGCGCAGGATCGGGGAGCGCGCCACCAGCGTGTGCTTGATGATCCAGAACAGCGAGCCGCCCGCTTCGGCACCCGGCCCGGCGATTTCCTCATGCCGTTTGGGCAAATAGCGCGTGGTGAGGAACACCGGCCCTTCGGCCCCGCGCTGGCGCAGGCGTTCGGCGAGATGGTCGAGGCTGGTCGCGCCGAACGCGACCTTGGTCAAATGCAACGGCATCTGCGCCAAATGGGGCGGCGTGCGCTAACCGCCAAGCCCGAACAGCGTGGCGAGCCCGAGGAACGAGAAAAACCCCATCACATCGGTCATCATCGTCACGAACACCGCCGACGACACCGCCGGATCGATGTCGAGCCGGTCGAGCGTCACCGGGATCAGGACGCCCGACAGCCCCGCGATCAGATTGTTGATGACCATCGCCATCGCAATCACGATCGCCAGATTGGCGTTGCCGAAGATCAGCAGGGTGCCGATCCCGATCAGCGCGCCCAGCATCGCGCCATTGGCGGCGGCGATGCGGAATTCGCGGTAGATCATACGCCCGGTGTTGGAGCTGGTCAGCTGGTTGGTCGCGATCGCGCGCACCATCACCGCCAGCGTCTGCGTGCCGGCATTGCCGCCCATGCCCGACACGATCGGCATCAGCACCGCGAGCAAGGCGAAGCGCCCGATCTCGCCCTGGAACAGCCCCACCACCGATGCCGCCAGCATCGCCGTGCCGAGATTGACCACCAGCCAGGTGATGCGCGTGCGCACGGTCAAATGGATCGGTTCGTTAATGTCGCCGTCGCCCGCGCCCGACAGGCGCAGAATGTCCTCGCCGGCTTCTTCGGAAATGATGTGGACCACGTCGTCGACGGTGATCATCCCGACCAGCCGCCCGGCGGGATCGACCACGGCGGCCGAAATCAGCGCATATTTCTGGAAGCGGAGCGCCACCTCTTCCTGGTCCATGTCGACCGGGATCAGCGTCTGTTCGCGCTGCATCACATCGCTGATGGCGATGCCGTGCGGGGTGCGCAGGATCCACGACAAGGCCACGGTGCCGACGGGCTTGTGCGCCGGGTCAACCACGAAGATTTCCCAGAAATCGGTGGTCAACTCCTCATGCCCGCGCAGATAGTCGAGCACGTCGCCGACCGACCAATGCTCGGGCACCGCGATCAGCTCGCGCTGCATCAAGCGACCGGCCGATTCCTCGGGGTAGCGCAGCGCCTCCTCGATCGCGGCGCGATCGTCGGGGGTCGAGCGCGCGGAGCACCTCGCGCTGGTCGGCGGGCTCCATGTCCTCGATGATCGCGACCGCGTCGTCGGTGTCGAGTTCGGAGGCGATGTCGGCGACCTGGGTGGCGGACAGCGCGTCGATCAAATCCTCGCGGACATAATCGTTCATCTCGGCGAACACGTCGCCGTCGAGCAGATTTTCGAGCGCGGTGGCGAGCGCGGCGCGCAGTTCGTGCGGGGTCAGCTCGAACAGATCGGCGATGTCGGCGGGGTGGAGCGGCTCGACCAGCGCGCGCGCACCCTCGGCATCGCCATCCTCGACCGCATCGAGCGGACGAATTCGGGCTTGAGCCGGTCGTCCTCGTCGAGCTGCGCGGTATCGACGTCGGTTTCGGGTAGGTCGGTCTCGCTCATGTCAGACCTCCTCAGCCACGCGACCATGGCGGTGTAGCCTTGCCCCGCCGCAAAGCCAAGCGAACGCGACCCCCGCCTCTGGGGCGGTTGCGCATTTGCCAGCCGTGCCCGGCATCGCTACGGCGGACCATTACGGATAATAGCAGGAGAGCCTCCGTGGCCGAACTTCCCGAAACCCTTACCCTGACGCTCGACACCGGAAATGGCGAAGGCGGCGATGTCGTGATCAAGTTGCGCGGCGATCTCGCCCCCAACCATGTCGCGCGGATTGCCGAGCTGGCTAATGACGGCTTTTACGACGGCGTCGTGTTCCACCGCGTCATCCCCGGCTTCATGGCGCAGGGTGGCGATCCCACCGGCACCGGCATGCACGGGTCGGACAAGCCCAATCTCGCCGCCGAATTCTCGAAGGAGCCGCATGTCCGCGGTGTCGCGTCGATGGCGCGCGCGCAGAGCCCGAACTCGGCCAACAGCCAGTTCTTCATCTGCTTCGACGATGCGCGTTTCCTCGACGGCCAATATACCGTGTGGGGCGAAGTGACCTCGGGCATGGAATATGTCGACGCGCTCCCCAAGGGCGAGCCGCCGCGCGAGCCCGGCAAGATCGTGAAGGCGCGCGCCGAGTAACGATCTCCCTCTCCCCGCTTGCGGGGAGAGGGTGGCCGAGCGCGGCGAGGTCGGGAGAGGGGCAGTATCAGGGGCTGTCGCCCATGATGCTCTCTCCCGACCTCTCCCCCAGTGGGG
>NZ_JSBN01000159.1 GCF_000797515.1 Sphingomonas sp. Ant H11
TTGCGCCAGACCGGACATCGACAATCATGCGCGCCGTACTGGTCGATGATCGTGTCATCGATATCGGCCCATTGTCGTCGCGCAATGCGAAGCCAGGCCGCGAAATGCTCGGCCTCGGATCGATAGGACTGGGCCGGTCCTTGCGCGAGTTGCAAGCGATCGATCCCATCGAAATAGTCGGCGAGGTGCCGTGGCAGATCGTCGATCCCGTCTCGACACCGACGTAGCCTTGATCCTCCAGGAAGCGGACGAAGCGCCTGACTCGCGCTGCAATGTCCGCCTTATAGACTGGCTGCTGCGCCGAATACCGGTGGCAACGGCACCGATGCTTCTCGAACCGCCGAACGGTCCGATCGTCGATCGTGCGGATCGCGATCCCATGCAGTTCCATCCAATGCAGGAAATGACGGGCCGCAGCGCCAAACAGAATCGCACTGCCTGACCTCTCGTCGAGCGACAGAGAGGAGAGGAATGCGGTGAGTAGAGCGTCGTGACTGGGCGGGTCTTCGACCCGGAGCCGGGCCGCTCGAAACGACAATAATGATCTTGATCGCATGTTGGTTCCTTCGACTTGTTCAGGTCGAGGGAACCGTAATTATCTGGAGTGAAATCATGGAAAACCGAAGGAAACCTGCGTCTCTCGCCGCCACGCTCGACATAAACTGCGACTGCAAAGAAGCCGTGTAATGTGGAGCTCCACATTACACATATCGCGAGGCGACAGATCAATCTCCAGGTCCGCCCGCTCGTCGGGGCTGAGCGCGCCTAGCCGGCGGTCGAGGATCGATTCTGCTGTCGTCACCAGTTGCATCACCACCGATTGCCCGCTCTCGAGATGGTGCTGAGCGGCAGCAATGACGGTCGGCAGCTTCATCGAGAGCAGAACCTGGCCGAAGAACCGCTGTTTAGTCGACTCGAAGCGGGAGCGAGCAGAGGCTTTGGCGCCGCTATTCAGCGTCGCGTTCTCCAGGCCGTCGACGACAGCCGTCAGTTCGAGGGCCTTTTCCATATTCTGATGGATGATCGACCAGGCATCCGCATAGGTGTCGTAGATCTCGATCTGGGCCGGCGTCAGCTCGTGCCTGAGAATGTCATATTCGACACCGGCGAAGCTGAGCGCGCGCGCCATGTAGAGGCCTGTCGCCTTCAGGTCGCGAGCGACCAGCTCCATGGCCGCGATACCGCCCTTTCGGATGCTGCTGATGAACTGCTCACGGTCGGGAAAAGCCGTTTCTGGTCCCCAAAGGCCAAGGCGGACGGCGTATGCGAGATTGTTGATGTCGGATGCACCGGTCGCCGAGGCGTAGAGCACACGGGCACCGGGCAACTGATTCTGGAGAAGGACGCCACAGATTCCCTGTTGAGAGCCCTCCTTTGCGCCGAGAGCGCCCTCCCCGCCTGCGACCCCGCCCATCTCATGGGCTTCGTCAAACGCGATGACGCCTTCGAAATCGCTGCCCGTCCACTCGGTAATCTGTTTCAGCCGGCTGTGATCGCCGCGTAGCGAGCGCAATGTGGGATAGGTAACCAGCAACACGCCCTGGTCGAGCTTGATCGGCTCATCGATCTTCCAGTTCGAAATAGGCTGGATGTCACCATTGAGGCCGCCAAGCGCGGTCCAGTCCCGTCGGGCATCTTCGAGGAGCGGCGCGTTCTTGGTCACCCAGATGTTGCGCCTACGGCCTTGCAGCCAGTTGTCGAGAATGCAGGCCGCGATTTGGCGGCCCTTGCCGGCGCCCGTGCCGTCGCCGAGGAAGAAGCCTTTGCGATAGGCGTCGCCATCCTCCGCCAGAGTGAGGCCGACACCTTCCTTGTTGGGCTTGAAGCGCCCGGGAATGGTCTGCGACCAGGCATGACCGGCATAGACCACCGTCTCGAGCTGTGACGCCGAGAGCAATCGCTCAGCGACGGTGCGTTCGGGGAGGTTTGGTACGTAACCAGGGATCGCGCCGGGATGGAACCCATCGCAACGGACTCGACCAGCGCGGTCGGGTGGTCGCCCGCCTTGTCGAAGGTGATGCGGCTCGGGCGATAGGGGAGATAGACGCCTGTCTGATCAAGCAACGGCGCTGGCGTTTCGAGCTTGGCGTACTCCACTGGCAACACATGATTGCGGACGGGCGCGTGATAGCGCGCGGTGCCGGCCGGTTGCTCTTGACCGCTCGAAACATCGAGACACCGCTGGAGCGCCTCGGGGCGGCTGCTGGCAGGTCGGCGCGAGCAGGGGCTCGTTCGTGGATGTTCAGTGTTTCGATCAGCTCGGCGACCGAAGAGCGTTGTATGATCGCCGGCGGCGCTTTGCCCGGCAGCTTGTCGATCACGAATAAGCGAACCGCGATCGATGTGCCGTGCTTTAGATAGCATTTCTCAAGACGGATCGCCGTTCGAACGGTGACGTCGCGGAGTACCGTCTCGTACTGATCACGCATCCTGGCACTCGGTCCAAACCAGTCAGGCATGATCGCGACGAGACGGCCGCCGGGGCGCAAGCGGCGGAGCGCCGCCTGGAGATGGCGAACCGCGGCAAAATCGTCAGCCCCACGTCCAAGCGAGCGCGAGAACGGTGGGTTCATGATGATCAGTGTCGGGCGCTCGATCGCGGCGAGGGAGGAGTTGAGCGTCGCACCGTCGTGGCCGGTAACGCTCGCGGCCGGGAAGACATCCACAAGGCGGCCACGGCGCGCGGGATCGAGCTCATTGAGGTGGAGCGCCAGATGGGCGCCAAGCTGCGCGACCAGAAGGCCATTTCCAGCGCTCGGCTCCAGGATCACGTCGTCTGGCTGAACGTTCGCCAGGAGCATCGCAACGGCAGCGATATCAACCGGAGTCGAGAATTGCTGCCACTCGATCTGCTCTTCGCTGCGGACGGTCTGAGTCGGGAGGCGTGTCACCAGGCTGATGATCGGGCGGACATCGTCGAACGAGGTGAGGGCCAGGTTTGAAGCGCGGATATGCAGGGCAAGCGCATGCTCGAGGATTTCGAAACTCTCGCGCTGGGTCCACCGGCCTTCGGCGTCGGAGCCGCCATAGGCTGCCGTCATCGCTTGGTTGAGGTGCCGTCGTGTGATCGTCTCGCCGGAGCTCAGTAGCGGAAGAAGCTGGCGTGCGGCTTCATGATCGGCACGCTTGGCCGCGTGGAAGAGGTCGGTCATCTGGGATCTCCTGCGTGGCTGCACCCTCGGCAGCATCACGCTCTCGACCCCCCTCTCCTTTTCCGGCGCTTCGCGCCGTGGTCCCCCGACGCGTCATTGCGCCGATATGTGCCCTTCCCTGAACCGTGATCCCTTGATGTCGTGGTACGTGACAGCTCTCCGCGCTTATAGCTTCACCCCTGGAAGCTTTGGTGCGCCTGGAGCGGGACCGCCTGAGACCACAGCTCTTCGAATTGGGAAGCCATATCATCGATAACATTGCGGGACGTGAGGATGGTCACAACCTCGCGTGCCGCGGCCGTTCGTTTACGCGTGAAGTTGGCTGTCGTCAGGCAAGCGACCTCTCGATCGACCAAGATCGATTTGAGGTGCAGATGCTCAAGAAGGCGAATTTCCAATCGACCTTCAATGCCGATTGCCTTGAGTAGTGACTGCTCTAGGGTGGAGGCGGACGTAAGTATGCGCACCGAGAGCTTCGAGGCCATGAAATCCAGCAGCGTCAGAAAATCCATCGACAGGAACGGCGCTGCCACCAGAAGTTCATGTTCAGCACGGCCCAGCACATCGTGGATGGTAGATAGCGATCCATCGCTGAAGCGGGTTTCCGGCTGCAACTCCGCCGGGATGGTCTTCTCGCTGCGCCGCCCCAGCCGGTGAGCCCACTCCGTGGCGGCAGTCGCATCCAGCTTCTGGCCGTGCGGCACCAGCACTTTGTAGCCCCTCGGTGTCTCGACTACGGTTTCTGGTGAAACCCACTGCCAGATCGCATCGTCGGTCCCGGGATAGTGGAGGACCACCACGACGGGGAGCTGATGGGAGCGATAATAATCGAGATGCCGTCTCTCATCTCGAAAAACAACGCCCTCCGGGCCGCTCTCCCGGAAGAAACGGTCTCCGCTCTTTATCTGCAGCGATATCCATCGACCCGTCGCTTCGTTGGCCCGGACCTGCTCGACAATACCGTCGATCCCGACATCTGGCCCGGAAACACGTCGGAAAATCCATTTCAGAGACCGCTTCACGATCAGCTCGACAGCGGTTTCTCCTTCGTCTCCTGTGGCAGAGCTATTATCGTATCTCATCACTTCCCTATACCGATGAAGCCGGCCGCCGCGACCGGTCTATTGGCAAGAAGAGGCGCACATCCGGCATTGGTCCTGCCCTTTTCGCGTCAACTCCGGGTTTGCAGCAACGACTGGCCATCGAGCACCTTCGCCCAATCCTTGAATTTGGGCGGCGGCGGGAAGCGACGAATATCGAGCCCATCTCGCGCATATTCTTCTTGAGCCTGTACTGCAGCGCGCCGGCCTTCCGGATCATTGTCTTCGGCGATGAACAGGGTCGTGACGCTCGTGGGTATGACGAGTTGATCAAGGCGCCGCGCCCCGAGTGAGGCCCAGCAAGGAATGTCGTTCAGTCGCGTGAAGGCGTCGCAGTCTCGAATCCTTCCGCGATCGCGAGGGTCGCGCCCCCTGCCCTGCCCCGCCATGCGCCGGACAGCGGCGTGCCAAGCATGACTTTGCGAGTATAGTCGGCGCTTTCGCTATCGAGAAAAATCCGTTGGATCGCGACGAGCTTCCCGACCTCGCGAACCGCTACGAGCAGCGCCGGAAGAAACGCCGTTTTAGGTTTCGGTAGATATGGGCAGCGTGGATGGAAGCGGATGTCCGGCGGCGGCGGCAGCAGTAGGTTGCGGCGCGCCAGATAGCGCTCGGCGAGTGTCCCACGCACGTCGACGGCCTGATCCCAGATCCGCTCTACGTTTGCAGGGCGCGGAGCGCGCGCGGGATCAGGGAGCGCGTAATGCTGGCCAGGGCGAACACGCCGGAGCTCGCGAAGCACATCTTCTCGGGAGCATCCGGCAAAACAGGTGACGAGGATGCCTCTGTCGCCTTGGCGGATGGAAAGGCTTGGATCGCTGTCAGCGTGCGCTGGGCACCGACACATCGCGACATGACCGCTCCAGGTGCCGCCTAGCGCACCGACGATATCGACAAGTTCTTGAGAGGGCCGTTTGGCTGTAAGCGGCATGATCCTACCTCCTGCTTACCAGCTCGGGCCCCCTCCCCTTTTCCCCGTCGATCTTTGCGGACAGACTCCCTCGCCGGCGCGTTCGCAGGAACGGCTCGGAGATCATCGGTCAGTCGTCAGGCCGATTCGCTCTGCGCTCGGCGTAGCTGATGACAAAAGCCTCCCAGACGCGGAGCCACTCGCTGTCGGTGCGCGGTTTGGCGAAATTTGGACATCCCTTGCGAAAAGCTGTCGCCATATCGTCCACCGCCCAGGGTTTTCCTTTGGTGAGACCAATCTGACGAAACACGGCCTCGCGGGTGCCATAGGCCAATGACCCCGTCGGGAACGCGAGGAGCGGCTCAGCATCCTTGGAGGGCACAACCGGCACCTCGCGGCGCTCTTTGACCGATGATCTCGGTGCCGTTTCTGATGCGGCGGGTCCCACCAATCGGAGGTGAGGCCCGACGAGCTTGCGCTCCATCGGCGCGGGCGACGGGTGCAACACCACTTTCCGGCCCGAGAGATCCACATTTGCGTTCGGATAGACGGCGGACACGATCTGCATCGTCTCCCGGACGGTCTGCCGGAAACGCTTGCTGTCGGCCTCGTTGCCCAGATGCTTGGCGAGCTGGTCCCAGGAAATGACCTGCCCTTTGTCCGAGCCGATTCGCGGAAGCCGATATGCAAGGTATGTGTAGAGGTCGAGCGCGGTTGGCGTGCCCTTTAGTTCCCGGATAGCGACTTCGTTCAGAGGCACGGCGTGATCGACGAGGTGGCTGTAAAAGGCCTCCGACATACGGATTTCACGCGCAAATGAGCCATTCTTGTCGAGCGATCCTGCATATTCGTTCGAGATTTTCACGTCGCGGACTGCAAAGGCGTTGTCGTCGGTATCTGTACCATCCCACCGGATCTGCCACTCACAGGCGAGCAGCCGATCGACCTGCTCCCGCATGAGGTTGGCAGTACCGCGGGGGCCGTAGGAGACCGTCTGATAGCCCAGTCGCCGCATCCATTCGGTGAAGTTGCGACCGAGATAAACATCACGCGATTGCTTCATGACGGCTTGCGACAGGAGATAGATCAGCGCCACGCGGGGGTAAGCACCGTACGGCACGCCAAGGCTTCGCATAACCGACTTGCCATCGACATTTTGCAGGACCGGCCTTGGGTTGATTGCGAGCGCGTATTTTCCGTCTTCACGAACGATCGGCTGCGTGTCGTCTTTCGGTCGCTTGGTCGGCAGCGACATGGCACAGAGGGCCGAATGGAGAAATGCGGGGACAGGTTCTTCGTCCTGGACCCGAAGAAAAGCATCGAGGGTGAGTTGGGTACCCGCAGTAGTTGCGAGTCGGCGCACGCTCTCTTCACCGCCGTTGAGCATGGCTAGTGCGTACTGGTGCCCAAGCGGCCTCTGCGGATCCCCATTCATGGTCTGCCCTTCCCTCCGAATCTGCCGGAGGTTTTGATAGGCATGTCTCAACAGGTTTGAGCAGCGAAATCAACCCCGTTGGCAGTTTGGGACGGGAAATGGCCGCCAAACCTGCAAAACGACCGATGATGTCGGTGCCTTTCGGGGCCTCCCGGTCTTTTTCACGCTTCAAAACTGAAAAATCAAAACGATTCGCGAATCGGTTTTTCTTAGGTTGATTCTAGTAATAGGTATGCGCTCCGACATCATCGGTCGCCCTGCACCGAGATCATCGTTTTCCTGCACCGAGATCATCGGAAAGTACCGAGATCATCGGTAGTTATCCACAGGCGTCCATTCAGCGCCCTTTGTCGCTTGAGCGACTGAGATCTGCATCAAGTCGGCACCGAGATCATCGGTCTGAATCTTTTGAAGGGCCCTGCACAACTGGTCGATTCGCCAACGGCTCGGAGATCATCGGTCTAGTTGTAAGTCTGATGGCCATTTTGTTGCTCGAAACTGCCAAGGGCGCTACTATGGTCTATCAAACCCACAGAAGCGGACAAACATGGCAACAGATCCCTCCTTAGCCCAGCCCGATGACCTGATCGAGGGCGGGCTCGACGTCCTGCACAGGAAGTCGCTGACGATCCTCAAGCGGATTCGCGATAGTGCGCTGGATCCCGAGACTGGTCAGAAGCGAGGACCCACCTTCCCTATCTCGAAGGCAGCCGCTTTGGTGGGGAGAACGGCCTCGGCAGTTCGAGAGGCTGAGCGAGACGGGCGCCTCCCCGAGCGCGATCGGACTGGCTCGGGCCACAGGGTCCAATACTCCCTGGAAGAGCTCGACCATATGCGCGAAGTGTTTGGGACGCGGCCGTGGCGGGAGCCGACGGACACGCCGGCGATCATCTCGGTGTGCAACTTCAAAGGCGGCGTGGGCAAGTCGACGATCGCGCTACACCTGGCGCAGCATTTCGCGATCCACGGCTATCGCGTGCTGTTCATAGATTGCGACAGCCAGGCATCGTCGACGATGATGTTTGGCTATCGGCCTGACGTCGATCTCGAGGAGGAGGATACCCTTTACGGGCATTTCCATAACCCGGAGCTGCTTGGGGTTAGGAAGATCATCCGTAAGACGCACTTCCACAACCTCGATCTGATCCCGTCCAACCTGCGGTTGTACAATCTGGAATATGAGATCGCCGGGTACATGGCGAAGAATCAGAATATGGAGATCATCGACCTCATAGCGGAGGCGATCGATACGGTTGTCGACGACTACGACATCGTCATTATGGACCCGCCGCCCGCACTGGGTATGGTGTCGATGGCGGTCCTTCAGGCCGCGAACTGTATGGTGATCCCTGTACCGCCGAGCTTGGTCGATTTCGCGTCTACCGTGTCGTTCATCGACATGACGCGAACGACGATGAAGCAGCTGGAGGAGATTGGTGGCCGCGGTCGGCCCGCATATAATTTCATTAAACTGGTGGGGAGCCGCGTAGATGAAAGCAAGTCGATGCACCGCGAGGTGCTGTCGATGATGCGGCAGGTTTTCGGCGGTTCAATGACCCAGTCCGTGATGGTGACGAGCGCCGAGATCGACAATGCGAGCTCACGCATGAAGACGGTGTTCGAGCTCGAGAAGCCAGTCACTTCGCACGAAGTTTATAACCGCTGCATGAAGCATCTGACGGAGGTCTGCCACGACATCGAGCAAGACGTTTTGCGGACCTGGGCAAGCAGGGCAGGGCAGGGGATTTGAGGCCGGTTGCCACGTGGCAACTGCGTGGAAATCCGGAACGAATTGCTCAGTCAGATCATGGAGCGCCGGCAGCCGGATTCGGAACTGTTGCCACGTGGCAACTTGAGACAAAAACAAGCTAAAACAAGCGATTAGGCGAGGCAATGATGCGATACAATCGGACGGAAATACCTCCCTCAAGCATAGCAAAAGCGAGCGAGTTGCCACGTGGCAACTCTGGCCTCGGGGCGGGGTTTGCGGTCGACAAGAATGAAGAAGGAATGAGCCGATGAGCAAGGGAAACAAGGGCTTCGGCTCGCAGTTCACAGATGGCCTCGACGACGAGGAAAATCTCGATAAGTCGAACCCTGCGGAGGGCATCATGGCAAGCCGCAGCCAGACACTGGCGCGTCTTGCCACGGGCAAGTCTGTGGCGGACCGAACCGAGTGGGTGGACCCTGCGAAATGTCGTCCCTGGCGGATGCACAACCGCGACCTCGATCATTTATCCGAGGACAGCTGCCGCGACCTGATCGACTCTTTTCTATCGGCCAAGAAGCAGCGGATTCCAGCAATCGTCCGCAGGCTAAAGGGCGATCCCGAGTTCGATTACGAGATCATCGCCGGCGTGCGGCGCTGGTGGACGGTGAAGTGGCTCCGCGCGCATCACCATCCCGAGTACGAGTATCTGGTGACGATCCAGACCGTCACGGACGAGGAAGCCTTCCGCGTTTCAGACGTTGAGAATCGCTCGCGTAAAGATATTTCGGATTGGGAACGAGCGAAGGAATACACGATCGCCCTCGCCGAGTTCTACGAAGGCTCGCAGTCGCAGATGGCAGAGCATCTCAACCTGTCGAAATCCTGGTTGAGCCGTCTTTTAGACGTTGCGCGGCTGCCCGAGGAATTGGTCGCTGCATTCTCCGATACGCATGACATCACCGTTCGGGTTGCCCGCGACATCAAGCCGCTTGCGGGCGACGCAAAGTCGCTCGCCAAGATGCGTGAAGAGGCCGAGCGGATCGAAGAAGAGCGTTCGCGTGAAGGCGTGAAGATCAGCGGGCCGGAAGTTGCCAAGCGGCTCGTCAAGGCTACCGTCGCCCCTGCCGCAAAAAGCGTTGCGGAAAAGGAGATTACCGGAAATGGCGGCAAGGTCATCCTGCGCTACTCGAAGGCGAGGGGAGGGGGATTGACGATCAAGGTTCCGCCAAAGGCCGATGCAACGCCGGCTGAGCTGCTGAAGGCGATCGAAGGGTTGCTTGGCTAGCCGACATCGAATGCCCTTGGGACGATACCAGTTAGGAACCACATGACCGCTCCCGGCCCTGACACCATGCATAATCCCACGCTGCTACCGGACGAAAAGGTTGCCTGGCTCCATTTGCTGGAAGTCGGGGGCGATGGAACGATCGCGCAGGGAACGCCCCCCGTTTCTACACATCTCGACGCTGCTCAGAGCGCAGCGGGAGATGAACAGTGCGCGGGAGCAGAGCAACACACAAATGATCGTGCCGCTGCTCGCGGCCTTCGCCATCCTCGACCAGATCGGCAGAGCTATGGGTTCAGTGAAACGATCTCTGGAGAGCCGCCGGCGAACGCCCCAATAAAGCGAGCGCTACATCACTTTCCGCTGCCGTGGGGAACCCTTTCGGCCGATGAGATGCATGCGCTCTACATGATGCGCAATGGACTGATGCACGACGCAGCGTTCTCGTCGATCGAGCGCGGTGGCCAGAAGCGCAGCATGATCTTCCGGCACGACATACGCATGGAAAAGATGGTGGTGCTGGCGGTCCGGGACTGGAACGGGAAGCCTGACGATGTCTGTCGCGAGACCATCACGTGGGTAAATCCAGACTTGATCCTCTGGGTCGCGAACAGCGCGATCGGCCGCTGTGGCCAAGCTCTGAAGCTCAGCGACCCCAACCTGGAAATCCGTCACGATCCGCAGGTCATCGCCGCGCGGTATCTCCTGTGGCATCAATATTCTCCGTCCAGCGTGACCGATGATGAGGCCGAATGGCTGAAGCCTGGTCGCCACGAAGTCCGAAAGGAACTTAGGTCGAAGTTGACGGATGCCGAGGTCGCTCGCCATGAGCAGCGCTACTACCCGACGTAGCAAGGAGCTTGCGGGCGCCCTGGGGCGTCACGCCAAGGAGACGTGCGACAGCTGCAGGCTGCAGGCCGGGATAGGATAGCAGGAGTCGGGCGAGGAGAGGAGCCTTGCTCCTCTTGGTGACGCCGTGATCGCTCAGCGTTCTCGAGGCGGCACGTTCGATCGCATCGAGCTCGCGAAGGCTGGCACGCGCCGCGCGGCCAATCGCGACCGCTAGAATTTCCGCTAGCTCGGCGGGGGAGGGCGGCAGAAACTTGGGCAACAAGACCAGCGACGGGATGACCCGCGAGGTGAAGCCGGCGCGAAAAAGCATCCGTGGTACGGCAACGGCGATCAGCCAAAGTCGGTCGCGCTGACGTGGTGGAAGTTCGAACGACCGCCCGTCGAAGCTAACGACGTCAGCCGACGACGCTGGCGCAGGTTCGGTGAGGGCAGCGAGCGCGAAGACGCGCTCCGCAATGGACAAAAGGTCCGCTAACGGAAATGGCTCGTCAGCCGAAGCTTTGATCTGGCGCCACAGAGGCCCGAAGTGGGCGAGGTCGTCACTTCCATAGGCCGCAGCCTCGGCGCGGTCATCGAGAACCGAGCGCAACGTGTGGAGCGTGGCCAGGCTGATGCGGTCCATCACATCTTCGTCGCGGGTAAGCGCGAGATGGAAGACCGCGGCGACCGAGATGGGGTCGTTCAGGCCCTCAGAGGCGCGTGGAGGGGGGCTCCTGCCCGCAATCCAGTCCTGGAGGGATCGAACGTCAATCGGGACGCGGCGAGGCCGGCCAGCGCTACGGCACCGCTTAGACGCGCGCGCGCGAGGAAAATGTCCGTGACCGGGCTGTTCTGTAGGCGCCCGTCGAGGCGGCCGAGCAGCAGCATTGTCCGCGCAAGTTCGGGGAAGCCATGATTTTCCATCGGTCTGTGCATGCCAGAATAAGAAACCAAAGTCAGCAGTTGGTTTCCTTGCCTATCCTTATCAGAATATGGACACGCGATAATTGCCCTTATCACATAAGCGGAATTGACGCCTCTTTATAGGGTGGGCTACGCATCACGGCGATGGATCACCGGGCGCCCCTCGACGATAATGCCCTGATTGCAGGAGAAACTACGCCAGCGCCGCCGGCTCCGGCTGATGATCTCTGCTGGGCGGTGGTGAAGATGCACGCGGTCGAGCGCACTGTTGTCAACGAACCGCTGATCGCCGCGTACCAAGCGGCATCCTCGCCGCACAGCATCCGCGCGCTCAAGTCCGACCTCGAGGCATTCGACCTCTGGTGCCGGCGGCACAGCTGTGTCGCCCTCCCGGCATCGCCTGAAATCGTGGCGGACTATCTTGATGCGCGCGCGGAGAAGGGGAGCAAGCCAGCGTCGCTTGGCCGCTACAAGGCGTCGATCGCCAAGATCCACCTGCTGCTTGACCTCAAGGACCCGACATCGGCACCCCTGGTGAAACTTCGGTTCGCAGCGGTGCGACGGGAGAAGGGCACGGCGCAGAAGCAGGCGCGACCTTTGCGGTTCAAGGGCCCCGTGCGCGACGTCGAGCGCGACAAGGCGCGGGGGCTCAACATCCGCGCGCTGCTCGAGAGTTGTGGGGACGACCTACCAGGGCTGCGCGACCGCGCCTTGCTGTCGGCTGCCTATGACACCGGCCTCCGCGCCTCTGAGCTGGTCGCGGTCACGGTCGAGCATATCGAGGAAGCGATTGACCCCGAGGCGCGCCTGCTCCAGATACTGCGCAGCAAGGGCGATCAGGACGGGGGAGGGGGCAACCGCCTATCTGAGCCCACGCACTGTGGCGGCGATCGCGGCCTGGACCGAAGCAGCCGGGATCACGGCGGGGCCGCTGTTCCGGCGGGTGCAGGTGCGGCGCTACAAGAAACGCCCCGCCGTGCGGGGTCGGTCGATCGACAGCATTTCGGGGCGAGAAACCTGGGATCTGCGCAAGACGCTCTCCAAACCGGCGGTGAAGGCGCGCGTCGAATATGACATCGGCAGCGTGGCGCTGCACCCCGGGTCGATCGGGCCGATCTTCCGGTCGATCATCCGGCGCGCGTTCGATCTCGGCGCGCTGCCCGATCTCACGGCCGAGGATCTGGCTCGGCTGCTGAAGGGAATCAGCGCGCACTCGACGCGGATCGGCCTAAACCAGGACCTGGGCTCTGTTGCAAAGATTGGCGGCAGTCAGAGGTAGGCTGTCGCTCTGCGCCGATCAGGCGGCTGCTGCGAAATGGTGGTTGAGCATGCCCATGGCCTCCGTCAGCGCCGAGGGCCCAATGCCAAAAGCTCTCTCCACAAGGCGCACCTCGCCCCTGATGCCGGGCTGCAGGCACCAGGGGCGAGCCTGTCCTTTGCGCAGGGCTCGCATGACTTCGAATCCCTTGATCGTGGCATAGGCCGTGGGGATCGATTTGAAACCGCGCACCGGCTTGATCAGTATCTTGAGCTTTCCGTGATCGGCCTCGATCACGTTATTGAGATACTTCACCTGCCGGTGGGCCGTCTCCCGGTCCAGCTTTCCTTCGCGCTTCAATTCGGTGATCGCTGCACCATAGCTCGGCGCTTTGTCGGTATTGAGCGTGGCAGGCTTTTCCCAGTGCTTCAGGCCTCGCAGGGCCTTGCCCAGGAACCGCTTCGCTGCCTTGGCGCTGCGGGTCGGCGACAGGTAGAAATCGATCGTGTCGCCCCGCTTGTCGACTGCCCGGTACAGGTAGGTCCACTTGCCCCGCACCTTGACGTAGGTTTCATCCAGGCGCCAGCTCGGATCAAAGCCACGCCGCCAGAACCAGCGCAGCCGCTTCTCCATCTCCGGGGCGTAGCACTGGACCCAGCGATAGATCGTCGTATGGTCGACCGAAATGCCGCGTTCCGCCAGCATTTCCTCAAGGTCGCGATAGCTGATCGGATAGCGACAATACCAGCGCACCGCCCACAGGATCACATCACCCTGGAAATGGCGCCACTTGAAATCCGTCATCGTTCCGTCCGTCCAATCTCCGCCAAGCATGCTCAAGCTTCACGATTTTTGCAACAGAGCCCTTTGCTGAACTTCTCGTCGATGCACCGCGCGTCGACCTCGTTCGACAAGGTGGGCGGTGAAATCCGGCGCGTATTCCTTGACGTGGAGAATGCGGTCGAAGCACTCTTTCCGCAGGACGATCAGATTGGCGGGAGCGAGACCTCCGATCTGCGGTGGGCCCGACATTGGAACCTTAGAGACAATATCGACCGATGGTCCAACGCTGCGGAGCGTATCGCGATCGCGAACGTCAGCATGTTCGGGAAGGAAGCCGATCTCGAACCTTCCGATGAGGAGATCGCACGATATTTCGAAAGCGATGACCTGGCTCTGGCCGTGTACAAGACGGTCCATCGCACAATCAGCGGTATCGAGGAGGATCACGCCCGGCATATCGCCATTCAGAGCTTCGATCGGCTGGTCGAGATGCTGCAAAATGGCGGAATAGGTCGCGAGCGAAGGGCGCCATTGAGCTTCCCGCCCGGATTGGATGTGCTTCAGCGAGTCCGTCGCCGAGATGCCCAGTATTTTCGTCAGATCCAAACCTTGGACGACCTCCTCGATCATCTCGGGCGGGTGAACGGCACAGCCTCTCCGGTGGCCAAGCGCATATCCGAGGCGCTCCGGGAGGACTGGAAAGAACCGAGCACCCAGCTCTTGGCCGCGGTTATCTATATGGTCATGGGCTCATGGGAGTTGGCGATCTCGTGCGCGCAAATCTGCATCCGGACCGCAACTCGCAAGGACCCTCGATCCGAGGTCGCTCGCGAAGCTCGCTACTGCAAGGCAGTCTGCCTTCGCATGCAGCTTCGATCCGAGCGAGAAATCGCCATCGCTCGCGATGAGCTCAACGCAAATCTGGCCTATCGGCACCGCGACAGCCTTATCCTCGAGCGGGACTCTATCGAGCGTGCGACGCTTATTCTGTCCGCGTGCATCGTCCAGATGGTCGATCAGTTCAGCATCGTCGCGTCGACCCGCAAAAAGTCGCCGCCGCAAACCGCTGGTTCCCGAGGACGACGTCAAGAGTGCCTTTGACAGCCAGACTCAAGAGCTCGACGCCAGCCTGGAAGTCCTGATCAACAACTATCTGAGCAGTGGCGAGGTCCAGCCGCTCGTCGCCGCGATTGCAGGTCAGGCAGCGATCAACCGCCTGGGTGCAGAACTTTTCAGGCACTATTTCGAGGAGGAGGTCTCGGACTCTCCGCCGCGCCTCGCCGAGGTGTTCGACCGCGTTTCCGATGTCCTGGGGGATATCCGCGAGAGCTATCAGTTGCCTTTGATGGGCCGGATTTATGAAGGCGTTGCAAAGGTGGAATTGGGCCGGGGCGGCGACGCGCAGTCTGTGATCGACGAAATCGACCGTCGGCACGAGATTACGAAACTGGCGCGCGGAGACGACCACGAATACGACTATCTTCGCGCCCAGATGGCCTCGCACGCGAGCGCGGAGAATCGCGCCGCTTGATCCACGCATAGGCGTTAGCTCAATCCAACCGCCCGCTCTGGTCGAGGCGATAGCTGATGTCAGATCGTCCGAGTTCGCTCGGCTGGCGGCACATCGACCGGGAGGCCGGGCCAAACGAACGAACAAATGCTGTAGATCTCGATCAGTATCTCGCGCGCCGACCGACGGGCATTGGCTGCCCTCGTGCGTTCGAGGCGCGGTGCGGAGGCGCTCCTCCCTATCCACATCATCACATCATCGACAAAGCGGATTTGACCGACTCAAGCCGGCGGCGCCCGGTCCCGGCACCCCCATTTCTGGGAATACCGCGAGCATCCCCTACTGTGGACTGCGGATGCTTGGCCTCAATCTTTTGAAAGAGGCACGATGATCGGTTTGTTCGATAGTATGGCGTCCGCGCCCTGTGACACGGCGTTCAGGAACATGTTCGCGGCGCGAAAAGAGGTGTTCGTCGATCTGCTCGGCTGGGATGTCCCGGTCCTGGAGATGCTCGATCCGGGCAGCCACCTCGCTGCCCGACACCACGCCACGTAGCGTCGTGGCCACGTTCCTGTGCGTGGCGCATCCAGTGTTTGACCTTGGCGAACAGTTGCTCGATCGGATTGAGGTCAGGGCTATAGGGCGGCAGGAAGATCAGATGTGCGCCGCGCGCGGACGGCGGTCCTGGCTGGCTTGCCTTTGTGCGAGCCGAGATTGTCGAGCACCACGATATCGCCTGGTGCCAGCGTTGGCGCGAGGAACTGCTCGACATAGGCCGTGAAGAGCATGCCGTTGATCGGTCCGTCGATCACGCAAGGTGCATCGACCCGATCATGGCGCAGGCCTGCGATGAACGTCAGCGTTTGCCAACGCCCGTACGGCGCCTTGGCGCAAAGTCGCTGCCTTTTTGGTGCCCAGCCTCTGAGCGGCGCCATGTTGGTCTTGACCCATGTCTCGTCGATGAAGACGAGGCGCCTGGGGTCGATCCTGCCCTGATGAGCCTTCCAGCGCTGGCGCAGCCTCGCAACGTCAGGCCGATCCTGCTCGGCCGGAAGCACTGTTTTTTTTGAAGCTCAGCCCCCCTGTGTGGAGGAACGTCCATACCGCCCGACGATCCGTCTTGATCCCCCGCGCGACAAGCTCGGCTGTCAACTGGCGCGTGGTGAACGGACCCGCCTTGGTCCGCTCTCGAAGCCACTGTGCCGTATCCCCGCTCAGCGTCCGCTTCTTGTGGCCGTTCATCTTCCCCGGCTTGAGCGCGCCTGTCTCACGGCGGAGCTTGCGCCATTTCGACAAGCACGACGGCGCTATCTGAAGCGCCTCGGCAATCGACCGGTCCGCCTCACCCGCGTCCGAACGCGCCAGCGCACGCTTCCGCAAATCTTCCGAATAAGGTCGTGTCATCCGCGCCTCCAGCACGGACGTTGAATCATATCAGTCCAAACAAGGGAATCCCGATTCCACCAAACAACAGCATGCTCTAGGCCGGTCTTCTTGTCCAAGCCGCGTGTCCTTGTCAGTGGCCACGGCTGCGTCGGCGCGGATCAGTGCACAGCCAGCGCCTGTTCAAGCCGGTCCAACCCTTCCAGCAGCACGTCGTCCGAAACGGTCAAGGGCATCAACAGCCGCACAGTCTCGCCATGGATGCCACAGGATATAACCACCAGGCCAAGCTGGAATGCCCGGGCGACCACGTTGCGCGCCGCCTCCGGGTCCGGCGCATCGGATCCACGGGCCTTGACGAGGTCGAACGCCATCATCGCGCCGAGCCCCCGCACATGGCCGATCGGCATCAGGTCTTCTCGGCCAGTCCATGCCTCGAAACGCGCGCGCAGCTTTCCGCCGATCGCGTTGGCACGCTCGATCAGCCCTTCCTCCTCGATGACATCGAGCACGGCGAGAGCGGCCGCGCAGCTGGTCGGCGCACCGCCGAACGTCGAACCGAGCCCACCGCCGTGCACGCTGTCCATCAGGTCCGCCCGGCCGGTAACCGCCGCGATCGGGAAGCCGCCGCCCAGCGCCTTGGCCATGGTCACGATATCCGGCGCGATACCGCTATGCTCGACCGCGAACAGCTTGCCTGTACGGGCGAAGCCAGTCTGCACCTCGTCGCAGATCAGCAGGATGCCATGCTCGGAGCAGATCGCGCGTAGCGCCCGCAGCAGTTCGGGCGGCGTGACGTGGAAGCCGCCTTCCCCCTGCACCGGCTCGATGATGATCGCGGCAATCGAGCCAGGATCGGCATCGGTGCGAAACAGGGTGTGGAGGGCATCGAGGCTGTCCTGCACGGAAACGCCATAGTGAGCGATCGGGAATGGGACCCGCCAGACATCTCCGGGCAGGGTGCCGAAGCCGCGCTTGTAGGGCATCGCCTTGCCGGTGAGCGCCGTCGTCATCAGCGTGCGGCCGTGAAACGCGCCGGCAAAGGCCACTACGCCGCTACGGGCGGTGGCGTGGCGGGCGATCTTGACGGCATTCTCAACTGCCTCCGCGCCGCTGTTGAAAAAGAGGGTCTTCGCCGCTCCGTCGATCGGCACCAGCGCGTTCAGCCGTTCGGCGAGCGCGACATAGGGCGCATAGGGCAGCACCTGGAAGGAGGTGTGGGTGAAGCGCTCCAGCTGGTCCTGCACAGCGGCGATCACCCTGGGATGGCAGTGGCCGGTGCTGCACACGGCGATGCCGGCGACGAAATCGATATAGCGATTGCCGTCGACGTCCCAGACTTCGGCATTGCGCGCGCGGGCGGCATAGGCCGGCGTTGCGCTGACGATACCGTTCGGCACCGCAGCAGCCCGCCGGACCGCGAGACCGGCATTGTCGGACGCAAGCTCCGAGGCATGGAGAGATGCGGTCGCCATCAGATGCCTCCCAGGGCAAGATATTTGATTTCCACGAAATCCTCGAGGCCGTAGCGCGAGCCTTCGCGGCCCAGGCCGGATTCCTTGACCCCGCCGAACGGAGTCGCCGGGTTCGAGGTCAGCGTCTCGTTGACCGCCACCATGCCATATTCGAGCGCCTCGCCGACACGGAAGACGCGGCCGATGTCGCGGGTCCAGAGGAATGCCGCCAGGCCGTAAGGCGTGTCGTTCGCCGCGGCGATCACCTCGGCCTCGGTCTCGAAGCCATAGACGGCGGCGACCGGGCCGAAGATCTCCGTGCTGGCGATCGCCATGTCCGCCCGCACGTCGACGAGCAGGGTCGGCGCGAAGAACAGGCCGCCGCGCGGATGCGGCGTGCCGCCGAGCACCGCCTCGGCCCCCTTGCCGAGCGCATCCCCGACCAGTTCCTGGACCTTGGCAACCGCCGCCGGGTTGATCAGCGGGCCGATCCTGGTGTCGGCTTCCAGCCCGGGCCCGACCGGCAGATCCTCCATCGCCGCCCGGAGCTTCTCGACGAAGGCGGCGCGCACGCCGGACTGCACATAGATGCGGTTGGTGGCGACGCAGGCCTGGCCGGCGTTGCGGAACTTGGTCGCCATCGCGCCCGCCACCGCCGCATCGAGATCGGCATCGTCGAACACGATGAACGGCGAATTCCCGCCCAGTTCGAGCGACAGCTTCTTCACCGTATCCGCACATTGCCGCATCAGGATCTTGCCGACCCGGGTCGAGCCGGTGAAGGAAAGCTTTCGCACGTCCGGGCTCGCGGTGAGCACTCCGGCAACGGCTTCGGCGCGCTTCGCGGTGACGATGTTCATCACGCCTTCCGGGAAACCCGCCTCCTCGGCCAGCAGCTGAAGCGCGATCGCCGAAAGCGGTGTGTCCTCGGCCGGCTTGACGACGATCGTGCAGCCCGCCGCGAGCGCGGGCGAGACCTTGCGCGTGATCATCGAACTCGGGAAGTTCCACGGGGTGATCGCGCCGACGACGCCGATCGGCTGCTTGAGCACCAGGCAGCGCTTGTCCGGCGCATGGGTGGGCACGATGTCGCCATAGAGGCGCTTGCCCTCTTCGGCGAACCATTCGATGAAATTGGCGCCGAACACGATCTCGCCCAGCGCCTCAGCGCGCGGCTTGCCCTGTTCGAGCGTCAGGATCTCCGCCAGCGCCTCCTGGTTCTCCAGGATCAGCCGGAACCACGCGCGCAATATGTCCGCGCGCTCGCGTGCCGTCCGCGCCGCCCAGGCCGGGAATGCCGCCTTGGCCGCGTCGATCGCCCGCTGGGTCTCCGGGGCGCCCATATCGGCCACGTCGCCGATGAAGCTCCCGTCAGCGGGATTGTGGACCGCGAAGGTGGCGGCGACATCGGCCCGCTTGCCATAGGCCAGGGTGCGGGCGAGCAGCGCGTTGCCCGCGGGAGAAAGATCGGGGTGCATCGTCATCTCACATCAACCCCAGCGTCCGCGCCGTGCCGTCGAGTGCGCGCGTGAGGATTTCCATCAGTTCGTCCACTTCGCCGCGGGTGATCACCAAAGGCGGGCTCAACACCATCGACTGGCCGACCGCCCGGGCGATCAGCCCATCGGCGTAACAGGCCTCGCGCGTCAGGATCGCGGCATTGTCTTCCATCGTGCAGACGGTGCGTGTCGCCTTGTCGCGGACGAGCTGTAGTGCAGCCATCAGCCCCACCCCGCGCCGCTCGCCGACCAGCGGATGCCGATCGGCCAGCGCCTGAAGGCTCGCCTGGAAATAGGGCCCGATATCGTCGCGCACCCGCTCGACCAGCCCTTCGCCGGCGATGATCTCGATATTGGCGAGCGCCACGGCGCAGGAGACCGGATGCCCCGAATAGGTATAGCCGTGCGGCCATAGGCCGCCCTTGGCGATCACGTCGAAGATTCGGTCGTGCAGCGCCACCGCCGCAATCGGCAGGTAACCGGAGGAAATGCCCTTCGCCATCGGCATGAAGTCGGGCTCGATGCCGAAGGTCTGCGAACCGAACCAGGCGCCGGTACGTCCGAAGCCACAGATCACTTCGTCGGCGATCAGCAGCACGTCGTACGCGCGGCAGATACGCTGCACTTCGGGCCAATAGGTCTCGGGCGGCACGATCACGCCGCCTGCGCCCTGCACGGGCTCCGCGATGAACGCGGCGACATTGTCCGGCCCGAGTTCGAGGATCTTCTCCTCGATCGCGCGGGCCGCCTTGAGGCCATAGTCGGCGGGCGCGAGATCCCCGCCGTTCACATACCAGTGGGGATGCTCGACATGCGCGAATTCGGGCAAGGTGCCGTTGTCCATGCCGTGCATCGCCGGCATACCGCCCAGGCTGACGCCCGCGACGGTGGAGCCGTGATAGGCGAGCGTGCGGCTGATGATCGTGCGCTTGCCCGGCTTGCCCAGCAGCTTCCAATAGTAACGCGCGAGACGGACGATCACGTCATTCGCCTCGGAGCCCGAATTGGCGAAGGTGAAATGATCGAGCCCCGCCGGGGTGAGGCCGGCCAGCCGCTCGGCCAGCTCGATCATCGCCGGCACCGCGCTCTGGAAGTGATTGTTGTAATAGGGAAGCCTGTCCATCTGCGCCTTGGCGGCGTCGGACAGTTCGGTGCGGCCATAGCCGATGTTGACGCACCACAGCCCGGCCATGCCGTCCAGGATCTTGCGGCCGTCGCTGTCCCAGACATGCGAGCCCTCGCCCCGCACGATGATGCGCGAGCCCTGTTCGAGGATCAGCCCGGGATCGGTGAAGGAGTGAAGGTGATGGCGGGCATCGCGTGCCTGCCATTGCGCCGTGCTGTTCATCTTGATCTCAGTCATGGGCGGTCAGGGCCTCCACCGCGGAATTGAAGAAGTCGTTGTCGAGGATCACCTCGGATCCGCGCGGCTTGGCGCGCGAGCTCAGCACGGCGATCAGCAGGTCGCGCTTCGGATTGATGTACACATACTGGCCGAAGATGCCGCGCGCGGAGAAGGCGCCGTCGGCGAGCGAGCCCGACGCATCGGGTACGATCCACCACATATAGCCATAATCGCGCCGTTCGCCGCCGACGATGCGCGCGCTACCCGCTTCGGCCATCCAGCCCTCGGGAAGGATGCGTTCCCCCGCGATCGTGCCGTCTCCCATCGCGAACCGCCCGAAGCGGGCGTAGTCGCGCAGCGTCGCGCTGATACCGCTGCCGGCGACTTCGAGTCCGCCGGGGGATTCGAGCCACCAGCAGGCATCCTGCTCCATGCCGAGACGGGACCAGAGTCGTTCGGAAAGATAGTCCGACAGCCACTTGCCCGTCGCCGCGCGAACGAGCGCGCCGACGACATGGGTTTCTCCCGTCGAATAATTCCAGCGGGTGCCAGGCTCGGCAACGCGCGGCAGCCCGGCCATGTAGCGCAGGATCGCGCCCGGCTGCTGGGCGATCTGCAGCTTCAGCATGTGCCGCCGCTCGGACTGGGGATCGACATGCTCGTCGTCCCAGCGGACCCCCGAGGTCATCTGCAGCAGGTGGCGGATCGAGACGCCGTCATAGCCGCCGCCCTTCAACTCGGGCAGGTAATCGGTCAGCATGTCCTCCACGCCGCCGATATGCCCGTCCTGGATTGCGGCCCCGACAAGCGTGGTCGCGATCGACTTGGCCATCGACATCGACACCCAGCGCGTATCGGGCTGCAATCCGAGTTCGTAGCGCTCGTGAATCACTTCACCGCGCCGCTGGATGAACAGGCCGGCCACCCGGTTGCGGAAGACATAATCATAGAGATCATATTCGCGGCCATTGGCCCGGATCGTGAAATCCTCGACCGGCGCCTGCGCATAGACGAAGGGCGCGACCGTATCGCCGCGACGGATGGTCCGCACCGGAAACGCGCGGTGCGTGTTGCGCAACGCTTCTACCTGCGCGCCGGGCATCAGCTTGCCCGCATAGAGCGGCGTCATGCGGTCCGCATAGCCGCTCGAACCGGCGAACCCCGACGTCAGGCCCAGCGGCTCTGCAGCCGGTGCATCAGAGACGTTCAACCAAGCCCCCTAACCCTTTTGTTGTTCGGCCAAAGAGCTAATCCGCCACGCGCGCCAGCTAAGGTGCCAAGGATGGGAGGGGTGTTGCGCCTCGCGCACCAGCCCCGCGCCGATCGGAAATATCCTTTGCGATCGGCTATTTGCCGGCAAGGAGGACGCGACCCGCGACGTGCGGCTTCGCCACGTCGCGCGCGAGTTCGGCGGTAAACCAGCGCAGGTAGCGGCGCACCAGCGGGGTATCCTTCCGGTCGGCACCGACCAGTACATAATATTTGCCGAAACTATAGGGCTGGAACGCCGGTTCGCCTCGCCCGATCTCGACCAGCTCGCCCGAATCGAGAAAGGCCTGTCCGACCAGCCCGTTGACCAGCGCAACCCCGCGTCCGTGCAGCGCGGCATCAAGGGTCAGGTGGCCCTGCGACAGCCGCGGCCCGGTCAGGTCGAGATCGTCATAGACGCCGTGCACCGCCAGCCAATGCGCCCAGCCATCGAAATCATGCTCGTGCAGCAGCCGCTGGCCGATCAGGTCGCCGGGGGTCCGGATCGGTGCAGCATCGGCGAGATAGGCCGGGCTGGCGACGGCGACGACCGCGACGCTCGCCACTTCCTCGCAATGCACCCCCGCGGGGACCTTCATGCTGGTACGGTAGGCCGGGACGAAGCGGATCTCGATATCCGATTCATAGGGGGCCACCGAGATGTTGCGGTCGAGCGAGCGCAGCTCGATCTCGACATCGGGGTGCAGCTTCTCGAACAGCCCCACCCGCCGGGACATCCAGTGCAGCGCGAAGCCCGGCGCGCAGGAAACGTAGAGGTGATTGTGATAGCCGCGCCGCATCAGATCGATGGTGGAAGCGGCGATTGCGTCCATCGCGGCGGCGATCTCGCGGTGATAGCGCCGCGCGTCCTTGGTCAGCGCCACGCCGCGCGCCGTTCGCTCGATCAGCCGGGCTCCGGTCCATTGCTCGAGCGTCTTCAAGTGGCGGCTGATCACCGCATGATCGCGCCCGAGGCTGCGCGCCGCCTGGCGGACGCCGCCAAGCCGGGCCACCGCATCGAAGGCACGCAACGCTTCGAACGGCGGAATCGTCTTGCGCGAAGGCGGATTATAGGCGGCGACAGGGCGATCTTCGTCAGGCGTTTCCAAGTCGAGCGGCTCCCGCAACGGCACGGGCCGCCGCTTCGGGATGGGCATCGCCGAACCGCCGGCTGAAGGGGCGATACAGCAGCCCGATACAGATCGTGCCACCAACGCCTATGCCGGCATGTAACAACCAGAAGGCGGGCGGTTGCAAGGGCTCGTAGAAGCGGCCCAGCCATCCCGCGAATATCCCGGCGATGAACAGGCCGATATAATAGCCGCCGACCATCATCGAACGGACCTGCACCGGCGCCACCCGGGCGACCAGTGCGAGCGCCACCGGCGCGTAGAGCAGGTAGCCCAGCCCGATCACGAAATGGAACAGGACGGGCCAGACGATCGCCACCCTGCCCGCGCCTGCGCTCCACTGCCCGAGGCTGAGCAGCACGCAGCCCAAACCGAAGATCGAGCAGCCAAGCGCCAGCTTGGCGAGTTCGCCGGGCTCTCCACCCCGCCTGGCGCGGACACGCCAATAGCGCATCAGCACGGGTGCCAGCACCAGAACCGTGACGGCATCGAGCGACTGGAACCAGGTGACCGGTACGTGCAAGCCGAAGCCGATCCCAAGATCGACATGATCGCGCACCCAGACCGGATAGGTGTTCCAAATCTGCGATTGAACCGTCCAGAAACTCGCGGTGATGAGGATCAGCACCGAAAGCGCCAGCACGGTGCGCCATTCGTCCGCGGTGAGCGGCACCGTGGCCACGCCGCCGCGATCGCCGGCCGGCTCGCGGAGATAGCGCATTCCGCGAAGATAGATGGCGATGCCCAACAGCATGCCGAAGCCGGCGGCCGTGAAGCCATAGTGCCAGCCATAGAGCTCGCCCAGCGTGCCGCACACCAGCGGCGCGAGGAAGGCGCCGACCGCCACCGAAGTGACGTAGAGCGTGTAGCCGTCATCGTGCCGCCGGTCGCCTTCGGCATAGAGCGCCCCGACCTGCGCGGCGAGATTGCCCTTGAGCAGCCCCGCCCCGGCGATGATCGCGCCGAGCGCCGGCAGGAAAGCCTGTTCGATCGCCATCAGGAAGTGCCCGCAGGCGAGCAATCCGCCGCCCAGCAGCACGGCGCGGGTCCGTCCGGTCACCCGGTCGCCGATCAGCCCGCCGACGATCGGGCCGAAATAGACCAGCGCGACATAGATGCCGAACAGCTGCGCGGCGAGCGCCTGGCTCGTGAGCGGGCCGGTCACCGCCTCCAGCCCGGCGCGCAGCCCAGCAAAACCCCAGACATGTTCGACGACGCCGGGCTGGAGCAGATGCCCGGTCATGTAGAGCATGAGCAGCGCCTGCATGCCGTAGAAGGAAAAGCGCTCCCACATTTCGGTGGCGGCGATATAGGTTAGGCCGCGCGGATGGCCGAACAGGTCGGTGCCGGCAACGGGCAGCGCGGCCCCCGTCTCGGCAGTTTCAAATGCTGGGGCCATCCGGATGCTCCGACAGAGAAAAGGCCCGCCCCGGAGTGGAGGCGGGCCTGACAGAAAAGAACCTCAGAAGTCGTGTGACAAGGCGATGCCGACCGTTCGCGGCTTCGTCCGCGAGGATTGCTGCCACGCCTGGTACGGATCGACCTGCCGGTTCTCATTGGTGAGGTTGGTGGCATAGAGCTCCACCTTCACCCGGGAGAAAGTCGCGCCGATGCGGGCGTGAGGAGCGGTACGGTGTCCGAACACTGAATGCGCGGGACCAGAACCGAGCTGTCCGAGGCGCAGGTCTTGTCCCGGTAGCTGAAATCGGCATGGGCGAAGCCGGCGATGTTCGATGCGAGGGCGACATCATAGTCGGCCGCAACGCTGAACGTGACCTCCGGGGCGTAGTCGCCGGGGTCGCCGACTTCGACATTGGTGGATTCGCCGCTCCGGATCGCCAGCTTGGTCACTTCGCTGTGCGTCAGCGCGGCCATGCCGCTGAGATGGAAGTTCGGCGTCACCGCCCAGGTCGCGCTAGCCTCCAGACCGTATATCTCCAAGTCGCCGATATTGCGGGTGAGCGAGACGTATCCGCCGCCCCCGTCGAAGTTGAAGAACTGCCCGGTTCGCAGGGCGTCGTCATATTTGGAATAGAAGGCGTCGATGTCGAATTGCAGCGCGCCGCCCGCGGTCACGCCCTTGGTGCCCAGCTCGTAATTGGTCAGCTTCTCCGGCCTGTAGGGCGGTAGCCCCGCCGTGTTGAAACCGCCCGAGCGGAAGCCACGCGAGACGTTGCCGTACAGGTTCCATTTCGGGCCGAGGGCGTAGGTGAAATAGACGCGCGGGTCGGTCGACTTGAAGTTCGCCTTCTGGGTCGTGGTGCCGCCGTTCCACTGGGTCACGTCGTCGCTGAAGGTGCGGACGCCGGCGCCCAGCGTCAGCCGCTGCGTGAGCCGGTAGGACAGGTCGGCGAAGCCCGACCAGGACTTGGAGGTGTCGAGATCCTCATAGACGAACGGATAGGTGCCGCCGGCATAATAGGAGATGCCGGTGTCGTAGAGGTCCGAGCGGGCGTCGCGGTAATAGACGCCGACCGTATATTGCAGCGGACCGCTTCCCGCCGAGGTCAACCGCAGTTCCTGGGTGAACTGGCGGGCGCGGTCGTGGATGCCGTCAAAGCCCTCGTTCTGCACCGTATAGGGAGTGCCAGGCCCGGCTATATAGGTGCTGTAATAGTCGCGGTTGAGCCGGACATAGCTGCTCGAACTGGTGAGCGTGGCGAAATCGAAGTGATAGTTGGCGGTGAGATTGTAGATCCAGGCCCGGTCCTTGCGGCTGGGGAGGAGATCATAGTCGGGGCTCACGGGCACCGGGCGGGTGCGATCCGGATTCTCATAGTCCAGACCGAAACGACTGCTCATCCGATACAGGCCGATCGTCCCGGTCAGGTCGAAGTCGCTGCTCGGCTTGAACAGGATCTTGCCGCGGAAATTGCGGATGTTCTGGTTGTTGCCGTCCTTGATCCCGGTCCCTGGCTGGTCGATCCAACCGCCACCGTCCTCGAGGTTGCCGGCGACGCGGATGGCAAGCACGTCGGTAACGACGGGCAGGCTCAACGCGCCCGACAGGCGCAGATTGTCGCTGCCCTGGTCGATCAGCGAATAATCCGCCCTGGCGAAGCCATGAATCTCCGTGAGATCCGGGTTCTTGGTGACGAAGCGCACGGTGCCCGTCATCGCGCCCTGGCCGTAGAGCGTGCCCTGAGGCCCCTTCAGCACTTCGATACGGTCGATATCGAGCATGCGCAGATCGACCTGGCGGAACCCGCCGGTCAGCGTCACCGGCACTTCGTCCATATAGGTCGCGACCATCGCGTCGGAGCCGCGGATGTTCGCCGCGCCGCGCAGGAACACCTGGCTCGAACCGGGGCCGTCATAGCGCAGGACCAGCCCGGGCACGGCATAGGAGAATTGCTGCAGATCGGTGATCCCGCGATCGGCGATGGCGTCTCCGCTCATCGTGTTGATCGCGACCGGCACGTCGATCAGCCGCTGCTTGCGCTTCTGCGCGGTGACCACGATTTCATTGTCGATATTGCTCCGGCCGGCATCCGTTGCAGAAGCCTGGCTATTCGCCTCCTGGGCGAAGGCCGGGGCCGCGGCGATCGCCAACGCAAGGCTGGACACGGTACAAAGGCGGCGACCCAGATTGTTCAGTCTCATCGCAAATCCCCCAAGCTCTGTTGCAGTACGGAGACTGCTGCGCGCTCCGGAAGGTGAAAAGGCGCGTAGAGGGTCCGCCGTGGTGCGCGGGACGCACCATGGCGGACGGCGGCGTCGCGCGATCAGCGTCCGGCCTGTTTGATGCCGGTCTGCGCCCACTCCCCGGGGTTGATCACCAGCTTGCCCTTCGTCGCAAAGTCGAGGACCATCGGGTAGCGCCCCGGCACGGCGAACCGGCCGCCATCATAGGGAAGCAGCTCGACCGGCTTGTCCATCGGCACGTTGAAAGCGTTGCGCCCGACCGCCTGGCCGAACAGCTTGCCGTCCTGCGCGGTGATGTTCACCGTCACGAAATTCGAGAAGCGATACTTGCCTGCATAGGATGCCAGCGTTCTGGCGGGCACCGCCGGCTGCGGCGACATCACCGGCAAGGCCGGCTGCGGCGGCACAGATGCGAGCACCGCGTCCCAGGCCAGTTCGCTGGCGATCGAGCCGATCTCGACGCCGTTGAGCGCGCCCGGCGTGCTCGGATCGGGCGCATCGATTTCGCCGGTGGTGATGGCATAGAGCGTATCGCCGTCCGATGCCGTGGCGAAAGGCTGGATACTGCGCCCCATCGCGGTATGGACCTGGATCGCCAGCCGCTGGAGTTCGGCCGGCTCCATCTTCTGGTTGATTGCGACCAGCGTGACCGTGGTGTTGCGCATCCTGCCGCTCTCGGCGCCCCAGCCGGCCTTGCGGCTGTCGGGAAGGTTGCGCAGCAGATCGTCGACGCGAACATCCTTGGGCCAGCTCGGATCACGGTAACAGGCGGCGGGGCGGCCTTCCCGATCGGTCACCAGCCCATAGGCGTTGACCACCGAGAAGACGGCGATCTTGAGCGCGCCGATCTGCTTGAACGCGCCGCCCTGGCCCGAATGCGCCTTGCAGCCGAAGAAATCGCCGGTGCGGGTCATGCTCCCGGCTCCGGCGGCGCCATTGCGGAACACGCCCGGGATCCGAGCGCGATAGGCCGCCTGGGCGAGCTTCTTGTCGGGGTATATCTCGTTCAGTCGGCGATCGCCATAATCGAAGATGACCGCCCCGACCGCCACCGCGATCGAATCCCATCGCCCGGTATTGCGGCCATCGTCCTTGAGCGCGGTCGCGACGGCGGTCGTCGCTTCGAGCCCATAGGCCGCGCCGCCCGCGAACACGACGGTGTCGATGTCGTAGCTCGAATATCCGAGGCGGACGAGGTCGGTATTGATGGTGGCCGGCGCCCCGCCGCGCACGTCCACCGCCGCCAGCACCTTCTTGTCGAAGCTGAAGACCGTCACCCCGGTGGGGCCCTCACGATAGGAGGCGCTGCCGATCTTGAGCGCGGGCCAATCGAAGCGCAACTCGCTGCCGCCGCCATTGAGCACCGGAACGAGGTCCGCCTGTGAATCCGGCGGGCTGGGCGCCGCCGTTTGGGCCGATCCGGCCGAGGCACCCATCAGCAGGCAAGTGACAAGGGCGGCGACGCCGGTGCGATGCTTCATATGTTTCGACCCTTTCCGTTGATCTCCGACCCGGCAGTATGCGTCAGAAATCGCGGTGCCACATATGCAAAAAATGTTCTCGCTGGTGCGCCGGCCGCACCATGCACCCGGACGGCAAAGCTGGTGCAACCCGAACACCAGCGGCAGCGATATTGGCACTTTTGGACGCCCCCGCGGATGCTAGGCTTCTGCGCTCCGGACCGATCGAGGACATGATGGCCGATACCCCAGCGCCGGCAGCGCCCACCCTATACCGCCCCGATGCCTATGCCGCACTCGAGCCGGAGCGGATCGTGGACGACTATCCGTTCGCCACGCTGCTTTCGCCCGAGCTTCATGCGACGACCACGCCGATGCTGTTCGAGCGGAGCGATCGGGCCACGCTCATCGGTCACCTCGCGCGGCGGGGCAGCCATGCCCAGGCGATGCGGACGGGCGACCGGGGGCTCTGTTGCAAACTCTGATGCGGTTGCCAACGTTGGGCCTTGTCTTGGTAAGGTCGGTTGTGATGGACGATTTCAAAGGGCGGCATTTTACCGGAGAAGTCATCCTATGGGCGGTCCGCTGGTACTGCCGGTACGGTATCAGCTACCGTGATCTCGAGGAAATGCTGGCGGAACGTGGCATCGATGTCGATCACACGACCATCTATCGCTGGGTGCAGCGCTACGCGCCGGAGATGGAGAAGCGGTTGCGCTGGTTCTGGCGGCGCGGCTTTGATCCGAGCTGGCGTCTCGATGAGACTTACGTGAAGGTGCGGGGCAAATGGACCTACCTCTACCGGGCGGTCGACAAACGGGGCGACACGATTGATTTCTACCTGTCGCCGACCCGCGGCGCCAAAGCTGCGAAGCGCTTTCTTGGCAAAACCCTTCGCGGTCTGAAGGACTGGGAAAAGCCGACGAAACTCAACACCGACAAGGCGCCAAGCTACGGCGCCGCAATCGCCGAGTTGAAACGAGAAGGAAAGCTCGCCCCAGAAACCGAACACCGGCAGGTGAAATACCTGAACAACGTGCTCGAGGCCGACCACGGCAAGCTCAAGATGCTGATCAAGCCCGTGCGTGGTTTCAAATCGATGCCGACAGCCTACGCCACGATCAAGGGCTTCGAGGTGATGCGCGCCCTGCGCAAAGGGCAGGCCCGGGCATGGTGCCTGCAGCCAGGGATCAGGGGAGAGGTGCGTCTGATCGAAAGATCATTTGGCATTGGCCCCTCGGCCATGACCGAGGCCATGGCCATGCTCAATCAGCATTTCAACAAAGCGGCCTGATCCCAACAAAGGCGCGGTGCCGCTCGGCGGTCCCGAATGTTTGCAACAGAGCCCGCCTTGGTGCGTTCGACGATCAACTCGCGCTCGAACTCCGCCAGCCCTGCGAAGATGGCGAAGATCAGTCGGCCGTTTGCGGTGGTGGTATCGATCGAAGCACCTTCACCAGTCAGCACCTTTAGTCCGACTCCGCGTTTGGTGAGGTCGCCGACTGTGTTCACCAAATGCCGCAAATCGCGCCCGAGCCGGTCGAGCTTCCAAATGACGAGTGTATCGCCAGAGCGCAGCGCCTTGAGACCGGCCGCAAGCCCGGGACGATCATCGCGGCGGCCTGAAGCCGTATCCTGATAGATGTGGTCGGGATCGACGCCAGCCACCAGCAGGGCATCGCGCTGCAAGTCGTGGAGCTGGCTGCCGTCGGCTTTCGAGA
>NZ_JSBN01000016.1 GCF_000797515.1 Sphingomonas sp. Ant H11
GACGACGGGCGCCAGCTCACGCCGGTGGAACGCGGGCTCGCCTCGCTCACCAATGCGGCGGTGCGCGTGCTGGAGGAATTGCTGACGCTGGCGCGGCTCAACCGCGGCCAGGTGTTCCCGACCTATGATTATCTGGCCCAAGCGACCAGCCTCGGCCGCGTGACCGTCGCCCGCGCGCTGCATGTGCTTGACGATGTCGGCTTCATCGTGCGCCAGCGCCGCTTCAAGCGGGTGGCAGGGCAGGGGCCTGGCCCGCGCTATGAGCAGACATCGAATGTCTACCGCACCTTCCTGCCGCAGGCGGTGCTCGCCTATCTGCCGCGCTGGATGCGGCCGGCCCCCGTACCGGTCGATGAAATCCAGCGGCAGGCGGAGCGCATCGAGGAGCATCAGGCGATGCTGTCGCGGCTCGGCTGCCGCGATCTCGCGCTGGAGGTGGCAGGGGGCGCGCTGGGGCAGGCGCTGGCGAAACTGGGAGCAGCGATTGATCGCCGCGAGCGTGAGTTTCAAAATGGTTCGGAAACACTCTTGAAATTATCCATTTCATGATATTGGCTGCTTGCGGATGGGCAGATATATTGCAGTTCATCCTCGAACAGCACCAACCTATCTAGGAAGCCCTAACCACAATGGTGCCGGAAACGTACATCAAGGGCATCTCGACCCGGTCAATCGACGATCTGGTCAAAACGGCCGCTGATCCGGCACCGCACAACGCGGATCACACTTGGCAACCGGAATCCACGACCAAGCTGTTTAATTTGAATCGGTCAGCCATATAGCCGAGCAACAAAGCGGTTCCCCATCGTTAGCAAAAAGCCTAAGCGACACCTTTCGGTTTACAAGCGAGGAGGTCGGGTCAGTGAACTTGGAGCTTGGTAAACTTGGGGACTTCAACAGCGAACCTCCCACATTGTCAGGGACCTGGCGAAAACCCCAGAGCACCATCCGCGTGCAATTCATCACGGGCCTAATCGCAATCGACACGGTCTGCATTGCCGCCAGTTTTAAGCTCGCTTTTCAGTTGTTAGCCTTTCGCACTGAACAGAATCAGTGGCTGTACGATCTCGCAGCGATCGTGCCGATCTACTACGTCATCGCGGCCAATCAGGGCGCGTTCAGCCCCAGCCAGACCGGCACGACTCGCGCTGCCGTACGCCTTGGTGCCCAATCGTTCATGATGACGATCGGGGCGGTCGCACTGGTCGCCTTTTCGGTCAAGGTAAGCGACACCTTCTCACGCGTGATGCTTGCAACCGGCTCCGTTTTCAGCTTCGTATCGCTCTCGTTCGCGCGCTATGCCTTCGTCTCGTACACACGCAATGTGCTCGGCATCCGTCCGTACAACACAGTGCTATTGACCGATACCGAACAGAACATCCCTTACGGCGACTATTCCGTTCTAGTCATGACGCCAGACCATTTCGACCCCGACAAACACGATCCTGACATGTACGACCGGCTGGCCCAGTCGCTTGGCCATGCGGATCGGGTGATCGTTTCCTGCCTGCCTGAGCGGCGCGAACGCTGGGCGCATGCGCTGAAGGGAGCTAACATCCAGAGCGAGATATTCGCGCCGGAACTCCTTGGAATTGCACCGCTCGGCCTGTCCTGGCAAGATGATGTTCCGACCATCGTGGTTGCGAAGGGACCGCTGCCGCTGTCGGCCCGCGTGGTCAAGCGCACGTTCGATCTCTGCGCCACGCTGCTGGCACTGCCCCTGTTGATGCCGCTGATGCTGGTCGTCGCTGCATTGATCAAGCTCGACTCGCCCGGCCCGGTATTCTTCAAACAAACCCGCATCGGGCGCGGAAACAAAAATTTGCGGTGATGAAGTTCCGCAGTATGACGGTCGAACAAAGCGACGCGACCGGCCACACCTCCACCAAGCGCGACGACAACCGCATCACCCGTATCGGTCGTATCCTGCGCAAGACCAGCATCGACGAACTACCACAATTGTTCAACGTGTTGAAGGGCGACATGAGCATCGTCGGGCCGCGCCCACACGCACTCGGGTCACGCGCTGCCGATAAATTATTCTGGGAAGTCGACGAACGCTATTGGTACCGCCACGCTGCCAAGCCGGGCCTCACCGGCTTGGCGCAAGTACGCGGCTATCGCGGCGCAACCGTGTTCGAGGATGACCTGACCAACCGTTTGCAGGCCGATCTCGAATATCTTGACCATTGGTCCATCCTGAAAGACATGTGGATCATACTGCTGACGACGCGGGTCATCTTCCACCGGAATGCGTTTTAAAAAGTCCGGCCAGGCACCGTCGCGCAAGTTGGACATCCGCAAAAGTCGACTGATTTGCATGGTAACCGTCCGATTGTTACCGCGGTATTCGGTCCTTGAAGCGCAAGGCGAGTTCAGGGTCATCGACGAAAGCGTCAAGGAAGTCGCGCCAGGTTTTGGTCGTGAGATGAGCATCTCTGAGCATGTCCGTGAGCGCTTCGACGCCGTGATCGGTTAGCGCGGTGATGGCCTCGTCGGGACCGGTGTAGACGCTGATGATGGCACCGTAGGTCAGATTGTCGTGGTTCGAGACGATGGCTTCCAGCAGTGCCACGTCCTCATAATCGAGGGTGCGGACGTATGTGACCGCGGCCATCAGGCTGCTAGGCGGCGTGGACAAATTTGAGCCAGTATCTGGTGGCGGCGAGATGAACCATCCCGAGGAAGCTGTTGGCCAGTTGATCGTATCGGGTGGCGATGGCGCGGTTGATCTTGAGCGGTCCAAACATGCGCTCGATGCGATTGCGCTGCTTGTAGAGTGCCCGATTGTGCTCGATTTTCAGGCGGCGGTTTGACCGGCCAGGAATGACGGCCTCGATAGTCCGTTCGGCGAGGTCGGCGCGGATAACATCGGCGTCGTAGGGGACCGGTGAGAGGATGTTCGAAAACGCACGCTAAGCATCCCGACCGTTCTGATGAAGGCGGAGAGGCCTGAACCGTTCGCGGGGTTTGTCCATCTCGCTCCACAGATAGTCGCCGGTGAGGCCGATGTGCTCCCATCCCAGCGGCGCGACATGGGCGAGTAGTTCGTCGGGCACCTCGACACCGCTGGCGCGCAGATGCCGGACCGCGCGGTCGAGATAGACCGTGTTCCAGAGGGTGACGGCCGCGGTGAGAAGGGTCAGCCCGGAGGCACGATGGCGCTGGTTCTCGAATGTGCGGTCGCGCAATTCGCCGAGGCGGTTGAAAAAGATGGCGCGGGCGAGCGCATTGCGGGCTTCACCCTTGTTGAGGATGCTGCCGGTGCGACGCCGCTGTTCGGGATTGTTGAACCAGTCGAGCATGAACAGGGTGCGCTCGATCCGCCCGAGCTCGCGCAATGCGCGAGCGACCGGGTTTTGACGCGGAAAACCTGCCAGCTTGCGCAGCATGACCGACGCGCTGACGGTGCCCGCCCGGATCGAGGCGGCGAGCCGCAGCGTCTCGTCCCAATCCGCCTCGATCGCGCGGACGTTGACCGGGCGGGCTACGAGCGGGCGCAGTGTGGGCCAGGGGTCGAGCGACGACAGGCTGTAGAGCCGGCGCTCGTTGAGGTCACGGATACGCGGTGCGAAGCGGAAGCCGAGCAGGTGGCATAGGCCGAAAACGTGATCGACCGCCCCGGCGGTGTCGGTGGCATGTTCGCGGATTACCAGCTCGCTCTCATGGTCGAGCAGGCCATCGAGGACGTGCGCGGCCTCGCCGGCATTGGCTGCAATGACCTTGGTGTGGAACGGCGTGAAGCGGTCGGTGACGTGGGTGTAGAACAGCACGCCGGGATCGGTGCCGTAGCGGGCATTGCGATCGGCGCGACCCTCGCCCTGACCGCCGGCGCGGAAGAACTGTCCATCCGACGACGACGTGTCGCCCGGTCCCCAGACCTGGGCGAGAGGATGCGCGGTATGGCAGTCAACGATCGCCGCCAGCGCCGACAGATAGGTTTCGTCGCGCACATGCCATTCTGCGGTCCAGCGGAGGCGGGGCAGCGTCAGCCCGCGCGAGCTTTCGGCCATGCGCCCGAGGCCGAGATTGGTCGCATCGGCGAGTATCGCGCCCATCAGCGCGGATTGATCGGAGGCCGGCTCACCGCTGCGAGCATGGACGAAGCGGTCGGCGAACCCTGACCAGGCGGCGACCTCGACCAGAAGGTCAGTGATCCGCACACGCGGCAGCATCGCGTAGAGACGGGCCTTCAGTGCCTCGGCATCGTCCGACGGGGATCGCCGGATCGGCGAGATCAGCAACTGCCCGCGCTCGATCGTCACATCGACCAATTCGCCCGTCGCCGCTGCCCGTTCCACCTCGGTCATGCGCCGGGTCAGCAGGGTACGACGTTCCTCATACCATTCGGCAAAACCGGACGGCACGGCCAGGCGCAGGTTGCCATCGGCGCGCATCGTGTCGAACGCAGGGGTCGGCAGCAGGTAATCGTCGAGCGTGCGATAGGCGCGACTGCCGTCCACCCAGATGCTGCCGGAGCCGAGCCGTTCGCGCAGATGGACGATCACTGCGATCTCGTAGGCGCGGCGGTCGATCGTACCTTCGGTCGGTTGGACCACCTTGCGCCAGCGCGGCTTGATGAAGCTGGTCGGCAGTCGCTTCGGCAGGACCGAGCGGCCGTCGCGGTACATCGTTCGCAGCGCCTCGATCGCGCCGAGCAGCGGGTCGCCCGACCTTGCGGTGCGGAAGGTGAAGGCGGCGAGGAAGGCCGGTGCGAACCGGCGGACCGCAGGGTAACGCTCGACCACCTCCTCCAACCCATCGTCGGCCGAGCGGGTGAGACCCTCGGCGAAGCGGATGCTGCGTTCGAACTGGTCCCAGCCCATGCGTTCGTCGATGGCGCGGAACGCATCGCGACCGGTCGCGCGGGCATCGACCAGCAGGCGACCGAGCCGCGCATGGAAGCGGGCGGTGTCCTTCAGCATCCGTGCCTGCCCGAGCAGCCGGTCGGATCGGGTGCGGTCGGCGCGGCGGAACAGCGCTCCCACCATCTTCTCGACCATGACCAGGGCGGCGTCGGTCAGCGCCGCCTCCATCTCGATCATGGAGGCGACCAGCATGGCAAGCCGGCGCGGACGTTCGAGGCGGCGAAAGTGCTGCGCGGTGATGATGCCGGCGGTCCGTGCGATGACGGCGTAGCGAGCGGCATGGATACGCCGCGCCCGATCGGCTGTGATCCCGATGCCGCGCACCGCGTCGAGCCGTTCGATGATCCCCTTCAGGTTTGCGGCCGATGGGGCTTCCGGCCATTCGCGTATCCAACCAAGGCGGGTCCGGCCATTGTCGTCGGATGCGATCAGGCGTTCTAGCGCCGCTTCCTGATCGGCCGAGCAGTCGCGGATCAGTCCGGTATGCGCGGCCTTGCGTGCCTGCGCCCGCACGATGAGGGCGAGACGTTCCAGCGTCGATGCCGCAGGCAGCACGATCCGGTCGAGCCGCAAGCGATCGACCATGCCGGCGACGATTGCCTCGCCCCGATCGGTCGAAGTGGCGATCTCCGATCCCAGCGCCAGCATCGATCGCACGTCAGTTCGGTCGAAGGCGCGCACACCGAGATACGCTTCGATCTCCGCGCGATGCTCGCGCAGCGTAGTCGCACGAGCAGAATAATCGGCGAAGTCGTCGGTTCGGCAACCGATCTGGTCGGCGAGCAGCGACAGCATGGCGGCAGGCACCGCCTCACCCGGCAGCAGCGCACGCCCCGGATGGCGCAGGTAGCAGAGCTGCACCGCGTAGCCGAGCCGGTTCGGTCCGCGCCGGCGCCGCGACACCTGTCCGAGGTCTTCGGGGCCGAGCGTATAGAGCCGTTCGATCGTAGCTCGGTCGGCAGGCGGATCGAAGATCGCGCTGCGCTGCGCGGGCGACAATATGGTCCTGGACGGCATCGGCTTCCTGTTCGTCACGCAACAGGGAAGCGGCCCTGTTCACGGAGCGTAGACCACAATACGGGTTATGTGACATTATGGCGATCGATCGACGGGCAATGCCGCTCCGTCACGCAGACGGACGTATATGTGACAACACTCATCGGCTACGCGCGGGTCTCGAAAGCCGACGGCAGCCAGCTCCACGACTTGCAGCGCGATGCCCTGCTGGTGGCTGGCGTCGATCCCGACCACATCTATCAGGATACGGCTTCAGGCCGCCGCGATGATCGTCCCGGGCTTGCGGCCGGTCTCAAGGCGCTGCGCTCTGGCGATACACTCGTCATTTGGAAGCTCGACCGGCTCGGGCGCGATTTGCGGCATTTGGTGAACACAGTCGGCGACCTCACCAAACGCGGAGTCGGACTAAAGGTGCTGACTGGTGAAGGTGCTTCGATCGATACCACCACCGCAAACGGCCGACTGATCTTCGCCATCTTCGCAGGGCTGGCGGAGTTCGAGCGCGAGTTGATCGTCGAACGCACCAAGGCGGGGCTCGCGTCCGCGCGTGCCCGCGGCCGGCAGGGCGGACGACCGTTTAAGATGACACCGGCCAAGCTACGGCTTGCACAGGCGGCTATGGGAAAGCCTGAAACCAAAGTTGCCGAGCTATGTGCCGAGTTGGGCGTCACTCGGCAGACGCTCTACCGGCATGTCACGCCCGATGGGCGGATTAGACCGGACGGTGAGAAGCTGCTTGCTCGACGAAACCGCACGTCGTGAGCCAACCGATCTCTGAGACAATTGCGCTTCGCCCAGGGTTTGAACGTCTCCTCTTCGGTGTGCTTCTCGCATCCACCATCGGCGATGAGATTACGCAGGTGGCGCTCGTGTTCCGGGTAGCTCCGGCCGGCTCTGGTCCGCAAATAGCAGCCCTGCTGATTGCGCTTCTGCTGCCCGGTGCTTTGGTCGCGCCGTACGCGGGCAAGCTGGTCGATCACCACGATGCTGCAAAAATCCTCGCCGCGACCTCGTTGGCGCAGGCGTTCGTCTCGGGCGTGATCGCGTTCACAGGAGGCGTGACCGCAGCGCTCACCGGCGCGGCCATGCTCAGCTTCCTGTTCGCGTTTAGCGTGCCGCGACGTTCACGCTGGTACCGATCGTGGGCCGGGCGGCCGGGCTTTCGGTTGCCCGCGTTAATGCCGCGACCGAGTTCGCGAGTGGCGGCGGCTCCGTGTTCGGGCCGCTCGCGGGTGGGCTGCTGGTCGCGTCCGGCGGTACCGCAGTTGCGCTTCTCTTCGACGCAGCCAGCTTCCTGCTGCTTGGGCTCGTCATCGTACTCTCCCACCTCAGCCGGCCGGGCGCACCCGATGCCGACAATCCTGGCTGGACGCCGGTGGCCGTGTTCCGGGGCTATGCGCCGATTGCCCGCCAGCGACGCATCATGCTTCTGCTCGCCAGTTTCTGGGTCGTTATTATGGCGCTCGCGATTGCGGACGGTGTCTATGTGTTTCTCGTAACCAACGTTCTCAGCCGAGGTCCGTTCGCATACGGGGCGTTCATTGCCGTCTGGGCAGGAGCCTATCTCATCTCTGCATGGGCCGCGGGTGGCTATGTCGAACGTAACGCCCGCTGGACGGCCCTTGTCGGACTGGGAAGCATCGCGGCTTCATTTCTGGCAATAGGTCTGACCGGTGCGCTCGCCCCATCGCTTCCCCTGGCGGTCGTCGCCATGGCGTTCCTCATCGGCGGTGCGGGCAATGCCATCTACAACGTATCGGTTCGCACGATCCTACATACCACTGTGAGGCCCGAGCTCCACGGCCGCGCCGCCGCGCTTTATGGTGCTGGAACCCGCATCAGCGAGGGTAGCGGGTTTGCAATTGGCGGCCTGCTTGGACCAGCGCGTGTCCTCATCGCATACATCCTGTCGGGTGTCGTCGCACTGGTGGCGGCCGGAGGGGGAAGCATTGGCCACCGCAGCCGCTGAGGCTGGACGTGATGCTTAGCGTACGTTTTTGGGCCTTTTCTCACCGGTCCCCAAGGTGGCGCTGGAGGCGATTTGGGGCGACCTGACACTGGCGAAGTTAGCGACGACGTACGGCATCCACCCGACGATGATCGCGACGTGGAAGCGGCAGGCGATCGACGGCATGGCGGCGACCTGAGCTGCTACCCATTCTTGGACCACCCGGCTGGGCGTCATCCAGTTCCTGCCGGCCAGGGCGGGCCATGTGCCGCTGACCGGTTCATCAGCGATATCGGCGGCTTATTGCCGATCGCGCTATGTGGTCGCACCTCGTTATAGTCTCTACGCCAAATCTCGCATTTTCCGACCGCGTCGTCGAGGCTCATGAACCAGTGCTGGTTCAGGCACTCCGCCCGAAACTTGCCGTTGAAGGACTCGATGAACGCATTCTTCATTCGAACACGACGCCGCGCAGCGTCCTTCTCTCAGTTTCGCTTTCACCCGGCGCTTCGGTGGCTTTTGTCGCAGCTGCAGTCCCAACTCCTTGTAAAGCCGATAAACACGCTTCGCGTTCACGTCCCAACCCTCCCGCCGGAGCAGCACATGGATCCGGCGATAACCGTAACGCACGCGCGTTTCAGCGATCTCCTGCATCCGCTTCTTCAGGTCGGCCTGATCCGCGCGGCGTCCACGATAGTGGTAGCTCGATCGCTCCGCCCGAAGCACGCTGCACGCCCGTCGGATACTGACGGACCAGATGCCCCGGATGTCGTCGACGAGCTGACGCCGCCGATCAGGCCTCAGAGCTTTCGCGAGACGACATCCTGCAACATCGCCTTGTCGAGACTCAGGTCGGCCACCAACCGCTTGAGCTTCGCATTCTCATCCTCGAGCTGGCGTAATCGCCGCATCTCCGATGGCATCAAACCGGCGTATTTCTTGCGCCAGGCATAGAATGTCATATCGCTGATCCCGGCTTTGCGGCACACCTCGCCGATCGTCGTGCCGTCCTCGGCCTGCTTCAACACAAACGCGATCGGCACCTCGCTGAACTTCGATCTTTTCATCGCTCACTCCATCGCCTGACCCTCAATCCTAAACTGGAATTTTCCAGCTCAAAACGGTCCAGGAAACGGGCGGCAGGTCAAAAGGGGCCATGGGCTTTTGCGGGTCTCCTGCTTCTGATGCTGAATGTCGATTGGGCTCCAAATCACCAAGATTTAACCTACGCGGAACGGATTGCGAGGAGCGGGCGCTCAATATTGTCGCAAACCGTCGCCCACGAGAAACGCTCGCCGTAACGCGTAATAGCTTCTGGCTCTGGCCGGGCCGCGGCACCATTCAGCAATAGCCTTAGCACCTCTGCATCCACATCGGTGGAGGTGAAGCGTGCCCAAGGCGGCGCGACGCTACGATGGATGGGCAAGTCCGAGCAGATGACTGGCAGCCCGTAGGAGCCTGCCTCCACCAGCGGCATGTTGAAGCCTTCCGCGTGAGACAAGGTCAAAAAAATCCCGGCATTGCGGTACAACCAACGCAAATTAGCATCGCTGGCTTTCTGCAGCCATGTGACGCCCCGCGCGGTCAAGCCGTCAAGCACTGCCAGCGCGCCCTGCCATCCCGGCCGACCGGCAACGATAACCTGCCAATCGGCCAGCAACGCTGGGGTCACGATCCTTTCCAGTGCCTCGTAATTTTTGCGTGGCTCAACCGTGCCGACCAGAAGCAGGATCGGGCGATCGTCGGCAATTCCTTCTGGACGCACATCGTGCGCTGACATTTCCAGACCCGTGGCACATCCGGCAAGCAAAACCTCGCGTCCGAGCGTCTGCTGCAAGTCTACCCGCGCGACGTCACTGATCGTAAAAATCAGATCGTAACGATCGAGCATCCAGCTTTCATAGTCGCGAAACAGCAACCGTCCTTGGAGGGACATCTGCTTACTGCGCTTCCAGGGGAAGTCATCTGCGATGATGCGTGCCAGCGGCATGTTGTTCATTCGCATCGACGGTGACGCAGGCGCACTGCCACAGATCATCACGCCGGTTCTCCGGACTTCCCGGGGCAAGCGCCAATAGGCTGTGCTCCACCCCGGCAAGTAATGGCCGACCGCTATGACCGGCAATCCCGCTGGAACGCGGCTGCGATCAGCAACAAGGGCAATGGCATTCGCATTGTTGTGCGCGGAAGCGATGAAAGTATTGATGGCCACGCGTTCGACGCCGGTAGGTCTCGCCAACCTTGTCGCGAATATGAGATCGTGTACTACATAGCGAGGTCGTTCAGCCATCAGTGCGGGATCCGCGAACGCCCTTTGCGAGTTCACGGACCGCAAGACCGAGAAATTTGTAATCCTTGAAAATATAGCGCGGAATGAGGCGAACGGGGTCGTTCATCATCCGCCACAGCCATTCCAAGCCGCTTTGCTGAACAAAGCGCGGGGCTCGCCGCGCCGTACCCGCCGCAAAGTCGAACGCGGCACCAACCCCGAGGATGACATCGCACTGCAATTCCGAACGCCAGCGATAAGCCCATTTTTCCTGCTTCGGCGTACCCACTCCAATGAACAAAATATTTGGCTGCGTCGCATTGATCATTTCGACAATATCTCGAGACACCCGCTCGTCATGTTCAAATCCGAAGGGTGGTGAATAGACTCCGCTTACCTCAAGACCGGGAGCACCGGCTTGCAGCTTATCGGCCGCCAAAGCCGCGACCCCCTCGCGCCCGCCCAGCAGGAAAATCGACGCGCCGCGCTGCGCCGCCCCCGCCGAAACCGAAAAGAGCAGGTCCGCTCCGGTCACGCGCTTGGGCAATCCTTCGCGATATCGCAGCCGACTCAACCATACTAAAGGCATACCGTCCGCAAAACGATAGCGCGCCTCGCGGAAGACAATACCCATTTCCGTATCGTGCACCATGGAAACCACGTGATCCACATTCGGTGTTACCACCAACTCGCGCCTGCCCAGCCCTATGAGCCCAATCACCTCTTCGGTTGCCTGTGATAGCGTAACCGCTGAAAAACGGAGATCGAACATCGTTAACGATCTAGAAATATTTCTGTTCATTGCAAATTTACCACAGGCTTACCCTCTGGATAGGGCGGTGTATTTGAAATGTATGAAATTGATCTTTTACTTGCGAATCCTGCCAGAAACCAAGCAAACCAAGATGAAGTCGTTGCAAAAAACACACCAGAGATGATGGAAAGGCTGATAATGGCCGCAATCATCAAAATTGCTATTGATACTGTAGGCGAATTTTCGCGACTGTTATCAATATATATACCTCTCATGAACATAATGAAAAGTATCGTAGGACCTAGTCCAAAAAGGAATAGAACATTTAACATTGCTGGTTCGAACTCCGGAATTTTCCCGCTCACAAGCGCTCCAGAAATGATCGTAGCTGGATCGAGGAATTCGAATATCTTTGATACAGAAAGAACGTGCGCTGCTGTAGAACTATTTTCCGATACATCAGAAATAAAATCACCAAATATGAGCGTAAAAGATAGTCCGAGTACTGAAATTATCAACGCGACACCGAATCCAGTTTTTTTCATCCGATAATAAATCGCGACGGCTATCGGTAATATTAAAAACACCGCACGCGTGAAGGATGCTCCGATGATGCACGCAAAAAGTATGACGATCAATGCACGGTATTTAGGCAGTAAATAATAAGCAGGAACGACAGCGGTCATGCCGGCATAGGCCAAAGCGAGAGGATCTCCGAACGAACCGACGAACCGAACGAAGGATATTCCTTGATAGGTATAGTAAAAATTACCATGCAGACCGTCTACGACATCGTCGCTGAATCCTTTTACGTCCAGAATAAAGCTTGCGTAATTGAGATAGTGACCCCAAAGTTCTACGGAACCAAGTAATACATTCAACGCAGCGAATATAATCGATATTAATATATAAGATATTGCGAAACTAGAAATTAAATATCTTATACCAAAGTCAGATTTGTTTCCGACATAGAGACCAGAAAAATATATAATTACAGGAAATACATAGATATAGACTCGTGCGAGCGCTTTCTCACCAGGATGGGCGGCCAAAATAGCAATAGCCATTAAAACAGTGGCAACAAGGTAATAAATACCAAACCATTCGTATCTCTTTATCTTCATTCCTGTTGAAAATTCTAAGCAAAATCCAATAAATAAAATAATAAATACTGCATATTTTGCGTAAATAATCTGAATGGCTGCTGCGCTGCTTGAAAATTGAGTATGCAGCCAAGCACCGGCAGCATTGTCCATAAGGTTCAATGCTATGAGTACGAAGAGAAATATCTTCAGAGCCATTTTGGCTGGCTCTTTTGATGCGATGCGTACTGACATAAAAATTAGCGCCGCGCAGAGGGGGAAGATGCGTCAACCGCGATGTCTGTCACCCACGGGTTATTGCTTTGCCGGTCGATCTGATTACCGGCCACGATCGACAGCCATTGGGCGGGGCACGAGGATGGCACGGTAAAGGGAATGATGCTCCGGATGCCGCCGAGTGCGGGTGAAGCGGGGAGCGCAGTAGACGTGAGCGTCCTCGTATCAGAGTTGCAGCGAAGCTCTATTTTCGGGCGCTCCGTCACGGAGCCCGTTATATTTCCGGTCGTGAACGCGAGGCGGTAGGTGCCTGCACGCAGCACTAGGAGCTGGCGGGCAAAATCCCCTGATTGGCCGCCTCGGTTGATGAGGAGAAGAACCGGCGCATTGGCGTCGTTAACCCCCGGTTGAGCCGAGAGTGAATCATTTTCGGAAAGGGACCACTCAAACGGTGTCAGGCCACCAGCCTGATCAAATCGCGGATTGCGGATCGCCGACGAGGATACGTTGCCGGTGAAGCGCCGATATAGCGCAAAGGCGAAATCCGGCCGCCCATGCTCGACCAATTGCGCCATGGCCAGCGATACGCGGTTCCGGTCGTCCGGGTCGGTGCGACTGAAACGCATCGCATTGACAAGCAGGTTGAAGTTTTCAGCGCCGGGAAAGGCACCAAGCAGGCCGCCGAAAAATTCAGCCTTCCACGGCGGATTCGAGGCAAGAACTGCGGCGATGGCATGCGCGACCTGCGGTTGAGCACTTGCTTGCAACAGGATCGGGAGAAGCTTCGCACGGTACTCGTCGCTGATGCGGAAGATATGATCGTACGTTTCCAAAGCCTTAGCGATATCGCCAAGTGCGACATAGTGCTCGACCAGCCACATCTGAGTTTCAACGTCGCGGCGCGTTATCTGTGCACTATATTTAAATGTGCTGCTCTCGTCTCTGGCCGGGGTCAGGATAGATCGGGCAAACCCCAGTGCGGATGCGCCCTCGCCGCTCATCGGGCTTTCCAGTAGCGAGCGGACTGCCAGACGTTCGGCCATCCGCGCCGAGCCTGGTGTCCCCTTTACGGCTAGGGCCATGGCGACCCGCTCCAACGCCTGACTGTTGTGCGCGTCGAACCGTAGTGCCAGTTCCGGGTCGGAGCGCACGAAGACCAGCCCGCTCGTAACAACGAAAGTCAGAATCATTCCAATCAATATCGGCGGTGCGAGCAGCAGGGCTCTCACAACCGGGGAGTGCAAGGGTATTCGCCACCGCTCCATCGGTGATTACGCAGCGTTCTTACCGGATGCGTCTTCATTGCCGTAGCTGTATCCGTAACTATACAAATAGCCGTAATCTGCTTTGCGCAAGTCAAACTTCGTGAGAACAACACCGAGAATAGAGACATTAGCGGCTCTCAACCTGCTAATCGCAATCTGGGCCATGTTCTTCTGGCTGCTATGGGCCTGAACTACGAAAACCACACCTTCAACCTGACTGCCGATCAGCGGGGCGTCAGCCAGACCCAGCAATGGTGGAGCATCGATGATGATATAGTCGAAATGTTTCTTCATCTCCGCAATCAGAGTAGCAAGCCTATCCGTCTCAAGCAGGTCTGGCGCACTCGGCGGATTGGGGCCGGCAGTGATGATCTGCAGCCCGGGAATATCGGTGGTCCGAATGAGGTCCTTGAGATCTTCTCCTGCCAGGAAGTTACTCAGACCGGCTTGATTGGCAATGCCAAACAAACTGTGCACTGATGGACGCCGCATGTCGCCGTCGACTAGGAGCACCCGGTTCAAAGACCGCGCGAGCAGGCTTGCGAGCGCGTAAGACGTTGTGGTCTTCCCCTCGGAAGCACGCGTGCTGGTGACCGAAATGACTTTGGGAAAGCCATGCTCCCGCGCCAGCGACAAGGCCATTCGCGTCGAGTTGTAAGCCTCGGTAATCGCCGATTTTCGATCCCGTAGCTCATCTGCCGGGCGTATATCCCGCCGCACTGTCGGAATCGTGCCGAGCAGCGGCACGCCAAGCTCATCGGGGACTTGCTGCGGGTCGGAGATGGCGTTGTCGAGCTGCTCCTGCAGAAGTGCTATACCAAAACCGAGTACAGCACCGCCGAAAATGGCACCAAACAAAATAATAAGCGTGTTTGGCCACGTTGGCTTCAGCGGCAATTCCGCGTTGTCGACAATCGAGATGTTGTTTGAACCGACGCCACCGGCAACACCAATTTCTTTATATCGCTGCAATAGTGCATCGTATAGTTGCCGGTTGGTATCGACATCGCGCAGATATATATTATACTGAATGCTACGCCGCCGGTTGTCGAGCACACCCGATTTCAGCGACTGAACCCGAGTCTGCAGGAGGTTTTCGCGCGCCAGGGCGGCTTGGTACGTCTTGTCGATTGTGCCGCTGATCCGGTGTTCTTCGACAGCGATAGAACGATCGAGCTGATCGATTTGTGCTTTGACCTGCTTAGCGGGCGGATAGTCAGGCTCGAATTGCGTCATCAACTTAGCATAGTCAGCCGCGCGCGTCGCTCGCTCCTGTCGGAGCAGAGAAATAGCTTGGTTGGTAAGACTTTCGCTCGCCTGTTCAGCCGGCGTATTTCTACGGCTCTGGGCCGAAATGCGGTCGGCGGTGGCTTTCGCCAGTTCCTCGTTCAGTGTTTCGAGATCGGTATCGGCAAGGGATCGTTCGTGGGTGCCCGCTGCATTGCTCCCTCCCGCCACTCCGGGAAGGTTCACGATTCCCTGCTCACCCGCGTAGCGGACAAGCTCGCGCTCTGATTCATTAATACGCTGCCGAAGTTGGGACAGGCGCCCTTCCAAAAAAGTTGCGCGCGTATGACGTCGCTTCGTAGCGCCGCTCCAAGGTTGTCTTAATAAAACCCTGCGCCCAGGCATCAACGACGCGCTTCGAAAGCATCGGATCCGGGCTTACAAAGCGCAGGCGCACAAGGCGCGACAGACGCTCGCTGCTCACGGAGATATGCTTCAGCAGGACCGATCCGGCACTACGAATCCGGCTGGCGCGCGAAGTCGGAAGGAAGCGCTCACCTTGCGACCAATCCGAATCTAAAGCCCCGAATTCCTTAAAGAACTCCCGGTTATCGTATAGGCGCAGGTCGCTAGCCACCCGCTCTGCCAATGACTGGGAGCGCAGAAGGCCATATTGGGTCTCGTAAAACTCCTGATCGACGATCATCTGCTGGGACTGGGAAGCCCCAACCGAGACCAGGCTTTCGTTCTCGCGCTTAATCTCGACCAAAGCCTCGGCCGCATATTGCTTGGTAGTGAGCAGCGCGTAGGTCACGCCGACAAGGAGCGCAGCACCCGTGACCGCCAAAATCGTCACATATCGGCGGCGCACCAATGTAAGAAGCTGGGTTATAAGCTTGGCCGACGGGGCAGAGGGTAGCCCCGCGTCGGAGGCCAGCATGGACGAAGCAGGCGTTGTCACGCTTTGCGGCCGATCAATTATTTGCATTTTATTGTGCTCGCTCAATAACGCTGAATAAGCGCTACCAGGGGCGCTACCAGAAGCCCCGAGGCCTGAATGAATGTCCGGAACGAGCGAGCACCCCGGTCTTCCCCAACCGAGATGAGATCGTTGGCGTACACTTCGGGATCGGGGTAAATGCCTTGGCGAATAGCCCGGACGTCATAAAGCGCGACCATCTGCTTATCGTCAACCTGACGAAACACGGCAACGTAGGTCAGATTGGCAAATTCTCCCGCCCCTTCCGCCTGCGCGATCGCACGAACGAGAGTCAGTCGTCCGGTTACGGGGTACAGGCCTGGCTTCGACACCTCACCATCGACGGTGATGGTCTGGCTGACCGTATCCACCCCCACGGTGACCTGGGGATCGCGGACATAGCGTCCGCGCAGACCATTGCCGATCTTCTGCGCCAACTCGGTTGAGGACAGGCCCATGGCCGAAATCGTTCCCAGCAGTGGCAGCGAAAGCGTGCCGTCCGCCGCGACCTGAACCGTACGGCTCAACTCCGCTACACCATAGACATCGATCGTAACTTTATCGAGCGGGCCGATCAGATAGGAACGTTGCTGGAGCAGAAGGTCCTTACGCGTAGGCGGCGGGAGTTCGCTCGACGAAACGAGTTTAAGGTCAGGGCGGCCGACAAACTTGGGAGTGGCGCAGCCCCCCAAAAGCATTAGCGCGAGCGAAAGGATCAACGCAGAAGATCGCATGAATTTTCCTGAAAATGGCCCTGGTTGCGCTATCGTTTTGATGAAATTATTATCTGCGCCTCGTTGCCTTATGCCCCGACATCCTATTCCAAAGCAAGACGTGAAACGATGGCGCTTGTCGGTTATGGCGGGTAGGCGGGCATAAGCAGCAGAACCGAAAATGTGGACACGACGCAACGTCTTGGCGGGAATCGCAGGCCTTGGGGCCGCAGCGTCCGGGCTTGATATCGATGCTGACGCCTCCATCGACACCCGCGGCTGGCCATCGCTTCTCGATGCCTTACCGCCACGTATCCGGGCCGCAGCGCAAGCCGGACATTGCGAAGTGGACCTGTCACCGGCCCTGCGCGACGCGGTCGAAACCGGATTGAACTTCGTCATACCCGCCGGAATCTATCCTATAGCTGGCGACGCGATTGAACTACGCAACTCGGGGCAGTGCATCGTCGGCACGGGCGGTGTGTTGCGGCGACTACCCGAACGCGACGGCATTGGCCTGCTAGTATCCGGAAAGGGAATCGTACTGCGGGGGCTACGCCTGAACGGGACGGCCCCGATGCGCGCGCGCGGTCACCAAAACGACATGGTGAAGGTAACGGGAAGCCGGATTGTCATCGTCGACCTTGCCGTGCTGGGCGCGGCCGGGAGCAATTTACGGATCGATCGCGCAAACACTGTTGATATCGTCCGCCCAGTGCTGACCGATGCCTATCAGAATAACTTGATAATCTGCAACGGATCGACCCGGGACATCCGTGTGACGAGCCCAGTCTGCCGACGCACCACTTTACAGAACAACATCTTTGTCACGGCAAGCGAAGGCAGTACGGAGAACGGAGAAACAGTTTTCGCCATCACCATCTCCGATCCGACCTGCTCCGATGCCGGCGATACCGGGATTGAGCTTGGTTATCATTGTTTCGAGTGCCAGGTAAGCGGCGGTTACGTGAGCAACAGCACAAATCCCGCGCTGTTACAGCGTGACGGCAAGCGGAACCTCTGGAAAGGGGTGCTTGTGGACAATCAGCCCTATGCTAATCAGCATAAAGATTATGACGGCGTCGCCGTTACACCGCAATGGGAAGGAGCGTCCTGGCAAAGCGAGACCGAATTCCGGGACATCGTCGTTCGCGGACCAGTGCGCAGAAGCGCCTTTTACTGGGGACAAAGCGGTATCAGACGCATAGACTGCACAGCCCGTGCCAATTCGGTCAACGGCACCGACGCGAATCCAATAACACCGACGGGTAGCGGCGACCTAAAGTCCGGTGCGGTGGGCAACATCATCGTCAAAGGCGGCGTGATCGACGGTTTTGCAACCGGAGACAATTGGAACTTCGACGGACGACCCTACAGGCGCATCGAATGCAGCACTACCGGAGTCGAAATCACGCGGTGTGTGCGGGTGTTCAACTGTTATAACACCACACCGATACGCTGTGTCATCGCCAACAACGCCGGTATCGGTAATCTTCGGGACGAAATCTGGCTTGTATCGGCACAACTCATGCCCTCCGATGGCGAGCCGGGCATATCTCTCGTCTATGACAATAATCACTTTTCTGCGGTAGTTGGGCATGCTCCGCTGCAAATCAGCCTGCCTGTTGCGGCAAATGCGGCAGCGCTGCTCCTGTCTCCAGACAGCAGTTTCGTAAAAAGTCGGGGCACCAATGAATGAGCGAGACGTCCCGATTGCGCAATCCGGCGCGTATAGCTTGTTTTCCGCCACAGCCAGGCTCGATTTCAGAATTGTCAGAGGTAAGAACACGTGGAAGGTCGTCGGCCCGGGCATCCTACAAGCGGCTCCCGACGACATCGTGCAGGTAACGGTTGAAAATGACCGGATCGTGCTGCATCAGCGCGGCAAGCTGAAGCAATCGCAATGGATGAAGCTTTCCGGTCCGGGACTGAGAGCTAGTCAACCCGTGTAACCCACGTGGGCAGCGGCACGTCAGATTAAGAGGTCGTGATTTGTTCCGAAGAGAAAGTCGCGCCGACAGGACCAGGCATCAAGCTATGGGATCAGCCCGGCCCCGCAGGATTGCGGCAATCAAAGAACCAAGACTCATTATTTTCCTATGCTTCCTTCTCCTCTGTGCGTGCGGGGGCGGGATTGCCCGGGTCGACGCTTTCCCGCTCATTTATATACGCCCTGCGGCCGTGCTGACGATCGGGGCCCTTTTCGTCGCGCCCGGAACCTGGGACTGGCGCGGACTGCGGATCCCCGCAGCGTTTCTGGCAGCCTTCACGCTGACGATTTTGATCCAGCTCGTGCCACTGCCCCCGACGATCTGGGCGGCGCTTCCGGCGCGCGCGCCGTATCTCGCAGCGGCCGATATCGCAGGCATTCCGCAACCGTGGCGCCCAATAAGCTTGATACCCGTAAGGACACTCAACAGCATATTCGCAATGCTGCCAGCGTTTACAACAGTGGTTGCCATGGCGGGCATCTCGCGGCGTAACTGGTGGGTCATAGGCGACCTCTGCCTCGTGCTTTGTTGTGTAAGTTCGCTGCTGGGCATCGTCCAGTTCGCGACCGGCACGCTATATTTCAGCACGCCCTCTGACCAGGGCATGCCAATAGGCCTCTTTGCCAACCGGAACCATCAAGCACTCTTTCTCGTGATTGGGATCCTGCTGCTTGCCCATTGGGGAATGCGGGAGCGTCGAATCGGCGACCATTTGGCTCGGCAAGGCATCGCGCTGGGCGGAACTCTGATCTTCGTGATCGTTATCCTTCTGACGGGCTCTCGTACCGGGCTGATGCTCCTGCTTGGCGCACTTGCGATGACAGCAGCCACGATGGCCCTCCGCAAGCAGCAGACCCGCCTCCCGACCTTTCTCGTCATTCTGGCACCGTTCGCAATGGTCGCGATCGGCGCATATTTTGCACAGGAATCCAGTATCGTTCGCCTTGACCAGTCGGTCGGCAAGCTCGACCAAGACATGCGTATCTTGGCCCTGCCTACCGTCTGGGAGATCATGGTGCGCTATCTGCCCTGGGGGACGGGCTTCGGCACCTTCGACCGCCTTTTCATGCAGTTCGAGCCTGACGCAATGCTCACACAGCGATTTTTTAATCGGGCGCACAACGATCCGTTGGAGGTGCTGATTACAGGCGGCATTCCGTCTGCCATGATAATCTTGTTGTTCTTGCTCTGGCTGCTCGTGATGGGTGGCTCAGTGTTGAAAAAATGCGGACTTTCAATGGATAAAATACAAACACTTGCGATTGTATCGACACTTTTTATCATGTTGGGAAGTATTGTAGATTATCCTCTGCGAACACCTTTGATAGCAACTATTTTTTGCATAATGGTATGCTTTGCGACGGCGTACAGAGGAAATGCAAAAAACGCCTAGATGTATTTGGTTAACATTAAAATTAAATTGGGGCATTAAAATGAGCAAAACGGCGATTATTACCGGAGTAAGTGGTCAGGACGGCGCTTATCTTACCGAAAACCTTCTTGATCGTGGGTATACGGTTTACGGCACGTATCGTCGTACCAGTTCTGTCAATTTCTGGCGCATCGAAGAGCTTGGTATCGATAAGCACCCGAACCTGAAGCTGGTGGAATACGATCTGACAGACATGGGGTCGGCAATTCGATTGCTTGACACCTCCGGTGCGACCGAAGTGTATAATCTTGCCGCGCAAAGTTTTGTCGGCGTGTCATTCGACCAGCCGCTTGCGACATCCCTCATAACCGGCCTCGGTGCCACTTATTTTCTGGAAGCGATCCGCACGGTCAACCCTGCGGTTCGCTTTTATCAGGCGTCAACATCCGAGATGTTCGGCTTGGTGCAAGCGGTGCCTCAAAGCGAATCCACGCCCTTTTACCCTCGCAGTCCTTATGGCGTTGCCAAGTTGTATGCTCACTGGATGACCGTTAATTATCGGGAAAGCTTTAATATTTTTGGATCCAGTGGGATTTTGTTCAACCATGAATCCCCGCTGCGCGGCCGGGAGTTCGTGACCCGCAAAATCACCGATTCCGTAGCCAAAATTCAGCTCGGACTGCTTGATACGATCGAGCTTGGCAATCTCGATGCCAAGCGGGATTGGGGCTATGCCAAGGATTATGTGGAGGGCATGCGCCTGATCCTGCAGCACGATACGCCGGACACCTTCGTACTCGCCACCAACCGGACGGAAACCGTGCGCGATTTCGTTTCGCTGGCCTTCCGTCACATCGGTATCGATATCGTATGGCGGGGATCGGAGGTTAACGAGGTCGGCATTGATCCGAAGTCGGGGCGTTGCCTGGTGCGGATCAACCCGAAATTCTATCGCCCAGCCGAAGTGGAATTGCTGATCGGAGACGCCACCAAGGCAAAGACCGAATTGGGGTGGAGCAGCACCACCACGCTTGAGGAACTTTGCGGCCTTATGGTCGAGGCGGATTTGCGACGGAACCGCCAAGGTTATTCTTTCTGATGCGCGTACTCGTCACTGGTGCCACCGGATTTACCGGGAGGCACCTGATAAACGTGCTGCACGCGCGGGGCGACGAGCCGTTTGCGTTGCTCGCCGATCTACGGGATGCCGGGGGGGTCGCAGCCGAAATCGCTTCCTTGCGCCCTAATGCGGTAATCCACCTTGCTGCCATGGCTTTCGTGGCCACTAGCGATTTCGATCCATTTTACGCCATTAACCAGGTTGGATCGTTCCATCTGCTTGATGCACTTGCCCGACATGTCCCGGGTATTCCTGTATTGCTCGCCAGCAGTGCGCAGGTTTACTTTTCTGGTTCGTCCGGCCTTCTGGACGAACAGGCGGAGACGAAGCCCTCTAATCACTACGGTCTCAGCAAGTTTGCCATGGAATTAGGCGCTGATTTTTGGCGTGATAAACTCCGACTGATCATTGCCAGGCCTTTCAACTACACGGGTGTCGGGCAAGATAAAAAGTATCTCATTCCTAAGATAGTCGACCACTTCGTGCGTGGAGAGGCGTCAATCGAACTAGGGAATATCGATGTCAGGCGCGATTTTGGTGATGTACGCAGCGTGAGCCACGCCTATGTCGAGCTGATTAACACGCCGGACGCGCGTGGCACGTTCAACGTCAGCACAGGTATGCTGACGTCTGTACGCGAAATTGTAGCTATGTTGGCCGATATTACGGACAACGCGATTTCGATCTCTATCAACCCGGACTTTGTCCGTCCCAACGATATTGCTGTGCTGGGTGGCGATAACACAAAACTCCGCACCGCGTTGCCCGATTGGACGCCTATTCCTCTGGCGGCGACGCTGCGCTGGATGCTGGAACAACAGACGGACTGACCCGGATCGGACGACGCTTCGCCCCTCCCCCTTCCTATCTACATCAGGCCCTGTGGATGAATATTATCACGCTCAACACCGGCCGCACCTTTCCGGCAGACCCAGCCGTGTCGATCCTCGATTCCGCCCGCAGTCAGGGTTTCCACCTCGAATACAGCTGTCGCACCGGGCGCTGCGGGATCTGCAAGGCGCCCGTCCTCGCTGGTGAGACGCGGCCGCTGCGGCATGAGGAGAGCCTTTCCGCCGCAGAAGCCGAACGCGGGTTGATTCTCACCTGCTGCCGCGCAGCGGTTAGTGATGTGACGCTGGATATCGAGCCGCTCGACCGTCTTGTGGGTTTCGAGGCCAAGACTATGCCGAGCCGGATCGTATCGGTCGATCGGCTCGCCCCGGATATCGTCAAGGTGGTATTGAAGACGCCTCCCGCATCGCCAATGCGGTTCCTGCCGGGGCAATATGTCGACGTGATCGTCGAGGATGTCCGCCGCAGCTATTCGCTCGCCAACGCACTCCGCGCGGACGGGTTGCTGGAACTGGTCATCAAGCGCTATCCAGGCGGGCGGCTGAGCGCCTATTGGTTCGAGCGCGCCAAGCCTAACGATCTGATCCGTATAGAAGGACCGTTCGGAACCTTCTTCTTGCGGGAGGAAGCCCCCATCAACATTGTTTTCCTGGCGACCGGCACCGGCATCGCGCCGGTCAAGGCCCTGCTGGAGGAGCTTGCGACGGACCCGGAACGCGCCGCTAGGCACCGGCTCAATGTGTTCTGGGGAAACCGCGCTGCCGAGAGCTTTTGTTGGGACCCGGTCTATTTGGGGCTCGACGTGTGCCTGCACCGCTTGCTATCGGGCGAAGACGCAAATTGGGGTGGCAAGCGGGGATATGTACAGGACGCAGCGATCCGCCAGGGGTTCGACCCCGGCGACACGGTCGTTTACGCTTGTGGTTCCGAGGCGATGATCGCCTCGGCGTACGACGCTTTCACTGGACGTGGCCTTCCGGCCAAACGCTTCTTCTCCGATGCATTCGTCAGTTCGAACTGAGGTATACCAATGAAGGCAGTCATTCTCGCCGGCGGTCTGGGCACGCGCTTCGCGGAAGAAACGAACCTTCGTCCCAAACCGATGATCGAAATCGGCGGACGACCGATTCTGTGGCATATCCTTAAAATCTACGGCGCGCACGGCATCACCGATTTCGTAATCTGCTGCGGCTATAAGGGTTATGTGATCAAAGAATATTTTGCCAATTATTTTCTGCACATGTCCGACATTACCTTCGACATGAAAGCGAACGAGATGATCGTCCACCACAAGCGGGCGGAACCGTGGAAGGTCACGCTGGTCGATACTGGCGACGAAAGCATGACGGGCGGTCGATTGAAGCGCGTGGCAGACTATGTGAAGGACGAGGAGCTGTTCTTCTTCACCTATGGCGATGGCGTCGGCGACATCGACATCACCAAATCGATGGAGTTCCACCGCTCACATGGCAAGGCAGCAACGTTGACCGCCACCTATCCGCCAGGCCGTTTCGGTGCGTTGCACATGGAAGGCGGGCGCATCACCGACTTCATGGAGAAGCCGCAGGGTGACGGAGGTATGATCAACGGCGGGTTTTTCGTGCTGTCACCGAGCGTGATCGATCTAATCGATGACGACAGTACGACCTGGGAGCAAGAGCCGCTAAAAAACGTTGGCCGCACGCGGCGAGCTGATGGCGTATGAACATCACGGCTTCTGGCAGCCGATGGACACGCTGCGCGATAAACAGCATCTCGAATCACTGTGGAACAGCGGCAAGGCTCCATGGCGCATATGGTAAGGGGCGAGGTCGAACCTGCTTTCTGGGTCGGCAAGCGTGTCTTTCTGACCGGCCACACCGGCTTTAAGGGCAGCTGGATGTCCTTGTGGCTGCAGAAGATGGGTGCGAAGCTGACAGGCTTCGCGCTGACGCCACCCACAGAGCCGGCACTGTTCGATGTCGCCGGTGTAGCTGCCGGCATGACCTCGATTATCGGTGACATCCGCGATCGCGAAGTGCTGGAGCAGGCGTTGGTTGCGGCCGACCCAGAGATCGTAATCCACATGGCCGCGCAACCGCTGGTGCGTGCCTCCTATGATGACCCGGTCGGCACTTATGCCACTAACGTCATGGGTACGGTTCACCTGCTGGAGGCCGTGCGCAAGGCGGTCAGCGTGCGCGCTGTTTGCATTGTCACGACCGATAAATGCTACGAAAACCGCGAGTGGGTGTGGGGCTACCGCGAAGATGAGGCGATGGGGGGCTATGACCCCTATTCGAACTCGAAAGGTTGTTCCGAGCTAGTGACATCCGCCTATCGTCGCTCCTTCTTCAGCGAGGGCAGCAAGGTCGCGCTCGCATCGGGTCGTGCGGGCAATGTCATCGGCGGGGGCGACTGGGCGGTCGATCGCTTGATACCCGACATTCTGCGCGCGATCGCAAGCGGCGAAAAGGTGCTAATCCGCAATCCGCTCGCGATCCGCCCCTGGCAGCATGTGCTGGAGCCGGTGAGCGGCTATCTGGTACTGTGCCAGCAATTATGGGCGAATCCGCAGGCAACAGCGCAAGCGTGGAATTTCGGCCCACGGGACGACGACGCGCAGCCAGTGGAGTGGATCGTCGAGAAGATGTGCGCCATCTGGGGCGAGGGTGCTGACTGGATTCGCGACGAGAGCGTGCAACCGCATGAGGCGCGTTACCTCAAGCTCGACATTTCCAAAGCGCGTTCCGGCCTGGGCTGGCAACCCCGCTGGTCGCTGGGCGAGGCGCTGGATCGCATTACCGACTGGCACCGTGCTTGGTTATCCGGCACGGACATGCACGCTTATTGCCTTTCCGAGCTGGAGCGCTTCGCGCGCGTTGGCCTTTTCGCTGCCGTATAGGATATGACTCCACATGACCGCTGACGACCTTCGTAGGGAAATTCGCAAGCTTGTCGGCCAATATGCCGAGGCCCAGTTCGCCCCTAAGCCCTTCGTGCCGGGCGAAACCATGATTCCACCCGCCGGCAAGGTGATCGGCGCTCCTGAAATCGAGTTGATGGTCGAGGCTTCGCTCGATGGCTGGTTGACTACGGGCCGCTTCAACACCGAGTTCGAAGCCGGGCTCGCCAAGTTGCTCGGCGCGCAGTTCGTGTTGACCACCACGTCGGGTTCCTCGGCGAATTTGCTCGCGCTGTCCTGCCTCACTAGCCACAAGCTCGGCGATCGTCGGCTAAAACCGGGAGACGAGGTCATCACCGTAGCGGCCGGTTTCCCGACGACGGTCAACCCATCAATCCAGCATGGGCTGGTGCCGGTGTTCGTAGATGTCGAGGTACCCACCTACAATATCGACGTAAGCCTGATCGAGGCGGCGATCACCGAGAAAACTGGCGCAATCATGATTGCCCACACGCTCGGCAACCCATTCAACCTCGCTGAGGTACGGCGCATCTGCGACGAACACGACCTTTGGCTGGTCGAAGATTGCTGCGACGCGCTCGGCGCAACCTATGACGGCAAGCTAGTCGGCAATTTTGGGGACGTCGCGACCGTCAGCTTCTACCCCGCCCACCACATCACCATGGGCGAAGGGGGCGCGGTGTTCACGAACAGCGTAGAGCTTCGGCCGATCATCGAATCGATCCGCGATTGGGGCCGCGATTGCTATTGCGCGCCAGGCTGCGACAACACCTGCGGCATCCGCTTCGGACAGCAGCATGGCACGTTACCGTTCGGCTACGACCACAAATATGTCTATTCGCATCTCGGCTACAATCTCAAAATCACCGACATGCAGGCGGCGTGCGGCCTCGCGCAGCTCGACCGCGCGCAGGGTTTCATCGAGGCACGGCGCCGCAACTTCGGCCTGCTGACCGAGCGGTTGAAGAGCCTGGAGGAAATTTTCATCCTGCCCGAGGCGACGCCCAATTCGGACCCGTCCTGGTTCGGCTTCCCGCTGATGCTGCGCGACGGCGTCGATGCCAAGCGCGTCGACGTGACTCGCTTCCTCGACCAGAACAAGATCGGCACCCGCCTGCTGTTCGCCGGCAACCTGACCCGCCAGCCCTATTTCCAGCACGTCAATTACCGCGTGGTCGGCGATCTCACCCAGACCGACCGGGTAATGAACAATACTTTCTGGATCGGCCTCTATCCGGCGCTCGGTGCCGAACAGTTCGATTACGTCGCCGAAAAGCTCGAAGAGTTCTTCGGGCTGAACTTCTGAGTGCCGCGCAGAAAGCCTGACCAGATGAGCGACCAGCGTATGCCAGTCGCTACTGGACTCTTGGGATGAGCCAATCCGGCGTACGCGACACCATGGTGCTTCCAGGGCCGTTCGGGCTTCGTATCCCGTCGGTCTGGCTGGTCGCGGGCGGTGGTTGGATCGGTCGCGGCATTCAGGTCGTGGCGCAGCTTGTTGCGGTTCGCATCCTGATCGGGAGCATCGGGACACAGGGGTACGGCGTATTCGCGGTACTCGCGAGCATTAGCACATGGGTATTGCTGAGCGATTTTTGCATCGGCATCAGCGTCCAGAACCATATTTCCGAACGTCGCGCGATGGCTAGCGACAGCGAGGATATCGTCTTAACCGGCGCTATCCTCTCGCTCGGTGCAGCCTGCCTGATGGGCGTCATCCTGCTCCTACTCGGGCCATGGCTGGCGCAGCTTCTGCTTGGCGAGTTCTCTTTTCTGTCCCCGGCCGGGCGTACGCTCGCCTTTTACGCAATGGCATTCCCTGCGATCGGCACGGCGCTGGGCGGGGTGATGTACCGGATATGGTTCGCACGTCACCGCGGCTATCTGTCAAACTTGCTACCTGCGGCAGGAACTGTGATCGGCACATTCGGCGTTTGGGTGCTGCAGCATTTTCAGGGGGAACCGAAGATCGCTTTGGCAACGCTTGCCTATTATACGCCGCTTGCGATCCTTCCGATGATCGCACTGTGTGCCTCGACGGTTCGGGCAGCGCGTGGCCACCATCGTTTTGCCCGATCTCAGGTCAAGCCGATCCTAGGTCGTGCACTTCGTTTCTGGGCATCAGGGCTGCTCGCGGCGTCGGTATTGCAAGTCGATTACATTATTATGGTTAAGGCGCTCAACGTTCGGGACATTGTCGTCTACAGCGTTGCCACTAAGCTCTTCTTGTTGATCTTCTTCGTTTACAATGCGCTGCTGCAGGCATTGTGGCCGATCTGCAGCGAGTCGATTGCCCGGCACGACTGGCATAATGTTTTCAGCAGTTCGCGCAAATATATATCCTTCGGTGTCGGCTTCACGTTGTTGTGTGGTATTCTGGTGGCGCTTGCGAATAAACTGATCGTCCACGTTATCGCGCCGGGCCTAAACACCCCGATCCCGCTGACGGTCATCGGCCTGCTGACGCTCTATATCGTCATCCGCGTATGGACCGATACCTTTGCGATGATTCTTCAGAGCATGAATGACCTGCTCTTGATGTGGCTCGTCGCGCCGGTGCAATCGCTGCTAAGCATTTCCCTCCAATTCCTAGGGGCACGTTATTTTGGATTGCCTGGTATGATCTTCGGCCTGATCGCCTGCTTCGTCCTGACCGCCGCCTGGATGCTGCCATTACGGTGCTGGCTGCATGCGCGGCGCGCGTCGGCCCCTGCCTGAGGAGACGATGGTGCGTCTGTCGATCTGCATTCCGACTTACAATCGTGCGGTGGAACTGCGCCCGCTGCTCGACACTATCGTCGCCCAGACCGGGCACGGCCTCGACGTGGAGATCGTCATCAGCGACAATGCGTCGACCGACAATACCCCTGCGGTCGTGGCCGAATATGCGGCTGTGGGCGTCAACATCGTGTATAGTCGGCTTGAGCAGAACCGGGGTTTTGACCGCAACATCCTGAACGCGGTCGCTTCCGCGACCGGCGATTTCTGCTGGCTATTCGGCAGTGACGACATTTTCGAGGCCAGCGCCTTTGCCCGAATTGAGCGGGTCGTTGCTACCCACCCCACGCTCACCGGGATCAGCGTGGGATCCCGCGGCTATACACATGATCTAAGCAAACGTGCCTTCGTCCACGACCATATCTCGACGGATTTCGCTATTGATACCGTATTGATCGGGCGGGCGCAGATAATCGGGACTATCGGTGCGTGGCTGGGATATATGTCCAGCATCGTGGTACGGCGATCCGGTTGGGAGGCGGCACTGGCTGCTGCCCCGATCGAACCGTATCTGAAGGGCTATGTGCACACGTATCTCATAGCCAAAATGTTGAGCGAAGAGTCCATTTGGCTGTGCGTGCCGGATACGCTGGTGGGATGTCGATTGGGCAATGAATCCTTCCTTGCCCGTGACGAATTTGCACGCACCCGGGTGGATATCGTTGGCTACGACCTGGCTTTCGGTGACACCCTTGGCAGGGGCCACCGGGCCTATAGACGTGCAATGAGTGACGTTGCGAGCTTCTACGTGCGCACACACTTTCTTGGAGCAAAGCTGAAGGGGGCCAGCATGAAATACTGGAAAGAGGCGATCCCAATGTCGATCGCCTATTATTGGCGCTTGCCCCGTTTCTGGCTTCGAACAATACCCATTGCTATCACGCCAGCCTGGATATTGCTTGTTGCCCGGACATTGTACCGCAAAAGCGTCAAGGCTCGTATCGAACAGCGCCGCGTCGGTGGCCAGTAGCCGGTGCAAACAAACCATTCCAGCAACCGGGAAAGATACGTGAGAAAAGCGCTTTTCCTGGACGTTACGAAGACGTTCGAATCTCGCTTCGCGACTGGCATTCAGCGTGTAGTGCGTGAACTGGTCCGACGTAGCGCATGGATCGGGGAACTACTTGACCTTGATGTTGATATTGTCGTTGCAACCAGATCGGGTTACTACCGCCTCGACAAGGACGCGGTGTCCGACCTAGTCGATCCCCCGCGAAGTCCAAGTGCGGCGCTCGTGATGCAATCGTCGCTCACCCGGATCGCGAAAAGAGTGGTTCAGGCCATCCCCCCAATATATGCATTTCTGCAGCGCCGGAGCGTTAACCGCCGCATGAGGGTTTTGACCGCCGGACTTGAACCAATCACAGCCAAACACGAAACCATCGTTATATTGATCGATTCTTTTGGCAATGGCAGCCCGTCCGTAGAGGCCATATTGCGGGCAAAACGAGCCGGGGCATCGACGATTGCGATCGTATATGACGCGATTCCGCTAGAACATCCCGAGATGACGCCGTCGACAACTGCATACCCCTTCCGGCGCGCCTTCAATCGTCTCGCGGTGGAACTGGATGGTCTGATAACGATTTCTCGCAGCAGTGCGGATGAAATCCGTCGACAAGACGCAGTTGTACGTTCGGGAACTCCTGTCACCAGCTTCTATTTGGGGCGGGACATCCCGATCTTCGGCAACGCCGCCCTTGCGCCTTCCATCCCGGAAATTGCCTGGCAAGGCGGACCAACCTTTATCATGATTGGGTCGATCGAGCCGCGCAAGCGTCACGCTGCGGTGCTCGCTGCGTTCGACAGACTGTGGGACGCAGGAACCGTCGCGAACCTGGTGATGATCGGCAGAATAGGCTGGGAAATCGAGGACTTTGTCTCGCAGGCGCGTTCTCATCCGCGGTACGGTACAAACCTGTTTTTGTGTCACGAAGTCGACGATATGGAACTTCAGTATGCGATGATGCGAGCCAGTGCGACCATCATTGCATCAAAGGCTGAAGGATTTGGGCTTCCTATCGTCGAATCTCTGGCGCTTGGGGTCCCTGTGATCGCGTCCGACATTCCGATTTTTCGCGAGGTAGCGGGCGACGCCGGATGCTTTTTTCCTCCTGACGACCTTGACGAATTCGCTAGGGTGATCGCTCGCTTCATTGAAAGCCCCGACGGATATCGCGTGGCCGCGCGCGCTTTCCAATGGATCAACTGGGACGATTCGGCGCGCCAGTTTACCGATGCGGTGCAGTCGATCCTTGCCGAAGTCGATGTAAATCATCCAGACGCCGGAGCATCAGCCGAATAGCGTTTATCGAGCGGCCTCGCACCCGCGACATCTGAAACGACCGCACCAAGGTCAGAGCGCGATGCCGCGCCGAGTTTGGCGATCCGCGAAACATCGGGCACGTAGCGTGATCGCTGAGTATTATCTGCTGCGCCGAGGATAACAATCTCGCGGTCGGGCGAAAGGCGGTCGCGGACAAACTTAGCCAACTCCGCGATTGTCACCGCTTCCTCAGACCCGACATTGTACGCCGACCCCGCCTTGCCGGACACGAGGGCTACGACCAGTGCGTGCGCCATCGCGCGACCATCTAGATAGGAGCGTACTGCGCTTCCATCGCCAGCGACCTTGATTGGGCCTGAGCCACAGGCAAGCGCGTCACGCACGAAACTTCCCAGTGCATAACGTCCATCGTGTGGCAAATGGACACTCCCAAACGCAAACAAGCGGGCAATGACCGTCTCCAGTCCATGCTCATGCTTTGCAATGGTGCAAAGCTGCTCCGCTACACGCTTGGCCTGACCATATGTTGATCCCGGCAATAGTGAATCGGGTGCCCCCCGATAATCCTCGTTGATATGCGAAAGCGATACCGGTTGAGGGCCGTACACTGCCCCCGAGCTGACCAGCAGGAAACGCTGGACGCCAGCGCGAAAGGATGCGTCCAGCAAAGTCCGTGTACCATTAACGATTTGGTCAATCCAAGCGGCATATCCGATATTTAGATGCGTATCCGCAGCCGCGTGAATGACGTCGGTCGTATCTTCGGCCAAATCAGGCAAATTTGACAGACTGCCATCTATCGTGGTCAGCCAAAGATACTGTTTCTGAACCGGATAACGGGCCCGAAAGGCCGGGGCATTGCGGGTGAGCACCGAAACACGCAATCCACCATAGGCAGCTTCGCAACAGGCCAAATAATCTAGTAAAGTTCTGCCAACGCAACCCGTTCCGCCGGTTAGGAAAATGTGTCGCCCACGCAAATCATGGGGCCCGTTACTGAGCATCATAAATCGCGATTCGAGTAGCAATCGTCTCCAAATCGAGACCGTGTTCCCGCAACAAATATTCGTAGGAGCCACAGTGCTCCGAAAAACGATCCGGCACGCCAATTCGCAAAACCGATCGCGGATGAACCGCAGTAGACTCTTCGGCGACGAGGGAACCGAACCCTCCCATCACCGAATGTTCCTCCATAGTGACCAGGCGGCTGGATGATGCGCAAATGGCTGCCAAGGTCGCTGTGTCGAAAGGCTTAATGGAAGGCGCGCTCCATACCGCGATGCCGCCGATTCTTTCGGCAACGGCAACAGCTGTCGTAGCGATCGGTCCGGTTGCCAAGATGGTGGTACCACCGATGCGCCCAGACCGCAGGCATTGAAGCTTGGCCATGTCGATCGCAACGCCTTCTTTATGCACATCCCCCCGATCTGCTTTACCCATGCGCAAATATACGGAGCACCGTGCTGCATAGGCATGGTCCATGGCAGCGGAAAGCTCATGGCGATCGGCAGGGGAAAGCACCATCATGCCGGGCACCGCGCGGACACAGGCGATATCCTCCAGCGCCTGATGGCTAGTGCCAAGGTAGCTGTAAACGAAACCAGCGCCGTCGCCGACAAACACTACGGGAAGATTATCATGCGCGACGTCGATTTTAATCTGCTCAAGTACGCGCACCGGAACGAATGCGCTCAAACCGTAAACAAAGGGCCGGAAGCCCATACGGGCGAGCCCTGCCGCCATGCCGACCATGTTCTGCTCGGCAATGCCGGCATTGATGTATCGGTCCGGGTGTGCTGCGCGAAATGCGTCGAACAATGCATAACCATGGTCGCCTGTCAGCAAGATAACCCGTGGATCAGCGTCTGCAATGCGAACCAGACTATCAGAAAAGGTCTGCCTCACCGGGATTCTCCCAGCGCGGCAACCGCCGTCTGATAGGTTTCATCAGTCAAGCGCGTGTAATGCCAGATATTGTCATTTTCCATGAAGGGTACCCCCCGTCCCTTTATTGTCTTCGCAATCAGCGCCTTCGGACGTTTCGAACCGTTTGCCAGCATTGTCGTGAGCGCATTGTCGATAGCGGTTTCATCATGGCCATCTATTTCCATGACGTCGAAATCGAACGCAGCGAACTTGGCTGAAAGGCTACCCCGCGAGAGAATATCGCTGGTCTTGCCCATCGCTTGAAATCCATTTTCGTCGACGATAATGACGAGATTGTCGAGATTGTGCTGGGCTGCGAAAAGCATTGCCTCCCAGATCGGGCCTTCATTCATTTCACCATCGCCGACAATCGCAAACACGCGCTGGCCACTATTATCGCGTTGCGCGGCGAACGCCATGCCGACCGCCACGGACACACCATGACCAAGCGAACCCGACGTTACCTCGAGACCGGGAACACGTGAATCCGAAAGCCCCTTGAGCATCGATCCATCGACGCAATAGCCGGATATCGCTGCATCGTCGATCCAACCGATTTCGTGCATACAGGCATATTGCGCCATAACCCCATGACCCTTGCTGAGCACAAGCATATCGCGGACGGGTGACTTGGGATCTGTCGGCGAGAAGCGTAAATGGTTTCGATACAGAACCGCAAGCAACTCGATGATCGAAAAAGCACAGCCGATATGAGCGGTCCGCCCCACATAAGCCATGTCGAGCACGGTTCGCCGAAGCTTTTGGGGATTAAAGGACAAGTTTGATTTAGACGACTGCATCTCAATTCCTTCAGGATCGTCGGAGCGCTTTGAGGTAGTGTGATTTTCGATCATGCGTGTGCGATTGCGCTAACGGATGAACCACATTGTTCGCAAGTCGGGATATGTTAAGGGCACCAGCTCAATCCCCCATCGGGCTCTAACCTTGCTTAATGAGCACGTCGTTGAACGCCTCGGCCATCGGTGCCGGCAGGCTCTGGCCCTGCCGCCTTAGAAGCGTGTGCATGCATGGCGAACGGCATCTCGCGGCTGAAGATCCAGCTATCTGCTTGCGGCCCTGGCGGCCGGCAGGGAAGGGCGTTGGGGTGTCTGCCTCCCCGCGTGCTTGCTGCTGGAGAGGATCGGCCGATTTGAGCGGTACAACCGGGGGAGGCGGTCACGCAAATTGGCGAAGGAGGGTTTGCGGCTCGTCTCGCGGTCTCCTTCTTGCGCATCGACACCGGCTTGTCGGTATGTCCGGATGTAGATCCGTCTGACTTCGTCGGCCCATTCAAGCGATGATCGCGTTCATTGACCATTACCGCGCTGCCTATGGTGTCGAGCCGATCTGGCGGGTCCTGCCGATCGCTCCATCGACTTACCAGGAGCGCGCGTCGCGCGGCGACAGGATCCGACACGCCTGTCGGCGCGGGCGCGGCAAGATGTGGCCTTCAAGCCGGAGATCGCATGCGTGTTCGCCGAGAAGTTCCCGGTCTGCGGCATGCGCAAAGTTTGGCGGCAGATGGTGCGCGAGATGGTCCGGCAGGCGCGATCTGAGGTGAGCCAGTGCGCACTACGATCAGCGACAAGCGGACACCTTTTCCATGCTTCTCGTAAACAGGAACATCCCAACTTAAGCTGATCGCGCAGACCTTTGGATATCTCTGTTTTGCCATAAAATCAGTAGTGTACTGATTTTAGACGCTATTATCTCGCGAGATTTATACCTAAGCACTAGAATACAAAAAAACGGCGACCGTTAAGGTCGCCGTTCTCACTCCATAACCAAAAGGTTATGGAGATCAGTTGCTGCTGCTGGTTGCAGCGGCGATGCCGCCAGCTGCACCGGCAACGGCGAGAATGCCGATGATGATGCCGACCTGTGCGATGCCGTTCTTCTTCGACGATGCCTTGCCAACGCGGACCGACTTGCTCAGCGACAGCGAAGCAGCAGGATTCTGGGCCGATGCCACAACTGGCATAGCAACCAGCGACACTGCGGCAAGCGAGGCTGCGATCTTAGCGAGATTCATTGGTAACTCCCTGTCTTACTTAATGATGAACCTCGTGAGAGGCATTCACTGCAGTACTCGGTTTTCGGCTAGCACAGCCGCCGTCTCAAACAAACAAAAAAAACCTAAACTCGCCATCTTTTCTGGCAGTGCAGCAAAAATGCTGCACGTCGCCCATAGCGGAAGTCGGTGTGGATTTCCTTAATCGACGTCTGCTGAAGTCCCCAACGCCCCCTCGGTCGAAAGGATCCATCGCTCACCTGCCGCCAAAGCCAGCGCAGAGAGGCGTCCTGTCGCATAAGCGCCTGTATCGATGCCGATTCGATTCGGCCGCTCGACCACCTCTGGCGTTATTGTATGGCCGTGCACGATGCAGGTACCGAAATCAGCCTTCGACTTGATGAAGTCGTCCCTGATCCAACGGAGATCATTCGCCTTTTGATCGGCGAGCGCCACGCCGGGCCGAATTCCGGCATGGACAAACGTATAGTCGCCGATCTCGATCCTGTCCTCCAGCTGTGCCAAAAAGGCACGGTGGCTGTCGGGAACGAGCAGGGAAAGGTCGCGCAGCACTTCGGTATAATCGGCCCGATTATACGCCGCCTCGTCCATGCCATAGCTCAAGATCGTCTCGCGCCCTCCGAAGCGGCACAGCAGGCGCAACGCGTCCACGCTCCCGTTCAGGGCTTTGAGGAACACTTCTTCGTGGTTTCCCATCAGCACGCGGGTGTCGATTTCGCTGCGCTGCAAGGCGATGACACGGTCGATGACGGCGGCGGAGTGCGGGCCGCGATCGATCAGGTCGCCGAGGAAGATCAGCGTCTGCTGGGCGGGCGGGCGCGCGGCATGATCGGCCGCGATCCTGGCGAGCAGATCGTCGAGCAGATCGAGCCGACCGTGAATGTCGCCAATGGCATAGACGCGTCGCCCCTCTGGTATCTGGCGACGCGGCATGGACTTGGATTTCGACAAAATATTTCTAAGGCGTTCAAGCATATCCGAATTTCGGCAGGAAGGGCCCTGGATATCGCGCCCCGAGCGCGAGAGTGCCGCCGATAGAGGATGACCTGCTCTTGAACAACCGTTAAAGGGCTGCCGATGGTCTCAACACTGCGTGCCGGGCTGCGCCTTGCCCTCGTGGCGCTTCTGGTGGGTGCGGCCGCCCCGCCCCCGTCACAAGCGCCCTCCCCTGCCGCCTTTGAAGCGTTGCGCCAGGCAGACCTGCGCGTCGCGTCGGTCGGCTATCGGCTGGCCACCGCCAATGCGGCGATCTGCCTCGATCACCAGCCGGGCCTTGGCCTGCAACTGCACGGCCTTGGCCAATATGGCGTGGATGCGCGCGCCGCTGCGCGCGCGGCGTTCGGGTTTGAAACGGGCGTCGCGGTCGAGGGCGTCGTGCCGGGATCGACCGCTGCCGCAGCAGGGGTGCGCCCGGGCGATTCGCTGGTCTCGATCAACGGCGCGGCGGTGTCGGCCGCGCTTCCGGGCGCGACGGCGCCGCCCTCCACCGCAGAACGCGATCGCGTCGAGACGCAATTGGAGCGGTTGCGCAAGCCGCCCCGCTAACCCTCGGCGTCAAGCGCGGCGCACAGGAGCAGGCCATCGCTATTACCCCGGTGCCCGCCTGCCGCTCGGCGTTCGAAGTGTTGCTCGGCGCCGGGAACGATTCGGCAGCGGATGGCGCGATCATTCAGATCGATGCGGGGTTGCTCGATAGCCTCAGCGATGACGAGCTCGCGGTCGTGCTGGCGCATGAACTCTCGCACAATATCCTGCGGCATCGGGCCCGGCTCGAGGCTGCGGGGGCGCATTGGGGGATTTTGGCGGAGATCGGCAAAAACGGTCGCTTGATGGGCCAGGCGGAAATCGAGGCGGACCGGCTGAGCGTCTATCTGCTCGCCAATGCCCATTATGATCCGTTCTCGGCCGGTCGCTTCTGGCGGGGGGCCGGGCGCAAACTCGATTTCGGCATTTTGCGCAGCCGCATCTATCTCAGCTGGAAAGATCGCGCGGCGCTGCTGGATCGCGAGGCCGCGACTATTCCGACGGGCGCCGAGCTGCCCTACCGCCCGCCCCTGATCGACCTGGCGACGACGCCGATGACGCGTTGACCGTAGCGGTCGGGTCGCCTGCCCGTCAGCGTTGCTCGGGCGACGGTCCCCGCGTGCCTTCGACCAGGTCCCGGAATTCGGCCAGCGCCTGCCAATAGGAACGATGGCCGCGTTGGTTGGTGAAGTCGATGAACCAGTCGAGCGTCTCTTTCGGCCCCTTGATATACAGGCTGCTCTGCGGGGCCGGTTGCCGTCGGCGCCGGACGGGCGTTGCCCCCTGCCCTTCTGCCTGTCCTTCTACGGAATCGCCGCGGTCGACAAAGCCCAGCGCGTTGCCGCGCGCGATCGCCGCAGCTTCACGCGCCGGATCCACGCTTAGCGGCGCGCGGACGATCCCGCTCAGATCGAGCTTGGTCGGATCCCCCGCCCCTGTCGGCGCCGTCGCCTTCTTCCCGAACCCGTAGCCGCTCATGCCTGCATCTCCTGTTGCACCGCCTCGACCACCGCGCGCGCGACTTCGAGCGCGTTGCGGCGTGCGGCGGGCAGGCCGGCGGTCTGGCTGTCGCTCAGTTCGTCCAGCGTTGCCGAGAAATCGAAGATGTCGCGATACGCTGCGCGCTCGACCAGCGCTGCGGTCAGCAGCGGCAGCGCCGCGTCGTTGATCGCGGTGACGATGCGTTTGGCGGTCTTGGTCTCGATCGCGGCATTGTCGCGGCTGCGGACCAAGCGGAAAGGGATCGACCGCCCGAGCGCTTCGGCTTCTTCCTGGACGAGGGCGACCGCATTGGCGGCAAGTTCCGCGTCGATCGGGGAAAGGTTGAACGGGATCAACACCAGATGCGATCGGGCGAGCGCACGTGAGGTCATGCGCGACGCGGTGCCTTCGAGGTCGATCAACACGAAATCGTGCGATGCTGTGTATTGATCGATGACGCGGACCAGTTCGGATTCCTTCGGGCTGGCGATAATGTCGAACGGCAAGGCCTTGCCCTGCTCATGGCGCTTGCGGCCCCAGCCGGCGATGATCGCATTGGGGTCGGCGTCGATCACGGTGACCGCGGCGCCGCTCCGCGCCAGCTCGCTGGCGAGCACCAGCGTCAACGTGGTCTTGCCGGCACCGCCCTTGGGATTGGCCACTGAGATTGCTGGCATGATGCGCTCCTATACAGGCGGCGATGGATACAGCCCTCGCTGCAAAATGTCGATATCGCAATCGACACCATACGCATATTAAAATGCCAATGAATATGATTGCAATATCAATATGGATATCCATAGCGATATGCATACTGTAAAAAGAAGCGGGCGCAAAACTGCTACGGCACGCAAATCGCGGCCAAAAACGCGACCTCTCGGTGCAAGGGTACGCCGGGGCGACCGCCCTGCCCGTTGCTCCGGCACGTACCATAAGCGCAGCCAGCGCCCTTTTCCGCGTGAAAGCACGAACCGAAACGATGCCGCCTCGGCAGCACGGCCATTTTCCGTGCCAAAACCGGTCATATCCGGCTGCGCATCGATCAAACCGACGCTGCGAGCACGATCTGTGGGCGCTACGCGACCAGTGCGCGCCTACGGATGCCAATATTCGTGCTTTCGCACGGAAAACCCGCTCGGTGCCGCCAACGCTGTGGACACCGCCCCGCCACCCACCCATGCTCGAAGGGGTCAGAGATGAGTAGAGCAATGGACGACATATTACTCAAACAAGGCGATCTGTTCCAGCTGGCCAGCCCCCTTTATGGCGATGTCCAGGGGGAGCGGACCGTCGCGGAGTTCCCGTTCTTCGCTTTGTCGAAGAAGGCCCATATGACGCCGATGGTGTTCGAAAACGGCGATGCCCGGATCGAGATCAATCCGAGCAAGACCGGTGTCGCCACCATCTATGACAAGGAAATCCTGCTCTATATCGCCAGTTTGATGGCCGAGCGGATGGAGCGCGGCGAACAGGTCGACCGCGTGATGAGCTTCACCGCCAACGATTTGTTCCGCGTGACCAGCACCAACGCCTCGGCGCGGTCCTACACGTCGCTCAAGGCGTCGCTCAACCGCCTGCAGGGTACGCAGATCATCACCAATATCGAAACGGGCGGGGAGGGGTCGGACAGCGCCTTTTCCTGGTTGCTCAAGGCCGACATCAAATACGCCAAGCTCCCGACGGGCGAGCGCCGCGTGAAGCGGATCGAAGTGATGGTGTGCGACTGGCTGTATCGCGCGATCCTGGCCGATCGCCGGATCGCGGCCTATCATCTCGACTTCTTCAAGCTCGGGCCGATCGAGCGGCGCCTGTACGAGCTAGCCAAGTTCAATTGCGCCGACGGGGAGGGCTTCGAGGTCGATATGGAGGCGCTGGCGGCGCGCGTTGGCTGTGCAACCGACAAGCGCGGTCTTGAATATTTCAAGAAACACCTGCGCGAGGTCGCCGAGCAGCAATCGCTGCCCGAATATGGACTGACCCTGGTCGAGGAGAAGCAACCGTCGCCAAGGGGAGGGCGCCCGCGGATCCGGACGCTAGTACGGTTTTGCGTCCGGCAGCCACCAAAACTGGCGCTTAGTGAGCCAAGCAATTGATTTGGTGCCCCTGATAGCTTTGGCGCGACCAATGCCCTGATATAGCCGACCTATGTCGGTCGAGCGATGCCGAGCCGCTTCATTTCGCGATAGACGGTTGACCGCCCGATCCCAAGCTGGCGCGCTGCTTCGGCTGGCGACACGCTTGCCGCGATAAGTTTGAGGGCCGCGTTTACCTTGTCGGCGTCGAGCGGCTGCCGTCCCGGCCGTTTCCCCTTCGCCCGCGCGGCAGCGATGCCATCGCGAGTCCGTTCGGAAATCAGCCGACGCTCAAAATGCGCGATGGCCCCGAAAACATGAAAGATCAGCTCGCCGGCCGCGGACGACGTGTCGATCTTCTCCTCCAGGCTGAGCAGCGCAATGTCACGCTCGCGCAGCATGTGTACCGTTGTCAGCAATTCGCCCAGCGAGCGACCGAGACGGTCGAGCCGGACGATCGCCAGCGTGTCTCCCTTTCGCGCGTATTCCAGCAGCTCGGCCGGCTCTGTTGCAAAGATTGGCGGCAGTCAGAGGTAGGCTGTCGCTCTGCGCCGATCAGGCGGCTGCTGCGAAATGGTGGTTGAGCATGCCCATGGCCTCCGTCAGCGCCGAGGGCCCAATGCCAAAAGCTCTCTCCACAAGGCGCACCTCGCCCCTGATGCCGGGCTGCAGGCACCAGGGGCGAGCCTGTCCTTTGCGCAGGGCTCGCATGACTTCGAATCCCTTGATCGTGGCATAGGCCGTGGGGATCGATTTGAAACCGCGCACCGGCTTGATCAGTATCTTGAGCTTTCCGTGATCGGCCTCGATCACGTTATTGAGATACTTCACCTGCCGGTGGGCCGTCTCCCGGTCCAGCTTTCCTTCGCGCTTCAATTCGGTGATCGCTGCACCATAGCTCGGCGCTTTGTCGGTATTGAGCGTGGCAGGCTTTTCCCAGTGCTTCAGGCCTCGCAGGGCCTTGCCCAGGAACCGCTTCGCTGCCTTGGCGCTGCGGGTCGGCGACAGGTAGAAATCGATCGTGTCGCCCCGCTTGTCGACTGCCCGGTACAGGTAGGTCCACTTGCCCCGCACCTTGACGTAGGTTTCATCCAGGCGCCAGCTCGGATCAAAGCCACGCCGCCAGAACCAGCGCAGCCGCTTCTCCATCTCCGGGGCGTAGCACTGGACCCAGCGATAGATCGTCGTATGGTCGACCGAAATGCCGCGTTCCGCCAGCATTTCCTCAAGGTCGCGATAGCTGATCGGATAGCGACAATACCAGCGCACCGCCCACAGGATCACATCACCCTGGAAATGGCGCCACTTGAAATCCGTCATCGTTCCGTCCGTCCAATCTCCGCCAAGCATGCTCAAGCTTCACGATTTTTGCAACAGAGCCGGCGTCGCTACCCTTTAGGCCCGCCGCGCCGGGCCGCAACTCGGCTTCGCCGAGTCCTCCTCTTCGTTCCGGTCCTTCGGATGCACCCCGGCTCTGCCGGCGGGCCTGCCGGTTCGCTCCCGCCGCCCACCCGCCATTCCGGCGCCGGTTGCGGCGGTTTGAAGAGGAGTGAAGACAATGGAACTCAAGCATATCGACATCGCTAACCTCGCCATTTCCGGCGTGAACATGCGCGGCAAGGGCAAGGCCGACCTGTCCAACATCCTACCATCCGTGCGGGCGCGCGGGGTGCTGGTGCCGCTGATTGTGCGGCAGAACGGGACACCCGACACCTATGAGATCGTTGCGGGCAAGCGGCGATATCAGGCTGCGCTGGCGGTGGCGCAGGAAACCGGCGAAGCCGAAGCGCTACCCTGCGCGGTGATGGAGGCTGGCGACGACGCGGCGGCGCTCGAAGCGTCGCTGATCGAGAATATCGCCCGGCTCGATCCCGATGAAGTGACCCGCTGGGAATGCTTCACCCGGCTGGTGCGCGAAGGCCGAACCCCCGAGCATATCGCGACCACTTTCGGCCTCACAGAGTTGCAGGTGAAGCGGACGCTCGCGCTGGGCAATTTGCTCCCGCGCATCCGCAACCTCTATCGGCGCGGTGAGATCGACCCGGCCACCGTGCGGCATCTGACCCTCGCGACCAAGGCGCAGCAGCAGCAATGGCTGGGATTGCTCGACGATCCGAACAGCTATTGTCCAACCGGCCATTCCCTGAAGGCGTGGGTGTTCGGCGGCGTGTCGATCCCGGTCAGCGCTGCGCTGTTCGATATCGATGGCTACAGCGGCGGCATCGTCTCCGACCTGTTCGGCGACGACCGCTTTTTCGCCGATGTCGCGGCCTTCTGGACCGTGCAGAACGAAGCGATCGAAGCCCGCATCGAGACCTACCGCGAGGCCGGGTGGAACGATGTCGTCGTGCTGCCGCAGGGCGAACCGTTCCACAGCTGGGAGCATGAACGCTGCCCGAAGCGCAAGGGCGGCAAGGTCTATATCGTCACCAGTGCGCGCGGTGACGTTGCCTTCCATGAGGGCTATGTGACCGTCAGGGAGGCGCGCAAGCTCGCCAAGGGCGAAGCCATCGACACTCCCAAGCGGCCCGAGATCAGCAGCAGCCAACAGGACTACATCGACCTGCACCGTCATGCCGCCGTCAGGGCGCGGATGATCGCCATGCCCGGCATCTGCCTGCGCGTCGCGGTCGCGCATATGATCGCGGGATCATCGCTGTGGACGGTCAGGATCGAACCGCAGCGTGGCCCCGATGCCATTGTCGAGAGCGTCGAGAACAGCCTGTCCGAGGCGCGGTTCGATGCCCAGCGGCGCAAGCTCTTGGCGGTGCTGGACTATGACCCCGATAGCCCGACCATCGCGCGGGGCGGCGGCACGCTGACCGGCCTGCTCGCCAAGCTGTCCACCCTCGACGATGCGACGGTCATGGACATATTGGCGGTTGTGATGGGCGAAACGCTCGATGCCCGCAGCGAGCTTGTCGACGCGCTAGGGATGCAGCTTGGCATCGACATGGCAGATGTCTGGCAGGCCGATGCTGCCCTGCTCGACGGCATTCGCGACCGCGAGGCTACCGACGCGATGCTGGCCGAGGTGGCGGGCAAGGAGATTGCCGACGCCAACATCAAGGAAACCGGCAAGGTCAAACGCCAGATCATCCGCGACTGCCTCGACGGTACCAATGGCCGCACCAAGGTCGAGGGCTGGGTGCCGCGCTGGCTACGGTTCCCGGCGACCAGCTACACAGAACGTCGTGGCGTCGCGAGCGTCAACCGGACGGCCAGCGCGACCGAGGCAATGACCCAGGCGGGCACAGCCGGGAGCGATGTCGCGCCCATGGCGCAGGCTGCGTGACCTTCATTGACCGGCGGTCTGCGGGCCGCCGGTCCCTTGTTGTACGGGAGATATCCCATGACCGACACCCCCGAACCCGACATGACGCAGCGCGCCCGGCGCGCGCTGGAGCGATCGATCGAGCCGGTCGATCCGATCCCAAGCGGGGCACCTGATCCCGAAATATTGGCGCGACTTGAAGCGGCGTTGCTATCAATGCCCAAGCTCCGCCGCGAGATATTTCTTGCGGTGCGTCTGGATGCGATGTCCTATGATCAGATCGCCAAAGTAACCGGCCTTTCTGTCAAAGCTGTCGAGCGTCAATTCGCCAGTGCCCTATGTCACCTTGATTATAATCTGCGACATGGCGAAGCCCCACCGCCCCGGCATTGGTGGCAGAGATGGCGGCAAGGGCGATGATTTTACCGCCAATCTTGCCGTCTACGCGCGGCACGGTTGGCGGATGTGTCATGCCGGGTTAGGACTGTTCCCATGAAGACCGGCCTTGATCATCTGCCCGACGGCAAGCAGCGCGAACTGGCGCATGTGGTCGAGATCGTGCGCGCTGGGTTTGCGCGCGCGACCGCGCAGCGGACCCAGCCGCGCTTCCGCAATGGCAAGCTGCTCAAGATCATATTGTTCGGTTCATACGCGCGCGGCGACTGGGTCGAGGATCCGGTCGGGCGCTATTTCTCGGACTATGATCTGCTGGTCGTCGTCAATCATGACGATCTCACCGACCTCGCCGAATTCTGGGAGAAGACCGAGAGCCAGCTGCTCGCCGACTTGTCGGCGGGCACCGTGCTGCGCACGCCCTTCAGCCTGATCTATCACAGTCTCGACGAGGTGAACGAGAAGCTGAGGCTCGGCCGCTACTTCTTCATGGACATCGTGCGCGACGGCATCATGCTGTTCGAGGAGCCGGGCTATCCCTTCGCCGATCCGCAGCCGCTGTCGGCGGAACAGGCGTTGCGGGAGACGCAGGACTACTTCGATGAGTGGGTCGAAAGCGCTGACGATTTCCTCGAAAGCGCTACCGATGCGATAGGAAAAGGCAAGGGCAAGCTGGCTGCGTTCCTGCTCCATCAAGCGACTGAGCGCTATTATCACTGCCTTTTTCTGGTCCGCACATTGTACTCGCCCAAGACCCATAATTTGAACCGGCTGCGCGACCTAGCCGAAGAGCTTGAGCCCTCGCTGAAAGCCGTCTGGCCGCGCGAAACCCGGTTCGAGAAACGCTGCTATGCGCTGCTGCGCGATGCCTATGTGAAGGCGCGTTACTCACGATCCTACCGCATTACCGCCGAGCAGCTCGACTGGATCGCGGCCCGCGTGATGCTGCTCCAGACCCTCGTGCGCGAAGCATGTGAAATGCGGATCGAGACCCTCGCCAAGGCGGCCTGAGATGGATAGCCACTCCGGCGAAAGGCGACCGCGCTAGCGGACAGTACCTTTCTTCTGGCTGGGCTGCCGCTTTCGACGGCGGGACCGTTTGCCAGTATCGCCCGACCACCATCGAATGGGTGCCTGTCTCGCCCCGAACAGGCGACAAGCTATGTTCTGCGCAAATTGAGCCGCGATTGCAGACAACCACATTGAGGCGACGACAGATACGCCAATGGCCGAATACGCCGCGATTTCGACAAGGCCGCTGGTCAACCTCCCTACGATTAACCCGACGCCTGCCGGACCGAGAAGTAGGGGTATCCTTGTCGCAAGGATTGGGATGACCACCCAACCGGACCGAGGCCCGTTTGGCAGGGACGCCAAATAGCCTCCGATCAATCCGGTGCCGATGAGACCAGCCGCCCAGCCAATTGCAGCGCGAACGGCTATTATGTCGGTCGTTAAGCCTGCCACATCGTCCCCCAGGTCAGAGTGCATAGCTTCCATAACGTCCGCAATCCACACGAATTCAGGCGTGAGTTACGACGCCGACCGCCTGTATGACACTGATATCGAGCACCAGTTGTCGCATATCTTGCGCGTCACCAGCATCGATCGGGCATAGCGTATCGCTGCCGCATGCGAGCGTAATCCAGTCGATCCGCCAGCCAATGTCGAGCCGATCGCCATCATCGGCGCGCATGATTTTGATGATGGCGGCACCTTCCGCGCCGATGGAAAACCGGCAGCAATCGCTGCTGACATCATAGCCGCCGCGGATCAGACTGCCGTCGGAAATCGCCAGCGAAAAGCCTTCGGTTTTGGCCCGCGTGGGCAGGTGGAGCAGCGTTTCGACATCACCAGTCAGCCTCAGTTGATGGCCATCGCTTGCTTCGATTTGGACGCCCACTGGCCTGTTTCTCATCATAATTTGGCAGGGCAGCAAGTATAGAACAAACATAGAACATTTTGCAAGAAGAGGGTCAAAAGGCGATGGCAAGATTGAAAGCTGTGCCTCCATGAGGCCCAGAATGTGGCGTCTGCACGTCGTTTAAGGGGGAGGCATAAGCCGGGGCTGTCCCGATAATTGCCTCCACCCCCGTGCCATGCCGGCCAGGAATGGCGCAGTTCCGGGGGCTGCGACGGTGCCGTCTTTGGAGCACCTTGAACGGTAGCGCGATCATACCTTCATCGCGGTGGTTCTGCCGTGATGAGGTTCCAGTGATGCCCGATGATCCGTTCGAACTCTGGCTTGGCCGTTTGGGAAATGACCGTCCGTTCGCACACCGCATGCGCGGCGCCGTCAACCGCGCGGGCGGCACGGTGGCGCGGAAGGCAAGCAGCTTTACCGGTGTGCGGATCGGGCGCGGTTCTGGGGTGGGGCGGATACTCGCCTCGCGCGGCGGCTGGACGGGCCGCCGCGTCGTGGTCAAGGCCCGGATCGTAAAGCTGGGCGGCAAGGGCCAGGCGCCGCGATCGCCCATCTGCGCTATCTCCAACGCGATGGCACCACGCGCGAGGGCGAGCGCGGCCTGCTCTATGGGCGGGCCGATGAGGCCATCGATGGCAAGGTCTTTCTCGAACGCGGCAGCGGTGATCGCCACCAGTTTCGCTTCATCGTCGCGCCCGAGGATGGCGCCGAATATGAGGATCTGAAGCCACTGGTGCGCCGATGGATGGCGCAGGTCGAGCAGGACCTGGGAACGAAGCTCGACTGGGTGGCGGTCGATCACTTCAACACGGGGCATCCGCACAGCCATGTCATCGTTCGGGGCAAGGACGATCGCGGCAAGGACCTGATCATCGCTCGCGAATATATGACCCAGGGTTTGCGCGCCCGCGCTGCCGAACTGGTCGACCTCGATCTGGGGCCGCGAAGTCCACAGGAAATCATGCGCGCCAATTTGCGCGAGGTCGAACAGGAGCGCTTCACCGGGATCGACCGGCGTCTGTTGCAGGCTGTCGGCGAGGACGGGCTGGTCCGTCCCGCTCATCACGAGGGCGTCGAGCAATCGCTACGCGCCGGGCGGCTCCAGACGCTCGGACGGATGGGGCTGGCGCGCGAGGAAGGACGGGGAAGCTGGCGGCTTGATGTCGACCTCGAACAGACGCTGCGCGCGATGGGCGAGCGCGGCGACATCATCCGGACGATGCAGCGCGCCATGATCGAGCGGGCGCCCGAGCGATCACCGGCCGATTACACCATCTATGATCCGGACGAAGGCGGAACCGCCCCGATCATCGGCAAAGTGGTCGCGCGGGGCCTCGCCGACGAAATTGCCGACCGTCATTACCTGATCGTCGATGGCGCCGATGGTCTCAGCCATTATGTCGATATTGGGATCGATGCTTCGGCCACCAGTGCACGAGAACTCGTCAGGATTGCGCCCGCCGCCGTGACGGTGCGGCCGGTCGATCGCACGGTCGCCGAGATCGCCGCCGCGCATGGCGGCAGCTACAGCGTCGACCTGCATCTCCAACATGACCCTGAGGCCTTTGCCGAGACGCATGTCCGCCGGCTCGAAGCGTTCCGCCGAAGTACGGGGGACGTCGAGCGGCGGTCCGACGGAAGCTGGGCCATCGCACCCGATCATCTGGCTCGGGTGGAAGCCTGGGAGCGCGGCAAACTGCGCGATCAGCCGGTCACGATCGAGACGCTGTCCACCATGCCGGTCGAGCAGCTTGCCCGGCATGATGGCGTGACCTGGCTCGATCGGGAACTGACCGCCCCGAACCCGACATCGACGGGGAGAGGTTTTGGCGCCGAGCTACGCAAGGCGCTCGACCTTCGCCGGCAATGGCTGGTCGAGCAGCAACTGGCCGATGGGGATGGCGAGAATATCCGCGTGCGCGCCAATCTCCTCGCGACACTCCGCCAGCGCGAACTGCGCCGGGTTGCGGGGCAACTGAGCGAGGAGCTAGGCATTCCCTTCGCGGAGACGAAACACGGCCAGCCGATCGAGGGCATCTGTCGCCGGCTGGTTCAGATCGGCGACGGGAAATATGCGCTCATCGAGAAAGCCCGCGACTTCACGCTCGTCCCCTGGCGACCGGTACTTGAGAAGGCGATCGGCAAACAGGTATCGGGCATCATGCGCGAGACCGGCGGAATCAGCTGGACGATCGGGCGCAGCCGGGGGCTGGGCATCTCCTGATTGCCCGCACCGAGCCCAACAGCGCCCATCAGCACCATCATCAGGGATGGCAGCGGCGGCTATTGTAGTCCGATGCAGACCAGCAAGATCCGCCACCAATTCTATCTGCCCGACGATCTGTCGCGGGCGCTGGACGACCTCGCGTCGAAGCCCGGCGCGTCGAAGACGGCAATCCTCACCGATGCCTTGCGTGCCTGGATGGAGCGCAAGGCGGGCAACGAGATCGACGAACGCTTCGGGCCGCGGCTGGACCGGCAGCAGCGTATAGCCCAGCGCAGCGAAGCCATGCTGGGCGCCATCGCCGAAATGCTCGACCTGTTCGTGGCGCATCAGCTCACGCTCACCGCCCACCAACCGCCGTTCGATACCGAGACCGGGCAGCTCGGCCGCCAGCGTTACCAGCAGTTCATCGATCAGGTCGCGCGCCGGCTTGCGAGCAACCGCGGCATGCCGAGACTGGTCGCGGCAATCGATGGCAGCAGCGGCAGGAAGGACGAAATATGACCGATACCCAGCTTCAGCCCATCGCTGTCAGGATCAAGGAAGCCTGCCGGCTTACCGGCATCGGTCGCTCAAAGCTCTACGAACTGATCTCCGACGGGCATATTGAGATCGTCAAGGTAGGGGTCATGACGCTGGTGCCGGTCGAAAGCCTACGTGGGCTCATTGATCGCGGCAGGCAGGGGGAGTTGAAGTGATCCCGCATCCGCATCTCATGCGCGCCGTTATCACGGCAATCCTTGCGACGCCCGAACAGACGCGCTGGAATCTGATATGCGAGCAGGAACTGGTCAGATTGTTCGCCGAAAATACTGCCTACATTAGCAGCCGGTAATCGTAGCTCGCTTCCCCATATCCTTCCATGAGCTTCCCTATGCGAGCAATCTTTCCCGAAGTTTCAATCGTCGCCGGCACCTGGGTGTAAAGATCGAAGGTGTTCCAGTTCATCTTCGAAAGTCCAAGGATTTCGGTAGCCAGGGTCTGTAGTTCGGTCGATCCTGCGTGCCGCCGTATTAGCAGCGGCGCCGGAATTCGCCGCTTGCCTTGATAGTAACGCCAATTATTGCGGATCGCTGCGGCGCTGCCATGGACCCATAGGAGCGCCTCATAATCGCTCACCGGAATGACGGTACCACGGGCTACTGGAAATTTATCGACCTGAACCTCGCTACCGACAAGCTTCGAATTTAGGTAGCGAAAGGCGTCGTCGACGTTGATCTCGATCATATCAACCGCTGCGATGCCGGCCAGACCTTCGATCAGACCTTCCCGCTCATCTTTCCGAAACTCAGTGCGTTTGTGGATGACCACGCGATGTGGAAGTGCGCCGCGGGCTTCGAAGAACAATTGCTTGATAGACTCCCCCACGCGACGCGCATCATCGCGTGAAAGGAAGGCATTGCGCCGGCGACGGTCGAAAGTAGGATTTTCTATCTTGCTCAGCCGGTATTGTAGACCCTGACCCTGAGCATTAAAGATATGGCTACAACCGAGCACGACCTTCCGTCCATCTTGACCATGTCGGTCGATGCTCGTGCCGAAGCCCACAAAGGCGGTATCATCCGCCGCTGCTTTCAGGACGAATGGAGTCCGGAAGCTTTTTGCATAGAGTGCTAGGGACAGCCACCATCGGATCCGGCAGGTCTGCGGATCACTCAGGGTTTCCTCGTCGATAAACTGGGTCGCAATGCCCTTACGGGCGCAATAGGCTTTGACAAAGTCATGCAGATCGAAACGCTCGTCATCGTTTTCATACCAGCGCCAATTCACCCACCGTCTCGGGGTGATGATGAGGATGACGTTGACCCGATTGGCCCCGCGCAGCTCTTCGATGGCCTGGACAATGGCACTTGCGGCATGTCTCGCACCTTGCTCCCTTCCTGCATCGGCCGGAGGTTCGTCAGGCGCTTGCCACGCAAGGTCGCCTGGCTGGGGGATAGTGAGAGGCAGTCCAAAGGCTTGATGAAACCCTGGAAAATCCATCAGATAGTCTTTTTCGGTGTCGCTGGGAGTAGCTGACTCTTCGAGCATCCGTAGACGCGGCGCGACCGTACGAGATTCCTGCTCGGGACAAACTACACCCAACTTTACGTCCGGCAAAAGGCCCGAGCGGGTAAGGCTGAAGTCAAAGGGACGGTTGGAGGTTAGCCCCCGGATCGGATGCGGATCAGAGGGCACCCCAGTCATGCTTTTGCTGCCGAATAGCAGATGTGGTTCCATGACCTTGAACCCGCGTTGCGTGGTTTTATTGACCGCAGCGGCGGGCAGAGACGGTTCTCCCTGCCCGGCGAGAATGGCCGCCGAGATGGGAGCCCTGTCGACGATAAACACAAATCCGGTTTCTTCACCAGCGGGGCATGTCAGCTTAGTACCCGGTCCAAATAACTTACGTCGCCAGCCTTCGACTGCGTCATTGAACTTGTCGTTATGCTGGTAGCCGAAAATGCTGAGCTTAATTGCCTTCTCGTCTTCGCTCGAAGCTGCCGATCCTGTTGATGTAACCACCCTCACGGTGGGCTTGATCACAAGTGTGACGTTCCGGCCGAGTCTTCGAATATATAGGAGAACGGCATCATGGACCTTGAAAACAGTGCCGTTCAGGCGGCGATCTTGAGCTGTGCTGGGATCCCATAAAAGCGACCCATCTGATGGAAGATTGCGTGCCCCAGCAATAGACGCGGCCAACGCACGAACGAGCAAGTGGGTGATTGCCCCATCCTCATGACGCAACTCGCTGGCGTCGAGCGGCGTCCGGACCGGTTTTTCTGTCATGGTGTCGCCGAACACTTCATGGATCGCCGTTAGCGTGCCTAAGGCCCAGATCCGGCCTTTGAACGGGACTGCGACGAGGTCGCCCCGATCAATCAAGCGTTCGCGCACCCATGCCCACGCGCCGCGATCAGGCATCTCGTTGGGTTTGAAGCAATAAGCTTCGACCGGACATCTCAGACTGAAGGCGGTGCTTTTTGAGGATACCGCCGATCCGTCCCGATGGCGTGCTGAAGGGCGCGCGCGCGAGATTGTCTGCTCCGCACTGGGCGATAATCGACAAAGCATCTGACCGCGCATCACTGGACAGCGCTGCAAGGGCGAGGCGGCGCATTACATCGTCGAAGGCCGCGCCGGTAACGTAAAAGGCCGTTCGACCGCTGGCACGTGCCTTGGCAATGAGTGCAGCAACGGGCTCCGGCGGAGGGCCGTCTCCATAGCCGCACCAATAAAGGACGCCAGCGCCTGGCCGACTGTAGCATTCTGACAGGGCTTCCATAATAGAATGGTCCCGGCCGCTATAACCAAGGACGATTAAGGGTGAGGACGCCGCCTGGCTAATCAGTGCGGTGCGCAGTCCCTCATCCAATCGCTGCAACTCAGCGTCAGTATTCTTGAGCGCGTCGTAGCGGTAATCGCCGTGAAGAGCGACGCAGGACATCTCGCCGACGCGATCAGTACGAACCACGCGATTTGCCGAATCCATTCCGACATCGATCGGCGTCACGGATGTTTCCGCAAGCGCCCGAGGCATTAGGCCGTCAAAATTTGTTGTCCAAACCGAGCGGATAAGGTTTGCCTGTGCCAAACGTGCTGCCAGCCTATAGCCGCCGCTCGGACGAGCCACCTGCACATGGCGCTGAAAGAAGGCCCGTCGGTCGTCGACAAGCGGATAGCATCGCTCGATGTAGAAGCCGTACTCCTCAGCCGTTCCGGGTGCCGGAAAGTCGGGCTGAGCGTCCAGCCAGATTTGAATGCGCTCCTGTACCGAACCGAGCGAAAGTTCATCAAAACTCTGCTCAACGCCAGGATGGTTCGAAAGAAAGATGGACCGTTTCCACTGCCAGACGCAGTTAGCCCCGGACGGCACGTTCGATGAGATCGATGCGCCTGCGCCCAAGAACAGCATGTGGCCGACCTGGGCATTAACAGTTACTGAGCGAATGAAGGCGTCCAAGGGAAGGATCGCATCTTGTGCAGCCGACGCGTCATTAGACTTAAAAAAGTTCGTCGCTCGCGACTGAAGCCAAAGTACTACTCATCGGACGATCGCTTTCTTTTTGGTGCTGCCGTCTTGATACTGGGCATGAAGGGCAGGCGGCTCACTTGATTACGGTTGCGTAACACCCACCTGCATGGTGAACATGAAAGGGCGCGGCAAAGCTTTCCGACCGTAGGGCCGAAGCGAGGCATGGAGGGGCATTCTTGAGTCTTCGAACGACGCATACTCTTCCGGCTACGTTTGACGTCGTCGACGATCTGCTTTGGCAGGCGCGGGAGGGTCGCCTTGAGGGGCGCGGTCAACTCGTGATCGAACGTTCCGGGCAGATTGGCCCTCTTGTTGAGTTGGCGTTTGCGGCAACGGCTCTGCCAGAAGCCTATACCGGCTTGGCTAAGGCGCCTCCATTCTTCACGCAGGTTTGCGAGAGCATATCCCAATCCCGAGTAAGCGGCGCGGGCGCGAGAGATGTATCGGGTGTGTTCCCGTTGGTGCACTACGACCCCGAAGCGGATGCCAATGTGCTGTGGGATCAGTGGGCCAGCCACGTTGAAAATGCTGCCGGTGCTAATGGCCTTGCGCGCGGATTGGTCGCAGGGCTGATGGGAGCGCTGGGCGAACTCCAGGAAAACGTGATGCAGCACAGCGGCCGACCCCAATCCGGGGTCGTCGCATATGCTGCCGGAAAAGGCGCATTTGAGTTTGTCGTTGCTGATGCGGGCATTGGTGTCTTGGCAAGCTTGCGACAGAATCCCGAGTTCGCCGGCCTTGTCGATGCCGGAGAGGCTTTGCGTGCAGCGGCGTCTGATGGTGCGTCGCGCTACGCGCGTAGCACCGGTCGCGGCTTTGGCATTGGACGGCTGTTCCGATCGCTGGCGCATGATGCTGGAGACCTACGTTTTCGTAGCGGCGATCATGTGATGCGGCTCTCGGGGGATGCCCCCAGCCTCACCGGCCAGGTCGAAATATCGCAAAAAGCCGGATTGGGCGGCTTCATCATTACCGTTCGTTGCGCGCCGCGCAGGTCTTAGTCGAGGTTCCTGCTCCGGTCCGATCTCAAAATGAGCCCGCACCACTGCGACGTTATTTGCAAGGAGTTCGTCGATGGCAGCACCTGGAGGCGTTAGTTGCTTTGCCCATTTCAATCGGCCCGCCTCAGTGAGGTAGGCTCGGCGCCGACGATGCGCTCGGTAAAAGGCGTCCGTCTCTATCAACGTGACCTGGGCAAAATGCTTTCGAAGCGTCGGAAGTTTCCGACCGCCGCCGCGAATGACCAATGCCAGCCCTCTGCCCACGCGATCGGCCAATTTGCAGAGTTGCTCGACATGCCAGTCGATGCGTTCGCCGCGGCCACCACCTGTGGCAAATTCGAATGCAAGAATCTGAATTTCAGGTCGCTCAGCGATAAGGTCGCCCCAACGCTGATAGTCCCGCTCTGTCCGGCTATTCACATGGAGCGCAGCAGATAGTCCTGCCGCCGCCATTTCTGTCCACGTAAGCAGGATCCGTTTCATCGCATGAAGGTTGTCCGTGCGCGGCACGTCGGTGAGAACGGAATAGTTGGGCGAGGTGACGACACCGATGCCGAGCTCGCAGAGCTTTGCCAGTATCTCCGGGCGGTTTTTCAGGGCCCACCAGCTTTCGATCGGCGCATCCTTATTCACCCCGCTCAGGATGACAGTTGAATTGACCGGAATCCGGAAGCGATCGGCAAGCGCCTGGCGAGAAGCGACATGCGCTTGGCCAGTCGCCATGTTGACCACCTCGTAGAGCGAGAGAGCGACCGTCGGCTCATCGAGTATCGACGAACGCGCGTAGCGATGGTCCACAAAAGGTGCGATCAAAGGCAGGATAGGAATGGTTCGCATGGGGACACGCGGCGCATTTTCGAACCCAAGGCCATCGATTTCGCGCATGCGGGCTACGAATAGGGCCGGATTGAACCGACAGACATTATCGCAGCGGCTCCGGTCCGTGCATGAGCACAGGTCATGGCAGTCCACTATGCCCGCATCGGTGTGGACCCCGCCACATCGGCGAAATTCCTGACAGGACGGACAACCTAGCGACGGTGCGTGGCGCGAAGGATCGTCCCAGAGACGGTGCGGATGCGGAAAGCGCCGGGAAGGCTCATTTGGGGGGCGCTGGTTCATCGGATGCTGACTTCCGCCGTATCGCCGAAGAGACCGATGCGCTGGAGCGTCGCTTCCGCATAGCCTCCACCTCTGGCTACTCCAGCGGAGAGTTCGGCCGAGGGGTTGGAGATCACTCCGATGGCGTAGAGACCGTCGCTGATCGTCAGACGACCCGCGCTTTGTTGAACGATGACCGTGTCTCCGATCGCCACCTTGGCTCCCGGTTCAAGGTCGGCGGTGACCGTCCGCGCCGCCTCCGACATGGTGAGATCCAACAGCGAGGGTTGCTTCAGCCGGTTGAGGCCGCCGTCCCACCGCTTCTTCCACGGTTTGCCAGTCTGCGCGCGAATGTAGTCTACACCCATTACGTAAACTCCAGCAAAGGGCTGAATGACTTGGTCTTCCCAAGGCGGCGCTCGACGAGAAGACCTTTCGCAGCCAGTCCAGAAAGGCGGTTGTTCCAGGCAGTCGCGCCAATCTTCTCGTCCGGCGATCGGACGGAAAGTTCTGGGGCGGTCGCGGAGCCGATCAGCGACACCGTTTCGAAAGTCGCCCGCTGGGTGGAATCAAGCTCGCCAATCAGACGTGCGTCGGTGACACAGTCCGACTCGTCGAGCGTACATACCCAGAGCGCATCCGTCCTCGATCGCAGGAAGAAATCGAGCTCTTCGAAAACGGGCTCAGCTAGGTTGGCGACTACCGGATAGAGATGAGGTGACGCCAAACGCGCATAATCGCGAAAGCCTACGACCGACTCTCGGAGAAACGAGGCGGTGGCCAGTTCGACACCATTGAAATCCATGAACGCTCTGGTCGGAGCGTCCACGGACTGCGTGTTGGCAATAAGTGCATTCAGCAACCTCCTGCCGGCTATGCTGCCCGAGAGGATCGTCTGCCCATTCACCAATTTCAACACACGATGTCGCAATTCACCATCCTCACTTTGTAAAATGAAGATGGTGAATGATTCCCGTTTCGTCAAGACCCGATCGAGTCGGTCTCTTTTTGTTCGCGAAATCGCGGCCTCACCCCGTTGGGACAGAGAGGCTATTGAGGGACGGCCGGTTGAGGTTCACTGGTCGGCCCGTCCGATCTCCTACTTGGCAGCCAATTCGAGCATGTACGCCATTGGATGCTTTGCGATGATTGAGCGGCGGGCTTGGGCGTATTTCGACTGGGCGTTGAGAACACCACCGAGGACGGGAAGAGAGCCCGCGAGCGTCACCTGCTCGATCGGCAGATGCATCCCTTTTGCAGCTGCGGCGCCAGCGGTCAGAGTGGCAAGCGCGAGAATGATCGTATCCTTGCTAGTGAGCATATCACGTCGCGCGAGCCTGAGTTCGCCCTTCAGGTCGGCTAGGTCGTCGCGCATCGCGATTTCGAAGCCGCGCTGAAGCTCTTCACGATCACTCGCCAAAGTGGTCGCCGTCAGCGCTTCGATTTGGCCTTCTATGCGGCTACGGTATCGCTGGCGAAGGCGTCTCAAATCGTCTCCGCCAGATCTCGCCTCGCGTTTCCTAAATGCGATGAGCTCAGCCAAGGGCAAGCTCCCCGCCTCAACGATGCCCATCGTAATCGGCACGATGCATTGCTGCAGAACCTCAGCGCCGGCGGATTCGGCAGTGTCATGCACCAAGATGTTCGAGAGTTGGGCATATGCCAATTGTCGGTCCGTAATCCTCGCCTTTTGCTCTCCGGCGCAGCAGTCAGTGAGGATTGACATCAAGGCGAGGCCAGTCTCGTCTTGAAGGGATTGAGCGCGGCTGTTCGACCCGCCGACCAGACGTAATTCGCGCAGCATCGCCCAGGTTTCCGGAAGAAGTTTTCGCGCGAACATGTAGTGCGATTGCACGTCTTTCTCGGTCGACTGATAGCGAAAGGCGTCCGGTAGTGGCTGGGTTGCAAATTCTTCGATGCGATCATGTGCAAGCCGCATCGCCTCGTGACTTGGCACGCGTTGTCGCCCGATAAGCTCCACGATCTCCGCCACCTGACTATTGGCGTGATGAGGAACGAACCCTTCCCATGGTACGATGAATTCGACTTCATCCCACAGCAGAAGCGCTGTTCGCAGAATTTGACTGCTGGCAGGCGTTGTATGGGGATAATAAATCGCGGTCTGCATCACCCCTCCCAAGATTGCGCTTCTGCCAGAGCTCCATATACTGCTTCCGGCATCGCGGAAGAGCCACATTTATCTGGAAAATCGCTTTTGCTTCAACAGATAGGTGCCCGCTGATTAATCAATTTAAGTGAAGATCTGCACTAGAGAGACCATTGTACGGAATTGAGCTTTGTCCTGGCCCTTAGGGCGTAATCTTCATCGACGGACTTTGCATAATTTATCAGGCCCAAGAGGTGGCGATAAAGACTCGAAACGGTATCGAATCCTCTCCTTTTCGCATGCGCATCAGGCCCAAACGTACAGACATAATGTAGGTGCTGCCGCAAGGAATCCTTGAACGCCCTGGTGAGGTTCGGCTCCGATCCATCCACAAGCAAGCCAAGCACAAGCTTTCGGCCGCCTGGCGGGACGATACGCGTCTTCTTCGAATTGAGGGTGAAGCCCTCTTTCGCGAGGATGCGGCGCGTTTTAGAGACAACGGCCCGCGCCCGTTCGCGGTCAAACCCTCCGCGCGTCGAGAAGGTTATGTCGTCGCTGTACCGCGTGTACGTAAGCCCAGCACTCAACGCGATGGCGTGTAACTTCGCATCAATCTGCCGCATCACAAGATTGGATAACATTGGGCTGGAGGGCGCTCCCTGAGGCAGAAAGCCCAGGAGCCGGGTCCTGAAGAGATAAGGCAAGCGAGCGCGGTCTGGCACCGCGCGCCACTCGGGGCGTTTGTACCGCATGCTGAAATAGGGGGCATGGGTTGTCAGGCGCGCGAGTTGGAACGCGACCATTGGTGCGTACCCAGCGGCTAAAAATACCCGGTACACTTGGATTTCGCTGACCGAGCCGAAGAAGCCGCTGATATCGAGTTTGATGAGCCACCGTGCCTCGCAATGGGCTTTCGCGCACGAAACGATCGAAGCCTTAGGCGCGAAAGCATAACTTGCGCGATGCGGTTTCAGCTTTGAAAGGATGTGGGCCGATACCCAACGCTGGAGCCACATGAGGTCAGCCTCGGGGACGCTAATCTGGCGATGCCCACCAGACCGCTTGCGGATGCGGAAATAGCTGTAGTCATTCGACCGCAGTCCGCTGACGAGCTTTCGCAGGCGCGCATATGGAAGGCTTGTCCGCTTCCCGAGGTGGCCCAGCGTCAAAATTGGCGGCAGGTCGGGATGCTTTTCGAGGAAGTCGTCGATCTGCCCAGCAGCCGATCGGACGAGCTCCGCATCGTACCCCTCGGTCAGGCCGTGTTCAATGTAGCGTTGAGGAGACCACATGGAGGACTACTTTGATCTCCGCCGCAGGCGGATGCGTGCGGCTGAACCCGAAGGCTCACGCTCGCGGAGAAGCCGTACGCAACCTCCTGCCAAGCGTGGACTTGTTCTAAGAGCAACGGTAATCCGCGCCCCAACGGATACAGCTGGATACCCGTCTATGCACCGCCAAATGAGACGGCGCGCACTAGCCTCCATGTGGCCCCCCCAACTGTCTTGGATAATAGCAATCATCGCCTCGCTCGGGAACCCGGGAAACAGCCGGGTCACCCTTCAGAGCTTCCGCCAGTTCCGCGCGCCCCGCCGCCGTGAGGCGAAGATTGGCTGAAATGTAGCCCCGTTGCGTACATTGATCGAGCAAACGGGTGCATTCGAGAGCAGTGTAACCGGTCGTAAATGCGAGCGCTGAGCGCGTTCGGACGCCTTGGCCCAGTAAGGCGAGTAAAGCTATCCCACCGTCGCCAAGAGGACTTGCTCGAAGTTTGACCTCGTCCACGCTTCCCGCTGGCTTGAGATCCACAAGCAGGCCGGCCGTATCGCGTGCCAGAATGTCGGGCGGAAACGCCGAGGCATGATCAGGAACGACGCTGCGGTCGGGAAATAGCGGCATCCATTTTTTATTGACGGGCGTCGGTGCCCACAGAATCGCAGGCGCATTGTTTGGGCAGCCATGTTCGAAAACGAGCGCGGCCATCACTTTATCGAATCCTAGGCGCATCGATCGCCGTGACGTCCTGGCTCCGTAACGCCAGCAAAGAGATTGTACCTCGTCCTTGATTTCCGCCCTCCAGGGCATTTCTGGATAGGTAGGGCAATCGCGCTCAAGAACGAGGCGCGGATGCATTCTTTGCCGACAGACGCGAGCACCGCCTCGCGCAGTCGCTGAATATGCGATGGAGACGAAGTCGATCCACTTTAAACTGTGCCAAGACTTGATTGCTGAGGATCGCCAGATTGCACTGAGAAAATCTGCCGTCCTTTTTCCGGATCCGATATAATCGTCGATCACAAAAATTGAGCGGCACCGTTTCTCGCGCATGACTTCGAGCGTCGGATGATTCAGCAGCTTATCCGAATTCACTTTCGCGAGGTTTCGAATGATAGCAGCGACGCGCGCCTCGCTTCCCAAGTCTGCTCCCCGATCGACCGCGTCCAATGCTTTGGCGCCTTCACCGCCCTTTGCAAACTTAAACAAGTCCAGTTCATCATCACATTCCCGTGTCGCATAAAGGGCGACGGAGCCGTCAACCTTCTCGGCCTCAGCAACGATTTGCGCGGTAATGGCACGTTCAAAGGCATTATGAGAGACGAGCGTCAGTGCGCTTAGAAGACGCTTTGCTGTCTCGACATCTGCGGGTTCGAACTGCGCGAGCCATTGCCGCCCAAGCTCGCTATTCGCCAATAGCGCCGTGGGATCGTCGGGGTCGGCCCCTGCCGATGGGACAACCTTAGGCAACGACTTTGGGCCCTGAAGCGGCGGATTCGGACACGTCGAGGACGACGATGTCGATCGTCCCAAAGGCCGCTGCCCTGGATTTGCTATCCTGTTTGCGCAGGTCGTCGAGGTAATCCGACCACCATTGGGCCATCTCCACGCGTTCTTTCCAGTGGGCCCCGCGATGATAAGCCGCGCGCACCTTGTCGCTATCACCATGCGCAAGGGCGCGCTCGATGGCGTCGGACGACCACTTTCCGGACTCGTTGAGGAGGGTACTTGCCATCGCGCGAAATCCATGACCGGTCATTTCGTCGCTGGTATAGCCCAGCCGTCGCAGTCCCGCATTCAGAGTATTCTCGCTCATCGGCCGCGCCCGGCTGCGGACCGAGGGAAAGGCATAACCCGAAGGCCCTGTGATCCCTTGCAGATATTTAAAGAGTTCGACTGCCTGCCGCGACAGTGGGACATGGTGGGCTTTTCGCATCTTCATCTTCTCGGCAGGGATAATCCACAGGCCAGCTTCCAGATCGAACTCGCTCCATTCCGCGTGGCGTAGCTCACCGGGGCGGACGAAGACGTGCGGCGCGATCTGCAACGCATTCTTGGTGATGCCGAAGCCCTCATAGCCATCGATGCGCGCAGCAGTGCGCCGACCCGTTTCGGCTCTATGATGGCGCCGTAGTGCGTGACCTTGGGCGCCGCCAGCGCCCCACGCAGATCACGCGTCGGGTCTGACGCCAGACGCGCCGTCGCGACGGCGTATCGGAAGACCGCGCCCGCCAGTTGCAGCGTGCGCCGGGCGCTCTCCAGATTGCCCTTGCGCTCGATCCGGCGAATGGCGGCGAGCGCGTCAGCAGGTTCGATGTCGGTGATCGCGAGCCGTCCGATCGAGCTCTCCAACAGGCTCAACAAATATTCGCTGCGGGCAGCGGTCGCTGGTGCCCAGGGCTTGTGCCCGTCGCGCTTGCGCTTGTCGCAATATTCGGCGGCGACGATTGAGAAGGTGCACGCGGCGAGGGTTTGCGCGCGCAGCCTCTCCCTCTGTTTCTCGCGCGAGGGGTCCTTGCCGGTGACAAGTTGCTCACGCGCCGCATCGCGTCGCTTCCGGGCTTCGCTGAGGCTGATTTCCGGATAGGGTCCGATGCTCAGCTTTCGCTCGCTGCCGTTGATCCGGTATTTCTGCCGCCACAGCTTCCCGCCGCTCGGCTGAACCTGCAGATAGAGCCCGCCGCCATCCGCCAGCTTGTAAGGCTTCTCGCGCGGCTTTGCCTTGCGGATCGCCATGTCACTCAGTGCCATATTCTCCGGGTCTCCTGACACGAGGCCCCCACTTTGGGGGCCTCCCACATTGACCAGCTCGGTTGAGGCCCCCGAAAGGCCCCCAATCTGCCCGGCTACGCATGGATGCGCGCAACCTTCACTGGCCCGATGGAGAGAAAATACCGCGGATTTCAGCGGGTTGCAAAGCCCCGCATGGACGTCGGTGGATGGTAGGATGGAGCGGGTGAAGGGAATCGAACCCTCGTCGTAAGCTTGGGAAGCTTCTGCTCTACCATTGAGCTACACCCGCAAAGCCGACGCGTTGCGTGCAAATCGAAGGGGTTATCTCCCTCGCTGCCCGCCGCGTCGTCGATCCGGCGTCACTGGCACATTCGTGGGCGACAGGTCAACGCATTCTCGGTAATTTGCCGCCACTGCCGCTCGCCATTTCGGCACCGAATCCGGCGCAAGCTCGCCCGGTATTATCCTCCACACCGCAAAACTGTATCGGCATTCATCCCGGTCGCGATCCGTGCCACGCTGATCTCCAGCGGCAATGCGGTCCGCAGAACGAAGGGCGCAGCAACCCGGGTCATCTCGGAGGCTTTGCCGAAACATTTGAACGGAACGGCGATCGAGCGCCAGCTCCCCACCGGGAGCGCGGCGGCCGGAATGGCAACGGTGCCGCGACACGCCCCGGCGCACGCAACCCCCAATGTCACATCCGATCCGACCGGTCGATCGACCCGCAGCGTCGTGACGAGCATCACGTCCCCATTGTTTTGCCGCCCGAGATCAAGCGGCTCCGTCGCCTGCACTGCAATCGTCTGCGGCCCGCCGCCAGCGAGGGAGACGTGCCGCGCGCCCTCTTGCACGCCATAGTCGACTGCCGTCACCTTTACGCGCCCGCCAAGCGCCTGCGCGGGCACGGGTGGCGATGCGGGTGCCGGAACCGCTACCATCGCCAATTTCCAGGGAAAAGCCCGGCGTTGCCCGCCCGGCTGTAAAATAGACGCCATCGGTCCCGGCGTCGGCGACACCGGGGTCCTCCGGCAAAGCCCTCCAAGGCATCGCGGCCTCTCGTCCGGTCAGGCCGTAACCGAAGGGAAACAACGGGGCATCGCCAGACTTTGCGGTCATCGGCCAGGCGGCGGGCAATTTGCCGGTGAACGGCGCGGCGGCGGTTTTGGCGGCAAACAACCGGTCGGCCACCCCCGCCCCTTCGGTGCCGGGCAACCATGCGACGACGAACGCGTCGGCGACGTTCAGTTCTGGGTTTACGAACAGCGGTCGCCCGGTCAGCATCACCGCCACGACCGGGATCCCCTGCGCCTTCAAACGGCGCATGGTCTCCAGTGGCCCGCGCAGGTCGGCGCGCAACTGCAGCGATTTGATGTCGCCCTGGAACTCGGCATAGGGCGTTTCGCCAAACACGACGATCGCGGCATCGGGCCGCGTCTTGAACGTGCCGTCGGGCGCGAATTCGGCATGGCCACCGCCTGCCTTGACCGCGTTTTCGATGCCGGCCCAAAGACTGGTCGCACCGGGGAATTTTCTATTGTCGAGCCCGGTGCCCTGCCAGGTGATGGTCCAGCCGCCCGATTGCCGCGCGATATCGTCGGCACCATCGCCTGCGACCAGGACGTTGGCCTGTGGCTTCAGCGGCAGGACACCGTTGTTCTTGAGCAGCACCAGCGACTTGCCCACCGCCTCGCGCGCAATCGCGCGGTGCGCCGCCGCGCCAAGCACGCTCCAGTCGCCCGCAAGCGGACGCGTTGAGGGCTTGCCGACCTCGAACAGGCCGAGCCGGAACTTCACGCGCAGAATGCGCGCGACCGCATCGTCGAGCCGCGTCATCGGCACGGTGCCGTCCTTCACTTGCGCGAGCAACGAGGCGTAAAGCGGACGCCAGCTATCGGGGGCCATATACATGTCGACGCCCGCGTTGATCGCCTGCGGGCAGCTTTCGTTGCTGCACCCGGCAATCTGGCCATGCGCGTTCCAGTCGGTGACGACGAACCCGCCGAAATGCATCCGGCCCTTCAACACGTCGGTGACCAGCCCCTTGCTGCCCGCGATCTTTTGTCCCTGCCAGCTTGAAAAGCTGGTCATCACGGTGGCGACCCCGGCCCCAATGGCGGGGAGATACGGCTTGCCGTGAATGTCGCGCAGATCGGTTTCACTGATCTTGGCATCGCCCTGGTCGCGTCCCTCGAAGGTGCCGCCATCGGCGAGGAAATGCTTGGTGCTCGCCAGAACGTGCGGGCCCGCCAGAATGCGGCTGCCGTCGGGCTTGCCCTGCAGGCCGACGATCATTCGTCCGACATAGCTGGCGACCAGATCGGGATTGGAGGAATAGCCCTCATAAGCCCGCCCCCAACGATAATCCTGCGGCACGGTGATGGTCGGCGCGAAGGTCCATTCCTGGCCGGTGGTGCGGATTTCGGCGGCGGTCGCGGCACCGATCCGCTCGATCAACGCAGGGTCGCGCGTCGCACCAAGCCCGATATTCTGTGGAAACAACGTCGCACCGATGATGTTGCTATGCCCGTGGACGGCATCGATGCCCCACAGGATCGGGATACCCGATCCTCCGGCAGACCGATCGACCGAGGCATCATAAAAGGCGTCGGCCAAGGCCAGCCATTTCGGCGCGAGCGCGAAATCGTCACCGCCAGGCCCGGAATTGCCGCCATTGAGGACCGAGCCCAGATGATAGCGACGCACGTCGTCAGGCGTGACGCTGGCAATGTCGGCCTGGATCACCTGACCGACCTTTTCCTCTACCGTCATATGCTCAAGCAGGGCCGCGATTCGCGCTTCGTCATCGCGCTTTGCCGCCACCGGCCACACGGCTTCGGGCCAGAGGGCGGGGTGCACGACGGGGGTCGCCACCTGCGCAGCGGCGGGCAGCGCACCTGCACCGGCGACAACGGAAAATGCAGCGCAAACCGCAAGCTTCGGGATCATGCCCCCTCCTCCAGAAAACCGGTCATCACCTGAACGGCGGATCCGTGGCGCGTTGTTGACAACGTTGACAACGCGCTGTCAAGGCCCGGCCGTGATCGCACGCTCTTCGACAGGCGGGAAAAAGGTAACCACCAGAACCGTGAGAAAGGCGACTGCCGCAAGGATCATGAGGATCGACCCATGCGGCGCGAACAGCGCGATCGCGATCAATTGCGGCGCGAGCGCCTGAGCCAGTTTGCGCGTGATCGTCGCCACCGCATAGACTCGCACCGCATATCCCGCAGCATGCGCCTCCTGTTCACACGCCGCTACCGCCCCGGGAACCAACGACCAGAACATGACCGACATCCCCTGGACCGCGATGATCGACAGCGTGATGCAAACGAGCATCGACGCCAGGCCCTGGCTGACAAAAGCCAACAAGATTGCCAGAAACAGCAGCACCGCGCCCAAACGCAAGGTGCGCGCCTGCCCGATGCGCTCAGCCAGTCGACTCCAGAGCGGTGCCGTCAACAACAGCGACAATGATGGGCTCAATGCAACGTAATAGCCGATATCGGCGGCCCCGACCTGGTCGAACAAGAACAGCAACGACTTGTTGAGCAGGGTAACAGCCAACCCGACCATCAAAATCGTGGCCATCAGCCGCCGCAACGCGGAGGATCGCAGCACCAGCGTGAACATTTCGGCGATGGTGCGACCAAGATGCAGGCGAGCGGTCGCAGGGGGGGCCACGCGCTCCCGCGTGCCCCAGCTCGTCGCCAGAAAAGCCGGCATCGCCAATCCCGCGAGAATGAGCGCGCCCAACCGAAAATCCGCGCCCCCAACCCGCCCGGTCGGAAGCAACGCGTAGGTCAGGGCCGCGATCAAGCCTCCAAGCGCTGCCCCCTGCATGCGCGCGCTGGTCAATATCATATGATCGTTCGCGTCGGGCGATATCCGTGCAGTCAGCGCGCCATAAGGAATATTTCCGACGCCATAAAAGAAGCGCAGCCCCAAATAGGTCAACAGCGCATAACCCGGCACCCATGCCGCAGGCACCGGCGGCGGTGCGAAAGCCAGGCACAATAGCAGCACCGAAAGCGGGCCTCCAACCGATACCCACGCGCGCAGCGGAACGCGCGGTGCCAACCGATCGGCCACCGCCCCGACCAGGGGATCGGTCACCCAATCGACCGCAGCGCCAGCAAGAAAAATCCCCGCAGCAACTCCCGGTGCCATGCCCAGGTCGCGAATATAGTAAAACAGAAGGTACAGTTCGATCGACTGCCACACGAAATTGAAGCCAAGGTCGCCGGCAGCATAATACCAAGATTCCCAGCGATTTAGCATTTGGCTAGGCGTGCGGCGGAGCAGCGGATTCGCGCACTAGGAGGGTATGGGAATGCAACACGCGGGCCAGCGGCTCGCGATCCTCGAGCTGCGCGATCACCATTTCCGTCGCCGCCACCGCCATTTCGAACACCGGCTGGCGCACCGTGGTCAGGCGCGGCCAGGTGATTCGCGACACCTCCGAATCATCGAAACCAACGACGGACAATCGCTCGGGAATCGACAGTCCAATCTCCCGTGCAGCCATCATCGCGCCCACGGCCATATCGTCATTCTGCGCCAGGATCGCAGTCGGACGGTCAGCGCGTGCGAGGATGTTGCGCCCGGCCGCAAGCCCGCTGTCGAAGGTGAACATGCCGGGCTCGATCCGGTCGAAGCGCAATTCGAGACCCGCCTGATGGAAGGCCTGCATATAGCCAAGCATGCGCGCCTCGGTCGACGGATGTGTCGGGTCGCCGCGGATGATCGCGATTTCGCGATGCCCAAGCCCGATCACATAGGCCGCCATCTCGCGCGCAGCAGCGACGTCGTCGACCAGATTGCTGGGCGCAGCCTCAATCATGCGTGTCGGCGCGATCCGCGCGCAGCGAATACGCGCTTCCTTCAACTGACTGAGAATTAACGGATGATCCGACGCAGGCGGAGCCAGCACTACCCCATCCAGCGCAGCCGAGCGCAACAGGCCGACCACCTCGGCGGCATTTTCCTGCACCGATCGGATCGGGATCACCACCAGCCGATAGCGTTCGTTGGTGAGCCGCTCCAGCACGCCCTTTTGCAGTTCGACGACATAACTCGGGCTCGGATTTTCATAGACCAGCCCGATCATATGCGATTTGCGGCGGACCAGCGCCTGCGCAAACACATTGGGATGATAATCCAACGCATCGGCTGCGGCCCGAACCCGCTGCTTTACCGCTGCGCTGACATGCGGCTCGTCATTCAGAACCCGCGATACGGTCTTGGCCGAAACCCCTGCCAGCCGCCCCACATCAACAATCGTCGTTCGTTTCATGCCACTCAAACCCAGATCCGCCCGCAATAGACCAGAACAAAACCCCGCGCGCTAGATGCCTCTGATAACGTTGACACCATCGCAGCCGCATCGAGGAATGCCGAACCGGACTCCCACGGGCGGGCGGCACCTCCTCCCCTGCGCCCTGCCTTCGCCTCAGCACGCCGGGAAGTTGGCGAATTTCCTGTGATTTTGTGCGCCGCACCATATGATTTTTGTTTGCAAGGCTGCGCCGAGGCGATCGCCCGCAGGCCCGCAACGCGACAAAGCGCTGTTGACAACGTAAGACAATCTGGTAGCGCTCATCATGTCGAACTCGTTGGGGGCTCGGCATGGGGTTTCAGTGGCCAGATAAGGCCACGTCATTTTGGGAGGGGGGCTCAATGAAGGGCTTTGGTCAAGCGTCGGCTTACGTCTGGTCGGCTTCGGTAGTAGCGCTTGCTGCGGGGCTCGCGCTCCCGCAGGCCGCGCATGCGCAGAGCACGCCGGCGGCGCAGGACGCGAGCAAGACTGCCGACTCGACGACGGGCGACGACATCGTCGTCACCGGCGTCCGCGCCAGCCTTGAGCGGTCGATCGCGATCAAGCGCAATTCGACCGGCATTGTCGACGCGATTTCAGCCGAAGATATCGGCAAGTTTCCCGACACCAACCTCGCGGAATCGCTGCAGCGCATCACCGGCGTATCGATCGACCGCGTCAACGGCCAGGGCGCGCAGGTCACCGTGCGTGGCTTCGGCCCGAGCTTCAATCTCGTCACCCTCAATGGCCGTACGCTGGCCTCGTCCTACGTCCAGACGGTGGGCGGCGACGAAAGCGCCGACGGCACCGTCGGTGTGACGCGCTCGTTCGATTTCTCGAACCTTGCGTCGGAAGGCGTGAAGACGCTTGAAGTCTACAAGACCGGCCGTGCCGCGGTCCCATCAGGCGGTATCGGTGCGACGATCAACGTCGTGACGCGGCGTCCACTCGATTCGCGCCAGTCGGGCTTCAACGGCACGCTCGGCGGCAAGCTCAACTACGACACCAGCGCGAATGACTGTGTCGATTGCGGCTCGAAAGTCACCCCGGAAATCACCGGGCTGGCGAGCTGGTCGAACCCCGACCAGACCTTCGGCGTGTCGCTGTTCGGCAGCTATCAGGAACGGCATTTCTCGACCGTGTCGGCGACGTCGAACGCCTGGAATATCCGCACGCTCGCCGATTTCCTCAACCCCAGCAACGGCTTCGTCAACGCCGCGACCAAGATCAATAACAAGCCGAGCGACCCGAACCAGCTGGTCTCGGTCCCCAATGACAGCCGCTACCATTTTTCGGACGACAAATATCAGCGTCTGAACGGCCAGGCGATCGTCCAGTTCAAGCCGACCGACGCGCTGACCATCACCGCCGACGCGCTGTTTGCGCGCACGCTTCAGGACGAGCAGCGCTCGGATGAATCGAACTGGTTCAACCGCCCGTTCGACGTCGTCACCTTCGACAGCAACAAGGCGGTCGCCACCACTACCTATCTGCACGAGACCATTGCCGGCGTGAAGGACACCGGCTTCGAGCAACAGGCGCGCGCGCAGAAGAACCAGCTTGAGGATTACGGCCTCAACGCGAAGTGGGACATCGCGCACAATTTCACGCTGACGATCGACGGCCATTACGGCAAATCGTCGGTGCTGCCCAACAACAGCAACGGCACCAGCTCGACGCTGGTTGGTCTCGGTGCCAACGTCATCACCGCGCACTCGGTCGATTATAGCGGTCAAATCCCGGTGCAGGACATCTCGATCAGCGATGCGTCGATCCCCGGCGGCAACCATAATGGCGTACTCGACGTGAACGATGTCGGCTCGTCGATCGGGCGCACCTACACCACCAGCCAGCGCCAGAAGGTCAAGGAAATCCGCGCCGATTTCGGCTGGGATCTGGGAGGCGGCAGCCGCTTCGATTTCGGCGGTCTCTATCGCGATACCGACACCAACCAGCAATTGACCTCGACCCAGCAGACGCTGGGCAATTGGAGCGTCGATTTCCCCGGCGACGTCCAGAAGATCGCGCCGGGCGTGCTCAAGGACTTCTGTCTGCTGTGCAAATTCAACAGCTACGATCCAAAGGGCACCGGTCCCAATCTGATCGCGTTCCGCGGCGACGCGCTGACGCTCTACAATGCGCTGTCGTCGTCTTATGCCGCAAAGGGCAACGCGGTGTCGATCACCGCGAGCCAGAACAACACCGTGAAGGAAACGATCTACGCGGGTTATGGCCAGGTCACCTGGAAGGGCGAGATCGCAGGGCACAATGCGACGCTCGTCGCCGGTGCCCGCTATGAACACACCAAGGACGAGGCGATTTCGCTGCAGGCGGTGCCGAACCAGATTGCCTGGGTTGCCGATAACGACTTCACGATCAGCGTCGGAGCCACGCCGCAGACGCTGCGCGGCTATGGATCGTACGACAATATCCTGCCGTCGTTCGATTTCCAGGTCGAACTCAAGCGCAATTTGATCGGTCGCTTCTCGGCCAGCCGGACGATCGCGCGACCGAATTACGACAATCTGTTCGCCTCGACGAGCGTCTTCGCACCGTCGCGGCCAACCGCGATCGGCGGCGTCGCCACCGCGAACACCGGCAACACCAATCTCGCGCCGCTGATCTCGGACAATTTCGATCTGTCGTTCGAATATTATTTCAAGCCCGACAGCTATTTCTCGGCGGGCTTCTTCGACAAACGCGTGCACAATTTCATCGGCACGGGGCTTTCAAACGGCTCGCTGTTCGGCCTGCGCGATCCGAGCTCGGGGGCTGCGGGAACGCTGTCGGGAACGGCCAAGGCGGCGCTGAGTGCGCTGGGTGCCGATATCAGCGACGTCAACCTGTTCACCTATTCCGCGCTGATCCAGCGGGATGGCGCAGCGGCGGCGGCGACGCAGTTCAACGCGCATTACAGCTCGGTCACCAAGACGGTCGACCAGGCCTTCGTCAACCAGATCCTGTCAGCGGTCGACATCAACGGTTCGTCGTCCGATCCCCTGTACAACTTCACCATCTCGCGCCCGATCAACAACAAGGATGCGGAGATTTACGGCTTCGAAATCGCCGGCCAATATTTCTTCGGCCAGACCGGCATCGGTGTTTCGGGCAGCTTCACGTATGTGAAGGGTGACGTTGGCTTCAACAATGGCGGCGACCCCAATGTCGATCAGTTCGCGCTGACTGGCCTCAGCAACACCGCCAACGCCACGCTGATCTATGACAAGCACGGCATTTCGGCACGGCTCAGCTACAATTGGCGTGACAAGTTCCTGTCGCAGCTCAACCGCGACAGCTACAAGAACCCGGTCTACACCAAGGCGTTCGGCCAGCTCGACATGAACATCAGCTACGATCTCAACAAGAAGATCGCGCTGTCGGTCGAAGGCATCAACCTGACCAATGCGAGCCTGCGGACCTATGGCCGCTCGGAAAGCAACGTCTGGTTCGCCCAGGAATTGCAACGCCGCTTCCTGTTCGGCGCACGCTACCGCTTCTGATTTCCTCCACCTTGCCGGGTGCTTCGGAAGCGGAGCACCCGGTAATTTTTTTGGAGGCTTTCGGTCGCACGGATCGCGTGCCGCTTGGCGCAATCCCGATCGGCGATTACCACAGCGTATGACCAACACGGTTCTTCTCGACACCATCGCCCATGCCGATTTGCGCGTCGCCATCGGCTATTCCGCTCTCTTTGGCGATGCGGTGAACGAATGCGTCCTCTTTCCCGGCGAAATCGATGAGGCGCAGCGCGATTATCCCATTCTGTTCCGCCGCGACGACGCGGGAACGTTTTTACGCAGTCGCGCTGCTCGGGCTCGACCGCGACGAAAATCTGTTTCTCGATATCACCGGTTGGCAGGCGCGGCACATCCCGGTGATCCACCAGCGCGGGCCGTTCCTGATTGGCCTGGTCGATCGCACGGTCGACGGCCAGGCGCGGCGCGAGCCGATGCTGCATGTCGATCTCGACCATCCGCGCATCGCCGCTGCACCGCAAAGCCCCAATGCACAGGCCGTGTTCCTGCCGCATGGCGGATCGTCGCCGTATCTCGACCATATCGTGCGGGTGTTGCAGGTCATCCACGACGGGCATCAGCAGCACGACGCGATGTTCGCCGCCTTCGAACAGGCCGATCTGATCGAACCCGTCACGCTGGAAATCGCACTCGACGCGCATACCCGGTACGATGTGCCCGGCTGCTTCACGATCGGCACCGATCGTCTGGCCCGGCTCGACGCCACGGCGCTGCACGCGCTCAACCAGAGCGGCTATTTGCGGCATGCCTTTCAGATTGCCTCATCGCTCGGCAATGTCGCGCGATTGATCGAGCTCAAGAACCGCAAGCGCCGCGCCGAATTGGGCGAACCCCAAACGGCCGCGCCGGTCCCGGCATGAGCGCCCCCCGCGCCGGAGCCGCTGCTCGATCCGGCGCGCTTGATCGCGCAGCAGCAGCCTGTCGTCCTGCGCGGCTTGGTGCGGGATTGGCCGCTGGTCGCCAAGGGCCTTGAGGGGCCCGAGACGGCGGTGGCCTATCTCAAGTCCTTCTACACCGGCACCGCGGTGGTCGGGTATAGCGGCCCGCCCGAGATTGGCGGCCGGTTCTTCTACAATGCCGACATGACCGCGATGAACTTCACCGCGACGCGCGTGAAGCTCGATGCCTTTCTCGACCGGATGCTCGCCACCCGCGACGATCCTCATGCAGAGGCCCTGTATGTCGGCTCGACCGACCTCGACACCTATCTCCCCGGCTTTCGTGCTGAAAACGATCTGGCCCTTCCACCCGAGGCGTTTGGCGGTGCCACGCCGCTGGCGAGCATCTGGATCGGCAATCGCACCACGGCGGCCACGCATTACGACATGTCGAACAACATCGCCTGTTGTCTGGTCGGGCGGCGGCGCTTCACGCTGTTCCCACCCGATCAGGTCGCCAACCTCTATCCCGGCCCGCTCGAGCCGACCCCCGGCGGACAGGTGGTCAGCATGGTCGATCTCCGTGCGCCCGATCTCGATCGCTACCCGCGCTTCGCCGCCGCGCTCGAGACCGCGCAGGTGTTCGATCTCGAACCCGGCGACGTGCTCGTCTATCCGGCCTTGTGGTGGCACAATGTCGAGGCGCTGGATGCCTTCAACGTGCTGGTCAATTACTGGTGGAATGCGGCCCCGCGCTTCCTCGACACGCCGATGACCACGCTGCTGCACGGCCTGCTCAGCCTGCGCGACCGCCCTTTGACCGAAAAGCAGGCATGGCGCGCGCTGTTCGACCATTATGTGTTCGGCCCGGCCGATGCTGCGGCCGACCATCTTCCCGAAGCGGCGCGCGGGCCGCTCGCGCCGCTCGACGAACTGACCGCCCGCCGCTTGCGCGCGCATTTGCTGCAAAGGTTGAACCGATGACCGCCGCCCCTCCCCGCGCCGATACGCAGACGATCAAGCGCGTGGTCATCGCTGGCGGCGGCACGGCTGGCTGGGTTGCCGCTGCGGCCTTGTCCAAGCATCTGGGGCCATTGCTCGACATCGTACTGATCGAATCCGACGAAATCGGCACCGTCGCGTCGGCGAGGCGACGATCCCGACGATCCGCACCTTCCACCGCTTCCTCGAGATCGACGAGCGCGATTTTATGCGCGCGACGCAAGCGACCTTCAAACTCGGCATTGCCTTTGAAAACTGGGCGCGGCGGGGGGATCGCTACATCCACTCCTTCGGTCGCGTCGGCCAGTCGATCTGGATGGGCGATTTCCAGCATATGTGGCTGCGCGCGCGCGCCGAGGGCACCGGCGGCGCGCTGGGCGACTATTGTTTCGAGCTGACCGCAGCCGAAGCGGGCAAGTTCGCCACCGGCCCCGACGCCAAGATCAACTATGCCTATCATCTCGACGCATCGCGCTACGCCGTCTTCCTGCGCCAGTTCAGCGAGGCGCGCGGCGTAACCCGCGTCGAGGGCAAGATCGGCCAGGTTCATCAGCATCCCGAAACGGGATTTATCGAAGCGCTCGATCTGGCCGATGGCCGCCGGATCGAAGGCGATCTGTTCATTGATTGCACCGGCTTTCGCGGGCTGCTGATCGAACAGACGCTGAAGGCGGGCTATGAGGATTGGAGCCACTGGCTGCCCACCAACCGCGCGCTTGCGGTGCAGACCAAGGCCGTCCAGCCCGCTCTGCCCTATACCCGCGCGATCGCACATGAGGCTGGCTGGCAATGGCAGATCCCGCTGCAGCACCGCGTCGGCAATGGCCTGGTCTATTGCAGCGATTATCTGTCGGACGACGCCGCGCACGACAAGCTGCTCGCGAACATCGACGGCGAGACCATCACCGACCCGCGGCTGATCCGCTATGTCACTGGTCGCCGCAAACGCGTGTGGGACAAGAATTGCGTTGCGCTGGGGCTCGCCAGCGGGTTCGTCGAGCCGCTGGAATCGACCAGCATTCACCTCATCATGATCGGCATCACCCGCCTGATCCAGTCCTTCCCGTTCAACGGCATCAAGCCCGCACTGGTGCAGCATTACAACGCGCTCGCCGAAACCGAGCTGGAGCGCGTGCGCGACTTCATCATCCTGCATTATCATTTGACCGAGCGCAGCGACGATCCGTTCTGGGACCGCTGCCGCACGATGGACATCCCGGCGACGCTCGCGCAGCGCATCGCGCTGTTCCGCGAAGCCGCGCTCACCCCGCAAACCGCCGACGATCTGTTCCAGGCCGATTCCTGGTTGCAGGTGATGCTCGGGCAACGGCTGGAGCCCGCCAGCTATCACCATATGGGGCATATGCTCAGCATCGAGCATATGCAGCGCGCGCTCGGTGACCTGAAGGGCAACATCGCAAGCGCGGTTGCGCGGATGCCGACGCATCAGGCCTTTCTCGACCACTATTGCACGCCCTGACCTGCTCCAACGCTGCTTGGATCCCGACGCTGAAATGAGGAGGATCGTGCTGTAAAAGCAGCACAAGACCGACCGCCGCTACCAATATCTATATCCGGCTATATATAGCGAGTCGCCAATGCGGAGCACCGCAGGTCAAAGCTGGGGATTTGTATGCGACCGTCGACCTTTGTTATCGCCACCGTCTCGGTGGCTGCCGTGATGGCGCTTATGCCCGGTGTCGCCAACGCCCGGCCAGACGCCGACGCACCCAAAGCCGACGCCGCCCTCGATACCAATAGCGACATCGTCGTCACCGCGCGCCAGCGGGCGGAGGATCTCGAAAAGGTGCCGCTCGCCGTGTCGGTGGTGGGCGGCGCGCTGCTCGACCGGTCCTACACCGTCAACACCAGCCAGTTGAGCTTGCTGGTCCCCGCGCTCAACTACAGTTCCGCCAACCCGCGCAACACCGCCTTCACCATCCGCGCCTCGGCAGCAGCGTGGTCGCGGTCAGCCAGGCCAATGACGGGCTGGAACCCGGCGTCGGCTTCTATGTCGACCAAGTCTATCACGCCCGCCCCGCCACCGCCGCGTTCGATTTCTCGGATATTCAGCAGATCGAGGTGCTGCGCGGGCCGCAGGGCACGCTGTTCGGCAAGAACACCACTGCTGGCGCAATCGCCATCACCACCCGCGCGCCGACCTTCACCCCAGAAGCGAGCGAAGAGCTGTCGGTTGGCAGCTACAACTTCGTCCAGGCCAAGGCCTCCGCCTCGGGGCCGCTGATCGGCGATACCGTCGCCTTCCGCCTGTCGGGACTGGTCACGCGGCGCGACGGCGTGATCGACAATGTCCGCACCGGTGCCAAGGAAAACGGCATCGGCAATCAGGCGGTGCGCGCGCAAATTCTGTTCAAGCCGACCGCCGATTTCCAGCTCCGCGTGACCGGCGATTTCACCAATTTCGAAAGCGAATGCTGCACCCAGGTCTATCTGCGCGTCGGCCAGAGCCTGCGGGCCCCTTCCCGGCAATATCCGGCGCTGGCGGCGCTGTTCAACTACACCCCGCCCAGCACCAACCCGTATGACCGCGTCACCGATATCGACGCAGCCTTGGGCGTGAACACCAATGAAGGCGGCGTCTCGGCGATTGCCGACTGGAATGTCGGTTTCGCAACTCTCACCTCGGTCAGCGCGTGGCGCTTCTGGAACTGGGATGCCGCCAATGACCGTGATTATACCGGCATCCCGGTCCAGCTCAGCCAGCACATCCCGTCGCGCCAGGATCAATATAGCCAGGAACTGCGGCTCGCCTCGAATGGCGAGCATCGGCTCGGCTATGTCGCTGGCCTGTATTTCTTCGACCAGAAAATCACGGGAGAGCCGATCAGCATCTACGGCCCGGCGGCGGCTTATTATCTGATCGGCCAGACCACCGGCACGCCCGCCGTCGCGGTGCCCGCCAATTTGCTCGACGGCTATGGCACGGACGGCCACACCCGGCTGAAGGAAGATAGCTATGCCGCCTTTGCCGAGCTCAACTACAAGATCCTGCCGCGCCTTACCCTGACCGGCGGCCTGCGCCACACCTATGAAATTAAGGACGGTACGTACGACACCACCGTGTTCGGCGGCCCCGCCACGACCAATACGACGCTGCTCAACGCGCGGCTCGGCGTGCTGCGCCCGCAAAGCTATGTCGCGCATGACCGCGAGAGCAACGTGTCCGGCCGCGCCAATCTCGCCTGGCAGGCGACCGACACCGTGATGCTCTATGGCGGATATGCGCGTGGCTTCAAATCGGGCGGGATCAACTTGTCGGGTCTGCCGCTCAACACCGCCAACCAGCCGGTGCTGACCACCGCCGTAATCCGGCCCGAGCTCAACACCACCTATGAAGGCGGGATCAAGGCGGCGCTGTTCGACCGCCGGTTGGTGGCGAATCTCGCAGGCTATTACACCGATGTCCGCGATTTTCAGGCGACGATCGTCGACAGTTCGCAAACCGTGGCGCTGCGCGGTTACCTTTCCAACATTCCCAAGGTGACGGTGAAGGGCTTCGAGGCCGATGTTACCGCCAACGTCACCCGCGCCTTTCAACTGCGCGGCAACGTCGCTTATGCACATGGCACGTATGCGAACTATCCCGCTGGCCCCTGCCCGCTTGAGGTGCAGACCGCCGCGACCACGGCGTGCAACCTGACTGGTCGTCCGCTCGCCGGACTTCCGAAATGGTCGACCACGATCGGCGGCGACTACACGCTGCCGGTGGGCAGCGCCGCGCTGATCCTGCACGCCGATTCAAGCTGGCGCACCAGCTATTATGGCGACCCCAGCCTGTCGAAATACACGTTGATCGACGGCTATAACGTCACCAACGCCAGCCTCGGCTTGCGCAGCAAAAGCGGGCTCGAAGTCGCGCTGTTCGTGCGCAACCTGTTCAACGCCAATTACATCCAGAATCTGACGATCCAGGCGGGCAATTCCGGCCTGATCCTCGGCACTCCCAGCGACCCGCGCGTCATCGGTGTTACCCTGCGGGCGCGGCAATAACCGCTGCGCCTCCCCAACGGGGGGAGGCGCAAGGCGCTCAATACACCACCACGCTGCGGATGCTCTCGCCTGCGTGCATCAAATCGAACCCCTTGTTGATCTCCTCAAGCGAGAGGACATGCGTGATCATCGGGTCGATCTCGATCTTGCCGTTCATATACCAGTCGACGATCTTGGGCACATCGGTGCGCCCCTTGGCCCCGCCAAACGCGGTCCCGCGCCAGTTGCGCCCGGTAACGAGCTGGAACGGGCGCGTGCTGATTTCCTTGCCCGCCTCGGCCACGCCAATGATGATCGAGGTGCCCCAGCCACGATGGCACGCTTCCAGCGCCTGGCGCATCACGGTCGTGTTGCCGGTGCAATCGAAAGTATAATCCGCGCCGCCATCGGTCAGCGCGACGAGGTGCGCGACCAGGTCGCCCACATCCTTCGGGTTGACGAAATGCGTCATGCCGAACTTGCGGCCCCATTCCTCGCGGTCGGGGTTGATGTCGACGCCGACGATCATGCTTGCGCCCGCCATCCGCGCGCCCTGCAGCACGTTGAGCCCGATCCCGCCCAGACCGAACACGATGACATTGTCGCCGACCTGCACCTTGGCGGTGTTGACCACCGCGCCAACACCCCGTCGTCACGCCGCAGCCAACATAGCAACTGGTCTTGAACGGCGCGTCCTCGCGGATCTTGGCGACAGCGATCTCGGGCAGCACCGTGAAATTCGAAAAGGTCGAGCAGCCCATATAGTGGAAGATCGGCTGGCCCTTATAGCTGAACCGCGTCGTGCCGTCGGGCATCAGCCCTTTCCCTTGCGTCGCGCGGATCGCGGTGCACAGGTTGGTCTTGCCGCTGAGGCACGATTTACACTGGCGGCATTCGGGGGTGTAGAGCGGGATGACATGGTCGCCCGGCTTGACCGAGGTGACCCCCGCACCGACTTCGCGCACGATGCCAGCACCTTCATGCCCCAGCACGCTGGGGAACAGGCCCTCGCTGTCGAGCCCGTCGAGCGTATAGGCATCGGTATGGCAAATGCCGGTCGCCATAATCTCGACCAGCACTTCGCCCGCCTTCGGCCCCTCCAGATCCAGTTCGACGATTTCGAGCGGCTTCTTGGCTTCAAAGGCGACGGCGGCGCGGGTCTTCATGGCGGACACTCCTGGAAACGTGCGTCCTCACTTACGGCCACCGCCCCGCGCGTCAACCGCCCGCGCCGTTCAGCCGCCATGCCAGAAAAGCATGGCCGCTATCGACCTTTAGAAGAACAGCTTGCGGATCGACACCCGCACCGTCCGCCCCAGCGGGTTGAGATAATCGGGCTGATAGGCGACCGGCGTCGTGCCATTCGAATCGGTCACGCGCTGGCGCGAATCGAAGATGTTGTCGAAGGCGACCGCGACGCGCATTCCCCGCATCCAGGGGTGCTTCTTGACCAGCTCAAGCCGCTGCCCGAGATCGCCGAACAGACGCAGGCTGACGGTCGCCAGATCCGAAAAATGCAAGTCCTGCGGATTGGCGGCGGTGCCGCCATTGACGTTGGTGGCACTCTGCCAATTCGCCGACAGACGCACGCCGATGCCGTTATTGCTGTAACCGGCCTGCCCTTCCAGTTCGTGGCGAGGCTGACCGCCGCTGCCGCCGATCGCATCGCCGCGCAACAAATCGAGCGACGGGCCACCCTGCTGCACCAGCACGCGATCGGTGAAATGCCACGTATGGTAGAGCGCGAATTGCAGACGGCCGCCCGGCGCACCACGGCCACCCCCGCCCCCCGCCAAAGCCGCCGCGCCA